>VIQU02000099.1 GCA_010206225.2 Lachnospiraceae bacterium MD308 | reverse complement strand
CGCTGCCGCCAGCTGGGGTATGATCATCCGGATGGTTGAATCCAATAATCATCTCATTGATGTCCCCAAGGATGTCGTCAGTCAGACGTTTTCGGAATTCTACCAGAAGCGATGGTGCAAACGGCGGTTCCTGTTGATAACCTGGAAGACCAATAAAAAACTGGTAGTACGGATTCTCTGTGAGCTGTTCTACCAGTTCCCGGTCGGAATAATCGTACTGCTTCTGGATAATAAGTGATCCAAGAGCCAGGCGCAAAGGTTTGGCAGGCATTCCCGTCTTACTGGGAAAAAGTTCCGCGTAACGGTCTTCAATGGCAGGCCAGGGAATGAGCTCTGCTTTCTTCACCCAGCGGTTTTCCGGATTCATTTTGAGTCCAATGGGCTGATTGAAATCTGTTAGCCCCAATTGGCGAAGTCGATCTTTTTTATACATAAGGCACTCCTTTAAGTGCAAGGTTTTTGCACAGATCAGTGATTTTTCTTGCACTTCTATTATACTACGGTATGCCCATAAATGCAGTAATATCAACGTCTTTAACAGATTTTATTGTTCAATAAGCAGACACTAATTAGAAAAGAGTTATAGTACTTCACCACCGTACCATAACTCTTTCTAATCCTTCATGTTAAACAGCCAAATAAATATTTGCTGTTATCTCAGAAAATGCTCTTAAGTTCACTTGCTTCTGCCTGTCTCTGGAAAAATCACGAGCATCTTGCACAGTTATCTTCTTGTTTAACAGGAATACCCCTATTTCTGGGACATAGCTTCCTCAATGGAAACTGTCATCCTTGATTTTATAGGGTTTTAAGGGCTATTTGTGTGCTACTTGTGTGTAACGCACCTAAATTTTTATCAATTTTTGAACACTTACAGACACTTTCTTTAATCCCACGTTAATTTGTATTCCAACACATGGCTCAACAATTTTCTTGGTTCAACATTAAACTGCTTTGCTAATTTCTGTATTCTCTCATCCAGCAAATGAATATTTTCTTCCTCACATCTACGAATATCCGCTTCCTCATGCAACAAAAATTCTGAAATACCATTAGGCTCTGCCCCAAGTTTCTCAAATAATCTTTGACTTGGATAATTTTCAGCATCAATTCTTACACGAAATTCCGACACATTCAGACGATTCTTTATTTCATCTAACATAACGCTAATTGCTCTATATCCAATTCCTTTGTGTTTCCACTTATTCAAAATTTCTATCGCTATCTCCCATTGTTCATGCGTAGTATTCTTTATACCACAATATCCGGCATATTCATTATCCACGATTACCGAAAACATTAATGCTTTATACTCTATATGTTCATTCCATAACATATTACGATAGGCTTCTTCTTTCATCATTGACTTAACGATATTATTTTCCTTTTGCAATTCAATAAATATGTGTTTATCCGAATCCTGTACTTTTCGTAATATAATTTCATTTTCTGTAATAATACACTCTCCCATTGCCCAGAACTTTTTATAAATCTTTTTCCCCATTTCATCATTTGTAGCAATATCAATTAAACGTTCTGCCAGCAACGTATTCTCTTTATCCTTAAGAAAATTGATTGCTTCTTTCTTTTTTTCTTCAAAGGTTCTTCCATCTTCTTTTTCTATAATGTTCATAACTTTATGTATTGAATCTTCTATTGAAATTTTCATAGCGTTAGCAGCTAATGATTGATTTTTCATCTTAATGACCTCTTCCATATAATGATAATTTTTATTTTATCACAAAACCGCCTTTTTGCATATTTCAAAAATATTTTAGAATAACAGCAGGACTAAGCCTTTTTGAAAATGTCCGGCAGAAAAAGGCACTAACTACCCCTATGCGGCGTTTCCCTATAAAACCCCCACGGCATGATATTTTATGCAAAACAAAAGGGTATCTATGTAGCCGATACCCTCAATAGGTTTATGTGTTATTATGCTATTTCTTCTTTCAATTCTTTCTTGTATTTGTAGTATGTTCCTTTTGATGTGTTATGCAAATATTCCCTCAATATCTTAGCATCGGAATATTTACCGTCAAAATCCTTTGATAAATCCCTTATAGTTTGCTTTATATGATCTGCTTTATCTGTCTTTATATTGCAACTTCCCTCTGGCCTGCCCTGCCTCTTACTTGAAGTAGCCTTACCCTCTGTCACTCGTTTAATAAGAAACTGTCTCTCATGCTCTGCCTGTTCAAACGCAAGCCGGATATTGTCTTTCAAGTTCTCCTGCTCAAACTCTGCCACAAGTTCAAGTATTCCGTTTATGAGATTATCCATTTTCTTATTACTGGATGATACTTTCTCTATATGCTTTTGTGTCCGGCGTTTATATTCGTCTGTATCTATATGCCGCTCTTTCAGAAACACAAGGGAAATACCCTTGCTCAAAAGTTCCATATACAGAGAAAAGCCTTCATCAGCATTTCTTGACATTCTACTGACTTCATCAAATATTATTGTATCTCCCGGCTTTACCTTATTCAGCAGTTTTTTAAACTCTGCCCTGTTATCTATGTCTTTGCCAGATTGCTTTTCGGATATAATGATTGCATCACCATTGAATCCTATAATATTGTTTATCTGCCTTTCTACTTTCTGTTGGATTGTAGAAACTCTTACATAACCGTATATTTTACACATAAGCTGTTCCCTCTCATTCCCTAAAACAGTTCAAAAATAATTATAAATAAATTTATACTAAAATTATACTTGTTGTTGCTGTTATTGTCAATAGAAAATGGTATATTTTAATCTATAATTTTTTTAGACTATTCAAAAAGAAAAATAGGAAAATAATACTTGTAGGGGAATCTGGGAATTGTCATAAAAGAAAGAATATGATAGAATATCAGAGAGGAACAATCGTGTTGCAAGGTGGTAACCTCCCAAAACTTCATGCCCGGTTTGCCGGAGTACATAAGAGGGGAGGTGGCGCAAATGACAGCTTTTGAAATCATTTCGATTTTCATAGGTATATTAGCTCTGCTGATTGCCTTTGGTAGTTTTGTTATAGCGTTGCTTGCCTTTCTCGATAAGAGGAACAAGCGAAAATAAATAAGCCTACCTTGTATCTTGGCGGAACAGGTAGGCTTATCGTCTAATCTTGTGAGGTCAACCACTTTGTGGGCGGTTGTTTCCTCTTTTGTATCTATAATATAGCATAATCCCCGGATAAATTCAAGAAAAAATTCCGTTAATGCAAACCGTTAGGAAAATAATAGACTGTTGCCCTCTGTGGTTCTACAGGCTTAAAATACTCGTCCGGGTTTTCTCCGGCTTCTATTAACTCCTGTCTGCATTTCTCTATCCGCTGTAAAAGTTCTTCCCGGCTTTCACCGGTTATCGCCATCACATCATCTAAAGAAAAATACTCATGCTCATTAAATGCAGATGCAAGGCTCATTCTCAAACCGCTGTAGATAGCTTCTAATGACAAATCATAGTTTTGTATGCCATCATCTATAATCGGCTCTAATTCTGCTCTGGTAACGCCATATTTGCCATAATTCGCAAGCAAATTGTTTATAAGTGTGTCCTTTTCCATAATGATCTACCTCGTTTTCTCTTTATCGTCCAAACAGAGCCATATTTTCAGCTATCGCCTTATGCCTTGCTATTGTGTCTGGAATTGCTAAAATTTCACTACGCTTTTTGTGTTCTTCCTCTAGCCGTTTAATATCTCGTGTTTTCGACGAATTTTTACGTCCAAAACCTGCTCCCATCTGTTCAACATAATAAGCATATCTTTCAGGATTGTTTCGCCTGAATTTGCAAAGCATATTATTTTCCCCATATCTTAACGCTTTTATAAAATCCTCATAACTTGCAATCTTCTTTTCACCCATTGTGTTTACCTCGCTGTTTGTGCGTTCAGGCTCTTTTATTCGTCCAGAACAAATTCCGCAATAAAAATCCCATAACTTACTTGAATCTTCTTCTCCTATCTCCGCAAGCCGTTTTTCCCTTTCAGGAGTATTTGGAAGTGTGGAATACACATAATTATATATTTTTACCATGCGTTCATACTCTGCTTGATTCATATAAATTTCTCCCTCCTATCTAAAACTATACGGCTTATTTTTGAATGTGTTTTCAGTTAATCGCCGTTAAATATAACCGTATGGTGTATCATACTTTGATATATGCTCTTGCAAGCGTGGATTTTCTTCAAGATAATACTTTTCGGGGGAATCTCTACAGTCTGCTTGAACCTCTATACACAATTGCCGAAATTCGTCTACCATCTGTTTTTCTTCTCCCTCCGGCACTTTCCCCCAAAAGTCAAAATCTGTAAATGATATTAACCTAATCTCCCGAAATTGTTATACATAGGTTTTAAGCTTATTCCCCAGATTCCTTATAAAATCGGTGTTTAACCCGTGTTTTTCCTTTACAAACATATGTATAAATGGTATAATAAAAGCAGAAAATTATACATATGTTGGAGGGAATCAACATGGCATCTCTGGTCTATCTAAAACACAAAAATGGCACCACATACGTTTATGAAAACGTCTCATACTGGGATAAAAAGTCAAAAAAACCGAAATCAAAACGTAAGTGTATTGGACATCTTGATCCGGATACTGGATCAGTGCAGCC
>VIQU02000098.1 GCA_010206225.2 Lachnospiraceae bacterium MD308 | reverse complement strand
ACTGATCCAGTATCCGGATCAAGATGTCCAATACACTTACGTTTTGATTTCGGTTTTTTTGACTTTTTATCCCAGTATGAGACGTTTTCATAAACGTATGTGGTGCCATTTTTGTGTTTTAGATAGACCAGAGATGCCATGTTGATTCCCTCCAACATATGTATAATTTTCTGCTTTTATTATACCATTTATACATATGTTTGTAAAGGCAAAACACGGGTTAAACACCGATTTTATAAGGAATCTGGGGAATAAGCTTAAAACCTATGTATAACAATTTCGGGAGATTAGGTTACAATATTCTAAAATCCGGTTCATGCTTCGCATTCTTATAATATAGTTTGATTCTAATTCTGCAAGTCTATTCAACAACATCGTAATTATTTTTGTTCTGTTTCCCTTATCACTCCGTAATTGTCTCACGATACGGTCAAACTTCCGATTTCCATCTGGTTCTGAATCCTGCAACAAAGCTTCTAACATCCTCAGCATAAGTTCAAAAACCGACTCTTTTTCTTCCTTGCGGAAAGTCAGAAAAGGACGTCCTAATATTTTTAATACAGCAACCATATTTTCAAAATTGTTGTTTACATCCTCGGGAAACAATCTATCCACAATTTGAAATTGAATCTCATCATTACTGGCCCTATCACACAAAACATCTAACAGCTTTTTAGCTTTATGCGAGGTTATCATATACTGTTTTGCACGTTTCTGACGCAAAGGATCTCTTTTCGCCAAATCTACTGTTTCAATCGGCTTACACTTTATTTTGTTGCATTTATTCTTCCAGTACTTGCATACTTCGTTCAGAGAAGCCTGCTCTGCCAACGTCTCCCACTCATTATATTTTTTGCATAAAACACAGGCATCTGAATTCACCCGCATGGATGAAATGTTCAGATTAAAGTAAGCCATAAAATATCTTGTATCTTTAATATAATTTCTTATGGAAGAATTTGACATTCTGTTAAGCAGAAGCACTACATACTTGAAGATATGAATCTCTACTTTACTGTTCGGTCTTACAGTAACCAAAGAACTCATGAGGCTTTTCATTCTATTATATGTGTGCCCCGAAATTATTGTGTCATCAATGAAACTGAAATTGATAACTGACTTTTCATCATCCATACACAAATTATCATATAACTGCTGCACAGAACTATACTTCGTTTTTACATTCATTCTGAACTCTTTATCTACGTCAAAGTGTAAAACTAATGCCGCATTGCTGAAAAGGTATGCATTTACCTCCTCTAAAAATGCAGTATTGCTGAAATGCAAAGGAGCCACAATAATATCATATACTTTACACTCTTCGACAGGCAATAATTTCTTTTTCTCTTTCAGCCACTCCTGAACATTTTTCCTCACATCCGCAAAATCCCATAATTTCTCAGTTGCAAAATAATAGCTGAAATGATTGCCATTCCGTTCTATATGATCATATATAAGAAACTCCGATAGTTCCTCCAATTTTTTCATCTCTGGTTCAGATACATCATGTATGTTCTCAGACGTATTCCTCTTTCTGATTCCAATTGCGTGCATAGGCACTACAGATGCCTTACTCATTTCTACCAATGGCAATTCTTTTGTGTAATCATCTTTTGGAAAACATGCTTTACAACTTAACGGGTGCTCCCATTCAGAAATCACTTCTGTAAAGTACTTCATTTTTTCCCAACTGATTTTAGAGATAATTACATTTTTCTCTTCTATACTTTTCTCCCAGTACAGATTTTCTTCTTTATGAGATATTAATATAATACCATAATTAAGTACCGTACTGAGCTGAAATTTTTCATACTTCTGGTCATTTTTCTTCTTCAAAGCTTCCCTGATCGTTCTTTCAAGGAATCCCGAGACCTTAATATGAGTGGTCATTGTAGAATTGATCGGAACAATTATTACGAACTGGCAGTCTTTACACGCTTCATAATCAACTCGTCCTCTAAATTTACCAACCGCTTTTTGTTCATAGATCAAATACTCTGTATGAATACCTGAATTGTCAAACATGTTGCAGAGCTCATTCAACAGCATTTCCGAATAGTTTTCATAACCAACCAAAATAAATCTTTTCTTTTTATTCAGTCCTTTATGATTCATCAATTCATGAAATAGCCAATAGGCAAAACGTGAGGTATAATAATTATTATGGAACAAAAGTTCGGCCTCATAAAAAGTTCTTACGTGAATTTTAGAGCCAATCCTTACATGTAGCCCTTCCATCTTACATCCAAATTTCTCAGACTGGACATCTTGTTTTAATGTGCTTTGCAAACTCCGTTCAAACAATGTTTCTTTTTCTTTATTATACTCAAGCATATCAAATGGCGCAATACTAACATTAGTATTCATTGCATCAGCACTCATTTTCCGATTGTCTTTTACACGTTTTTTCAACATTTTTTTTAGAATTTTCAGACAGTTCGGATGTATACATCTGGCAAACGCAAGCTTTTCGCTACTTCCAATTGCTTCTCCCAAATTGGCTCCCATGATTAGGAATTCCTCGCCTTCTTTCTGACCGCTCATGAAAATCTGTGTGTTACCCATTAAAGGATTATGTCCCTGTTTATTGTAAAACAGCGCCATCATTCTCGTAATCTCAACAAAATGCGACTGAGTACATTCTGTCACCATAATAAAACATTTCTGCCCCTTTGGTCTTTGCGCAATGTAAAGAATCACTGCTTTACAATACATTTCAATCATAGTCAAGGCTATCTTTTGAGCTGAAAAATGGATGATCAGATTATCGTTACTCTCTTGTCTTTCCAATGCATTCTGAAGTATTGTGGATAATTCCCTGATCGTCTTCTCCTTTTTTTCCTGAAAAGACATGATTCCGCCACCTGACACTTCAAGAAATACCCTTGTACAATTCTCTGTTGTAAAGTCAAATATTTTTTCAGACATGTTATATTTTTCAAGCAGACTGCTTGTATAATCAATATTGACATTCAAGGATGTATCTTGCATAATTTCCCGTGTTTTAAAAGGCAACAGAATATCATACTGTGTTCCAGGTATTCCCCATCTAGAAGGGCGATATCTCTTCACATTTTTCAGAACAGACCGATAAAATTCTTTCTCCAAAGTTATCTGATATTTTCCCTGACTTCTTACTCTAAAATATCCTTCATAGCAGGATACCAAAGATTCAAATACCTGCAAACCATAATGATGAACCACATTTTCAGATATAGAATTATATACATCCCAAAACTTTAAAGCTTCAAAAAAGGATCTGACTTTAATATCCTTTGCCTTTTTTTGAATTTTATTGTAAATTCGTATTTCTTCATTTCCAGCATTTTTTCTTCGTTTTTCAAAATTTATATAAAACTGATCTGGTATCGTATAGTGAGAATAATCGGCAATCTTTACTTCCAAATAGTTGACGTCTTGTTCCGCTATTTTTCTTTTATTTCCTATGTATTCCGGATAGTGGCTTTTAAGATATCCTTTACTTCTGCCTTCTATGTTATTATGAACTCGAAGACAAAAATAACCTCTTCCGTTTTCAGAATGATATATATTTTCAAGAATTTGGAGCAAGCCTTCTGCCATATCTCTGGCATCGAAGATTGCCTGCTCTATCCGCTCCATAGAATCTGATACATCATTTTTAAAAAAATATTCGGATATACAGAAAATATACATTGCAAGCAGAGACATATCTTTTACATGTTCAAATAATGTCTCTGACTTCCACATTTGATATCTTTTTTCTATAAAATCAATATGTGTTTCTTTCTTTGCTTCCCCCGTACAGAAACATTCCGAAAAAATACTCATTAACCATGTATCCTGTTCAATTTTTTCTATATTAATGTCATTAGAATATCTGCCTTTTAAAGCTTTCGGACATATATGTGGGAGGAAATAGTTTTCTGTATATACATATTTATTACTCCCAACCCGCACTTTCTTATATAGTTTCAACAAAAATGTATGTACTGACTGACGCCAGTATGCTACTGACTCATCGCTCTCGTCAATCATAAAAATCGGAGAAAAACGCCGGATTATTCTATGGGTTCCCCTTATTTTCCTTAATCCCTTATCTGTCAATGTATAACAACTCTTTATTCTCTTCTTTATAAAAAGAACCGAAAGTAAATCTTTAATGTTTGCTACTATTTTTTCTGAATTTCCCGAGCTGCTCTTTATACAAAGTACTGCATCCCCATCCAACTTATCATTTACAAGACAAAAGTAGATGATATTTACCATGTCATTTTCATCTGAACAATCTATATTAAACACATATTCTATTTCGTCTCCTGTTTCTATCCGCGGCCATTTATCATAACAATTCTTAATGTCCCCTTCCATGAATTCGTTAAGCGATAACCTCTTTACAGAATGGCAATACTCTACTTCTCTCAGAAAATCTTTTGATAACCTATCTTTCTTTCCATTTGAAATGTAATCAATAACCTGCATACATTTTACATACTCATCCTGCTGATTCACAATATTAAATCTTATCGTCCAGTACATTATTTCCCCTCATTTCTATTAATGAGCGGTCTCGGAAACTCTGAAGTATCCATATTTCCGCTCTTTTTTATTGTTTTATTTTTGGGTTTCACCTCATTATTTCTGCACATTTTTTGAATAAATTTTCAAAAAAGGGTTGACAAGCGCCCCAAAATCGGGGGCTTCGCCCTTCGTTAAAAGAAATTCTTTTTTCGGAGGTGCCAACCATGCTGAAACATTGGGATTCCCACGCTGAATACCAACATTTTATTTCTGAAGCTGTGGCTTTATTAAATCCTTCACAGCTTAAAAAACTTTATTCCATGTCTGATTCCTGGAACAA
>VIQU02000097.1 GCA_010206225.2 Lachnospiraceae bacterium MD308 | reverse complement strand
CCATGGGATAATGCCTGTATTGAATCCTTTCATGCATTGATCAAAAGAGAATGGCTGAATCGATTTAAAATAAAAAATTATGAACATGCCTATAAATTGGTATTTGAATACATAGAGACATTTTATAATACGGTAAGAATCCACAGTCATTGTGGATATCTATCACCAAATGAATACGAGAATGTGTATGAACAGAAATTGAATAAGATGGAAAGATTGGCTGGATAAAAAATGGAAGGTTGTAAGAAAAGTTCACTTTTAACTTGTACTTTTTCTTGACATAGTACCAACGGATATCACGAATTTCCGGCGGAAGGTGAAGGCGCAGAATCTTTCTTTTACGCTTGCGTTTGTGTATGCGGTATGTAAATGCGCAGATGAGGTTGAAGCGTTCCGGTATCGTTTCCTGGAGGGGAAGGTGGTTCTTTTTGAGCATATTGATACTGCCTTTACTTATCTGAATCAGGATACGGGGCTGTTCAAAGTGGTCAATGTGCCGCTTCGGGGTAGTATTCAGGAATATGTGGAGACGGCGGGAAGGATTGCAAGGGAGCAGAAGGAATATTTTACTGGTCCCCTTGGAAATGATGTGTTCCAGTGTTCGCCTATGCCCTGGGTCACCTATACGCATATCTCACATACCAATTCTGGGAAAAAGGATAATGCGACGCCTTTGTTCGACTGGGGGAAGTATTATGAGAAGGACGGTAAGATTGTCATGCCTGTATCGGTCCAGGCGCATCATTCTTTTGTGGATGGGATACATGTTGGACAGTTTGCAGATAGGCTCCAGAAATATTTGGAATCATTTTAGGGGCGGAAGTTGGATTATATCATAACATTTTGCAAGTTTACATAAAGGGCTGAAAATGCTGAGGTGGCATTTTTCGGTCCTTTTTTCATGGATTTCTTTTGCATTTGAGAGAGTGTTTGCGGAAGTGATTGACATGGATGTAAATTCTTTGTATAATAGTTATTGACTTGAAGTCAATAACTATTGAAGGAGGCGGTGGGAATTGGCGAGGCCAGTGAAAAAACAGCCGGAACAATGGAAGAAAGAAATTTTGGATGCGGCAAAGGAGCTGTTTTTATCGAAAGGTTATGAGGAAACTGCCATTACGGATATCATGGAGCTGGCAGGCGGCGCAAAGGGGATGTTTTATCGGTTTTTCCAGAGTAAGGAAGAGGTCATGCACGCTTTGGGGGATCGGATGTTTTTGGAGAATAATCCTTTTGAGGCGGTTCGGGGGCGTTCGGATCTGAATGGGCTGCAGAAGATTCGGGAAGTGCTTGCTTTTGACAAAGCCGACAGAGAACGGGAAGAAATCAGTACGCAGGCAATTCCTATCCTGAAAGACCCGCGCATTCTGGCGGCTGCGGTGGGGGCGAACCGGCGGGTGCTGACTCCTCTATGGCTGGAACTGATCGAGGAAGGACGGCGTGACGGTTCGATCCGGACGGAATACGCAAAGGAGCTTTCTGAACTGCTGCCCCTTGTCAATTTCTGGCTGCTTCCGTCCGTGTTCCCGGCGGATGCGGAAGAAATCCGGCATAAGTGCAGGTTTGTTGCGGAGGTTCTTGCGGCAATGGGTCTTCCGATTATAGAGGATGAGATGGTTGGACGGACAGAGAGGATACTGGGAGGTTACAGGGAAGAAAGGAAGGAGTAGCATATGGAGCAGAGACTGTTTACGAAAAATTTTACGCTCCTTGTACTGGGGCAGGCAAGTTCTTTGTTTGGCAATTATATCCTGCGCCTGGCATTGTCTATGTATGTGTTGGAGATGACGGGTTCGGCGGCTGTGTTTGCGGGGATTTTATCTATTGCCACGATTCCGACGATCCTTTTGTCCCCCATTGGAGGAATTCTGGCTGACCGGGCGGACCGGAGGAATATCATGGTAGCGCTGGATACGTTGACGGGAATATCTGTCTTATGCACGGCGGTCTTTTTGTCCGGGGATAATGCGGTTGTTGTGATCAGCGTGCTGCTGGTGATACTCTCTGTTCTTGGGGCATTTGAAACGCCTACGGTGCAGGCGTGTATCCCGCAGATGCTGGCAGGCGATAACATTATTAAGGGAAATGCAGTGGTAAACCAGATGGCGTCCATTTCTTATCTGATCGCGCCTTTGCTGGGTGGTATCTTATATTCTGCTGTCGGCTTGAAGCCTGTGATGTATGCAAGTGTTGTATGCTTTTTTATCACGGCGTTATTTGAATGCTTTATCAGATTGGGCTATCAGGTCAGGGAGTTTCCGGGAAATGTTTTGTCCATGGTAAAAAATGATTTTTCCGGCAGTATCCGTTTTATCATGAAAGAGCGGCCGGATATCATGAAGATGCTGCTTCTGGCAGCATTCTCACGCTTTTTTGTCATGGGGATTACGCTGGTGGGGCTGCCCTTTCTTGTGCGGGCTGTGCTTGGCCTGGACGCGAAATTTTATGGCGGAGCGGAGAGTGCGCTGGCGGTTGCCACTATTCTGGGAAGTATCGCCGCGGGGCTTCTTACGGGGAAGTTAAGATTCGGCAGATTATCGTATGTGCTTGCGGCAATCGGTGTCTGTATCATTCCGGCAGGGGTTGTATTTCTTTTCCCGTCCGGCGTGATGATCCGATATGCTGTGATTGTTGCTGCCTTCTGCGGTATGCAGGCCGCGATTAGTATTTTTTTTATATTTGCGGTATCCATGATCCAGCAGAATACGCCGGATGAGTTGATTGGGAAGATTATGGCTTATACATCCGCTGTTACGTTGTGCGCCCAGCCGGTTGGGCAGATGGTATATGGATTTTTGTTTGACAGGTTCCAGAAGATCGTGTATCTCGTATTGATTCCTTCGGGGATTGTGGTATGCGTGATCGGGCTGCTTGCAAATAAGATAATTGTATACAGAGTATGGAAGACAAGGATGATTAAGAAATAAGACAGAGCGTAACGTGGGGGAAACAGGCAATGATAGAAAACCAGAAACTATTTTTTCAAATTTATGATGAGAGGGGAAAAAGCAGCAGCTTTGCAGAAGGTATAGAAATCTGTTATGTATTGCAGGGAAGGGGAACTTATGCGGCAGCCGGAAAGGGGATATGGCAGATACAGGAAAATGATATTTTTGTCATGAACATGCATGAAACTTATCAGCTTCTTTTAAAGACGGGCGGAGCGGTACTCAGCCTGATGATTCCTGAATCCTTTGCGTGGAACCTGTATCCTGAATTTGAGTATAGGAAAATAGAGTGCATGTCTTTTCTGGCCGGTCAGGAATATCAGAAATATTTTGAAAGGCTCAGAGAATTTATGGCGGATATTTTTGCAGTATACTGTAAAAATGATCCGCAGGAGCAGCTTCGTATCCGCGGTATGGTTTCCGGTCTGTTATCAGAGCTGCTTGTTTCATTCGGAAGGCCTAAGCCTGAGAACAGAGGGGAGAATGGGCGAGAGCAGGCGCTTTTGCTGACAGGATATGTCCGTGAGCATTATCAGGAGGATATATCGCTTCGCAAATTTGCGGAAGAAAATTACCTGAGTGCATCCCATTTATCACATGTTATGTGAAAAGAGATGGGGGTGAGCTTTACCGAATATCTTAAAATGATACGCCTTCAGCATGCCCTGAGACTGCTGGAACAGGGAAAGGGTGTAACAGAGATTTCTATCAGCACCGGATTTGTGAATACAAATGCGTTTATCAAAGCATTCCGTGATACGTATGGAATGACCCCGGGAAAGTATAAAAAGGAAAGGCAGAAAAATATCGCGGAAAACAGGAAGCATATGGAACCGGATATAGATATGCCGGACATGGGTTCCCATCTGTTTGATCGATTATTTACCTATCTTGGCAAAAACACCATGAAAAAGGAGATGGAAACAGATTACCTCGAACCGGAATTATATCAGTTGAAGGTTGACGCCCGAAGCGCGGGAAAAGTCATGTCAGAAAACTGGAAAACCTCCATTAACGGCGGATATGCAAAAGGACTCTTGAATGAATGGGTTCAAAAAGCTGTCCGCAGGGTTCAGGAAGATATAGGGTTTCGGTATATCCGGTGCAAGGGAATCTTTGATGATGAACTCCAGCTCTGTTCCAGGGATCCGAATGGAAAACTTGTCTTTAACTATGTTTTTTTGACGCGGTCATGGATTTTATCTGCGCCTGCCGCGCCTGCCCGTGGATCGAACTGAGTTATATGCCGTTGGTATTGTGCCGGAAAAAGAAGAAAGAGAGAGCTGTGGCTGATTGCCATGCCGGATGAACTGAAAGAATGGCTGGATACCATCCGTCATCTGCTCTTACATATCCGTGAACGGTATGGAGAGGAAGAAGTAAGCCAGTGGATGATAACACCCTTTGCAGATATTTTTCTTGTCCGTATGCTCTCAATATCTTTAGTGCCGCAAGCGGGGATTTTGCCAAAGCAGCGGCGATATTTCTCCCTCTAATACTTCAAACCAGCAAAAAGCAAAATGAACGTTAATTTGCGGAAATTTCCCCTCATTCCTTACAAAACCACGCAAGCCGGAATAGGCGGGAATTTTCAGAAATTTCTTTCTATCCCCTTTGCACGGCATAATACCGACGATTTTTGAAAATGCCAAAAATGGGCGCAAAAAAACAGGAAACCTTTTCTTGATTTCCTGTCTTGGTGTGTGGTACTATGTCAAGAAAAAGTACAAGTTAAAAGTGAACTTTTCTTACAACCTTCCATTTTTTATCCAGCCAATCTTTCCATCTTATTCAATTTCTGTTCATACACATTCTCGTATTCATTTGGTGATAGATATCCACAATGACTGTGGATTCTTACCGTATTATAAAATGTCTCTATGTATTCAAATACCAATTTATAGGCATGTTCATAATTTTTTATTTTAAATCGATTCAGCCATTCTCTTTTGATCAATGCATGAAAGGATTCAATACAGGCATTATCCCATGGTATCCCATGGATACGCTTTT
>VIQU02000096.1 GCA_010206225.2 Lachnospiraceae bacterium MD308 | reverse complement strand
AGATTTGCTGGCAGTGGATGACTTCGGACTTATGCCGCTTGATTTGGATAAATGCCGGGATTTTTTCGAAGTAATAGATGCAAGGGATGGACGTAAATCTACAATCCTTATTTCACAGTTTCCAATCAAGTCCTGGTTTGATATGTTTTCAGACGGAACCTATGCAGATGCCTGCCTTGCCCGTATCACTGACAAAAAGCATTCTTACCGTCTTGAAATGAATGGACGGAGTATGCGTGAGCCAGTGTGATAAAGTCGATAAATAGAGAGCGGCGCTGATGCGCCGTTGGGAACGGAACGGCTGCGCCGTTCACACGGAACTGCCGTTCCGATTTAGCGTAATCTACAGATATAAGAGATTAGAGTAAAATGAGGATAAAAGTATGGAAAAAAATAATGAGAAATTAAAGGATATTATTCCAGGGTTTCGTACAAATATACTTTGGAAAAAAGTAGTGGCAGTTTTCGGATACATTTTTTTAATATTTGTTTTTGTTGCTATACTGACAAGTCCCAGTGAATATGGAAACCGTGCGGATGCAAGTATAGAAAAGATTTATAATGCTGTCACAGCTCTTATGATTATAGGGATACCTTTTGTTATAATTACTAATTTTATGGGAGTTAGGGATAAACTTCCATTATTTAAAAAACATAAAATTGGATTCACTATATTAGGAAGTTTTATTACATATATTGTGATTGCTATTGGGTGTAGTGTGATGGCAATGACAGCAACAGGATTGTATTCAGAAGAGTATTTTGCAGATATGAGAGAAGCCAAAGAACAACGTGAAATGGAGGAAGCGGAGAAAAAGGAAGAAGTAGAGGAAGAAGCAAAAAGAAAAGCGGAGGAGGAGAAAACAAAAGAAGAGGCGGAAAGAAAAGAAGAAGAGAAGAAAGCAAAAGAGGAGGCGGAAAGAAAAGAAGAAGAGGAGAAGAAAGCGAAGGAGGAGGCGGAAAGAAAAGCGGAAGAGGAGGAGAAAGCGAAAGATACACTTAATGAATATATTTTTGCGGACAGCGATAATAAGTATCTGACGGAGGATGAGATTCTCAGAGTAGATGTGAAGAAATTGAAGATAGCAAGAAATGAAATCTTTGCGAGACATGGATATATATTTAAAAGCGAGGATCTGAAAAAATATTTTGAAAGCACTTCATGGTATAAGGGGACAATAAAAGCGGATAAATTCAATTCGGATAAAGTGTTCAATGATTTTGAAAAGAAGAATGTTGAATTGATTAAAAGAGTTGAAGATGAGATAAACGGGGTGGCTGATACAAAAAGCTTTATCGGAATCAAAGGAGAATACCAGTGTGGAAGTGATATGGAAGCCGGAGTGATTAGTGTCAAGAGCATTCGGGACGGGATTGTATATATGAATATAGGAACCCATGAGTATCCGTATCTGCTGGAAAATGTAGAAGGAGAGATCATTGACGATCATACTGTATCTTACAGGGGGATGACTTTTGTCTGGAATGATGTGGCTTCATTGTATGTATTAGATGTCCCGGCTGGCTTTTCAGATGTCATATGGGAAGGCTTGGATTATCTGATAGCAGACTATTACCATGTGTCATAGAAGTGTTCTACGATCTGAAAGATGTTATTTAGGAATTAAAACATGGTAGATAAAGGAAATGTAAGGCATAGGAGGAAGAGAAAATGAAAAAATTAAGAAAAATAATGTTTATGGTTATTGTTTTTGTATTATGTATAACTGCAGTTCCGGTTGAAGCGCAAGCGGCTAGTTCAAAAAACAAAAAGGCACATAAGGCATATCAAAAACAGCTAAAAAAAGATAAGAAAAAATATCGTAGCGGAAAAGAAAAGCTCAAATATGCATATAAGGATTTGAATGGAGATGGGATTGATGAATTGATTACAGAGCCAGATTTTGGATATTGTTCACAGATTATTTATACCTATAAAGGCGGAAAAGTAAAGAAACTTATTGAAGTAGGGCAAGGAGAGTTTACACAATATTATAAAAAAAATAGAGTATTACATTATTATGGTTCGCATATGAGTAATTCACATGATGAATATTATAAGTTCCAAAATAATAAATACAAATGTGTAGCACATAAGGACGTAGAATTTGATTGGAACATGGAAACAGAAGAAGAAATATATACAACTTCATATTATGTGAAGGGGAAAAAGGTAGATAAAAAAGTTTATACATCATATGTCAAAAAGCTTACAAAGGGCGATAAGGCAAAATCTTTCCGCAAGATAAAAAGAAAAAAGTATTAAAAAGAAATAGTTGAGAAAATGATTTGATGCAGGATATGGAATATCATGTTTTATCGAAAAGAGAACCGGATTTTGCATTAGATAAAGGCGTACAGGTTAGAAAAACTAAGTGAAATACAGGAGGAAAAAAGTAAATGAAAAAATGTGTAAACAAAAAACTTACAGCGCTTTTTCTTGCGGTAGTCATGGGCGGGAGTTTATGTGCGGATATGACTGCATTTGCTGAAGAGTTGACAGATCAGGAAGTTATAATATTTGAAACAGGGGAACAAGAGGATACAGTGTCTGAGGAAGAAGATCAAATTGCAGCAGAGCCAGAGTTAGAAACAGACGGATTGGAAGAATCATCGGAAGAAATATCAGAAATTGCAACGAATGAAGAATTGGAAAATGTTCAGGTTGAAACTGAGAATAATGAATTAGAGGAAAAACCGTTGGTTGTACGGAGCAATGAAATTTCTTTACAGTCTGCAGAAAATAAATCTGAAAAAAGTTTGACGTGGAGTTTTAAGCAGGCGACAGGGACATTAATAATTAGTGGCAACGGTTCGATGGATGATATATATGAATATGACGAAGAGGGAGACTCATGGGCACCATGGGGTGGAAAAGAAATCAAGAAAGTTATTTTAGGAGAAGGACTAACTGATATAGGAGACTTTGCTTTTTGGGGTTGCACTGAATTAAAAAGTATAAATATACCTTCTAGTGTAAAAAACATAGGAGAGCGTGCATTTCAAGGCTGCACTTCTCTGGAAAGTGTAAATATACCCGCAGAAATAATTTATTCTATGGCGTTTATGGGATGTAGCAGCTTAAAAAATATTACGTTTTCAGATAATGTGAAAGAGATATACTTTGCTGCCTTTACATATGATACTGCATTAAAAGATGTTGTGTTACCGAAAAAACTTTCAAGTATAGACGAATATGCTTTTTTTGGTTGTGACAAATTATCAGTGCTTACAATTCCTAAAAGTGTTTCTGAAATTGGAAGGTATGTATACGGATACTTTGGTGAAGATCTGGAAAATGAAAATCGACTGGACGGGAATGGTGTAAAGAAATATTCAAATACAAAGATTAAATGCTATGCTAATACCGCAGGTCACAAATACGCAAAAGATTATGGGATTTCCTATGAACTTTTGGATGGCACAAGTTCAAAAGTAAAAGTGTCAGGTATCAAGATATCCGGTATTTCTAAAAAGATTGCCGCTGGAAAGAAAATCAAGCTGACAGCCAAGGTGTCTCCTTCAAAAGCAACAAATAAATCTGTTAAATGGACTTCCGGCAATAAGAAAGTTGCTACGGTAAACAGTAAAGGTGTTGTTACAGTCAATAAAAAGGCTGGTGGAAAATCTGTAACAATTACCGCTGCGGCAACAGACGGCAGTAAAAAGAAAGCAACTTATAAGATTTCGGTTATGAAAGGTGTTGTGAAGAAAGTTGCTATATCCGGTAACAAGTCTGTAAAAGCCGGAAAGACCCTGAAACTGAAAGCGAAAGTTACAGCGACTAAAAAGGCAAACAAAACATTAAAATGGACAAGCAGCAATAAAAAGTATGCGACCGTGAACAGTTCAGGGAAGGTGAAGGCATACAAAGCTGGAAAAGGTAAAAAAGTAAAGATTACAGCAGAAGCAACAGACGGAAGCGGAAAAAAGAAAACGGTAACAATTAAAATCAAATAAGTTTGTAGGAAGGAAATGGTGAAAATAATGAAATATTTAAAACACATTAAATGGATTGCAATGGTAATGGCATTTGTTATTGCGTTAAACACATCAACTTTGGTGGCTGAAGCGAAGGGCAAAAGTAAAACCTATCATTATGTATCGAGTATGACTGCTGAGAAATCAAGTGGTGATTCATTTGGAGATATATACAAATTTAAATTGAAAAATAACAAATTAACGATATGGGGTTCTTTTACAAGGTTTACATCTGAAAAGAATTTATATAATTCAAAAAAGGGCAAATATATTCCATATAAAAAGAAAACTTTTACCTTATCTAAAAAAGTAAAATATTATGCTTCAGGCGGAGAGATGAGTGAGAGGCTTTCCAAAAAACAATTTAAAAATATTTAAAATATAATGGTAATGATCTTGGCTTTAGAATGGTCATAAAAAATAATAAAATTGTAAAGATTTATTTTGAATCGTAAAGTATTATCTAAAAGCAATCAATAATGTATTTGGGCGATAAAAGAGTATCTTATCGTCCTTTTTTTAACGATTTTGGTATGGTGTTTTGAAAGCTTTTTGTATTAGTGTACAGAAAAGATATAATGTTGGGGTGAATGTATTCAGGAAACCGGATATTCCAGTAACGGATAAGGAATTACGTTTTGCAACTTTAACAGATGAGAATATTATAGACATTCTAAAAAGTAGGAGCTTCCTGTATACTTTAAAGAGTAAAGGGAATTGACACAAAAGAATACCTCAAGTAAATTTAGATTATTACTGACCTGGCAGTTGGTAAAATCTAAAAACACAAGAGGTATTCAAGATGAATGTTAAAACAAAAAAAGCAAAAAAGCAAGCAAATGTAGAAAATCAGGCAAATAATCTTTTGCCAAAAGAAGAACTGAGCAAGAAAATAGAGGTGGTAGAAAAAGAACTGAGATCCTATACCTGGAGGGAACTGGAAACAAACGGTAAGTTTGCTAAGAACGACAAACTCTCCTTCNGGAGCTTCCTGTATACTTTAAAGAGTAAAGGGAATTGACACAAAAGAATACCTCAAGTAAATTTAGATTATTACTGACCTGGCAGTTGGTAAAATCTAAAAACACAAGAGGTATTCAAGATGAATGTTAAAACAAAAAAAGCAAAAAAGCAAGCAAATGTAGAAAATCAGGCAAATAATCTTTTGCCAAAAGAAGAACTGAGCAAGAAAATAGAGGTGGTAGAAAAAGAACTGAGATCCTATACCTGGAGGGAACTGGAAACAAACGGTAAGTTTGCTAAGAACGACAAACTCTCCTTCATTACGGATGACATGCTTATAGTAGGATGTGACATAGGCAGTGAGACTCATTATATCAGGGCAATTGATGTCAGAGGAAGGGAGTTAAGCCGTGGAGCATTTGAATTCAGCAATGATTCAGAAGGCTTTGAGAATGCCAAGGCATGGGTGCTGGCACTTGCGGCAAAAAACGATAAGAAACAGATAGTGCTGGGTCTTGAACCGACAGGCCACTACTGGTTTGCGTTGGCTGCATGGATGATTTCAAACGGAATCAGCGTTGTCCAGGTTAATCCATATGCTGTAAAGCAGAGCAAAGAAATCGAAGACAACAGTCAGCTCAAGGATGACAGAAAAGATCCCAAACTGATTGCCAATCTTGTGAAAGATGGCAACTATGGAATGCCATATCTTCCGGAAAAAGTCTACGCAGATATGAGAAGGCTCTCCATGTTCAGGGATCAGCTTACCGAAGACAGGATACGAAATATCAATCGTCTCCATAGGGAACTGAAAATCTATTTTCCGGAATACATGGACGCATTTGGAAAAATAGATGGTGCATTCACACTGGAAATACTGAAAGCATCAGCCATCCCATCGGATATCGCAGCACTGGGCGTGGAAGGCATAAAAAATATCTGGCATGATGCAAAGCTAAGAGGACGCGGTTACAGAAGAGCCGGTGAGATTGTGAGTTACGCAAAGAAAAGCGTGGGGCTAAAGGATGGGGCTGGTGTAGGCAGGGAGGCGGTGAAATGGTATGCAGAACAGATCCTGAAGTTGGATGAGCAGCTTGCAGCGGTTGAAAGTGCCTTGCACAAGGAATGCAGGGAAATACCTTATGCAGAAAACATACTGGCAATCAATGGCGTAGGTGAAAACATACTGGCTGGAATAGTGGCAGAGATGGGAGATGTCAGGCGGTTTGATGATGTGAAGGAAATCCAGAAACTAAGCGGAATGGGCCTGGTAGCGTGCAGTTCCGGCAAGCATAAAGGACAAACAAAGATCAGCCACAGAGGGCGCAAGAGGCTCCGGTACTGGCTGTTCCAGGCAGCAAAGTCAGCGGTGTCGCACGCAGATGAATACAAGCAGCTGCATGAGTATTACAAAACACGGACCAACAATCCATTGAAAAAGATGCAGTCACTGATTGTGATAGCCTGCAAGATTCTAAGGGTGATTTACACCATACTGAAGACAGGGACAACTTATGATCCACAAAAACTGTTGAAGGATATCAGGCGCCCGGCATCAGCACAGGCACCATTGGCAGCATAAGAAACAAAACTACAAGTAACATAATCCAGAACTCTGTCGAGTGTGTGACAGAAGGCGTCATAGACTGGACAGGGTTCTGGAACAGAAACCCATAAACGATGGAGTCCGAAAGGGGCTGCATCAGCAAAAGACCAACAGGAAACAGTAGTGGTATAGCGTCCACTGAGTAAATCAGTACCACGAGAGGTGAATGTAGGCCAGTAACAATCAAACATAAAAACAAGAGCTGTAGCCGGCATCGGTTTTTTCCGTGGGGCAAGACCCCGTCCAGGAGCTTGGCTGGCACTCAGTGTATGGTAGATGGGACGAAGGAAGTTGGGAGACGATCCCCTTAGACACGGAAGGTTCATCATCATAGTTGACCAGAGGGAAATAGCCTTTATAAAGCAAAGAAAAGGGATGCTCTATTAGGTATACCTGTTTATCAGCTATTCGGTACATGATACTACGATATCCATCACTCCAGGCTCTGTTTTTGAGGTAAATAAAAATCGTCAAAGCCAGTAAAATCAATAGATTTAGGCTTGACAGAATAGGAAGGAANTTTTCCGTGGGGCAAGACCCCGTCCAGGAGCTTGGCTGGCACTCAGTGTATGGTAGATGGGACGAAGGAAGTTGGGAGACGATCCCCTTAGACACGGAAGGTTCATCATCATAGTTGACCAGAGGGAAATAGCCTTTATAAAGCAAAGAAAAGGGATGCTCTATTAGGTATACCTGTTTATCAGCTATTCGGTACATGATACTACGATATCCATCACTCCAGGCTCTGTTTTTGAGGTAAATAAAAATCGTCAAAGCCAGTAAAATCAATAGATTTAGGCTTGACAGAATAGGAAGGAAGAGACATGATATCGGATGATTTTAAGGTAAGAGAGATAGCAGAAGCATATTCTGTGATCTCGAAAAGTTCAGCATATTACATTGGCATATGGAATTCAAAGGAGCTTACTTTTACAAAAGATGATAAAATCCTGCCGCTTTTTATTGGCTCTGTGGTGTATGCAGAGAAAAATGAAGATATCCGCGGTATCATTTCATTTAACAGAAAAGAGCAGAAATGTGAAATTTCACATGCGTATCCAGACCTTAGCGAAGATACAGTATGGAAACTGGACTATGGGAGATATGGCTGTATGGCGGATAAGAGGCTTACCATTGGCAGGATTGACACGCAGCTTGCTTCTGACCTGAGGGATAGTGAGAGGGCATTCAACCTGCTTTTTGATGATGTGATAAGCAGTCTGAATAATCCGAAAGCCACAGGACTGACAGATGCAGAGCGCAGAGTGTTTTTGGAGGCTGTCAGTTCCTGTGTTGATTCCAGAGAGGCGATTGAGATCATATTTATCGTTTCCCTGATGATGGAACGCTATGAGCATGTACATTTTTACGTGATTGAAAAGATTGTGATGGCAGCCTGTATTATTATGAACCGTTTTATATACTACAATGCAGATCATGAGTGCAGGTGTGAATGTCTGGATGGGATTGTTGAAAAATCAATCGGGAAAGCTATGGAAGAAGTGGTGAAAGAAAATCCGGAGGTTTATGGTATGGAGGGAAATGCTGTGAAGTTTAATGCTGATTTTGTTGAAAAGGTCTATGGAGGATTTAAGAAGATATTCCGGTGTTTTTATCCCCGTATAAAATGGTAGATGAGATAAGGCAAAAAGAAAATGACAGGAGCGCCATGCTTTGGTCAGATCAATTCTAATGTTTTATGGTAAGCTGCCGAAAATACTTATGTACTGCTATTTTGCAGTTGTAACATAAAAACACCCAGACCAGAAAAGGAGGAAGATCACATGAAGGCTAATAAAATATTCAATCAGACAACAATCACAACGGGAACTACAGTCAGAGAGCAGGTTTTCCTAACCAGAGGTCTGGTATAAGATAAGGATTCGATTTTTATATCTATCTGTCCGGTTCAGGGTATAGATCTGCATCTCTGGGGCTTAACGGATACCCATTTCTGTATGGTATCTGAAGAAAGAGAGAGGATTTATGAAAACTGTGAACGGGATCTTTGCGTCCGCAAAAATATTCACTGATGATGTAGAAGAGTATGCAGCAGCACAGATAAAGCTGCTCTGCGATAATGATGTGGCGAAAGGCTGTGTTGTCCGTATCATGCCGGATGTACACCCGGGCAAAGTGGGTGTCATAGGGCTTACTATGACTGTTGGAGAAAGGCTTCTTCCAAGTCTTGTCGGTATCGATATCGGATGCGGTATTACAATCACAAAGGTAAAACAAAAGAAAATAGAGTTTCAGAAGCTTGATACTGTCATCCGAGAAAATATTCCAGCCGGAGGATTTGCTAGAAAAAAAGAACACCGTTTTATGAGGGAGTTCGACCTGACAAGGCTCCGGTGTTTTGGGAGCATCCATGCAGAGAAGGCAGCGCTCAGTCTTGGGACGCTGGGAAGCGGCAATCATTTTATTGAGATAGACCGGGATGAAGAGGAAAGTCTTTACATAGCGGTTCATTCAGGGAGCCGCCATCTTGGAAAAGAAGTGACGGAATACTACTTAAGAAAAGGACAGGAAGAGCTAAAGCAGAAGGGAGTTAAAATACCCTATGAGATGACGGTGCTGGAAGGAAATCTTAAAGAGGATTATCTGCATGACCAGCAGGTGGTAAAGGAGTATGCCGCGCTGAATCGTGAGGCTATGACAGATGAACTGGTAAAAGGAATGAAATGGAAAGTGTCGGAGACATTTTCCTGCAGCCATAATTATATAGAGACTAAAGGCGACACGGCTATTCTCAGAAAGGGTGCAGTTTCTGCATATAAAGGAGAGCAGGTAGTGATCCCGGTCAATATGAGGGACGGCATTTTGCTTGGGATCGGGAAAGGGAACCCGGACTGGAACTATTCGGCTCCGCATGGCTCAGGAAGGATACTGAGGCGGGATAAGGTGCAGGAGTTTTATACGGTATCCGATTTTAAAAAAGAGATGAAGGGGATATACTGTGCCTGTATCGGAAAGGGAACGCTTGATGAAGCGCCTTTTGCTTACAGAGACCTTGCATATATCCGGCAGGCCATTGGCGATACGGTTGAGATCACGAGACTGCTGAAACCAGTATACAGCTATAAAGCCGGAAATTGAGAAATATTCAGGGTGGTTGAAAAATACCGCCCTGCAGTGGAAACTGTATAGAGAAACAAGATGATATAACGAGAAATGTAAGTGTAAGTTGAAAACTATAACATGAGAAGAAAAAAACGGAGGAAATGAATGATAATACAGATAAGTTCAGGGCAGGGACCGGCAGAATGTGAGCTGGCGGTGTATAAGCTGTTCCAGTCGCTTAAGAAGGAATATCCGGATATCGAGCTGCTGTCATCCCATGAATCCCGCAATCAGGGAGGTCTTACGTCTGTTTTGTTTTTTGCAGAGTGTGACTTGTCGGATTTAGAAGGAAGCGTACAGTGGATCTGTAAAAGCCCGTACCGTCCGCACCATAAGAGAAAGAACTGGTTTGTGGATGTAAGCGTGATACCGGAAAGAGAGAATATATGTAAGGAACAGGAGATACGCTTTGAAAGATTCTACTCAGGGGGAAAAGGCGGACAGAATGTCAATAAGGTAGAGACGGGAGTGCGTCTTATCCATATCCCTACAGGGATCACCGTTACATCAACTTCTGAGAGAAGCCAGTATGCCAATAAGAAGGACGCACTGAACAAGCTGAGTGCTATTTTAGAGCAGAGGGAACTGAACGAGAAGAAGAAACAGGTGAACTCTGCGTGGAGGGAGCATACGAAGATCGTGCGGGGGAATCCGGTAAGGGTGTATGAAGGGATGGATTTCAGATTAAAGAAGATTTTATAAAAGAAGGTGTTTTGGTATAGAAGAGAAAAGAAAGATAAAATTCAAAAAGTTTACGGCAAGCTATAAAGGCCATAGCTATGATATCCTTATCCCACAGGATACAGGCATACTATGGGTCGAGGACTATGGGCGCATATATGATGGGGAAAGATGGGTGGGAGACCGTAAAGGGTTAAGCACGCTGCTCTATGCAGCAGTAGTTTTAGGCTTCAATCCGACAGACAAACTGATTTATTTTCCGTTACGGGAAAACTGGGAAAAAGATTACCCCGTGCCAGAGAAATATGATGACGGCAAAGAGGACTGTGACCTTGTATTTACAACTCATCAGACGCAGTTTAAAAGGAGTAACTGGGGAGAGATAAAACGGCAGTTCCGGTACTTAAAAGCAGAAACTTATATTTTAGATTTTGTCGGAAAGAGGATGGAGGATTATTTTGACTGTTCTACAGAACGGTGGATGTCGTCTTTTGAAGAAATGAAAGAATGTCCGTTGAGCCATGTGCAGGGGCATACTCTTTTCTATGTGCTGAGCCGGAGGATATTCCAGTGTATCAGCTTGTCTGTTTATAGATTTCTACAGAGAGATCTGGAAGGAGAATCCCTGAAAGCCTATTGGATGATGGGGGATTCCGTATGGATCGGAGGGAAAAATTCCCCTTACAGAGAGAGGATGCAGATAAACCAACTTATCTGGGTATTTTTCTATGATAAAGAGATTGAAAAACAGGTTGACAGGCATAATGAAAAATGGATAGAGGAGCGTCATGGGAAGCAAATGAGAGGAATGAAAGAATTATATAAAGTTACCCACAGCAGGACAGAGGATGGAGAACGGTATGAGGATACAGCATATCTGAACGGACCGGAGTATAAAAGCGGAGAACTGGTGAGATATGATAGGTTGAAAGAAAAACGTAAAAAAAGGCAACACAGTACCAGAGCACCAGTAAACTGCCGCTTTCACAAGAAGATTCTGTAAATGGAGGATATCAGGCTGTTACAGCAGGAGGGATAATTGTAAAGCCTCTCTTCTCCAAACGTTTGATTGCATTCTTATCGTACTGTTCTTGGAATTTCTGGTACATTTCTTCTGGGATTGCCGAATAATCCGTATCCGCAGGATTGAATGCTTCCTGCTTTGAGAACATATGGTACAGGCAGGTCAGCATCATACGTGCAATGGCGATGATCGCCCG
>VIQU02000095.1 GCA_010206225.2 Lachnospiraceae bacterium MD308 | reverse complement strand
GCGTTTCCCCTCTTCCAGAAGCTGCTCTTCATACCGGGCAGTCTCCAGGAAGAGAGCCTCTGTCATTTTCCCAGTATGCCGATTGCTTTTTTTAAGATATCTAAAGCATCTTGTGTATCACGTAGCTCTTTACGCAGGCGTGCAAGTTCCTTTGCATCATCACTCTCAAAATTCCCCCTTCCTCTGGTTGGGACTGTCCCCTCATTTGCATCATATATCTTTCTCCAGTTAGAAAGAGCTGTCTTACTAATCCCCAGATTCTTTGCACACTTAGCAATCCCAAGCTCTGGATGWTCCTTCCAATACCTTACTGCATCATTCTTAAATTCTTCTGTATATTGTGTAGCCATGTTCATTCCTCCATCTGTTCTATTATACTTTCCTGTTGGGAATTTTCCATGTCTAACTTGTACTAATTATATTCTAACACCAGTGCCGTTTTATGTAGCGGCGGTTATTCAGTTTTTAGCTGGCTACAATTCTACAAACTGGAAGTTGTGCAAGGGATTTTTGAAAATGCGCAGAAAACTAGCAACAAAGCCAAACTTTGTTGTCCCCAATCAAACACACCATTGATTATAGCATTAGCAGGTAAAACGGTTGCAACCATAATTGAAATTCCCATAAACAAAAGCGGATTTATCAGCACCCATCTTTTCTTTCCCCATGTTCCTTTTATCGCAACACAAAATATAATAATTGATAAAATTATAAAACTTATTGCAGCCAAAAATGCAACACAGATGAATGTAGTAAAAAAGCGTTCACTAATCCGCTTAGCTAATACTATATTCTTTTCTGCTAGTTGATTATATAGCCACGCGGATATTGCGAATACACAATGGTATAATGTTCCTACAGAGACAAATACAATGGATGCTATAAAAAACAGTTTATCATATTTACCGACTTTTTCTTTGAGTAAAACAGATATAGCGTAAAACCCGCAAAACATTAAAAGGAGTGCAATCACGCCCAATAATCCGCCTATAATGAACCTAATAGACGTAGCATTTGACCATTCTTCTGAAAATGCAGGAAAAAGATGAAAAATCCCCACTTTTTCCATAGGGTAAAAGCAACCCAATAACATATCTCCGCAGAAGCAAAGTACGCTTCCTGCGATTGCAATATAGAACAGCTTTTTTATTGTCATAGCGCCTCCGTTTTTTTAACAAAAATTCATGTTCATCGGATTACTCTGTTTTTTCTTCCTTTTGACTTTTCTTCCTTTGAACCAAAATGTGAAATTAACGTTCCATGCTGAACTTTGTCACTTTGTTAATTACTCCCACTTTATCTGTGCTTTATTATATATCCGTTTTCCCAAAAATGAAAGCGATTTCTTATACTTCCTGTTCATCAAAACGGAACTTGAATAATGCGGCAACAAGCCGGGATTTTATGTTGTCCTCCGTATCTCTGTTGATATGCCCGTTTTCAATGGCGGCAATTCGGATACGCTTGCTGTAATGCCGTAAAACCTCGTCCACAGCTTCCGGCTCTCCGCTGGTTGCCCGGACAATCGTTTCATAGGGCAAAAGGTTCGGATTCCCCATGTGAAAGCACCTCCATTTCTTTATGCAGGAGCTGTAAAGTCCTGCGGATTTGATACCCTGTCGTACTCCGGCAGCTTCCGTACATTTCCCCGATTTCCTGCTGTGTGTAATGCCCGAAAAAGTAAAGGAAAATAATTTCCCGGTTCTTCTCCGTCAGAGATAACAGTGCGGCGGCAAGTTCCCTATTGGTGAGGATAACTGTCTGACCGCATATCGTTATAGGGTGTTCTTCATAGGGTGCTTCAAAATATTCGTCTGTTGTGCCTAAAGGGTAAAACTTTTCTTCTGTGAGGTATTCAAGGGATATTTCTTTTTGCCACCGCCTGCTCCTGTCACGCCATGCGTTGATAGCCGCAAAGCGTATGACGGTCTTGCAAAAGCCATTGAACGTATACATAATATGTTCTCTGTATGCTTCTGTGCAAGGCATAGTTGATTCCCCCTTTCCCCCACATAGGGCGATGCATAGTTTATGGCTGCTTTTATAATTCAAAGGGGCGATAGCAATTTTAACTACCACCCCTTGATTACCCATCAACAAAAATGACTTCACCTTTTTTACTAATCATTGGACGATAGAAATGACAATATCAAAATTAGTTTTTCCAGCGTTTCAGTGTCGGAAACCATTCAAGCATAATTTTTCTTGCTTCTTCTTCGCTCATATTGGGGTTAGCAGCAGCCATATTCGGTACACATACCTCAATCATTTCTTCCATTGTACCATTAAAAGTAAACTTACCGTTTTCAAAACAATACTTGCAGTATTCCTCATTTTTGCTGCCATCTGCATTTGTTCCGTACAGTTCATCAGTTTCTCCCATAGGCATACCACAACACTGACAAAATTTCTGATTCATTTCATTCATTTTTGTTACCTCTTTCTTTCTAATTGTGATTAAAGTTTCTGTATAACTGTATTGCTATGGTCATTAGTATAGCACATATATCTTGACACCTTTTGTCAAGGTTTATTTTTTTTATATATTTCTTGTGCCTGTTCGGCTAAAATACCTTTTAAATACTTTGGTTCAATGACTTCAACTTGTGCCCCGAATGAAAGCAGATAACCAGTAAGCCATGTATCAACTGGGATTTCAGTACAAACAATTAAATCACCGTTTTTTTGATATTTAATTTCTGATTCGTCAAATTCATCATAGACACGATATGCAATAGCTTTTGAAAACGAAAGGACTATTTTAGGGTATATCTGTTGCAGATTGTTTTTTTCTTCCGGGTATGGTCTTGGCACAAATGTGTCCTCTAATAATTCCAGCTCTAATATACGGTTTAATTTGAATATGCGAAAATCTTGTTTTTCCATACAAAATGCTTTTAAATACCACTCTTTTGATTTATAAGATATTTTTAATGGTTGAACGATTCGTGTGCTTCTTCTGCTGTTAGAGTTTTCATAAACTATCTTTACTTTTCTACACTGAATCACCGCTGTTTTCAAAATTTCAAATTTTGAGTTATCATAAATGCGTTTTCCCCAACGTGAAAAATCCACTTCAAGCCAATTTCTTGTATTTACATTGAAAATCGCTGATAACTTTGTTAGTAATTCTTTTTCTCCAGTATAGCCTGTGGCAAATATACTTTGTATTGCCGTCAATACTTCCTGCTTCTCATTTTCGGATAATATTGCTCTGTCCAAAATAAAATCCTGCAATAAGTATATACCGCCGTTTTTTCCCGGTTCAGCATAAATCGGGATTCCCGCACTGCTTAATGCTTCTACGTCACGATAAATTGTTCTTGTAGAAACTTCAAATTCAGCTGCTAATTCAGGAGCAGTAGCACGTTCCTTGTCTAAAAGATAATATAACATTTTGAATAAGCGATTATCTGACATCATTTCACCTCCCCTATAAGAATATCATAAAAATCTTGACATAGCTTGACAAGTTTCGATTTTTTAGTGATATATATGAAATGGATTCCGGAGTAGTCGGCACTGTGCGTAATGTGCATAACTTGCTGTCTTATGGAGTTGTGGGAAAGTCTGTTTGCAGAATGTGGGAAAGCTGCCCTTTAGCTTTTCCATGTTCTGTGAACGGACTTTTCCATGACGTAATAGCAAGTTATACACATTTCCACGGTGCTTTTCTTTTGGTCTTGGTTTCTATGGTTCGGAATAGTGTGGTGCTGGCGGTCTATCTCTTGTTTTCGGTTGCTTGCTTCTTTACCAAACATGAGCATTATATGTATTTGTGAAGTTGTTTGTCCAGAAGTATTGTTGCTTGGAGAAGTGGTCATGGCTCCAGATAAAGTAGTCCCTTATTTGGGAACAGGAGAAAAACTGAAGTGCCATATGCTTTATAATGTTACTACAACGGCTACTACGTGGAATACAGTAGCAACCAGAGATGTCAGGCTGCTGCGGGCGCAGATGGATATTGTCAATCGACTTCCCAAAGAGTATGTATTCCTGAATTATCTTCGGTGCCATGATGATATTGGCTGGGGGTTGGATTACATTTGGCTGATGCAGTTGATATTCCTGCGTATGGAGTGTATTGGCTGTTAAATGCGGAAGAAATGGAGGGAAAAGAACAATGAATAAAACAATGACAATTTCGCTGTGTTCTATAGATGGAGTTAAGGATCTTGTAAAGATAAATAAAGGCGTATTGCTTAAAATAAAATGAGTTATGTTCAGTGCTGTTCTGAATGCATAATATAAAAGATTCAAAACTAGAAAAATGATTGATGCAGACAAAATTATTGAGCAAAGAGCCATCGAAAAATTGATTTTCGGCAGCTCTTTGCTCTAAGAAAATTCTTTTGTACAAGTCTGTGTCCGATAGGCCTTCGGCGTCATTCCTGTGATACGTTTAAACATCCGGGTGAAATACTGGATATCTGGAATCCCGGAGTATATGGCGATTGTCTTTATCGCAAGGTCAGTGTCTGAAAGCAGTGTTTTTGAATAATCGATTCGGTTACGGTTTACATATTCTGTAAGCGTAACACCAACTTCTCTTTAAGTCAACAGATTATAAAGATCTTGAAATTATGGACCGCGTCGGGGGCGGGGATTCATCTGCGTCAGGATTGATCTATGGTCTGATGACGACAGAGAATGCTGAAACAGCAGTAAATTATGGCGCAGCTCACGGAGCGCTGGCAATGACTACGCCGGGAGATACAATAAAACTTTCCCAATTTACCGGACTATAGAATAGACCTGTAAACTCGTAAAAAACTATATAATACATTCAAAACTAGCTAAGCAAAAGTAATAATCTTAAAAAAATGGCCATTTTTAACCGTGCCACACCTGTTAATCCATTCAGATTTTTGTAAAATTGTGTATAAAACACTATTATATATAGTCCTAATATGATATAATAGGACTATATAAAGAGGTGATTTTTATGCCCGTACCTGCTGATATCAGAGCAGTTCCAAGACCAGTTAATACCATAGCCATAGTGGATGACAACGGCCGAGA
>VIQU02000094.1 GCA_010206225.2 Lachnospiraceae bacterium MD308 | reverse complement strand
TTATTACCCCATATGCAAGATGTGATAATGAATATAAATGGTTGTATTTAGTAAATACTGGATTAATAATGTCTGTTATAGCTACCTTTCTTTTCTTTATTTTAAATAGCTGCTTTTCATTTATCGAAGAAAAGATAAGTTTTCGTTTTTTTATTTCTGCTGTATTTTTCTTTTCGATATGGTATATTCTTTATGGAGCTTCATTTTGCATTATAAGAATAAGTAAATTGTTTAAAATTCTTTCAATTATTGTTTTATTAATCATAACCTTATTCTTGTTTTTTGCAGTGATGTGTATTTTGGATGTAATTGATCAGATTATAATGAAGAAAGAATGATAAAAACTATATATGAACAAATACCCATGTTATCATCAGCATGGGTATTATCATCCATATTCAACTTTATTCCCACATCATATTATTTCCTAATCATCCAAATGTCACTATACTACACCTCCAAAACCACACACTGATACTTTCTCTTATCAGAATAAATATCCATCAACTCCTTAAGAGTCTCAGCATTATTCCCATATACTTCATCATGGATCTGAGCATACAGCCCTGATTTATCAATGATTAAAAATCTCCATGTGTCTTTGTTGAATGTTATTTGTCCCATATTACACACCCTCCTGGATATCTGTAATGTTTTCTTGATGTAGGTATTGTATCATAGCGGGTGTGCAAAAGTTTGGACAGTGGGAGATTAGTAGATGATGATTTTTGGATGTAAAGAAAAGAGCAGGAGAGTAGTAGTTACTCTGACTGCCCATATTAGACTAAATATATCATTATGTATAAGTCTGTGCACTTGTATTTTTCAAGTATTCTAAATATAACAAACTTAATTCAATTTCGATTCTTTTACCAAAATAATCTTTTACTAATGAAACAAGATTATCTCTTGCATTTTTAATCTGTTCATCATCTTCGGGAGCAAACCTTTTCCTTTGGGTCGAAATGGAAAGCATTGCATCTATATATATTTTTGTACCTTTTTTGATTTTGTAATTGTAACAAAATATTGAGCCTACAGGTTCTCCATTTTCGGAATTTAATTCGTCTTGAGGATTATATACATATCTGTCTTCTCTTTTAGCTTCTTCTTTTTTATTATTAAAATAATATGGCTTTTTACTTTTTCTTAAATAATTAAAAGTGCTTTTTGCATTATCTGATAACAATTCTTCAAGAGTCATATACTTTTCTGTAATTCCATCTGTCCATGACCAATCACCATTTTCTAAAGGAAAATTATATGTTAATGTAACATAAAAATCCTTAAACGAAAAACTTAAATCTGGAGTTTTCATAAGCTCTACAATACATGATGTTATTGCCACTAAAATACTACTCAATTGATGATTAGGGTTCGAAATGATTTTTGGTGGATCAACATTTTTTTCTTTTATTTCAACGATGCTTCTTTGTAATTGTAAGTATTTTTCATCGCATATTCGGTCAACGTTATTAGTTATACTTCTTAAGTATGATACTTCATCTTCCAAATCTGTAATTTGTGATTTTGCCTGATGTTTGCTTTTATGATACATAATTACAAGAAGAATTATAGTTATTAAAATTGTCAAAATAACACCAATGATAGTAAATTGAACTTGATCATTGACAACTTTTGTTAATTTTAATATTCCCCCGAAATAAGGAACGATAACAGTAAACCATACTGTCGGAATAGAAACTAAAACAGTATACAAAATCCAGTTTAATACGTTTAATTTCTTTTCCGACCTGTGATTTTCTGCCATAAATTCTTTTTATCTTTTAATTCGACATCATATACCCTAGAACATAAAACGGATTCTTTATGTGGAACGTTTTTCCTGTTAGCTCTGGCATATGATTTACGACTCAATACTGAACTCGTATTATTTTTCATATTTAACCTCTTTTGTATATGTTTTAGTCTATAAAACATAATATCATTTTTATTTACTTTCTTCAACTTTAAAATCAATATATGATTAATGTATGCAGTAATATAATGTGTATTTAATATTTTCAAAAATTTTATTCCCTATGTCAAGACCAAACAGCGTTAGGGACACACTGCTCAAAAGCAATCTTTAGATCGCACTGGTTAACGACTCTTGACTTAGCCGTCCTATCATCGCACGGGATAGTACCGTTCCAACATTAAGGGTTGCGAATCCTAGTGGAATACCACCATTTTGTTATTCTACCTTGGACTATACATTACAAGCAAATACAATAAGGTCTGTATTTACTCAGAGGATCGGTAGTCTCTGAACATCCCCCTATATCATAATGATATATTGGTGTGCTGCTGATTAGTTAATCGGTTGCAATAACAAACAACCTTTGCCCTTATTCCAGATACTTAGGAGCATCATCCCGATGCCTTTTATTTCACCTTATACCATCTCATTAATTTTTTCTGCTTTCGCCGCATATCACGCTTACCATTTTCAGATTACGTTGTAGCTTAATGAGCATTAGGCTTCCCAGCAATTACTCCTCCAGTTTTAGAACATAACACCACACAATTGTCCATGACACCATATTTGTCATTTTCTTTCGTGTAGATTAGACCAGTTTAATAAAACAAATCTAGGTTCTTAAATAATTTTACGCCACCTATGGCAGTAAGAAGTGTTGGTATACCACCTCCAACATCAATAATTTGCGTTAATATGTTTAAAAGACCCGTTCCAGAATCAATTGCGCCTTTTAAGAAATCTGAATTGAGTGCTGTATTTGACAGTTCTTGGAATTGGCTACGAAATTGTTGGATTTTTGCTTCCATTGATTGCATCCAACGATCCTGCTCTTGTTGAGCAGAGCCTTCCGCATTTAAAGTTGCCTCATAAGCTTTCTGAACTTGTCCAGATTGAAAAGCTTGTATAACGGCAGCACCTTGATTACCCCTGTTTTTTCCAAACATGGTTTCTAGTAAATCTGCACGTTCTGTTTGTTCTAAGTCATCCCATACTTCTGATACATCTTTTAAGATATCGTAATAATCTCTAAACTTAGTGGAATCTGCTGAATCCATAATATTTACTTGACCTTTAGTAAGATTCAAAATATGAGTTTGAATCTTACTTACAGATTCTAATCCGTCTGATTCCTCGCCGAGAGCTTCTAATTCACCTTTCATCATTCTGTTACTTTCACCACAGGTAGTGGTTACTGACTATGTAAATTTTACATAGCGATCAGTCATTTCTGGCTGATTCTTGCATTTCATGTTATTTGGGATTATTTTGCAAGATCGGACTGTATATTATCGTCCCTATAAATAGGAGGCGAGATAACTTCAATATATATGTTGCCATACATATCCCGCAGTCTCTTGGGATTCTATAATATTGTTTTTTGTTTTTATGCTGATTTATAAATATATCCTTCTGAAGATTTTCTTTCTCCATTCACAACTCTTAAAATGTCCGTTCTGGAACTTTTAGTTTCTTTGCTGGCATCTATTATAGTATCATATTTTTTTATAAAATTTCCATTCTTATCATATTTTGCAACAGGTATTAAGAATTTAGAAATTCGGCATTCTTTAATTTTATAGTTATTATTAAGATAATCAGATTCATATATCCAATAAAATCCAGAAGAAAAATTTCTTTTACTACATATACATGAACAAATAGAATCAGCATTTATATTATTACATTTTCCAGCTTCAGATATTGAATTATATCTTCTTAAATATAATCCCTTTAAATCTAATTGTATAACTGGAGAACAGCATGAAGAAATATAATTATCAGCATATGTTATTCTACCATATTGCATTGCATCATATATTTGATGCGGTTTACAATTGACAATTTTTGCGGTTTCGATTATTGTTTTACCTTCATCTAATAATTGTTGTATTTTAACATCATTAATTTTATTACAATAATCAAAATCTATATATTTTGGAATACAATCTATATTAGGAAAAAATATTTGAATCATTTCTAATATAGTAAAATCACGTTGATCTATTGCGTAAAAATGGTATCCTTGATTTATCCAAAAACTTTTCTTGATTTTATCTTTTGTTTTTTGATCTTCAAAATCATGGAACCAACTCTGAATTTCAATAGCAATTTTCAATCTATGGTTTACAATATCAGTAGGTAGAACATGATTTGTTAATGAATTTATACAAGTTTTATCTTCTACAACTGTATCTGGTTCTTCGTGAAGCCATACTTGTTTTAATATTAATGCATGAGATGATTCTAATTGCGTACAGTCGCAATGTGGACATCTTGCGCCAGTTTTATTGTCAGTTACATTTTTTAAATATCTTTTTCTAAAAATATTTCTCCAAGATTGTCCGAAAATTCTATTACACTTGTTACATTTAATTTGCAATAAATCTTTTTTACTTTTGTATGTGTTAGATAAGCAAGTAAACTGATTATTAGAAAATATCCCAAAATATTTATTAATATTTTCTATGGAATATGGATTTGACTTATAAACAAAACGAGGTTTTTTATTTCTCATGATTGCATCATATGTAACAATATATTTATATCCATTAATATCTTCACATAATAATTTTGTTAAAGTAATGCCTTTATATTCAGATTTGCTAACAAGTAAATGATATCCTTTTTTAAACAAATTATTCCTAATTTCTTCATAGGATAAATTAGTATGATATCCTGAACATTTATCACATTTATTTTTGTGTAAATTTCTCACACACTCAAATGTTGTGCTAAATATATTTCCACACTTACAACGGAAATTTAATATACTATCTGAGTTTTTATATTTCCCATTTATATACGTACATAAACATTCAGGATGTATATCTAAGAAGTGTTTTATATTATATTCGACATCTGGATTTGAAGAATGAAAACGAATTGGTTTTTTAATTGAATTCTCTAATTTATTAAAACAAGGATATACAATATATCCTTCTTCATCATAACATTTAAATTTTGAATATGAATTAATATAATCACCACTTATATAAATATAACCAGAATCTAATAATTTATTTTTAAAAGTTTCATCAGTATATTTTCGTCTGTCTACCATTAAAC
>VIQU02000093.1 GCA_010206225.2 Lachnospiraceae bacterium MD308 | reverse complement strand
CATTAAGACCTTTTTCAGATGACACCAGAAGCCTCCGCATATTAAGTCGTTCTTTCAGATTACCAAAGGCTTTCTCTACAACATCTTTCATCCTGTACAGATGCAAGGCTGTAAAGGCATCCATTTTTTCATTGGTAATCAAAGCAAAGTAGCCAAAGTAACGACGCGCCTCTTTGATGGCATCTTCTTTATAATAAACCTGACGTCCCCTCTTGGGGGTTGTCTTCACTTCAAAGAACTGGTCATAGGCCTTTTTATGGCTTTCAACATATTTGCCTTCTGACAGTTCTTTGCAAAGGTTGGCAATTCGTTTGTCAAATGCCTGCTCATCGTCAGCACCATTTTCAATGCTGTAATAGTAATGGATGTACATCCGGCGTTTATCTTTGATGACATCACCTTTGTACGGACGCTCCTGAGTATACTCCCACTGGGCGCTGACCGTATATCCATAGGTGTTGATGCTTTCGTCAAAATTTACAAACATCCGGATATCGTCATATACCTCATTAAAATAATTCATCGTCACGTTTTCGAGAATCCAGGTTACACGGCTGCGTCTTCTGGCTCTTTATGTGTTTTCAGGCATCTCATCACTTCATATCCGATCTTTCGCAGGCCGGAAGATCCTCTCTTGGATATTTTTCTCTCTGTTCCAATGAACTGCCCTGATTGATATGGCGGCGCGTCGATTCCTGCGTGGGCTATCAGGGCTTTTCCGCTATGGAATCTTCTCACATCCCCAATCTCTGCAATCAATTTAGGCGCAAGGACATTTCCAACACCTCCCATTGCCCTGACAACCGGATATTCCGGCAGACTCTTGGCTAATGCCTGCATCTGTGTTAGAATAGTCATCAGAGTGTTAGGTTCATAAGCAATATCTGCTTTATCCAATAACTCTTTTAATCTTCTGTTTTCGTCCTGGAGATTTCGCACTAACTTCCGAAGTGAATCTAAATTGTATGCTTCTACATTCATTTATCCCACCATCTTACTTATCACTTTATATTCTTTCATCAGTGAAACCACCATCAGAGGTTACTACCATTGTACAACAGACTACTCATATCAATATAGTTCTCCCATCCCCGGTTTTGTTTTTGCTGAATTCAGGCAAACTAACTGTACCCCGCTTGCATAATCTCTAATTTCCCATTCGAATTTAGATTCGCAAGTTCTCACTCTTTTACAGCCTTTTTGCATCCATTTCAGTTCAAATTTATTTTCTCTATGTCCTCTATACTTGCCAATGCCTGAATATCTTCAAAATACCAATCGCTGCATTCATCATAAAAATGTTTATCTTTTCTCTTCTTAAATATGCGAAATGGTCGCTTTCCAGAATTATCATATATATGACATACATCACAGACTCTTACTACATCTTTCACTAAGCCCAACGCTCTATCATATCTTGAAATTATTTTTTCTTCTGGAACATCATGGCCTCCCGATTCTACCCTTGATTTCACACGCCAAATATTAATTGCAGGATCTGCGGTGAGGATATAATAACAACGAATAAAGTATCCTTTTTCTTTCGCTCTCTCCAATAACCTCAGATTACGCTCTGTAGACAACACCGTTTCAAAACAAAACTCATTCATCTGCTCAATATGTTCTTCCCGTTGTTTTTCTGCTAATTGCGCCGCTTCCAAATCTGAACACTTTAAATTCTTCTTTATTTCATCAGCATTAATATAATCCATCGGAGGTTTTAACAACTCTGTGAACGTACTTTTCCCTGATCCATTAGGCCCAGCAAATACGACTACTTCAGGCTTTTTTTGCAATACGTTCACTGTAACGCCCCTTTCTCATTCTTGTTCCGATCTCCACTCTCGTTCCATCATTACTCTCATGATATATCGTTTGTGTCTGTCTATCATAAACAACTATAGGAATATCTAATGCTTTCTTCTTTTCCAATTCAATTTTTACTGCCGCATTTGCACGTTTCACAACTGCCTCATCAGGAATATATTCTTCACGTTTCATATCATTCTCCTTCCTACTACGTTATAAATGCTAATAAGAAATTCAACTGATGTTGTCTGCCTAACATCTGTCTATATCGCTTCTTTTGTAATAAGTTCAGTATACCATTATTCTTCTGAACATAGAAGATTATGTTTTTCATTTTCTCAATTTCAATAAAAAATTTGCAAACTGGCAGGCTGTCCCTCACACACAGCGCTCCATAGGATTGTGTCAAGCTAAGACTAAATAATTTTTACCCTTTTTTAATATTTTCCTGATTCTTTAATGCAATCTCTAACAGTTCTGTCGCGACTTGATCAGACTTGATTCGCATCAGATTATCCCATGCGCCTTCTTTGCTCAACAAGTTCATTCCTCCATGCCACACAAGTTTAACGTCTATAATGACAAAGTGTTTATTCACTCCATCGTTATAATCGTCACTACTACTTCTGCTTCTTTTCTTGCTTTTACAAAATAGATAAAGCGTTCTATTCTTTCCTGTATAAACTCTGGACTGGATACAATACTTTTCTTTCGCACGCCTCTGCCTGATCTTGATCTTTCTACTAATGCTATGCCTTTTCACCACCTTTCACGTGATTGTCAAAATCAAAAACGATGAATCGACATGTGCCATATCGAAACTATACGCCTAATACATCTTCTCTATACCCAAGAAGATGCTCTATTATTTTCTTAAGCTTAAGCTCCTGTACCTCTTTTGGCATAAGCATCCATTCTTGATTTCCGTATATGCTATCTCTTTCTTTGCTTTATCAACTGATTCCGTACTACTTCCAATTTCGAGATTGTTTCTTTTGATATCTTCAATTCCAGTGTTTTCGAATTTACAAATGAAATTATTTCAAATGCAGAAGCCTTTTTTCGAAATAACTCTTTTAAGTACTCTATATCACTTTCTTCTATTTTTCTATAAGGAATCACTATCTTTTTAAATTCACTTGGCACTAATTCTCTTACACCACCTCCATAATAACGGCCATAAAACTCACATTGTGCTAATGTCATTGAATTATAAAAACAAAATACTACACTATTCTTATCATATCCTTCATTCAAACGTATATGATAACCAGCATCAGTAGTATGGATGTCCATTTCATTAATATATAATCTTGGTAATATATCATAACGTTTAAAGAAAATAATATCTCCTTTCGCCACTATCGGGACACCATACCAAGGAGTTCTGTTTGCACATTTAAACCTTTTTTTCAACTCTATGCCTTGTATTTTTTGTTCTCCGGCCCATATTAAATATTTATCTAATTCTAACGGTAAATTTTTTCGCGGTACTTTTGCTAAATTTAACAAATAGACAGGCTTATTTCGTTCTTTTATTTTTTCAAAAACCTCCTCATCAATACATATAATATTATCTGTAACAAATGAAGATTTCTGCAAAATCGGTAAAACCAGTTTTCTACATCTGTATGTCTCTACTTGTTCTTCTGTAAGAATAAAATATTTATTCCCTCCGGTTACTATTCCCGGAGCCGTTGTTCCTATCTTTTCAATTTCCGTATAAATCAAAGAAAGATTCTTTAACAAAAAAATATCTTCATCCTTTAAAATTGCATTTGACCATTTCTGTAATGGCTTATTCTTTTGAATAATATTTCTACTCACAATTGTTCTTTCTATTGAATTCGAATAAACTTCATAAAGAATGTATGGAAGAAAGTTAATTTTATTTGTTAGATAAACTAAACATATTTCTTGTTCTATCTCTGCAAATACACATTCCTCAAAACATATAACATGTATTGTATTAAATTTCGATTCCAAATAGCTTCGCAATTTTTCAGCATACTGTACCTGCAGAAATTCCATTGGTAATACAAAAAAAGTGTACCATCAGGACGTAATAACTTACACGATGCCAACACAAATGCAACCCACATATTTTGCATTGCAGACGAAGGTAAACCCACTTCTTCACAAAATTTCTTCGCCTTTCCTATATCTGCTTTATTCATCGTCTTTAAACTAATATATGGTGGATTCCCTATAATAAGTGAATATCTATCATCATTTATAGACGCATATCGAATAAAATTCTCACATTCTACCGTTAACTTTTCACATCCATATTGCTGTTCTATTTCTTGAACCTTTTCCTGAAATAATTCCACTGCTTCCACATGATTAGAACATGACAATAGTAACGGAAGAAACCTTCCGTCTCCTGCGGAAGGTTCCAAAACATTAACAAAATCTTGCTTCTCTTTTTTAAGATACACAACCATGAATTTTACTAATTCTGGAGGTGTATAATATGAACCGCTTTCCTTTCGATTTCCCATCTACTCTCCTACCTCAAATGCTCCATTTATATACTATTATTATTCACCTTTTATAAATGCCTGATCTATGTATTCATTAAAAATCATATTAGTTTCGATATAAATATCTTTTTGCTGCTCTGTTAATCTACCTTCCCGATACAATTCTTCCAGCTCTTTTAGCTGCGTCTTCAACTGCGCTGCATTCCAATAAATATCTGTTCTTCTGATATCTAAATGCAACATATTACACATACTTTTACCAACAGATGTTTTCCCAACCACATATCCCTTTTCATTCCGTTCCAAATGCTCATCAAATTCTGGATCCGCCGGATCCACGAATCCACTCTTTCCATTATGTGGCCGCGCAATATCTTCTGTTGGCCATTTGTCTGACTTGGACAAATTACATCTCGGACAGGCTAAAACCAGATTATAATAATCTTTTTCCCGTTTTTTATCCAGACTCTTCGGGACAAAATGATCTATATGAAATTTCTGATGCAGTACATTTCCATTTTTTCCACAATAGCCACACAGATAGTAAAAATCTTGTTCCAACTGTTCTCTGCTCCTGATAACACTTTAACTCTGATACGTCATTCCGCCGCCGGATAACTTTATCACCATGTACTCTCAATATTCCCTCCTCTATTTTAACACCTGCTATTCCATCTTATGTTCTGCAATAATCGCATTTCCCAGTTCCAATATACGCTGTAACCGCTCCTCAAATTTTGAGTCCAACATATTTTTAGGTAATTTTTCTACCATCCCATAGGATGATAAAACCTTATACAACTCCAGAAATTCTTCCTCATTGGCCCCTAACTCTCCTTGATGTTTCTTCTCTAAAAGCTCCTGATACCGCTCCATTTTCTGTTTTCGGCGAGTCTGAAATACCTTCGCGCTCTCCAACAAAACCTGAATAAAATCTCTCAGATCCGCTTCCTTTTTCTGGTCTGCTGCCTCAGTATCAAAAATATTTTTAGAGTATTTATCTCGCTTTGCCACAAGTCCGTCCGAAATCTGCTCCGTATCCACCGCAGTCATAATAAAGCATTGGATATGATGTTGGGGTCAAAAGCCCCCTAATATAGCACCTTAAAAACTTCACACAGATTCCCATCAACCGCCAAATGTGGTATACTATATCTATCAGAGAAAGGCGGTTGATAAATATGTCATTTAGAGCAAATTCCAGCCAACAGATATCTTTCACCGACAGCTTTAACGGACTTACTTCCCGGGAGCAGAAAGCCCTGGAGAACTCCTGGGCAAAGACATTTGCTGAAGACATCTTTCCTTCCATAAATGAGGAGCCTTTCCGTGCGCTGTATTCAGACAGCGCTTCTAGGCCGAATACC
>VIQU02000092.1 GCA_010206225.2 Lachnospiraceae bacterium MD308 | reverse complement strand
CTATAAATGTATATCAACCACAAAATGTGATAGAAGCAATTTATAAAGAACCACAAATATTTGTTAATGAACTACGGTCTTTTCTAGAAGATAGGATTATTAAAAATCGGGCTAATAGTATTTTGAAAGAACATGAGAATCAAGCATTTGAAGAAATACTTGTATTACTTGATGACACAGAGGCACCGGAGACATTAGATTGGGCATATTTTGCGCCGTTTGCTGGATTCAAGAAGCTTTTGATAGAGATGAATATTGTTAATTATAAGCTGATGATTGATCGAGAAGGAGAAGAAGCGCATACATTGAATGCTGCAATAAATGAAGGACTTCAAAATGTTACCGAGGAAGACTCCAGGGAATATGTGGGACCTAGAATGGCAGACATGCTTGTGGGATTAATATCTCGATTGATGCAGTCATTGAAGATATCATTAAATGGAGATTATAAAGACGGGAAAATAAAGAAGACTCTTTTGGATTCTGGTTGGTTTGCATTGAATCAAAAGCAACTTGATTTGTATAAAAAATTGTATCAAGTAATTTGTGGGAAAAATGACTATTGGTACAAATCATATGCTGGTATTTATTCAGATGATTTGGTGGCTTTTGTAGCGCTTCTTCAATTTATGAATCATTTTTCTGATGCGGAAGAAATTTGCAGTAGTAAACTTGAAATGCAACCAGAGTATTATAATGCCTTTGTCTGCGAAAGACTGAGCGAGCGTTATAAAATTATGAAAAACAAATTACCGATTTATCCTATTGCAAATGATGACAAAGATTGTTTTTATAATCAAAGAGGTGCAAAGTTATGTGCTTTCGGTGGGATTTTCACGGAATGGAATCCCGCTGGTGACAATTTCGGAGAATGAACAGCCGAAGTGTTATAGACTACCGGATGAGTACGGCGATTGGACTATGACTGTTGTAGGATTTGCCAATATGGGTGAAAGATTGTTTCCAGCGAAAGTGTTATTTTCACTAATTGATGGAAGATATTTGGTTGATATTTTATAACTCATAGGAATGACTGTCCTAGATTAAGATTGATAGAAAGCATGGTAATAGGTTAGGTACATATCCATATCAAAGAGTTTTTATTATTTGAAGCAAGAACGGGAGGAAAGCATGAAAACAATAGATACTAATACATTTGTAAATAGTTTTAAAGTTAAGCCGGATAAAAGCATGTCTTTCCTCTTGGGAGCAGGAGCATCCATATCATCGAACATTCCATCTGGTGGGCAAATGGTATGGGATTTTAAGAGAACATTGTATTGTACAGCTAATAATATTCGGACAAGTTTGTATGGTGATTTGTCTAAGGAGAATGTACAGAAGGAGATTCAATCATATTTTGATGGACAAGGGGGATATCCGGAATTATGGTCAACAGAAGAATATTCATTTTATTTTGAAAAGTGCTATCCATCAAGAAAAGATCGAGAGTATTATATTCAAAATAAAGTACGAGATATAAAACCATCATTGGGATATTTATGTATGGGTGAAATGATAATCAATGGGAAAGTAGATTTAGTTTCAACTACTAATTTTGATAATTTGGTGCAAGCTGGTGTTCATTCAATTGATTCAAGTATTTCAATTAAAACAATATCATCTGCCGTTAGCAATAGTGTTGGATTTTCGTTGAATGAAGGATTTCCTAATATAATAAAATTGCATGGAGATTATTTATTTGACAAATTAAAAAACACAGAGTTAGAATTGCAAAAATTAGAGGATGAAATAGCTGATATCTGGAAAACATCTATAAAAGAAAATGGATTAATAGTTATAGGATATGCTGGCAATGATAATTCTGTTATGTCTGTTCTGGAAGAATTAATCAGAGAAGATGGTATTAAGAAAGGTGTATATTGGTGCAAACCAAAGGGCAGTAATCTTAGTATAAGAGCATGCAAGTTTATGGAGACCGCATGCAATGTTAATGAACAGTCGGCGATAGTTGAAATTGAGGCTTTTGATGACCTTATGTATAGTTTGTACTTGGCTATGAATTTGGAAAATTCCAGCATTGATGAGTTATGGAAAGGTCATGATAAAAAACAAGATATTTTATATGATGCGATAGGAAAGCATACAGCAACAGTAATAACGAATGCATTGCCAGCAATGCAGTTTCCAAGCAAATGTTATGTATTTAGTTCGAGCATTACTACTTGGAAAGAATTGCGGGCAACAACAAATAATTGTTGTGTTGCAATTTTATATAAAGGAAAAGTATGGACATTGGGGAGCAAAAGCGGTATTTTAGAGGCTTTTGCTGATAAAAATATTAGTAATATTGAGGAAATGGATATTCCAATATATATGATGAAACTGGAACATTCAGATGTCATAGGCATGTTTTATGAGATTATAGAAAATAATTTATTAAGCATGGGTTTATCTTCATTTGGAAAAAATAAGTACTTTGACAAAAGTAGCCGGCGTTTAAAAAACGGTTGTTTTGTTTATGATGCAATTAAAATAGCTTTATCATTTGTCGATAGTAATGTAGTTATGAATTTATTGCCTACAGTTCATGTATTAAAAAATGATGAATCTCAATTAGAACGATTTGCGTATCAGAAAATTGTAAACAGTGAAATGTCAATACTCTATAACAAACAGATGAATGATAAGATAGAAATATGGATTCAGAAATTATCAAAGAAAGGGAAAATGATTTTTGAATTAGGAAATGCTGTGTTGGAGTTTAATACACAACGAATACAATTTGCAGGAACAGGCAGTATCAATAAATGTTATCAAGCAAAGGAAACCGAACTTGCCTTTGACTATGATAATGGCAGTCGCGTGGCGGTTAATCAATTAAAAGGATTAATTAATTATGGACCATTAGAATCGTATGCTAATCGAAGTGTCAGATTAGCGGTATTGTCGCCTAGAGAATGCGCCGGAGATATATGGAAGCACTTAAATGAACTAAATAAGCATCATGCAACAACGTTAAAACAGGATAAAGTTTTTTTGCCTGAATATATAGGGTTTCAAGACGTGTTTAGATGCGGATTGAATATTCCAAATGGAAATGATACAAAAAGATTTAGGGGTTATTCTTTAAGTGAGGCTTTAAAGGCAAATGTTGACAACTTTTTTAATGGTATTTGTCGATATATTGATGCAATGGAAAGGGAAAAACATGAATATGATGTTTTGGTAATTTATATTCCAAACCAGTTAAGTAAAATGAGAGAACTGAAAAATGAAAATGTTTATTTTGATTTGCATGATTCAATAAAAATATACTGCGCTGGTAAAGGTATTGTTACACAGATAATAGAAGAAAAATCGGTTCATACCAATAGTGATATGGCAAAAATTATGTGGGGACTTTCCACCGCTATATATGCAAAGGCTATTGGAAAATTGTGGAAACCTAAGTTGACAAGATATAATGCGGCGTATATTGGTTTAAGTTATGTACAATCAATAAAGAATAATGAAAAAATATCAATTGGTTGTAGCCAGTTATTTGATTCAGAAGGAAATGGCATGGAATTGTACTTGCGTCCGTTAAAAGATCCACAGATTATACAGAAAAATCCTTATATGAGAAGTGGAGATGCTTGCCGCCTTATGAATAATTTGAAAAGAATTTATGACGAATCGGTTCCTTTGCATAAACTAAATCGAATTGTAATACATAAGACAACACACTTTACAAAGGAAGAAATGGAGGGAATAACAAATGGGCTTGCAGGTGTGGATAACATTGAATTATTGCAAATTCAAGAATTTTCTGCATGGAGAACTATAAGATTTCAGAATGATACTGCAACACCATTTCCCGTTCAAAGAGGAACTGTTATTCCACTTGACAAGGACACATTTTTAATTTGGACGCATGGAAGTGTTCAGCATGATGAATTGGCAGGAAAAAACTTGAACTATTATAAAAATGGTAGAGGAATACCTGCTCCATTATTGGTAAAACGATTTATGGGGAAATCATCGGCGCAGGAATTGGTCAATGAAATTTTAATGCTTACTAAAATGAATTGGAACAGTGGGGACGGATTATACAAAATATTGCCTGTAACGCTGGACTTTGCTAAGGCATTATCCCGTGTTGCTAAGCAAGACTTAGTGGTCTATGATAGACCGTATGATTTTAGATATTTTATGTAAGGATTACCAATCATCAATAATGAAATCTGCTTAAAAGAGTGGCACCGAATGATATATATAAAGAAAAAGATTCAAAAGATTGTATAGTTTAAAAATGAAATAAGCAAATATTTGTTGCGGATAATAAGATTACCATGAATAATTCATACCAGAAAGAGAGGCGTTTGAATGATACCATTAAAGATAGAAACTTTATTAGAAGGACGTGTCGTTGAACATGACCGTGTAGAGTATAAAACAGGATGGAATCCAAATGATATTATTCATTCTATTTGTGCTTTTGCAAATGACTATGATAACACCAATGGCGGATATATCGTCATAGGGGTAAAAGAGAGCAATGGTATGCCGGTATTTCCGTTAGAAGGTGTTCCGAAGGAAAAGTTAGATTCCATACAGCAGGAAATATTTCAGTACTGTAATCAGATTATTCCAAGGTACATTCCAAGAATGGAAGTGGTTGATTATAAGAATGAAGGAAGTTATTTGATATATCTATGGTGTTCAGCGGGTGACAGCGGTCCTTATCAGGCACCGAAATCAGTGTATGTGGAAAATGGTGAAAAAGCTGACAAAAGCTTGAAATATTGGATTAGACCGGCATCGCTTACTACAGATGCCAAGCAGGACGAAATATCTGAATTGTTTGATAAATTTAATTCTGTGCCATTTGATGACCGTGTTAATAGAAAGGCAAAAATTGATGATATCATGAGAGGCTATCTTGAAGATTTTATCAGGAAGAGCAATAGTAGTCTGGTGATGGAACTGAATAGCAGTTCATTAGAGGAACTGTTGCTTGCACAGGAAGTTGCAAATGAGACAGATACGGAATTAGATATTAGAAATATCGGTGTATTGATGTTTGCGGAGAATCCGGAGAAGCTGATTCCAGGGGCATATATTGAGCTAATTAGATTTCATTCAGAAGAAGCCGAGGCATCGGATGATTTTACGGAAAAAATATTTACAGGACCAATATGGAGACAAGTTCAGGATGCTTTGAATTATATAAAGACAACTGTGATTGAGCAAAAAGTTGTAAAGGTTCAGGGTCAGGCGGAAGCAGAACGATATTTTAACTATCCATATAATGCATTGGAAGAAACATTGGTAAATGCAGTATTTCATAAGTCCTATCGTGAGCCGGAGCCAGTGGAAATCCGTATATATGTAGATAGCATTCAGATACTTAATTATCCCGGACTTGCTAAATGGATTAATCTTGAGCGCTTTGCATCAGGTAAAGTGAAAGGAAGAAAATATCGTAACAGAAGAATTAAAACTTTCCCAATTTACCGGACTATAGAATAGACCTGTAAACTCGTAAAAAACTATATAATACATTCAAAACTAGCTAAGCAAAAGTAATAATCTTAAAAAAATGGCCATTTTTAACCGTGCCACACCTGTTAATCCATTCAGATTTTTGTAAAATTGTGTATAAAACACTATTATATATAGTCCTAATATGATATAATAGGACTATATAAAGAGGTGATTTTTATGCCCGTACCTGCTGATATCAGAGCAGTTCCAAGACCAGTTAATACCATAGTGGATGACAACGGCCGAG
>VIQU02000091.1 GCA_010206225.2 Lachnospiraceae bacterium MD308 | reverse complement strand
TATAAATTAGAAGACGGCAGGCACCGCTCGACGAAGATGTGGTACTGCCGCCTCTACGGCATCATGATGTTACAGCATCTTGATGCCTGGGAAATGCCCTCTGCTGAGGCATTTCAAGAATCATTATTAGGATTGACCGCCTAATAATGATATATTAAGCGATTCCATAAGATTTTTCAAGGCATAGTACCCGCTATGTCCAATGTTTATGTCCATTTTTCTCAAATTTCTTTTCCTGCACGATATTCAGTTGTCAATCTTCGGTTGGAATCTCATTCATTGAGATTCCGAGAAGTTATAATGCTAAGTATCGTTGCGGTTATGATAAACAAATTGTGTGATTTAATCATCTCATTATGTTTTATTTTTAACATATGCCGCTGCTCTCTGTAATTATTATACACAGATACACTCCCATTCTACAAGCAATCAATCGTTGCACCTGCTAATTATTAATTGCATAACAGCAATCCATTAATTATTGCTTACAATGATATCATAAATATCAGACACGCAACGAATCGTTTCCTCATTATGTAAACTACCATCTGACAACCGCATGTACATCACCGAACAGTACAATATTCTTGACCCACCGCAAAGCCATATGTTATATTAATAATACAAGAAATTATTGGAAAGACATAATCATGAACAATACTTCAGACTTATCTTCTAAATTAAAAGAAGCCCGTCAGAAAAAGGGCTTTCTCAAAGTGCTGTGGCAGAAAAGTTAATTGTTTCCCGTCAGGCAGTTTCCCGTTGGGAAACCGGAAAAGATTCTCCCGATATCAACGCTTTAGCTCTTCAGAACCATCATTTACACAGATAACTTCTTTCACTAATCTCATGTTAATCGCTTTATAGTAATTTTGCAATGCAATATTTAGTATTCTGCAACAAATATGGCATTAGGGGTAACAAAAGCCACCGCTGCCTCTAAACAAAGCTGCGGTGGCTTTCAGACATTTTCCTTTATTCCCTTATCCCTGTACTTCTTCTCTGTATTCAACAAGCAACTGTGCAAATTCTAAAAAGCGTGCCTTACTGTTTGTAAGCTGAATCTGACGCTCCAGCTCTTCATTCGTATAATAACCCTCAAAACGCTTAAAAGCATTCTGGCACATCTCCAAATTATATTGCAAACTTCTGATTCCATAATCAGGATAACTAAACTCCATCTCGCCGGAAGATGCATTTACCGAATACAGAAAGCCCGAAGCCTCCCGCACCACGCCTGCTGGCTGAGGCATCTCTCCCCTCAGAATCGCATCGTAAAGCTCCTTTGGGAACACTACGATTTGGTTCAATCCATTATCTTCCGGTCTGGGCGGTATCACACCGTCTTCTGCCAGTTTTCCTGCCAGCTCGAAAAGCTCTTCTTCATTCATATTCTCAATATCATAATCTCTTGCTATCTGATCCAGCTTTTCTTCTGTCAATGCCGGAAACTTATTTAATATCTCATTCTTTTTCTCTGAAACAAGATATCTGTTTTGAGTATCCTGCACCTTGACTTTTGTATTGCATTGAAAATCACTTGTATTCACCGTTTTCTTCCGGCTGTCTACTCCGCCTGCAGGATACCGGGCATTTGCAGCAGCATAATTATACGATTGTACCCTCACTTAACTACGTCCTCCTTACTTTTCTACATTAAATGTGATTGTCGCAAAGAAGCTATTATAGACAACATTACCATTAGATGCACGATGCCCATATCTTCCCTTCATAGAAGAGGTATACGTACCTGTCTCATCTCCCGGTTCCAAGGTCTTATAAAATTCACATTGGAAAGGATTCATATTATCCGAAACACTTAACGCTACACGCTGCTCTTCCGATCCATTTACAGAATAATAATAATCTACCGGGGTATCCATCTTGAAATAATAGGTGGCTACTGTATACCATCCCATGAGCAGGTAACCCTTGGAAGCGTAATACTCTTTGATTGTCTGAATCTCATCACTGTACACAATCCCTGATACATACGCATCCATCTCTGAATTTGTGAAAGACTGTCCATAGTTTGAAAAAACGCCAAGATGATTCGTTGACGGATTATACGCTAACGGAAATGCCTCAATACCCACCATTCTCATCTGGTTCTCTCCTAATACTGAAACATAAGGTTCTGCTTCATTCAGCACATCCAGATTTTCTGATGATTTTATGGTATCTTCTGCTGACAAAGAATCCAGAGAATCTAATGTCTTAATTTCATGTAATTCGGATGTATCTTTCTGACTCTCCGCAGCAAAGGCTGTCATTCCGCAGCAAACTGTCATCGCAACAATAAATAAACTAGTGATCATTTTTTTCATGTTCATAAATTCTCCTCCAAGTATATCACAATTTTTATGTTATTGGGTAAAATATGTTATTAAATTAGTTTTTTAAATAGGCGGCGAAACCCCGCTGTGAAAAATCAAAAATCGTTTCTTACGTTCAGGGGTTCTTGAAACATCTATATTACCTATATTCAATATCTCCATCTCTGCTCCTCCCACTGAATTTATTTAAAATCTCATTAAGTTGTATTCTTATATACTATATGACTATATTTATAGTCGTTATTTGTATTTATCAAGGGGATTATCATCCCCCGAATATTATCTTACGTAATAAGTTCCTTCTGCTGTAATTTTTGCACCACTATTATTTTCTACATAAACTTTGTATGTACCTGATTGATTTAATGAAAAATCCCCTGATAAATATTTTTTCCCTGTTATGTACCTTCTGGTACCATCCGGTTCAATAATTCCGGCACGAACCGTTTTATCTATCGGTGAAATATACGCTGTCACTGATATGCCGCCCCTTGATTTTGCACTGAATCCAGTCGTCGTTTTCCTCACTCCGTTGGATACAGACCAATTGAAACTACCGGAACTACGTGACATTATATCAACTTCCCCTATTTCTTCCACTATTCCTTCTGTTTCTCCTGACTCCTCATATTCCGGCATCTCAGGAGACGCCATTTCTTCCTCCTCCACATCTGTCGCATCGTATACTACATGATATGCTTCAGCCACTCCTTTAGATGCCGCACATACTATTACTGAACTAGAAGCCAGCATAACCGCACAAATTATTGCTGCTTTCCACGCAGCACGTTTCTTGATCTCCTTTTGTATCTTCATCCTTCTCACCCTTTCTACCAATTCGTTCTCATTTTCACTCAAATGCACCGCAAAATAGGAATGCAGTCTTTGAGAATTTACCTGAATCTTCACAATCGTATTAAAATAATGACTAATCCCTCCTGCTGTCTCGTACACCTCAAAATCACAGGCATGCTCGCTCCACTTTCTCAAAAGCCTGTGAAACTTCCAAATCAGAGGATTAAAAAAATGTACCCCGATTAAAACTGAAGCGATTCTTCTCCACAATATATCTTTATGCTTATAATGTGTGAGCTCATGGATAAAAATCACTTTTAATTCCTCATCAGAATAATCTTCCACCGGCAAAATAACCACTGGTCTTATTATCCCCCAGAGTACAGCAGTAGGCGCCTGATAACACTGTGCCAGTTCCACTTTCCCGTCTGATATACCCATCTTTTGTTCAATCTGCATAAAAATCTCTTTTTTGTATTTTTCACATTCAAAACGCTCTTTAAACAATTGATTTGCCCGATATACCAGATACATCTGTCTTAGCAATATAAAGCAGGAAATACCCGCCCACACAACAAATAATATACCGCATACTGTCATGATTACCTTTGTATGCAAGAATAAATCTCCTCGATAAATCCCATATGTACGATCCAATATGAGCATTACCACATATAAGACAGGAAACGCAAAAAAAATCAAAACCAGTTTCATAAACAAATACAAAATATTGGGAAATCCTGCCTTTTCCAGCCATTGCCCGATAAAATACCAAAATCCGAACACTATACTCCCTGTTACAGATGTCAAAACCAGGCAGAAAACCGCATTAATTGTCCAGATCATCTAAAATCCCCCGTATCGTCTCTCTCTCTTTTTGTGTGATGTTTGCTGAACTGCAAAGTGCCGCTACCACCTTCACCGCATCACCATGATACCAGAAATCCGTCTGATCTTTTAATAATTTTTGCTTATATTCTTCCTCACTTTTTAGGGCATGAACATAAGCATACTTCCCTGCTCTGTACTGTCTGGCAAAGCCCTTTGCCGAAAGATTCAATATAAATGTCACAATCGTTGTTCGCTTATAGTCTTTGTTGTACTTTGTCCGAAGTGTCTCTGCCAGTTCACCAATTGAGATATCTTCTCCTTTATCCCATATTGCTTTCATAATAATCGTTTCACATGTACTCAGTGAACAATCTTCTTTATATACTGGTTTCATCTTAACGCCTCCCTTTCAAATTGTCTGTATAATTATATTACTAGTTTTTTAGATGTTTTGCAAGCAATAATCACAATAATCTAAATCGGCAGATTGCCATTAATACTCCTATCTTCCCATTGCCATCACCATTTTCTAATTTTGCTTTCAGAAATTTTCCATATAGGAAATCACTTTATAATCAGTCCTTTTCCCTATGTTTCCAAAATATTTTAATCAGCTTTACGATTACCCACAAAACAGGCAAAAATACAAAGGCGTATAGAATAAATCCAGTAATACTTAAAATTGATGTACGGCCTAAATATATTACCCAGGCTATAATTTCTCCTATATCCATAAATAACTCCTATCCTTTCATATTTTGATCAATTTCTTTCTCGCTGGGAAACCGGAAAAGGCTCTCCTGATATCAATATTTTACCTCTTCTCAGCAAATTATATGATGTATCTATAGATGAACTACTTGGACATGAGGTCCCTGCCGCCGAAAATCATTCTCAAAATACAAAAGAAGGGATGTCCAATTTAGATGAAACATCTATTACAAATCCCAATCATATTCCCCCACACTCTAGCAATACATTCAACCGGGAATATGCTATTTTAATGTTACTGTTGATTTTTTCCAGCTTTATCACCTTTGTAGGACTTATAGTATCTTTATATATTTTTATCTGGACCTGGAGAAATAGAAAACATTATAATTTAATTCTAATTCTGGCAGTAATTTGTATTTTAATTGAATTTAATAACTTATATGCTTCTATTACCTTTTTCTTAGTCAGCGATACTGTAACTTTGTAGGAACGATTTACCTTTATAATTTCGGAGTTTTTCATAGAGACCCCCTCGAATTGCAATATAACATTTGATTATTTTATATGAAACAACGAAATACAATACAGCATGTCCACTAAAATAAAGAAAAGCCATTATACATTTCCCTTACTATTCTGGCGGTAGGTACTAAGAAAAGCAAAAAAATAGTCATATAAACATCTGGATTAGAGTCTGTTGTTAAGAGAAATGAATCGAACGCTACAATTGGATTCTTATCTCCAACACTCTTCTTAAATTAACAATTAGCTTCAACACTGATATTTATACTCATGTCCTATGTTTCATATTATGCACAGAAGCACCTCACTCTACAAGAAACCAATCGTTGCGTTCTGTCAATGATAACATACCAACAATAATCCATTAATTATTGCTCACAATGACATCACCTAATCTCCCGAAATTGTTATACATAGGTTTTAAGCTTATTCCCCAGATTCCTTATAAAATCGGTGTTTAACCCGTGTTTTTCCTTTACAAACATATGTATAAATGGTATAATAAAAGCAGAAAATTATACATATGTTGGAGGGAATCAACATGGCATCTCTGGTCTATCTAAAACACAAAAATGGCACCACATACGTTTATGAAAACGTCTCATACTGGGATAAAAAGTCAAAAAAACCGAAATCAAAACGTAAGTGTATTGGACATCTTGATCCGGATACTGGATCAGTGCAGCC
>VIQU02000090.1 GCA_010206225.2 Lachnospiraceae bacterium MD308 | reverse complement strand
ACAGAGAGCGCTGATAAGAAAGATCAGATTAAGACGGTTACGCAGGAAAACCTGTATAATGGGAACGGACAGCGGATTAAAAAGAGTGAAGGCGCGAAGGAAACCAATTACTTCTATCAGGACGGCGTGGTGTCCTATACAACAGAAGGAAGCGGGGATACGAAAGCAATACAGAATCTGCTGGGGCTTGAAGATAACGTCATCATGGCGGAGTATGCCTCAAAGATATCCGGAGAGACAGCGCCGGAAAGTGCCGAAGGTAAGGAAGCGGCGGCAGACAGTGCGGCATCTGAGGAAGTAAAAAGTGACAGTTTTAATTACTACCTATACAATAAGGATATACAGGGAAGTACGACAAGCGTCCTGAATGAAGACGGGGCGGGCGAGATGTCCTATGTGTATGATGACTTCGGAGAGACGAAGATCAATGGAAGCAGTGCGTTCCAGAATGAAATCTGCTACACGGGCGGAATCTATGATGAGATGACGGGACTTTACTACCTGAATGCGAGATACTATGATCCGGAGAATGGGAGATTCCTGACGGAAGACACATATCGGGGAGAGCTGAATGAGCCGGATACGCTGCATCTGTATGTGTATTGTAAGAATAATCCGATAAATTATGTAGATCCTAGCGGGCATATAGTTGTGGAAACAGCGTTGCTTTATTACGCAGGTGCAGCTATTGTTTCTGCAGGTTTGGTACTTTATTATTCTAATATGGCTCGTATACGGGGTAAGTTAGTTTATATTTATAAGGAACGTCCTGCCAAGAAAAAGAAGTACAGCGCGAAAGCGGTTATGCCGAAAGCAGGAGCGTCAATAAAGAAAAAAGTCAATATAAATAAGAGTAAAAGTAAAGTTAAGAGTGGAACAGCCTCAAAGAAAGCTAGCAAAAAGAGCCAAAAAGAGAGGGCAACGGATTTTCCAAGTTGGGCGAAAGGAAGTAAACCACGAGATGGAGAATCAGGAAAGCAATATGCAAAGCGAAAAATGGATGAGCATTACGGAAAAAATAGATGGAAGAGAAAGGGAAAACAAGGAGATGAGTTTAGTCGGTTGAAAAAATGGGGAGATAGAGGACGCTAATAAAAGGAATAAATTGTGCAGATTGTATGATATGTTTCTAAATAAATTGTGTTACATTTTATTAACCGATATATTGTAGATTGGAGAAAGAAAATGATATATGAATTAAAATTTTTCTATTGGGATGATGAGCCTCAAAATGATGATGAAGTAATAGTTGCAGTATATTCTTCCTATGAGCTGGCTGAAAGGGGATTGGAAAAATTTGCAGAGCAGCCAAGATTTAAGGGAAAAAAAGATGCATTTAATATTATTGAGCATAAAATTAATGAAGAAAATAGTACGTGGTCGGAAGGATTTATTGCATTTAATCCGGAGTTTTTCAGGCTGGAACTGCTTGGTGGGTATCGGCTGAGAAAATATGACGGTGAGGAAATCAAAATTTGTAATGAGGAAGAGACTCAGGATTTCTTTGCTATGAAAATGCAGGACTATCAGGATTTTGAGGACTGTACCATCTTAAGAAACAGAGATTTAGAGAAAATGTATTGCTTTGATAAAAGAGAACAGTCTGTCTCTATGGAAACGCAGGAGGACGATGAATTTGCGGAATATTTAAAGGAAAACTATGGAATAGAAAAGATTAGGTGGAAATTCATATTTTTTGAAGAAAGGAAGTAGAAAATGTATGTTTATCAATTAATGCATGATCATGGTGGCAGTATAAAAACAATCGGGTATTTCAGTAGTTGGAAAAAAGCAAGAACAGTGATGAAAAAGTATCGTTCCTCCATAGAGGGATTTAAGGACTATCCCAATTGTTTTTCAATTAAGAAGATTCGGGTGAATGAAGATAATTATTACTATTTAGAGTAATAATTGTAAAGTTCTGATTGTAAAAACTAGGAAAACTATCGGTTGCAAGACTGTCATAGACGGAGTTGTCACTATCTACAGATGTGTTTGTTAGAAAGTGAAGTATAGCTATGACAGCCTTGACAGGGTAACGTCCATAGTTTATAAAAAAGGTTCTGAGGTGTTGGAATCCTATGCCTGCAAATATGATAAGAACAACCAGATCACGGAAAAGACGGAAATCAACAATACGCCAAAGACAGAGCAGGATAAGGTCAATATTACAAAGGCATACACCTACAATGCATTAGGGCAGCTTACAAAGACGGAAGTCACCGACCATAAGGACGGAGATAAAAAAGAAACGATCACCTACGAATACGATAAAACCGGGAACCGGACGAAGAAGGGAAAGGGAAGCGCGCAGACGTCCTATACCTATAACGGGCTTAATCAGCTGCTTACGGCCGTGACAGAGCGGGACGGTGAGAAAGAGAATACCGTTACTTATGAGTATGACGTGAACGGGAATCAGGTGAAGGAATCCGATACGAAAAACCATGTGACGACGGTGAATGAGTACGATGCGGATAACCGTCTGAGTAAGGCAGTGATCACGCTGCCGTCAGCGGAAGCTTTGCCAGAACCAGTTCAGGAACCGGCCTCTGAGACGGCACAGGGAACAGAGAGCGCTGATAATAAAGAGAGCACTGATAATAAAGACCGGATTAAGACGGTTACGCAGGAGAACCTGTATAACGGGGACGGACAAAGAATCCAAAAGAGTGAAGGCGCGCAGGAAACCAATTACTTCTATCAGGACGGCGTGGTGTCCTATACAACAGAAGGAAGCGAGGATACGAAAGCGATACAGAATCTGCTGGGGATTGAAGATAACGTCATCATGACGGAGTATGCCTCAAAGATATCCGGAGAGGCAGCGCCGGAAAGTGCCGAAGGTAAGGAAGCGGCGGCAGACAGTGCGGCATCTGAGGAAGTAAAAAGTGACAGTTTTAATTACTACCTATACAATAAAGATATACAGGGAAGTACGACGAGTGTCCTGAATGAAGACGGAGCAGGCGAGTTGTCTTATGTGTATGATGATTTCGGAGAGACGAAGATCAATGGAAGCAGTGCGTTCCAGAATGAAATCTGCTACACGGGCGGAATCTATGATGAGACGACGGGACTTTATTACCTGAATGCGAGGTATTATGATCCGGAGAATGGGAGATTCCTGACGGAAGATACGTATCGGGGAGAGCTGAATGAGCCGGATACGCTGCATCTGTATGTGTATTGTAAGAATAATCCGATAAATTATGTAGATCCTAGTGGGCATTGGAAATTGGCGCTTGCAGGAGCAGGATACGGTTATATATTTGGAGGTGGTGCTACTGCTGTTGGAGTAGGTACTGTAATTGTTGTGGGCGGTTCTATTATAATAATTACAGGAATTATTTTGGCAAGTACATATTATCGACATAATAAAGCAGTAAAAGTAAGATTAAAGAAAAGTAAGTCAAAATCTAAAATCAGCAAAACAGTAAAAAATAAATCCAATGCAAGTGATAGCAAAAGTAAAGCAAAAACAAAGAAAGAGAATAAAAAGAATCAAAAGAAGACTAATAATTTAAATAAAGTTAACGATTCGTATCTTAAAAAGAAAGGTATAAATGCACATTCATTAAAAAAGGAATATTTGGGAAATAAAGCACCAATTGCGAGATATGATTTATATGTAGATAAAGTTACAAAAATTATTTATATTTGTAATAAGAGAGGAGAAATAGTGTGTAAAACACATTATAAATTAAGATGATGAAAAGAAATAAAACTTGTGTTTATGCAGAAATAAATATTTGCTGGAAAGCAAAAAAAAAGGAAGCAGGGGAATTGGATGTAGGATACATAAATGAGCAATTGAATGTATCGAAAGGGAGAGTTGAGATATTCTCAAGGAAAACAAAGAAAAAATACATGAATCGCTGGGTGTGGAGTACTAAAAAGTATAAAACTCTTTACATAGAAAAAGTTTTAGAAGAGGTCTTAGAACGTTTTGGGGATAGAAGTGATATATTACAAAATATCAAGAAAGAATTAAATGCGAATATTGCACTTGAGATAGTAATTGAGATGAAAAAAAACCAAATTCCTGCTTTGGTAATTGATGAAAAAATCATTAAATTTGTAGGAGATATAGGGGGATATATAGATGTAGATATGTATATAATATAAGTTTAAAATGCAACGGTGTTTCATAAAAAGGACAGGTGATAGGGAAAACGCACAGACAGCCTATACTTATAACGGACTTCACCAGTTGTTTACGGTTGTGACAGAGCGGGACGGTGAGAAAGACTTCTATCAGGGCGGCATGGAATCCTATATGACAGAAGGAAGTGGAGATTAATATAGATTTATGGATTATGAGAAAATGGGAAAAACGCTATGATATATCATGTATTAGACATGGAGTGAGACTTCGGTGTGATAAAAATATTGATCCGGAGGTACGGAGAGCATGTATAGAATTTTGCAAATGGCTTAGGTCAAAATATGAATTCCCTATGAGGGTTCCGATATATTTTAAAGACTCTGTAGCGATAAAAGCGATGGACAGAGAGATGGTAAGTATGAGAATTCAATAAAGATATAAATATTTACACAGAGTGTGATATTCAGACAGGTAAGTGCCGGAGGCGGGGACATCACCGGAACTGCTTCTGACACTTGTTTCTGAGTCAGATCAGGAAGTGGACAATATGGCTGATAAAGGTCAAGTTAGATCATTCAGGAGAGTCTGTATAATAGAAACGGACAGCGGATTAAAAAGAGTGAAGGCACGAAAACTAATTACTTCTCGGAGAGACAAAGATCAATGGAAGCAGTGCGTTCCAGAATGAAATCTGCTATACGGGCGGAATCTATGATGAGACGACGGGACTCTATTACCTGAATGCGAGGTATTATGATCCGGAGAATGGGAGATTTCTGACGGAAGATACGTATCGGGGAGAGCTGAATGAGCCGGATACGCTGCATCTGTATGTGTATTGTAAGAATAATCCGATAAATTATGTAGATCCTAGTGGGCATATAGTCGTGGAAATAGCATTGTCATATTACGCAGGTGCAGCTATTGTTTCGGCAGGATTGGTACTTTATTATTCTAATTTGGCCCGTATACGAGGTAAATTAGTCTATATTTATAAGGAACGGCCTGCCAGAAAAAAGAAATATAGCGCGAAGGCGGTTATGCCGAAAGCAGGAGCGTCAATAAAGAAAAAGGTCAATATAAATAAGAGTAAAAGTAAAGTTAAGAGTGGAACAGCATCAAAGAAAGCCAGCAAAAAGAGTAAAAAGGAACGGTCAACTAATTTTCCAAGTTGGGCAGCAGGTAGTGAACCACGAACGGGAGAATCTGGAAAAGAGTATGCGAAGCGGAAAATGGATGAACATTATGGGAAAAATGGATGGAGAAGAAAAGGAAAACAAGCAAGTGAGTATAGTCAATTAAAAAAATGGGGGGATCGAGGACGTAAGTAAAAGAGAAAAATATATTTGCTAATAATTTGTACATTGCACTATGCCGTCGAGTATGGTGCAATGTACGGAAAATAAGGAGATAGATATGGTATATGAATTAATTTTTTTTTATTGGGATGATAATCCGGAAAATGATGATTATGTGATAGTTGCGGTATATTCATCTTATGAACTGGCTGAAAAAGGATTGAAAAAGTTTGCTGAACAACCACGGTTTAGTGGGAAAAAAGATGCGTTCAATATTATTGAACATAAGATTAATGAAGAAAACAGTACATGGTCAGAAGGTATTGTTACTATTGATTTGACATACTTTAGGATAGATTTGCTGGGTAAATATAAAATTAATAAATATGAGGGAGAGAAAATAGGGATTTATGATGAAATGGAAAATAGAGATCTTTTTGTAGGAAAAATAAATGATTATCAAGATTTTGAAGAATTTACGATTTTAAGAAACAGAGAAATAAATAGATTGTATTGTTTTGATAAAAAGAAAAGAATATTTGTTATCGAAACAGAAAACGAAGATAATTTTATGAATTATTTAAAAAAAGAGTATGACATTGAAAAGGTTAAATGGGAATCTATATTTGATACAAAAAGGAGATGAAGAAATGTATGTTTATCAATTAACATATGATAATAATA
>VIQU02000009.1 GCA_010206225.2 Lachnospiraceae bacterium MD308 | reverse complement strand
CAGCTCCCGTTCTGAAGGAAGCTTTGCGAACACCGGATCAGAACTGCTTTCCGTCTGCGTGGCCTTTCCCTGAATCTTTCGAATCCAATAGCTTAGGGTGGATTGAGGCACCTCATTCTGCTGGCACCAGTCTTTGCGGGATAAACCGCTTTCTTGGAACGTATGAATCCGGTCTGCCCAAAGCGCAGCTTTTGAGATTATATTATCATTCGTATTAATTAGTATCACCTCCATCATTTGAAATTATCTTATCAAAAATGGAAGGGAATTTGTAGATACGGATTATTACCTACTTACTAATAAAATATGGAGGAAAAACAATATGGAAAAACAGAATAAAGAAGTAAAGAAGATTTGTTTTGAATCAGCGAGTTTATTTAAGGAGTTGATAGAAGGGAACCAGTTAAAGAATCTTAGAAGTGTAAAGTCAAATCCGTATCCATCATATTGTTTTCTTGCCACTAAGAAAGTGATGGATATTGTTAGTGAATTTTTGGTCAATCATAATATGAAATGTGACAGAACAGTTGATGATTCATGGGAAGATTTTGAAAAGTTGGTGGTTAATGCAGAATCTAAACCAGATACGATTGTTACAAGAAATTTGAGAGTAGTGAAACGTGCTGTATCTGAAGGATACGGGAATATGCTGAAAAGAACTTGTGTAGACCAACATAAGAAGAAAGCATTTATATTCTATACAAATAATAGGATTGCTAAAATCAAACAGGAAGAGGATGCTAAAAGCCACGAGCGGTATGAGCAAAAATCTAAGTTATCTGCTAGTTTGAATGAAGAAAATAAGAGAAATACAGATACAAAAATATCTGAATTAATTAAGAAAGCAATGGAGGTACAATAATGACAAACAAAGGTACATATGTAAATTCTAATGGAGAAATAGTTGAATACAATTATGAAAGTGAATTATCACTTAGTCAGAAAGTTAGTTTTATTATGGAAGTTGCGGGAATGGTTGTATCAAAGAATATAGGATATGCCTGTATATTAAAAGAACCAATTTTTAATTACTGCCTAATTAAGTATTTTACAGATATTATTTTGTTTGAGAATGAAGGTGATTTCAGCCTTGATATGATTGATATATTTGTGAAAAGAAACCAACAGTGTGTTATTGGTATGATTACAAATTCAATGGGAAAAGATGTGTTTAATGAACTTTCAAAGGCTTGTGATGAAGCTATTGAATTTAGGAAGAATCTTTTTTTCGATTGTCAAAATGAAGTATCAGATTTATTACTGGCAGTAAAGGAACTTATTTCAAAACCAGATGTTTTAAGTGAATTGATAATAGCCTTAACAAATGCAGTGAAATCATTTGAGGATAAGTATATTGATATGGATACGGTAAATAAACTGGCAGACATTATTCCTGTAATGAAGGATATGGGAAGTAAAGAAGTAGCAAAAGCGATTGTAGAAGAATTTCACCAGAATACACCGACTGAAAATGTTGAAGAGAAGCCAAAGGCTAAACGTGGAAGGCCAAAGAAAGATAACAATTTGGAAGTAGTGAAGTAATGGAACTGAATAAAGAAGAAATAATAAAAGACGGTGAAAATCTATTTGCAGTATTTTGTGTGTTGGGTAGCGTGGTATATGTCAAGCGAGTGTTTGATGTAAACAGTAGCCCCACCTATGAACTGGAAAAAGTGTTGAAATACTATCGGAAGATAGAAATTATGGAGAAGTAAATATTTATAGAGTAACTTGTTAATCTTGTCGAGGTAAGGGCATGGTTATTTAAAATCGTGTCCTTCCTAATATTGAGTGATGAATTTGAAAAGTGAATATTATGGTGCTGAAATGATACAGCATCTTCTTTATATTGTAGAATTTTAAGATGAAACGGAGGAATCGGGTATAAGTACAGAGAACAGATTACAGATTCCTTGGTGGCAGAAATACACGCTTAGTCTTACAGAATCAGCAGAATATTTCGGAATTGGATATAAGAAACTGGCAAAATTTGTAGATGAACACAAGGATGAGAAGTTTATTTTATGGAATGGCACAAGAGCGCAGATTAAACGTGTCATGTTTGAACAATATGTTAATGAGCATATGGACGCTATTTAATATTTAGATAGATGAAAATAGAAGAATGAGTAATGGATTTTGAGCCGGATGTGTGGTATTATGGGAAGTATCATACAGATGGCTCTTGTTATATGAAAGGAGCGAAAGAACATTGTCAGACGTTATTAGACGGGATAGTAAAGGTCGAAAACTATGGACAGGAGAGAGCCAGGAAAAAGACGGGAGATATAAATACAGATACATTGATGCTTCTGGTGAAAGAAAATCTGTATACAGTTGGAAGTTGACTGAATCAGATGCAGTACCGAAAGGCAAACGTAAAGATATTTCTCTAAGAGAAAAAGAAAAGCAGATTCAAAAGGTTTTAGATGATTACATTATGCCGAATGGTGGAAATACAACGGTACTTGAATTGGTAGAAAAGTATGTTTCACAGCAGCATGGTGTAAAGCACAACACAAAAGCCAATTATAATTTTGTAATCAACATCATAAAGAAAGAGGATTTCGGCAAGAAACGGATTGATACTGTCAGAATATCGGATGCGAAGGAATGGCTGATAAAACTGCAAGATAAGGACAAAAGGGGATATAGTTCTATCCATTCTATAAGAGGAGTAGTCAGACCGGCATTCCAAATGGCGGTAGAGGATGATTTGATCCGCAAGAATCCGTTTGAGTTCCAGCTTGCTACAGTAGTAGTAAATGATTCTGTTACAAGGGAAGCAATCACCAGAGAGCAGGAAAGGGCATTTTTAAATTTTGTCAAAGCCGATAAGCATTTCTCAAAATACTATGAAGGCATTTTTATTTTATTCAAAACAGGGCTTCGTATATCAGAATTTTGCGGTTTGACAAGAGAAGATATTGATTTTGTAAATAATAAAATCAAGATTGACCATCAGCTACAGAGAAAAAGGGATATGGAATATGTCATAGAAATGCCTAAGACAGAAAAAGGCGTGAGATATGTGCCTATGTCTGATGAAGTGAGGGAATGTTTTAAGCGTATCTTGGAGAGTCGCAAAAAACCAAAGATTGAACCTATGATTGGTGGCAAGTGTGGATTTCTGTATCTGGACAAAAATAATATGCCGATGGTTGCTTTACATTGGGAGAAATACTTTCAACATATCCGTGAGAAGTATAACAAGATTTACAAGAAAGAGCTTCCAGTGATTACCCCTCATGTAGCAAGGCATACATTTTGTAGCAATATGGCAAAGTCAGGTGTTAATCCTAAAAAGTTACAGTACATTATGGGACATTCGGATATTGGTGTAACGCTCAATACATATACTCATTTGCAGTTTGAAGATTTGGGTGAAGAGATGGAAAAGGTATGTGAGGGATAGTGTGGTCTACAAATATTGAATTTAGACCAATTTATAGACCAAACGATTGACAATCTATGCCGAGTTATACCCAATTATACCGAAATAAGTAAAAATGTCTTTGCCGCAAACAAAACGTAGATATAACGGAAACCCTTGAAAATACAGCAAAATCAAGCATTTACGGAGGTTTTAGCAACATGATAAAAGTACTATTTGTGTGCCACGGCAACATTTGCAGAAGCCCAATGGCGGAATTTATATTTAAAAATATGGTAAAGGAAGCGGGAGTTGCAGAGCACTTCAGGATTGCCTCCGCCGCTACAAGTTCTGAGGAAGTTTGGGGAGGCGTTGGCAATCTTGTGTACCCGCCGGCAAGAGAGGAGCTTGCGCGCCATGGGATTTCATGTGCCGGAAAACGTGCAGTTCAGATAAGGAAGAAAGACTATCAGGAATATGACTATATTCTTGGGATGGAGTACCGTAATATCCGTAATATTGAGCGGATTATTGGTTCGGATCCGGAGAACAAGGTACATATGCTTCTGGAATATTCTGAGAATCCGAGGGATATTGCAGATCCTTGGTATACGGGTAATTTTAAACAGACATACAATGATATTTCAGAAGGTTGTGAAGGATTTCTTGCATGGCTGCGCGCTAACGAGAAGGAACTTATTAAGACACTGCCGTGACAGGGGAACCGTAGTTCTGGTATAACCCACACGAATTAACCGTAGTGTCTATATTATTTATCAGGGATGTGATATAATTCAAATGTGCACGGAAAGACTTTCATGATTATTTATGCCGTTGATTTAGCGGCAGAATGGAGATTTATATGAGAATTGCGGATAAACTGAGAAATAAAGATATTTTAATATGGGGGTATGGACGCGAGGGTAAATCGACGGAGCAGTTTATTAATGAATTTTGTTCTGTAAAGAGTTTAACAATTTTTGAAGGAAAAGAAAATGAGATAAATGATAGTCAGTATGATTATATTATAAAGAGCCCTGGGATCAAAGTGGATTTGTACCGTGAGAAATACACATCACAGACAGAATTATTTTTAGAAGAATTTTCCTCTCAAACAATTGGAATAACGGGTACGAAAGGGAAAAGTACGACTTCTTCTATGATATACAAAGTTTTATCTTCTTGTCTGAATAAAAAAATATTGCTGGTTGGGAATATCGGGCTGCCTTGTCTGAATTATTATGAGGAAATACATGAAGATACTGTGGTTGTTTTTGAGATGTCCTGTCACCAGTTGTCGCATCTGCATTTTTCTCCGCACATAGCGATTTTTCTGAATCTTTATGAAGATCATTTGGACTATTACGGTACTGTAGAGAAATATTTTGAAGCAAAAAAGAATATTGCTGTTCATCAAAAAAAGAATGATTATTACTATTACGGAGAGAATGTTCCGCAGCTGGATGTGTTGTCGGATAAAAAGAAGATATGCCATGATAAGTCGCTTTCATTTGATATGAAGCTTAAAGGGGAACACAATCAGTACAATGCCGGATTCGTGTATGCTGTCTGTACGGAATTATTCAGTTGTTCTGAGGCAGCGGTTAGGCAGGCTATAGAATCATTTGAAGGTCTTCCACATCGGTTAGAATTTGTCGCGACAGTTAACGGCGTAGATTATTATAATGATTCCATATCAACGATACCGGAAGCTACTATTGAAGCCATTAAAAGTATTTCCAATGTAAAAACGGTTATGATTGGCGGCATGGACAGGCATATACATTATGACTGCATCATTGATTTTATAAGATGCCATCAAGAGTATGATTATATCTTGTCATATGAGTCGGGACTTAGGATATATAAGGAAGTGTCTGATTTGAAGAACTGTTATTACAAGGATACGCTTTTATGTGCAGTTAACTTTGCCAGAGAAATAACGCCCAAAGGTACGGCATGTCTTTTTTCGCCCGCCGCCGCTTCTTATGGATATTTTAAAAATTTTGAAGAGCGGGGGAATGCATATAAGGAAATGGTATTATCGAGTGTACTTAGTCAAAATGGGAACTTGTCTGAGTGAGTAGAATCAGGTGTGAGGGGAGGAAGGAGACGGTATGGAAAATAAAGCTTCATTGGTATTTACAGGTGATATAGGATTTGACCGCTACATGGACGGAAAGTGGGAGGATGAGGAACTTCTTTCTTTGGATATTCTGGATTATCTGCACAGTGCAGATCATGTGGTTGCAAATGTAGAAGGTGCGTTAGTCGAACAGAAAACGAATCAGAGTAACAGCGGCGTTGCACAGCTATTGCATACTATGAATCCAAAAGCAATAAAAGTACTCAGGAAAATGCGGGCGGATATTTGGAACATTGCCAACAATCATATTATGGATGCCGGAGAGGCTGGGATGCAAAGTACTCTGGATGAAGCAAAAAAGTTCGGCGCAAAGACAATCGGTGCCGGCATGAACATACAAGAGGCAAAAGAACCGATCATCATTGATGAAGCAGGAGGAATCGGTATTTTCGGAGTGGGTTATCAACGAGGCTGCAAACCTGCTTCGGAGAACAAGGCAGGGTGTCTTAGCTGGAGTGATATGGAGTCGATTCAGGAAATTATAGATCTGATAAAAAAAAGCTGCCGCTGGTGTGTGATAGTGTCTCATGGCGGCGAGGAATTTACAGCATTGCCGTCGCCGTATACAAGAGAAAGATATCTGCGGTTTTTAGAAATGGGAGCGGACATTATAGTTGGCCATCATCCGCATGTGCCGATGAATTATGAGTTGGTTGAAAAGAAAGCTATTTTTTACTCATTAGGTAATTTTATCTTTGATACGGATTATCAGAGAGCACAGTATCATACAGATATTGGCTTGCTTTTAAAACTGAATTTCACAGAAACTGATTTTTCTTTTGAACCATTCGGAATTAAAATACTCCGCGGCACAGAGCATATCGTGAGAGGGGATATCCCCCAAATCTTCCGGGACGTTCAGGAAGAAGAGTATAATCTGCTTGCGCCTCTTGCCGCCAAAATGTTTGTCATGGCAACAAAAAGGCAGCAGATATATCTCAATCCCGATGAATTCAGAGATGCTTCGGACGAAAAGTGGAGAGAGCACTTTTCAAATCCGAAGCGGAGCGGGCGCGTTCCGGGAGAGGCTCTGGATTTTGCGATCATCTGCCCTCTGGCGGAAAAAGAGAAAGAAAAAGCATGGAAAAAGAGTAAGCTGGAAGATGTCAAGACGTATATTTTGGAGCAGATGTCTTAATGCAGCATTTGTTAGAATGTCAATCAAAAACTGTTTTCCAGTTTTTGGATGAATATGCTTCAAAGCACATTTTTATCTGCTCCTTGTTATTTTTTCTGTTGCGAGTACCGGCAGTTCGTCCATTCCAAAGTAATTGCTTGCTATCGTTTCTGGATTGGATTGAAACCTGCCGCCTGTGACGGAACATAATACGAATATTTTGCACACCTTATATGCGTAGATGGGCAGATTATGCTTTTCCCTGGCCTGTACCGCGATAACCAGATCAGTGTTTACATCCAATCCCGCTTCTTTTTTGACCTCTTTTATAACGTTTTTTTACCGAAACATTGACGTCAACCCATCCGCCGGGCAATGACCATGTTCCGTTTTTCTCTTGCACAAGCAAAATTTTATCATTCTGAAAAATTGCGGCGCGGCAGTCGATTTTAGGCGTCTAATATCCGATTTCACTGCAAAAGAGATTTTTGACTTTATTTTTTGGAATATCCGTTTTATAAGAAATCATCTCCGCCGCGATTTCTCTGATTCTTTCATACCGCTCTCTGTCAAAAGCGTCCTTTCCATAGAAAATTCCTGCCTGTGCCAGACTTTGTAATTCTACGGCCCACTGCAGCCCCGCCAATCCAGACATTGTCCTGTATTTCAATGGAACGGGCATAGGTTCTGAAAAAGGTGGTTCCCGTTTCTTCCCAGTCTGAAACAAAACGCTCCTGCGGTAAAACAGGGTGGGAAGCTGTGTAAAACTGAACATTGGGCGCGATCAAACTCCGGTTGCCAATCCGTATCGGCGCACTGTCCACAAAGGTACAGTTCATATTTACAATGATATCATCTCCAAGAAAAATGTTTTTCCATGATCGCAATGAAACGGAACATCAATAGAAACATTTTTCCCAATTTTCGCATGGCTATTTTGTTTCGGACATAAGATATGACTATTCTGCCATTTTTTCGGTATTCGATTGGAGTACAGTTTTGATATTTTCGGAAGATCTTGCCGAAATAGCTGCTGTTTCCCAATCCGCAGGCATGTCCGATATCTGTAATGGTATCCTGCCCGTTTATGAGCATTTCGCAAGTTTTGTGTAAACAGTTATTTCAGACAGGGCTTCCCTTATCTTTATTTCATATCCGATGTCATGCTCACATAAAGTAAAAGCTTCCTTTATCAAATTCAGTATATCTGCATGTACAGGATTATCAGGCCGGAAACCATATATTTCAATCTGGGGCTCTGCGGTAATCGGCATAACATACTTGAGTTTATAAAGCCTCCAAAACCGGACGGAAACGACAGTTTCTTTTTTTGAGTATAGTATTCCAATGTGCCGCTTTCCATATAAAAAGGTTCTATCGCCTTATGCCAATGCCACGGTGCAGAGCGATCCGCATATTGATCAAGTTCCGCATTGGATGCAATGTACGGAAATTCGGGTTCAAAATCAGGCAGTAATTCTTCTTTGCTCTCTGCATAAAATTCAAGTTTTTGTATATTTTTCATACAGGCATCCTCTTTCCTTTTAACATCTTTATTAAAGTATAACCGAAATTTGTTTACTTTGACAGAGTAATTTGTTAAAATTAAAAATGTTATAGCTTCAAGATAAAAGGTAAGAGGAGGAACAAAGATGTTAGAAAAGTTTTTTAAATTGAGTGACAATGGCACAGATGTAAAGACTGAAGTAATGGCCGGAATTACGACATTTATGACAATGGCGTATATTTTGGCGGTTAATCCAAGTATCATGGCAGCGGCCGGAATGGATCAGGGCGCAGTCTTTACGGCAACGGCTCTTGCCTCTCTGATTGGTACTTTATTGATGGCGTTTTTGGCGAATTACCCGTTTGCCCTGGCTCCCGGTATGGGGTTGAATGCATATTTCGCTTATACGGTAGTTCTGGGAATGGGTTATAGCTGGCAGGTTGCGCTTACGGCAGTATTTGCGGAAGGAATCATATTCATCATTCTTTCTCTTACAAATGTGCGCGAGGCGATTTTTAATGCGATTCCACAGAATCTGAAGGCGGCGGTCAGCGTGGGGATCGGTCTGTTTATTGCGTTTATCGGACTGCAGAATGCCAAGATCGTCATCGGCGGTTCAACGTTGCTGCAATTGTTTTCCGTAGAAAATTATAATTTAGTGAATGGAGTAGAGGCTTCTTTTCAGGATGTGGGGATTACAGTGCTTCTTGCTATTATAGGTATTATCATTACAGGAATTTTAGTGATCAGGAACATTAAGGGCAATATATTGTGGGGAATCTTGATTACATGGGTGCTTGGAATCATCTGTCAGCTTGCAGGTCTTTATGTCCCGAATCCGGAACTTGGATTTTACGGACTGCTCCCGGATTTCAGCGCTGGATTGTCTGTCCCCAGTCTGGAGCCAATTTTTGGAAAATTAGATTTCAGTAATGTATTTTCTTTGAATTTTATCGTAGTTATCTTTGCCTTTTTATTTGTAGATATGTTTGATACGATCGGTACTCTGATCGGCGTATCTTCAAAGGCGAATATGCTGGATGAAGAGGGGAAGCTTCCGCATATCAAGGGCGCGCTTCTTGCGGATTCTGTCGCGACAACGGCGGGCGCCGTACTTGGCACTTCAACGACAACGACCTTTGTGGAGAGCGCTTCAGGTGTATCGGAAGGAGGACGTACAGGTCTTACGGCAGTGACAACAGCGATTCTTTTTGGGCTTGCTCTGTTTTTGTCACCGATTTTCCTTGCGATTCCGTCTTTTGCGACGGCTCCGGCTCTTGTAGTAGTTGGTTTTTATATGCTCACGAATGTAGTAAATATTGACTTTAATGATATGTCGGAAGCAATTCCTTGTTATATTTGTATCATAGCAATGCCGTTTTTCTATAGCATTTCGGAAGGGATTTCTATGGGAGTTATTTCTTATGTGGCATTGAATCTGATTACAGGAAAAGTGAAGGAGAAAAAGATCAGTATACTGATGTATATATTAGCAGTTTTATTTATCTTAAAGTACATGTTCCTTTAAATTGTTCGTGAAAATAAAGGCAGATCGGCGGATAATGCCGCTCTGCCTTTGTTTGTCCAGCAAGATGTTTTTCTGTAAACAGTTATTTTATGTTTCGCAAATGCAAATAAACAGTATTCTTGGATATATTTAATTTTTCAGCCACTAATAGAACTGCATCTTTAAAGTCGAAAACACCTTTATCATATAATGTCTGGATAATAGCTTTGTTTTTGTTGACAGATGAGATAGTGTTGTCGCTGTATATCTGCTGACGTGTTGTGTTTATCAGATGATAAATCAAATCAGCAGAGTTTTCGCTGAATTCTTCGGCTACTATTTTTGTGGTCGCAGTTGTTTTGTCTGTTGCAAAAGAATCAGCCTTACAATGAGAAGTGAAGTCGTGAAGAAATGTTGAAAATGGCAAATCAAGATAAAAATTAATGCATAATAAACCAATGACTTTGTTCTGTTCACCGCGAATCGCAATAGTGGTTGACTTCATTGGTTTGCCATTACGGTTCGTGGTGAAATATGTAATGCTGTCACTGGAGCTCTTTTTTTTGATTGATTCCAACATATCCAGCGCTATATTCGTGATGGGAGCGCCAACCTTTCTTTCCGTGTAGTGTCCGTTCTGGATGGCTATTACTGAGTGGTCATAGGATCCCAGATTGTGAAGGACAATCTCATAGCCTGATCCCAGATATTCTCCAAGTCCATTAATTACCTGCTTATAAGATTCTAAAATTAAAAAATCTGTTTCTGTTAATGCAATTTCTGATTTCATTATATCCCCCTGTATCTCATATTACTTACTCATAGTAGCACATAAAAAAACATTCTGTAAATACAATTTATGAGCAGTATTTTTATTTTATGTTATTTTTTCCAATAAAAAACAATTGACAAACATTAAAATATTTTATATAATGAAATAAATTACAGTGAATAAAATAATTTTGATTCAATTCAGGAGGTGTAAAGATGAACAAGATCAGTACAGACAAGGCGCCGGCGGCAATCGGGCCATATTCACAGGCTATTGAGCACGGAGGGATGATTTATGTATCCGGTCAGCTCCCGATTGATCCGGCGACAGGAAAGTTTGCGGAAGGAGGGACAAAGGAGTTAACCCGTCAATCAATGAATAATATTTCAGCCATTCTTGAAGCGGCAGGAAGCGGCATGAATAAGGTGGTGAAGACTACAATTTTTGTTCAGGATTTAGGAGAGTTTGGAGCGATCAATGAAGCATATGCGGAATTCTTTGGCGAGACGGCGCCTGCCAGAGCATGCGTTCAGGCGGCGGCGCTTCCAAAAGGAGCGCAACTGGAAATCGAAGCAATTGCATATAAGTGAGATTTTATAAAGAGAGGAGGGAAAGAATGGGAAGCTATAAAGAGGTAAGGTGTATCAGATGCCAAAAACCAATGGAGACAGCATATTATGATTCGTGCCCGTATTGTAAAGCGGAAGGATATAACTTGAACTATGAAACGATATATGACTGTACCGGGAAAAGGCTTCCGGAGAAGACCGATGAAAGTGAAGGTATCTACCGATATAAGGAATTTTACTCTCTCGGAGAAAATGCGCCGTATGTCAGTCTGGGCGAGGGGAATACACCCTTACATAAGCTTAACAGAATTGGCAGGGAGATAGGGCTGAATCATCTTTATATGAAGGATGAGTCAAAGAATCCAACAATGTCTCATAAAGACAGAATGTGCTCTTTGATCGTATCGAAGGCTTTGGCTGACAAAGCTCCGGGAATTGTAATCTCTTCTACGGGCAATCAGGGGGCGGCTGCAGCGGCATATGCGGCCGTGGCGGGACTTCCGTGCGTTGTATTTACCACGCCGAATGTTTCCGAGACTATGAAGACGTTAATGCAGGCTTACGGCGCTCAGGTTTTTGTCACACCGACGATGAGTGACCGGGGAATCATTATGGAAAAGCTGGTTCGCGAGATGGGGTATTATCCGGCAAGCGGTCTGTTAAGCCCTCCGATTGGAAGCAGCTGTTTTGGAGTTGACGGATATAAAAGCATTGCTTTTGAGGTTTTTGAGCAATTGAATAATCAGGTTCCGGATTGGTTTGTTGTGCCGATCTCCTACGGAGATACTTTGTATGGCATCTCCAAAGGGATGAAGGATTTGAAAGAGATGGGTTATATTGACAGACTGCCAGGATTGGCTGCTGCCGAAGTATTTCATGCCGCTGAGCGAAATCTGGAGCAGGATAATGAGATACCAATCGAACAGCCGGGAAAGCCTTCGATTCAGACATCCATTGCAACTGGCTGGGTGACCTGCCAGACCATAAAAGCGCTGAAAGAATGCAAGGGTGTCGCCAGAACGAGCAATGATGAGGAAGCTCTTGCCATGCAGAAACGATTTGCAAAGACAGAAGGAATCTATGCGGAAACGGCATCCTGTGCTTCTTTGGTAGTATTAGAGAAGCTGGTGGCTGAAGGAAGGATAAAACCGGACGATAAGGTAATAGTGCTCATTACATCGACAGGGCTTAAGGATCCGGGGACTACGAATCTTTATTTGCCGAAAGTTCCGTGTATTGAACCGACTCTTGAGGCGTTTAAAAAGGCAATGAAAGATAGCTATGGTTTAGAAGTATAGAGAGAATGAGGGAATGATATGTCAGATAAAGAAAAGAAAATGGAACACAGAAAGCCGACGACGGCATATGGGATTTTTTCGCTTGCACTTGTATTGCTTGTTTGTCTTGGGGCGAGCAATTTCCTGAATGCGCCGATCAAGGGAATGTTTTTTGTTGCATGGCTAGTAATCATCCCGTTGTGTATGTATCTTGGATATTCATACAATGAAATCTGGGAAGGGATGATGGAATATTGTAAAAAAGGATTGGGCTCTATCATTATTCTTTTGGCAGTCGGCGCCATTATAGGAACATGGACGGCCTGCGGTGCAGTGCCAAGTGTGATTTATTTTGGGCTTAGCGTGATCAGCCCGAAGGTATTTTTATTAACAACATTTATCCTCTGCAGTTGTGTCTCGCTTGCGTGCGGTACATCATGGGGAACATTAGGAACTGCAGGCATTGCAATGTTTGCAATTGGAGAAAGTATGGGTATACCGGCACCAATGACGGTCGGTGCAATTGTATCAGGTTCCTATATGGGAGATATGGTTTCTCCCATGTCTGACAGTACGAATGTTGCGGCCGCTTCTGTTGAGACGGATCTGATTACACACTGTAAAGAGCTTGTGCGGATGGTCGTGCCGATCTTTCTGGTGTCTTCTGCTGTTTATTATATACTTGGCATTCGGTTTGCTGAGATGAGCTATGATGCGTCTTATGTAAAAGAGATCATGAGCGCCATGTCCCGGTATTTTCATATGAATATCATAGCGCTGCTGCCAATGATTTTGCTGTTTGTATTGCTGTTTTTGAAGAAGCCAGCAATACCAAGCATGCTGATATCAGCGTTAGCCGGATGTGTGGTTGCTCTTTATCAGGGGGCGGAGGCTACAAATGTATTGGGATATTTCTGGAACGGCTATTCCATTGAGACAGGGCAGGAGTTTTTGGATACGTTACTCAATCGCGGCGGCGTAACCAGCATGTTTGAAACGGGTTCTTTCATGTTATTCTGTTTTGCGATGGTTGGAGCATTTAACACGGTAGGGATTTTGGAGGCGATTATCCATCCGATCTCAAGCAAAGCAAAAAATATTGTTCAATTGACAGGCATTACACAGCTTATTTCCATTGTCGGTAATTTTATGGGAACGAACTGCTTTACTTTAATGATGACAGGAACTCTCATGGCGCCGGCATATAAGAAGATGAAGCTCCATCCGACCAACTGCTCTAAAGTAATGAATTGTACATCAACAGTGATTGTATCTTTGATTCCATGGAGTGCAGACGGAATATTTATTACAGGGCTTTTCGGTATAAGCACATTATATTATGGTCTGTATTCTGTGTATGCATATGTTGCCCCGATTCTGGTCTTTGTCATTACATGCTTGGGATTCCGGGTTATCCCGGCAGATGTTCATATTGAAAAGGGTGAAAAATATAATAAGAAAGAGTATCAAAAGAAGCTTGCAGAACAGGCAGGCGAATAAAAGATACGTGAAAGGCTTTTGTAACAGGCATGAAAATGCCAGCTGCAGAAGCCTTTATTTTTGCGGTTACAGTTCATTCGTCAGTCAATATGGAGATAATCATATGCTTGCATGGTAGATATTACCTGAAAAACGTGGTACAATTAAAACTGTTTAAGGCAGACATAATAGTCGGCGATTATCAGAGGTAAGAAAAGAGGAGGCAGCATCTTATGAAAATAGAAATTGATACACATACCCATACTCTTGTCAGCGGCCATGCATACAATACGCTCAGAGAGATGGCGCATATGGCGGCCGATAAGGGATTAAAGGGATTGGCAATTACAGAACATGCGCCGAAGATGCCGGGAAGCACCGGTCTGTATTATTTTCAAAATCTTCGGGTAGTCCCGAGAGAAATGTATGGCATTCAGCTGTTTCTTGGAGTGGAGCTTAATATTATGGATGAAGAAGGGACGATTGATCTGCCAGAGCGGGTGGTGAAAGATCTGGATATCTCTATCGCAAGTATCCATACGCCCTGCTTTGCTGGGGAGCGGACGAAGGAGACGATCACGAACGCGTATGTGAACACCATGAAGCAAAATTGCGTAGATATTATCGGGCATCCGGACGACGGCAGATTTCCGGTGGATTATGATAAACTTGTAAAGACAGCGAAGGAGACAGGGACATTGCTGGAGGTAAATAATACGTCCTTAAGTCCCAAAGGATTCCGGCAGAATACAAAGGACAATGTAAAGGAAATGCTTGAATACTGTAAGAAATACAAGGCCATGGTGGTACTCGGGACGGATGCGCATGTAGATGTATCGATTGCAGAGTATCAGTATGCGGGAGAAATCTTAAGAGAGATGGATTTTCCAGAAGATTTAATCGCAAACACATCTTTGGAAAAGTTCCGATGCTGCCTGAAGCGTAATTGTAATGCATAATCGGTGAGCCGTCATAAGGTATAATCGGTAAAAAGATGTAGACTGCATGAATTTAGTGTGTTAAAATGTAACAGTAATAGTTTGTTACAAAAGGAGATTTCTGATATGAGTAAAAAGATTAGGACTGAGGCAGTAGATTATCTCTTTAGTGCAATATTAAGTCTGGAGGATAAGGAAGAGTGTTATACTTTTTTCGAAGACATCTGTACGATCAATGAATTGCTCTCATTATCCCAGCGGTTTGAAGTGGCGAAGATGTTGAGAGAGCATAAGACATATCTTGAGATTGCAGAGAAGACAGGAGCTTCCACCGCGACGATCAGCCGTGTCAACCGTTCTTTGAATTACGGGAATGATGGATATGATATGGTTTTTGAAAGGATAAATGAATAAGAATATACAATTTCATACGGCATAAAAAAAGAAATAAGAATTATTCCTTATTTCTTCTTTTTATCTTTTCTGTTCTCATTCGTGTCAAATCCATCTATGAGTTTTTGCATCAGGAGCTTTTTTACATAAATATCGAAGCTCAGACTGCAGATAAACGCGAAAAGCTGCAGATAATCCTGATCTTCTTCGGGAGCATCTGTAAAGCGCTTTGCTGCCTCATTAAAAGACTTTGCGATATCTTTGGAAACGATGCTGATCCGCGATTTCTCAAGCTCCAATACTTCATTGTAGATATATGTCATATCCATTCCGCTGTCGTCGTTAAAATATTTGTCCGTGATCGGCGTCAGAAGAGTCTCGATATCCTTGATTGATAAGATATTTTTAAAATAGTAGATAAAAATCATTACCAATACATGCTCTTTGGAATATTTTTTCTTTACCGGAGGAGGAAGCAGATTGTTTTTCGCATAATTATTGATCATAGTTTTGGTCAGTACCTTATCGTCTTCATATCGTTTGCTGGAACGAAGATGTTCATCCATGAAGGTAGTGACCTGATCCATATAAAGATCAATATTGGGAATGTCTCCCGGTTCCACGTAATTTATCTGTGAAATACTCGCAAGTATGCTCTTTAACACAGCTTTTGTATCTTTGATCATAGAATTCTCACCTCAACGCATTCATTATATAGTATTCAAAACTAGATGACAACAGTAAAAATAAATAAAATATTAAATATTCAGAACCGTATTGACATTTTTCAGGCAAATGAATAAAATATAGTTCGTTAACGAACAGTTTTTGAGCGAATTATTCGGAACTGAACAAGTTTTGCAAAAAGAGGTGTGAAGATGAAACATGGAATAAAGGCAATCGGACCGGAGATACATATGCTGAATCATATGATCACCAAAAATCTGACATGGCATGTCAAAGCGGCGGGTATTGATGAGATTACACTGATGCATGGATGGATCATGCGGTATCTTTATGAAAACCGGGAGCATGACATATTTCAGAAGGATATCGAGAAGACGTTTTCTATCGGAAGGTCCACAGTGACAAGCATTATAAAACTTCTGGAGAAAATGGGATATGTAAAGCGGGAATTTGTGGAGCATGACGCAAGGCTTAAGAAGGTTACCCTGACGGAAAAGGGAGTGAAGAATAACGAGAGCATAGAGGATTTGATTAAAAAGCTGGATATGATGCTGGAAGAAGATATCGGGAAAGAGGAGCTTGAGCATTTTTTTAATGTAACGGCTAAGATTAAAAAAAATCTGGAAAAGCAGAAGACAGAATGCAAAAAGGGAGGGATAGAATGTTTAGAACACTTAGAACACTTTTAAAAGAAGTAAAAGAATATAAAAGGGCATCCATTGCTACGCCGGTCTATATGATTCTTGAAGTGGCGATGGAGATGGTGATTCCATTCCTTATGGCTTCGATTATCGACGATGGCGTGAACGCGGGGAATATGGCTCACATATACAAGGTAGGAGGGATTATGATTGCGGCGGCGTTTTTAGGGCTGGTCGCCGGACTTCTCGGAGGCAGATACGGAGCAAAGGCATCCGCCGGATTTGCAAAGAACCTGAGGGAAGCAATGTTTAACAATATTCAGACCTATTCCTTTGCGAATATTGACAAATTCAGCACAGCGGGGCTTGTAACCCGGCTGACTACAGACGTTACAAATATACAGATGGCATATCAGATGACCCTTCGGATGTTCATGAGAGCGCCTGCAAGTCTTTTGTGCGCTATGGCGATCGCGTTTACTATAAACGCAAGGCTTGCCAGTATTTACCTGATCGCAGTGCTGATCCTTGGCGTGTTGTTGTTTTTCATTATCCGCCATGCAACGCAGTATTTTATGATGGCATTTCCTAAGTACGATGCGCTCAATGCTTCTGTACAGGAGAATGTATCGGCAATCCGGGTTGTGAAAGCATATGTGAGGGAAGAACATGAGACCGGAAAATTTAAGAAAGCGAGCCAGAACATTTACGATATCTTTGTGAAGGCGGAAAAGAATGTTATCGTGAATGCGCCGCTGATGCAGACGACCGTCTATACATGTATCCTGCTGATTAGCTGGCTGGGCGCGAAGATGATTGTATCCTCAGAGCTTACGACCGGGCAGATGATGAGTCTTCTCGCTTACTGTATGAATATCCTGATGAGTCTTATGATGTTATCCATGGTATTTGTTATGATCTCCATGAGTACGGCAAGTGTGAAGCGTATCGCAGAAGTGCTGAACGAGACCAGCACACTTACGAATCCTGCCTGTCCGGTAACGGAGGTTGCAGACGGGAGCGTTGAGTTTAGGAACGTAGACTTTGCCTATCATAGAGACAGCACGGAACCGGTGTTAAAAGACATTAACATAAAAGTAAATTCCGGTGAGACAATCGGAATCATCGGCGGAACGGGAAGTGCGAAGACCAGCTTTGTCAACCTGATCAGCCGTCTGTATGATGTGACCGAAGGTGAAGTGCTGGTAGGCGGAAGGAATGTTAAAGAGTATGATATGGAGGCACTTCGGAATCAGGTGTCGGTTGTGCTGCAGAATAATGTCCTGTTCTCTGGAAGTATTCTGGAAAACCTCAGGTGGGGCGATAAAAATGCAACGGATGAAGAGTGTATGGAGGTTTGCCGTCTTGCATGTGCCGATGAATTTATCAAAAAATTTCCGGAAGGTTATCATACACACATCGAGCAGGGCGGAAGTAATGTGTCAGGCGGGCAGAAGCAGAGGCTTTGTATCGCAAGGGCGCTTCTTAAGAAACCGCAAGTGCTGATCTTAGACGACAGTACCAGTGCAGTAGACACGGCGACAGATGCTAAGATCAGGAAGGCATTCAGGGAGGAGATTCCGAATACGACGAAGTTTATCATTGCTCAGAGAATCTCGAGTGTGCAGGATGCGGACCGTATTATCGTTATGGAAGAGGGACGTGTGAATGGATTCGGCACACACGAAGAACTTCTTGAGAGTAATGAGATCTACCGCGAAGTCTATGAGTCTCAGACTCAGGGCGGCGGAGACTTTGATGAAAAGGCAGGTGAGTAGAGATGGCAGAGAAAAAAGAAAATCAGATGCCTTCCGGGAAGATGCCGGGGAGAAGGATGAGAGGAATGAAACCGACGGTAAAAAATCCGGGGCAGATCATAAAGCGTCTGATGGGATATGTATTTAAAAGATACGGCTTCTGGTATTTTATCGTAATCATACTTATTTTTGTGGGAGTTCTCGCAAATGTACAGGGAACTATGTTTATGAAGAATCTGATTGATGAATATATTACACCGTTTCTTCTGACGGATAATCCAGATTTTACACCGCTTGCTCATGCGATCGGCAGAGTGGCTCTTTTCTATGCGATCGGCGTGGCATCGGTCTATGCCTATAACCGTATTATGGTGAATATCACGCAAGGGACTCAGAGAGAGCTTCGGAATGAATTGTTTGAGCATATGCAGAAGCTTCCGGTAAAATATTTTGATACTCACGCACACGGAGATATCATGTCTATCTATACGAATGATATTGATACACTGCGTCAGATGATCAGCCAGAGCATTCCGCAGATCATCAACAGCGGAGTGACGATCATCAGCGTATTTGTCAGTATGCTGATCCTAAATATCCCATTGACAGTGGTGACGCTTATTATGGTAGGAGTCATGCTGTTCTGTACGAAACAGGCGACCGGGCAGAGCGGAAAATATTTTATCGAGCAGCAGACGAACATCGGAGCGCTCAACGGTCACATCGAGGAGATGATGAACGGACAGAAGGTTGTGAAGGTGTTCTGCCATGAGGAGGAGAGCAAGAAAGAGTTCAAGGAGCTGAATGACCGCCTGTTTGTCAGTGCGGACAAGGCGAATACATTTGCCAATTTCCTTGGACCGATCAATGCACAGCTTGGAAATGTGAGCTACGTTGTCTGTGCGATCGTGGGAGGCGTGCTGGCATTAAATGGGATTGGCGGTTTTACGTTAGGAGGGCTTGCAAGCTTTTTGACGTTTAACAAGAGCTTCAGCATGCCGATCAATCAGATCAGTCAGCAACTTAACGCAGTCATCATGGCAATGGCTGGAGCAGACCGTATCTTTAAGCTTTTGGACGAAGAAATTGAAGCTGATAACGGGTATGTGACACTTGTAAATGTGACAGAAGAGAACGGAAAGCTTCTGGAGAGTGATAAACGTACCGGAAGATGGGCATGGAAGCATGTTCATCAGGCGGATAAGAGTGTGGATTATGTGGAAGTGAAAGGCGACGTGGTGTTCGACGGCGTGGACTTCGGATACAATGATGATAAGATCGTGCTTCATGATGTGAAGCTGTTTGCTGAGCCGGGACAAAAGATTGCTTTTGTGGGTTCAACCGGAGCGGGAAAAACTACCATCACAAATCTGATCAATCGTTTTTACGACATTCAGGACGGAAAGATCCGTTATGACGGTATTAACGTAAATAAAATCAAGAAGGCGGACTTAAGAAGATCTCTTGGAATTGTTCTTCAGGATACCCATCTCTTTACGGGAACAGTGAAGGAGAATATACGGTTCGGGAAGCTTAACGCGACGGATGATGAAATCGTGGCAGCAGCAAAGCTTGCCAATGCAGACGGATTTATCCGAAGGCTCCCGGATGGTTACGATACGCTGCTGACCGGAGACGGGGCTAACTTAAGTCAGGGACAGCGCCAGCTCCTTGCAATTGCGAGAGCGGCGGTCGCAGATCCGCCGGTGCTGATTCTTGACGAGGCGACCAGTTCCATTGATACGCGAACAGAGCGGATCGTACAGGATGGTATGGATAAGCTCATGAATGGCAGGACTACTTTTGTGATAGCTCACAGGCTTTCTACTGTACGTAATTCAGATTGTATTATGGTCTTAGAGCAAGGCAGGATCATCGAGCGGGGTACTCACGACCAGCTTATCGAGGAAAAAGGAAAGTATTATCAGCTTTATACCGGAAACTCAATCAGTGCATAAGTTTATGAATCACAAGGCAGGGGAAAATCCCCTGTCTGTTTTAATTTACAACGGATAAATGACATGGTAAAATATAGATGGCACAAAGGTTAAAAGTGATGTGATTCATGCCAGTATGAAAAGGTATGGCTCTAGAACCAATAAGAACAGATGAAAGGATAAAATGATTTGGGGATTTATGATACATTGAATGATAAACAGCAGGAAGCAGTATATTATACGGACGGACCGCTTCTTATTCTCGCGGGAGCAGGTTCGGGGAAGACAAGAGTTCTGACTCACAGGATCGCTTATCTTATCGAGGAAAAGGGAGTGAGTCCCTGGAATATTCTCGCTATCACATTTACGAACAAAGCGGCGGGAGAGATGAGAGAAAGAGTTGACAAGCTTGTGGGCTTCGGTTCGGAAAGCGTGTGGGTGAGTACGTTCCATTCTATGTGCGTGCGGATTCTAAGACGGTATATCGGACTGCTGGGGTATGATACGAATTTTACGATCTATGATGCGGACGATCAGAAAACACTTATGAAGGATGTATGCAAACTTTTACAGATTGATACGAAGCAGCTACGTGAAAGGACGCTTCTGGGCGTTATCTCTCATGCGAAAAACGAGCTTATTTCCACGGAGGAATTTCGGCTTCAGGCGGGCGGGGATTTCATGCTGCTGAAAGAAGCGGACGTTTATGAGGAATATGAAAAGCAGCTTCGATCCAATAATGCACTGGATTTTGACGACCTGCTTGTGAAGACGGTGCAGCTTTTTCAGACACAGGCAGATGTGCTGGCGTCTTATCAGAATCGTTTTCGGTATATTATGGTAGATGAGTATCAGGATACAAATACGGTGCAGTTTGAGTTAGTGAGGCTGTTGGCAGCGCAGTACCGGAATCTCTGCGTTGTGGGAGATGATGACCAGTCAATCTATAAATTCCGCGGGGCAAATATTAAAAATATCCTGAATTTTGAAGAATTTTTTGCGGATGCCAAGGTGATCAAGCTGGAGCAGAACTACCGCTCCACAGGAAATATCCTGAATGCAGCCAATGAAGTGATCCGCAACAACAACGGCAGGAAGGAAAAGTTTCTCTGGACAGATAACGGCGAGGGAGAGAAGCTTGAACTCCGGCAGTTTGATACAGCTTATGATGAAGCGGAATATATTGTATCTGATATTAAAGAGCATGTAGACAGAGGAGATTGTACATATAATAGTAATGCGGTTCTTTATCGTACGAACGCTCAATCCCGCATGTTTGAGGAGAAACTTGTGACGGCGAATGTTCCGTATAAGATTGTGGGAGGCGTCAATTTTTATGCCAGACGCGAGATCAAAGATCTGCTTTCTTACTTGAAAACGGTGGATAACGGCAGAGACGATCTCGCTGTTCGCCGAATCGTCAATGTGCCGAGGCGGGGAATCGGGCTTACGAGCATTAACCGTGTTCAGGAGTACGCAGCTTCCCATGAGATTGGATTTTATGAGGCACTTAGAGGTGCGGATCTGATTCCGGGAATCGGACGCGGAGTGAAGAAGCTGGAATCCTTTGCGGCACTGATTGAACATTTCAAGGCAGATGCCGAGAATATGAGCATATCTGATTTGATGAATGAGATTATCGAGGAGACAGAGTATATAGAGAGTCTGGAGGCGGAGGATTCAGAGGAGGCTAAGGCAAGGATTGAGAATATTGATGAGCTTATGAGCAAGATCGCAGCTTATGAAGAGGCATGTGAGGATCAGGACGAACCGGCAACTTTGAGCGGATTTTTAGAAGAGGTAGCACTTGTGGCAGATATTGACACTTTGGATGAGAGTACGGATTATGTAGTGCTTATGACGCTTCACAGTGCGAAGGGTCTGGAATTTCCGCATGTATATCTGGCGGGCATGGAAGAGGGACTTTTCCCGAGCTATCTGTCAGCGACGGCAGATGATCCGGACGAACTGGAAGAGGAGAGACGTCTTTGCTATGTGGGGATTACAAGAGCGGAAAGAAATCTTACCCTTACATGCGCTAGAAAAAGAATGGTGCGCGGCGAGACACAGTATAACCGGATGTCGCGTTTTTTGAAAGAGATTCCGATAGAACTCATATCTGTGGAAGAAACTTTGAAGAAGGAGACGGCAAAGGAGCAGGTAAAATATGACTTTGAATCTGCGAAGCAGGCGGCATACAGGCAGGCGAAGCAGGCGTTTAAAGCGCAGGCATTTACCGCTCAGAAGCCAGTAAGGCAGTTTGGCAAGCCTGCTAAGGGAGGTCTTGGCTATGAAGTCGGGGACCGAGTGCGTCATATTAAGTTCGGAGAAGGAATGGTTGCGAATATCGTAGAAGGAGGACGTGACTTCGAGGTCACAGTAGATTTTGACAGAGCAGGAACAAAGAAGATGTTTGCCGGCTTTGCTAAACTTGAGAAACTATAGAAAAAAGTGACGAAAAGGGTGAGATGATGAAAGACAGAATGAAACGCGATATTCATATGGAAATTGCCATGGGATTGAGTCAGGACTATGTAATCGTCTATCTGGTTGATTATAACAGCGGCAGCTTTGTCAATTTCCGTATGAGCGAAGAGAGGAAAGAATTGTTCGGAGAATATTTGAAGGGCGATGATTTCGAGAAGGCGCTCAGCGCTTATGTAGAGGGCGCCGTTTATGAACCTGACAGGGAAGTCGTGCGCTGCATGACCAACCCGGTATGCGTTCGGGAGAAGTTATTAAAGAAGCCCTTCTATTCCGTGAATTACAGGGTGGAATGGGAAGGGAAGCTGAAGTATTTCCAGATTCGGATCGCGCGGATTGGAGCGGCAGGGGAAACAGACCGGGTAGTTGTAGGCTTTCGCGGCGTAGATGAAGATACCGGGCATGATCTTGAGCGGAAGAATGAGATTGAAGAGGCCTATGAGATCATATCGGGCTTAAGCAGTGATTATAATTTTATATCGCTGTTCAATCCATATGACGGAAGGATGAGTATTTTTAAGGCGGATTCTTCCATGGAGATAAAGACGACGCTTGCGCGGCACGAAAGATATCAGGATGCTGTGGATGCCTACACAGAATATGTCTGTGAGGAGGACAAGGAACGGTGGAGGAAATCTACACTTCTTGATAATATCAGGAGAGAGCTTTCGGATAAGCAGCGTTATGATATTAATATTATGAATAGTGTAAACGAAGAAAAGAATTATATCCAGTTTCGTTTTGCTAAGGTAAAGGACGGACGGTTCGGAAACCGTGTGGTAATCGCAAAAAGAATTGTTACGGATATTGTTGAAAATGAGATCAAACAGCAGCAGATTCTGGCGGACGCTCTTGCGCAGGCGAAGCAGGCCAGCAGCGCCAAGACTACCTTTCTCTCCAATATGTCCCACGATATCCGGACGCCTATGAATGCTATCATAGGGTTTACGTCTCTGGCAACGACCCATTTGGATAACAAAGAACGGGTGAAGGACTATCTGGCAAAGATCATGTCGTCAAGCAACCACCTTCTGTCACTCATCAATGACGTGCTGGAGATGAGCCGAATCGAGAGCGGAAAGCTTCATCTGAATGAGGCAGAGTGTAATCTGTCGGAAGTTATGCATGAGATCAGAAATATCCTTCAGGCGGATGTAAGAGAGAAGAATCTGGATTTCTCCATTGATACGGTAGACGTCTATGATGAGAATGTAATCTGCGACCGGCTGCGTTTGAATCAGATACTTTTGAACCTTCTCGGAAACGCGATCAAGTTCACAAAGCCCGGCGGCAGTGTCAGCGCCCGGATTTTGGAGAAGGAGGGCGGCAGCAAAGAGCGGACACTGTATGAAATGCAGGTCAAAGACAACGGAATCGGAATGAGCGAGGAATTTGTCAGACACATATTTGAGCCGTTTGAGCGTGAGAAGACCACGACAGTGAGCGGTATTCAGGGGACAGGTCTTGGGATGCCGATCACAAAGAATATTGTAGAAGCAATGGGCGGAACGATCGAGGTTTACAGTAAACAGAATGAAGGATCGGAATTCATCGTTACCATACCTTTTAAACTGGCGAAAACATCAAAAAAGAATATCAGGATGGAGGAGCTTAAAGATATCCGTGTCCTTGTGGTGGATGACGATTTCAATACTTGTGACAGTGTGAGCCAGATGCTGCTTGAGATGGGGATGCGGGCGGAGTGGACGCTGAATGGAAAAGAAGCCTTGCTCAGGACAAAACAGGCAATCAGACGCCATGATGAATACAAGGTATATATTATTGACTGGCTTATGCCGGATATGGGCGGCGTTGAACTGGCAAGGGAGCTTCGTAGCGAGGTGGGAGACGATGTCCCGATTATTGTGCTCACGGCTTATGATTGGGCGGATATAGAGGAAGAGGCGAGGGCGGCAGGCATTAGCGCATTCTGCAGTAAGCCGTTGTTTATATCTGAATTTACAAGATGTCTGCTTCAGGTGCTTGGGATTGGAAGGGAGAAGAGGGAGTCTCTGAATTCGCTTGAACAGACGATGATGGGAGGAAGGATACTTCTTGTGGAAGATAATGAATTGAATCGGGAGATTGCGAGGGAGATCCTGTCAGAGGCCGGATTTGAGATAGAGGAAGCCAAAGACGGGCAAGAGGCCGTAGAGATGATGAAGGCATCTGAGCCGGGATATTATAAGCTCATCCTGATGGATGTGCAGATGCCGGTTATGGACGGATATACGGCGACAAAGGAAATCAGGAAGCTCGGCAATAAAGAGGTTGCCAAAATCCCGATCGTTGCCATGACAGCCAATGCATTTGATGAAGATAAGAAAAAGGCTTTTGAATGCGGCATGAACTCACATATAGCAAAGCCGGTTGACGTAGAGGTATTGTTTGACACGCTGAAAAAAATGCTGTAGAAGAATCAGTACTATAGTGCTGCCGTAAAAAATATCCGGAGCTTATCTGACAAGCTCCGGATATTTCTCTTTATTTTTTCGTTTGCACTCGTACATGATCTCATCTGCTTCCCGAAGAATCGCATCCAGAGATACATTCTTTTCCCGCCCAGTTATCTCTACAATGCCATAGCTGAAGCTGCACTGATATTTATTGTATCTCTCAGACTGGAACCGCTTTAGTATCTCTGCAATCTTTCGCTCCATCAGTTCGCCGCCGCAGCCTGTGAGTACAAGACAGAATTCGTCCCCTCCGATTCGGGCAAATGTATCGCCGTTTCGGAAACTGCTTCTGATAAGCTCTACGAAATTCTGGATATAAACGTCTCCTTCCAAATGGCCGAACTTATCATTGACATATTTCAAACCGTCCAGATCCAGATAACAGAGAGTAGCTTCTCGGCGTTCTCTTAAAATGCTTTCCATATATTCTTTGAAAAACAACCGATTCTTGATTCCGGTTCCCGGATCATGGTATGCTTTGCTGGTCAGGTTATGCGCGGTGCGTTTTTCATCCGTAATGTCTACGATAATATGTACTAATGAATTATGTTCTTTCCAATCGATCGGGAATGAGGTGACACGGTAATAGGTATCGTTGTCTTTGCCGCTGCCGCTGTTTATTTCGCGTACGCTATACTGCTCCGAGGCTTTCCAGTCTTGAAGTTCTGATTTGAAAGAAAGGCGGCTTTTACATGTTTTGCAGAATGAATCATCTACTGCCCCGCCTTTTTTCTGCTTATTGCAATAAAGAATCTCCCGGCTGTCCTGATCTACTACAAGAAGCCATTCGTTCCGTTTGCTGAGCATCTGTACAAGAAGCTCATTGTAACTCTCGACCATCTCGGCATGCTGCTGCATCTTTAATACTTCATTCTCACGCATGGTGAGAATGTTTAATTTTTCATGAAGAGTCTTAAGGCCCCGCCCCAGCTCCTGGTAAGGCTCGTCCAGTTCGCTGATATTAAAATGCCCGGTATCGGAACCGCTTAAGATTTCTTGCACATACTCAAGCAGAAGTTCACAATTTTTATTATTCATTATAATATCTACACCTCACATTCTTCTTAGTATTTTAGCATAATTTGCGGCTCCTTACAATAAAAAACAACAGTTTGCCGCAGAGAGGGTAGATATTTGTGCCATAATCTTTTATAATAAAAGTCTGGATGAAAGATAGTATAAGCAAAAATGTGATCGATTTTTCGGTTGGAGAAAGGAGAAATATACAGATGGAAAGAGAAGTGGAATTAAGGGCAGGAGAGATTATCAAAAGATACCGGCTGCACAAATATATATGCTGTGCAATCGTTGTACTGGATGTTATCTTTTTATTCTATATGGTTTTCTTCAAAATGGATTCATGGTTTTCTTATTATGTCGGGGGATTCGCATCTTTTTTGCTGACGGTCAGCGTCTTTGCCCTATATGCGGTAATAGCGGCCATTGCCGTGTTTGTGAAGTGGATCGGGGCGGTGAAGGTTGATCTGGCCCTTTATGAGGAGTGTGATCCTTTCGTATATGAAGCATGCCTGAATAAGCTCCATACATTTTTTTATAAAGATCGTCTGACATGCCTGCATGCGATCGCGCAGTATTATCAGGGAAATATTCACGGTGCGGAAGAAATCTTAAGAGGAGTGAATCTGTATAAACTTAAGGGAATGTTTCGGGTGAATTATTATATTATTCTCTCGGCTGTTTTTTTTCAGAAAGGAGAGGGGATGCGGGCAGCGGAGCTTGAGCAGTCCTATCGGGCAGGAATAAAGAAAAAGAGTAAGAGAGAACAGATGTATTTTCGGATGCTTTGCGCGGGTAATAATCTGTATCGTGCTATGGAGAATAAGGATTATGAGTCGGCATTTCGTTTTTTGGCAGAAAGAAAGGAATATGAGAGTGGAAAGACCAGAAAGTGGAGTCTGATCGGGTATAGTATGTGGGAAGCAAGAATCTGTGCGGCGATGGGAGACAAGGAAAGCGCAAGGCAGCGTCTGAACTATGTAATAGCCGAAGGCGGAAGGCTTGTGCATGTAGCTGAAGCAAGAAAGCTTCTTTTAGAAATAAACGGTACGGCGGATGGAGAATCGGAGAATGGCTAAGATATTGGTGCTGGAAGACGATGAGAGTCTAAACCGGGGAATCAGTTTAAAACTTTCCAAGGAAGGTTATGAAGTATTAAGCGCAGCAGGCGTTTCGGAAGCAAAAAAGCTGTACAGTGAAAATGAAGTGGCTCTGGTAATCAGCGATATAACAATGGAAGATGGGAACGGTTTAGAGTTTTGCAGACAGCTTCGCAAAGAAAGCAGCGTGTATCTGATCTTCCTGACAGCGTTGGACCAAGAAGTGGATATTGTAAATGGCTATGATGCCGGGGCGGATGATTATATCACCAAGCCTTTCAGCCTGATGGTCTTTATATCGAAGGTGAATGCCTGGATGCGGCGAATCAGTCAGAAGGAAGAGGGTGGGCAGATTCTGTCATCCGGCAATATCCGGATGGACTGCCAGGAGATGAAGGTATATAAAGACGATAAGGAGATATTGCTGAGTAAGAGGGAACTTCAGCTGCTATTGTATTTTCTCAGGAATCCAAAGCAGATTCTTTCAAAGGAACAGATTCTTCAGCAGGTGTGGGATGTGGAAGGACAGTTTGTGGACGATAATACGGTTCCGGTTACAATAGGCCGTCTGAAAAAGAAAGTGTCGGAAGGAGAAGAGCCGGAATATATAAAGAATATACGAGGTATGGGATATATCTGGATGATGGATGTTGTATTTTGAGAAAACGATTTACCGGCGAACGGATTCAACATATTGTAATTACTGGCAGACAGGGAGGAAAAATAACGGGATGGATAAAGAAAACGAGAAGAATTTACAGGCGGTAAACAGTGAAAGAACGGAAAAGATTATGTCACAGTACAGGAAACATCTGATGGCATTTCTTGCCATTATATTAATTGAGTTTATTTTTTCGCAGTATATGGTTGATTTTATATTGGATGAAAAACTATACCGCACGGGGGGAATGCTTTTCTGGGGGCTGCTGTCTTGTATCCTTACTCAATTTGTGTTTGTATTGCTTATTGCTGTGTTGATAAGAGGAGGGGGATACACTAAGATTCGTGCGCTGCTTTATGAGGAGTGTGATCCCTTTGCGTATGAAACGTGCCTGAGTAAATTACATGCCCCGCTTGCCCGTGAAAGCGGCGCTGTATTGAGAGCTTTAGCACAATGCTGTCAGGGTAACAGTCAAAAGGCCGAGGAAACTCTGAAAAATATCAATCCGTATAAGCTCCGGGGAGAAGATAAACTGGAGTATTATCTGCTCATGTCGGAGCTTTGTTTCGCAAAGGGAGAGGAAATGCGCGTTGCGGAATTTGAGCGGGTTTATCTGACAGGTGTAGAAAAAAATCAAAGGGAGCAAAAGTGTTTTCAAAGGTTCTGCACCAACAATCATCGGCTTTGGGGCCATGAAAAACAAAGATTACCCAGCCGCGCACAGGTTCCTTTCTGAACAGAGAGCGCTTAGCGGCAGAAAATGTGAAAAGTATTCAGTTATTAAATATAGTATGTTGGAGGCTGAGATTCATGCGGGACTGGGCGAAACGAAAAGTGCAAGAATCAATCTTGAATATGTGATAGATGAAGGAGGAAGGCTGGTGCAAGTGCAGCAGGCAAAGGAACTTTTGCGAAAGTTAGACGAGGCTGGAGAAAAAGAATCTTAAAAATCCCGCTCTCGGCGGATAAGCCAGAGAGCGGGTATAATTTTATTAACCAATCGTCTGCCATTTCTTTTCAACTGCATTGAGCAGTTCGTAGCCGTCCTCTGTCACAAGGACAAGGTCTTCGATGCGGACACCGTATTTTCCTTCGATATAAATACCAGGCTCGATGGAGAAGATCATGCCAGATTCCGCCACGTTTTTGTTGATTGGGGAGACGTCGCCGTACTCATGGTCTTCCTGCCCGATGAAGTGGCCGAGACGGATCTTCCAGTATTCGCTGTAGCCTTTTTCATCGATATAATCTCTTGCCTGTGCGTCGATGTCGCAGAACCGGACACCCGGCTTTATTACGGACTCGGCGCGCAGAACTGCCTCGCGGACGATGTCGTGGATTTCCTGCTCTTCGGCAGATGCCTCCTTGCAGTAGAAGGTTCTTGTCATGTCTGAGCAATATCCTTTCCATACGCAGCCCATGTCAATGAGGATACATTCGCCCGCCTTGAGAGTTCTCGTATCGCTTGGCTCATGGTGCTGGTCAGCGGCATTCGGGCCGAAACATACGATGGTGTCAAAGCTAGTTCCGCTTGCACCGGCTTTTAAATATTCGTTGTCGATGAAGTCGGCAATCTGCTTTTCCGTCATACCTTCTTTGACATATTCCTTGACCATCTCCATCACCCGGTCATTGATGGCAGACGCCTCTTTCATGATCTGGATCTCTTCTTCATTTTTCACCGCACGCACGCCGTCTACGCAGTCAGAACCCCAAACTGTCTTAAGCTTTGGGCATTTTTCCTGAAGAGGAATGAGGAAACGCGCCGGCCATGTCTTGTCGATGCCCAGTGTCTTTGTTGTATCGATCTGGTCTGCGATGATGGAAATCTGGTCTTCCATGTCGCTGAACCATACTTCTTTGAATCCGGTGTCGGATACGAAGTAAAGGTAGTTCAGGAGCAACACGTGCTCGCCGTTTGATTTGAGGATCAGGGCATAGAGCCGCTCTCCGGGGTTTACCATGATCCCAGTGAGGAACCGGATGCTTAACGGGTCGGATACGATAAGCTGCGTGAGGCCTTTTTCCTCCATCTTTGCCAGTACGCGGGCAATTCTTTCGTTGTTCATATGTAAATTTCTCCTTTCGTGAATGTAAGGCTATTGTATCATATTTTGGGGGCAGGACGGGATTTTACGGAAAAATTTTGGAAAAAAATATTTTTCCCTATCTTTTCTTACTTACAATCCGTTATATCTGTTAGAACATGCATGTTTAAATCTTTTACTATAGAACAAACGGTTATTGCCGGGAGAGGAGGGACTTCTTGGATGCGGATTTTCTTTTGGTCAGAAGGATGAAACAGGGAGATGACGGTGCTTTTGATACGTTCGTCCGGAAGTATTACGGCGAGGTGTTGAAGTATTGTAGGTTCCACTGTTTTGATGCGCTGAGCGCGGAAGACCTGACTCAGGAGACGTTTCTTAAGTTTTTTGCAAATCTTCCGGAATACCGGCATGTGGGGAAAGCGAAGAATTTCCTCTATACGGTCGCCGGGAATCTGTGCCGGGATTTCTATAAGAAGAAAAGGGATGTGCCCATGGAGCGGGAGGAGCTTGAATCGAATGCCTCCCCTGCTCTGGATTCCTTAGGAGCAGTGGTCGAGCGGGCAGTGCTTGAGGAGGCGCTCCTTAAGCTTTCGGAGGAGTTCCGGGAGATGGTCATCCTGCACTGTCTTCAGGGGATGAAGATTTCCGATGCGGCCAGGATGCTTGGCATCGGTGTTCCCCTTGCGAAGTATCGGTTGCGGGAGGGGAAGGCGCGTCTTAAATCTTTTCTGGAGTAAAGCGTGTCTTAAGTATCTTCTGAAGTAAAGTGCAGCTTAAACGTTTTAAGAGCAGATACTGTAAGCGGATTCGGTAAAGGGTAAGGGAAGATATTGGCGGATTGGCATTTAGGAATGGAGGGGTTATATGAACTTGGAAAAAATGCTGGAAGAGTATAGAAAGGGCACGGAGGCGGTACCGAGGGAAGAGAAAATTGCGCAGACGGTGCGGCTGTCCGGGGAGACATTTTTTCAGATGGAGCAGGAGCGAGTGCTGTCTTACGCGGAGTTTTTGAAGACGCAGTTTCTGGTGTTGAGAAAACGGTGGTGGGTGTACCAGTGTCTGCTTTTGACGGGGGCAGGAATTTTGCTTGGGAATATGCAGGAGGGGCGATACATGCGCCGGAGCGTGGGAGTGGTGAGCGTGCTGTTTGTGGTGCTCATTATTCCGGAAATGTGGAAGAACAGGACGCATCTGAGTATGGAGGTGGAGACTGCGGCTTACTATTCGCTGCGGCAGATTTATGCGGCGCGGATGATGATGTTCGGGGCGGTGGATATTTTCCTGACGGCGGCGTTCTGCCTGGGGCTTAAAGGACAGTTTCATTATACGGCGAGTGAGCTTTTGGTGCAGTTTTTGTTCCCCATGGTGGTGACGGCATGCATCTGCTTTGGAGCGCTGTGCAGCAAATATGCGATGAATGAGGCCGTGTCGGTGGCGTTCTGCCTTGTGTGGAGCGGGGTGTGGTGGCTGGTTACGATGAATGAAAGGATATACCGGGCGGCGCTGCTGCCGGTGTGGGTGTGCTTGTTTTTGGCGGCGGCAGCGGTGATGACAGTGTGTGCTTACCGGGCGGTGAAGTTCTGCGGGCAGTGTCTGGAAGTAGGAGACGGGGCGCAGATGGACGGAAGCGAGATTGGATAAAAAAGAAGGGATGAAAATCGGAGGATGATGTTTATGGAACTGAGGATCAATAATCTTACAAAGGAGTTCGGCGGGGTTACGGCGGTAGACCATCTGAACTTGATGATGGAAAATGGAGTGTACGGGCTTTTGGGGGTCAACGGCGCGGGAAAGACGACGTTTATGAAGATGCTCTGCACCCTCCTTACTCCTACGGAGGGGGTGATTCGGTGCAACGGGCGGGAGATTACGGAGATGAGTGGCGAGTACCGGAAGATTTTGGGGTATCTCCCTCAGGAATTTGGGTTTTACCCGGAGTTTTCGGTGCAGGATTATCTGCTTTATATTGCGGCGCTTAAAGGTCTGCGCCCGGTGGTGGCGAAACGGAGGGTGAAGGAACTGATTGAGAAGACGGGGCTTAAAGGTGCGGAGAAGAAAAAGATGAAAAAGCTTTCCGGAGGCATGAAGCGGCGAGCGGGGATAGCTCAGGCAATGCTGAATCATCCGAAGCTCTTAATTCTTGACGAACCGACGGCTGGGCTTGACCCTAATGAGCGCATCCGTTTCCGCAACCTTATCAGCGAGCTGGCGCAGGACCGGCTGGTGCTTTTGTCCACTCATATCGTGCCGGATGTGGAATATATTGCCAACCGGATTCTGCTGATGCGGGCTGGGCGTATTGTCCTTGAGGGGGAGGCGGGGGAGCTTATCGACTCCATGGAAGAAGGGGTGTGGAGCGTATTTGCCCGGAAAAATGAGGTGTCCGCGTTTATGAAGAAGTACAAGGTGTCGAACCTTAAGACGGAGCATGACGGGGTGGAACTTCGGATCATCGCGGGGAAGAGGCCGGCGCGGAACGCGGTGTTGGTGGATGCGAATCTGGAGGATGTATTTTTATATTATTTTGGGGAGAAAGCGGGGGAAGAAAATGCTGTGGTTTGAGTTGAAAAAAATCTGGTCGAAACGGATGAATCAGGGGGCGGTCTTGCTGCTGCTTGTGATTGTAATTGCGGGGAGCCTTCTGGCTGTCCGGGATGTGAAATACTATAAGGAGGACGGAACGAGTGTGTCCGGCATATTTGCCGCCGGAAAGTTAAGGCGGGAGAAGAATAAGTGGAAGGGGTATGTGACGGAGGATGTGCTTAAGAAGGTGGTTGAGGAGAATAAGCGGGCGCATGACGAGGCGGATACGGCGGACGGGGCGCTGATTAAGTATCAGGGTCTCAGCGACCTTAGGGAGTGGATCAACTCCGGGATGGTCAGCCGGGAATACTATGACTATTACCTGTGCGACGGCATTTCTCCAGAGGATGCGGCAACCCTTTATGAGAAAAGGGTTTCGCTTTTGAAGGAGGAGTTTGCCGAGCAGGGATATTCAAAGGAGGAGAAGGAGGTGCTCCTGCGCCGGTATGGGGAATTTGAGGCGCCTCTTTACTACAGCTATGCGGACGGGTGGAAGGCTGTCCTTGATTCCCAGTATCTGCCGACGCTGATGATTATTTCCATCGTCATCATCGGATTTTTAGTCTCTGGTGTGTTTTCCTGCGAGTTCCAGCTCGGGGCAGATTCTGTGTTTTTTTCTGCCAATTACGGGAGAAACCGGGGCGTTCTGGCGAAGGTGGAGGTGTGTTTTGCAGTGGTCACGGTCATCTACTGGGCGGTCATGCTCCTTTTTACCGGTCTGGTGCTTGGGATGCTGGGCGTTCAGGGGGCGGGGCTGATGATCCAGACCGACTCGCTCAACTGGATGTGCATGTATAACATCACTTTTGCTGAAGAGTGGCTGCTCACCATGTTCGGCGGGTATGTCGCCCACTTATGTATTCTGCTTTTTGCGGTGTTTGTCTCGGCAAAGAGCCGCTCGGTGGTGGCGGCGGTGACCATTCCTTTCGCGCTGTCCTGCGCGCCCATGTTTCTTGGGCGGGTGCCGTTCCTTACGAAAGCGATGAATCTGTTCCCGGATATGTTGCTCAGGATCAGTACATTTTTGCGGGATAACCTGATCTATGAAATCGGCGGGAAGGGGCATGGCGTGTATGAGATACTGATACCGGTGTATCTTTTGCTGGCGCTTTTGCTGCTGCCGGTGATGTATGCGGGATATCGTAGGAGTGAACTTGGATAGATATTTTCTGTATAGAAAATGAAGGAGCCGGCGGCCTGTATTCCGGCGCTGTGGCGCTGCAAGTCGAATATGAAAAATTTGACGCCGCAATCTCAGAGTTTGCGTCTATGCTTGGCGGCATGGCTGTGAAGATGTCAGAGCTGACAGGCGGATATCTACATCAGAGTCTATATGAAAGTCACCGCGGGCGTAAGAACCATATAATACTAAGTGTGCTGCTTTTCCTTCAAATATTTTTATCACTGCGTCTTTGTAGTTTCCTAAAATGACACTCAGCTTATCTGACATCTGCAGCACCTCATCTGTTTACAGGATATCTTATGGTATAACCGATTTTTGGTGAAAATCCAACTGTTTCTCTACAGCGAATTGCAGCGTGGCTTTCAAGCCGTGAATCGTAATGTGCAGGAAAGAATTTGGGGATAGGCAAGCAAGGTAAAATGGAGTAAAATATATTTAACTTCGAAAAGGGGGAAATTTTATGCCGGATAAAGTTAAGAAATATTGTATATCAGTTTTCACAGCAGATGAAGAGCCTGATTGGTTCGCATTTAGTACAAGTGATTTTATACGGCTCCTATGCAAGGGGAGACTACCTCTGAATTTTCATACATCGTAAATGGCAAGTCAAATACAGGAGAAGTTACAAAATGAACATACATCATACAAATGACCAGTATATCGTCAACCACCTCAAAGCCCGGGAACGCGGCTACGTCTGGCTGGAGAGGGAGCTTAAGCGCACATTGCTTATAAGTACGGCAGGAATCACCGTATTTTTCGCGGTGTTTTTTTTCGTCCTTAAGCCAGACCTTATGGTGTGGGCGGTAAGCTTTGCCGCGGCGGCTGCGCTGAATGTAATCTGGGGGTATTTGAATTACCGGAGGGAATACCAGAATTATCAGGCCATTTACCGGTATCTGGAGGAGTTCGAGACGGGGAATTATGGGTATCGGGGCAGCGAGGACTTTACCGGCGTGGGAATCTGCGCCCAGCTTGCGGAGCAGCTTGCCCGCATGGGGGAGGCTTTCGGCGGGCTTAGACGTAAGCTTGTGGAGGAGAAGGAGAACACGAAGGAGCTGGTGATGGACATTTCCCACCAGCTTAAGACTCCGGTGGCGGCGCTTGAGTTAAGTTATGAGCTTATACAGGATGAAAGTCTTGATGATAAGGAGCGGCGGGAATTTTTAGCGCGCAGCGGGCGGGAGCTTAAGAGGTTTCGCCAGCTTGTGGAGACGCTTTCGAACCTTTCAAGGCTGGAGGCAGATATGATAAAGCTCGCGCCCAAGGAGGCAGATCTTAAGGAGACGCTTATACGGGCGGTGAACGGCGTCTACATGAAGGCGGAGAAGAAGGAAATCGAGATAGAGCTTATGGACTTTGAGCCGGTAAGGCTTTGCCATGACGCCCGGTGGACGGCGGAGGCGGTGTCCAATGTCCTTGACAATGCGGTGAAATATTCCCCGGCGGGCACGAGGGTACAGATTCGGGTAAACTCCATGGTATCCTATGTATTTATCGAGGTGGAGGACGAGGGGATCGGTATCCCGAAGTCCGAGTATGCGGACATTTTCAAGCGGTTCTACCGCGGGAAGAGAGAGGCGGTGGAAAGGGAAGAGGGCGCAGGGGTAGGACTTTATCTTGTGCGGAAAATCTTAGAAGAGCAGGGCGGGAGCGTAAGGGCGCTTAACGCTCCGGGAGGCGGAAGCGTGCTGCAGATGATGCTGCCGAAGGAATACGGAGTATAACAAAACTGTTATCTTTCCTGTTACGTTCTTGTAAGTTTCGGGGGTTATGATGTGTACATACCGAGGAAGGAAATGTATGCAGAAAGGAGCCTTATGATTTATGGAAACGATATTAAAGACAGTGGACTTGGTAAAATATTACGGCGACGGGGAGAATGAGGTGCGGGCCATCGACCACACCAGCATCGAGGTGGAGAACGGAGAGTTTGTGGCGATTGTTGGCCGCTCCGGTTCGGGAAAGAGTACCCTCCTGCATATGCTGGGCGGCCTTGACCGGCCGGATAGCGGGGAAGTCATCATCGGGGGAAAGAATCTGTTTTCCTTGAAGGACGAACAGCTCGCGGTGTTTCGTAGGAGGAAGATCGGGTTTATCTTTCAGGATTTCAACCTGATCCCGGCGTTGAATGTGTGGGAGAACATCGTCCTCCCGCTGGGGCTTGACGGCAAGAAAGTGAACAAAGGATTTGTGACGGACATCGTGGAGCATATTGGCCTTGCGGAAAAGCTTAAATCTCTGCCAAACCAGCTTTCTGGCGGGCAGAAACAACGGGTGGCGATTGCCAGAGCGCTTGCCTCCCGCCCCGCCATTATTCTGGCGGATGAGCCCACGGGGAACCTGGATTCCAAGACGGAGATGGAAGTAATCTCGCTCTTAAAGTCCTGCGTCCGCAAATACGGGCAGACATTAGTGATGATCACCCACGATGAGACCATTGCGCAGATGGCGGATCGGGTAATGATCATCGAAGACGGCAAGGTGGTGAGATAGATGAACGTAATTACGACGACAGCATTTGCCAATTTAAGGAAGAACAAGAGCAGGAATATTTTGATCGGGACAGCCATCGTGCTGACGGCATTTTTACTGACACTTTTGCCGACCATGGTGACGGGGCAGTTAAGCCTCCAGTTCCAGGCGGTAAATGAACTCTACGCCCCGATTCACGGCGTGTACCGGAACGTGGACGGCGAGACGGCGGCAGAAATGGCAGAGGATGATGTATTTGAGACGGTGTGCAGACGGGAGATTGCCGGGAAGATATATACCGGGGATAAAGATATCACTGCCGACATGTTTGCCCTTGACGAGACGGTGATTGAGCTGTCCAGGATAGAACTTAAGGAAGGAACATTTCCGAAAAAAGCGGATGAGATTGTGGTGTCCGAAGGATGCCTTAAGGCCATGGGTCTTGAGGGAGGCGTGGGAGACCGGATAAAGGTGCCTTACCAGCCCGTGAGAAAAGGGAAACTCCTTAAGACGGCAGAGAAGGAATTCACCATCGTCGGGATGACAGAAGATTCGCCGGAGTCTCTGGAGAAAGGGATATTTACCCCTATGGTGTCGGAGGCATTTGCAAAGGAAATCATCCCGGAGGGGGAGCACGTTTACGATGTGTATTTCCAACTGCATGATATTGAGGGGATGGTCACGAAGAAGATTGAGGAGCGGATAGAGATAATCGGAGAGCAGTACGGGCTTTCGAAGAACGATATCCGAGCAAATTCGGAATATCTTTTTGCCAATTATGTAGACGGGGCGCTTTACGCCGGTCTTGGGGCGCTTTTGGCGGTCATCGTGCTGGCGGGCATCCTGACTATTTACAGCATCTACTATGTGTCCATGCTGGATAAAGTGCAGGAGTACGGGCGCCTTCGGGCAATCGGGGCCACAAAGGGGCAGATCCGGAAACTGGTGCTCCGGGAAGGCTTTGCCGTCGCCGCCATAGCGGTTCCGGCAGGGATCATCCTCGGGCTTGCAGGAGCAATTCTGATGGTCAAAGCAATGGTCAGTTCGTCCATGGACGGCAACCGCGTTCTGGGAGAACAGATGAAGGCAATCTTTAAAAGCGGGGATGCCAGTCTGGTGAAAGGGTGGGTCATCCTGCTTGCGGCGGGGGTAAGTCTTCTGACGGTCTTTATCTCTCTTCTCAGCCCGATGCGAAAGGCAAGCAAGATTACGGCTATGGAGGCGCTGCGCTATCAGGGTGGCCGGAAAGGGAAGAAGGAGAGGACTTCCCGGAAGGGGTACGATGCGCTGAGTATCCCAAGGCTTACGGTATCGAATCTGGGGAGAAACAAGCGGCGCACTGCGGTGACGATTTTATCCCTCGGGGCGACGGGCGTTCTTTTTGTGGCGGCTGCCACCGCCTGCAACTGCATGAATGCCGAGGACGCCACGAGAGACAGTATCCGTAGTGATATTCTGGTGTCCATCGACCCGGAGGAGGGCGATGAGATGCACCCGGAGTGGGCGCTCAGTTCGATTCAGCAAAACAATCCCATGACGGAGGAGCTTAAAGGAAGAATCGAGAAAATCGACGGCGTGACTGCTGTGAAGGCCAGCCCTAAGACGGATGGAAAGATTGAAAAAGCGGACGGGGCAGGAAAGGAAGAGCCGGACGGTGAAGGAAATGTGACGGAAAAGGAAGAGCCGGGCAGCGGGGTGAAGGAGCGCACGGGGAAGATGACTCCCGATGAGATTAACGGTGAGGTGAAAGGGCTTGACGCGGCGGATATGAAGGAGCTTTCCCGATATGTGACGGAGGGCTCTCTGGGAGACGCATCGCTTAAGGACGGAACAGGGATTGTCTTTCTGGAGCCTACGTTAAAACGGGAATTTCCGGACTGGAAAGTGGGCGATAAGCTGTATCTGGAGATTGTGGACGGCGAAAAGATCAAGGGGCGGGAAGTGACCCTTGCGGCGATTGCTCAAGCGTCGCCGAGCCTGATGGGATATTATATCGCAATGCCGGAGGATTCCCTTAAGGCCATGTGTAGCTCGGATGTCACATATTATTGGGATATTTCTGTGGAAAAAGGGAAGGAAGAGACAGCGGCAGAAGAGGTCAGGGAGCTTGTCTCAGAGGCGGAGGTTCTTGAGGTAAGAACTTTTCTGGAGGAGAATAAACTGTCGGAGAATGCGATCCGGTATACTCTCTATGGCTGCTACGGGATGCTGGCGGTGTTCGGTCTTATCGGAATCCTGAACCTTATTAACACCATGATCAACAGCGTCCACGTCAGGAAGAAGGAGCTTGGCATGCTTCAGGCCATCGGAATGTCCGGGAGGCAGACAGTATATATGCTGCAGCTTGAGGGACTTTTCTATACCGCCGGTACGCTTGTCTTGTCTCTGGGGTTTGGGAGCATCCTCGGGTACGTCATATTTCTGTGGGCGAAGACCGAAGGACTCATGGGCATCCGGGTGTACCATTATCCGGCGGTGCCTGTGGTCTGTCTGGCAGGAATCGTGCTGGCGGTGCAGATACTTATCACTTATTTTGTAAATATGAACTTTAAGAAATTGAGCCTGATTGAGCGGATCAGGTTTTCGGAGTAGGATAAGGGATATCTGGATAAGTCAGTCGCGCTTATCCAGATATTTTAAAAATGTCTTCATGGCTGCAGAGCCGCCTTTTTTGCCCGGCATGGCAAGGCCAATCCTCCGGTATGCGGGAACTTCAAGCTCTTTGATAATGACTCGGTAAGGAATCCGCCGGAGAATGAGGTCCGGCAGGATGCTGATGCCAAGACCTGGCTCCACCATGGACATGATGGCGTAGTCATCCCATGTGGTGAACTGGATATCGGTACTCACGTCAGAGTGTCCCAAGAGTTCCAGCACATCCTTCGGTGCTGCGCCGTTTGACAGCAGATTGCTTGTATAAGTATGGCGGAGTTGGTGGAAGTGAAAACTCTCAAATCCGTCCAGTTTATTAGTGCGACAACTCCATACATATTTAATGAAATCTTTTTTTTAACTCATCTAAGAGTAATTCTGCAATCGGTGTGAATACCTGATATTTTTTCCAAATGATATACATTTTTGTTTCAAGACGTGGAGAGAGGGGGCGGAAACACAGGTTGCTGTCATCGCCTGTATTCACTAACCGGTCAAAGGTCAGCATACCACCAAGTCCTTCTTCTACAAATATGCCGCCGTTGTAACAAAGATTTATTGTACCGCTTAGTTTTAACTGGTCGGTGTTTTCCCCGCACCACCGTGCAATATCAAATTTCATACCCTGTTCGGAACAAATCAGGTCTATTCCGGTTAAATCTGCAAAAACAATTTCTTTTTTTTCTGCCAGCGGATGGTCTTTTCGGATTGCAAGCCCCCAAATGTCTGTCCCGGGTATTTCGATATGGTTGTACCTTTCGAGATTCGGCGGCTCTACGATAAAAGCAAAGTCAATCAGTCCCCGGTCTAAGCGTTCCACTACCTGTTCCGTATTTCCGCTTGTAAGATGGTAGCGGAAACGGGGATAGGCTTCTTTGAAATCCTTAATTACCCATGCCAGATATTTTATCTGATGTGATTCGGCACACCCTATATGAACCTCTCCCCCGGTAATGTTATCAAGTTCCAAAAATTCGCTGGTAGTTTTATCCACCATTGTGAGTATATCTTCTGCCCGTTTTCGCAGAAGCATTCCCTCGTCCGTCAGGCTGACACTGGTACTGCCCCTGTGAAACAGCTTTTTTCCGAGTTCGGATTCCAATTCTTTCATTTGTTTCGATAAAGTGGGCTGGGAAACATGAAGTATTTTTGCCGCACGAGACATATTACTTTCTCTTGCAATTTCTAAAAAATAACGCAAAACACGAATTTCCATACCTTCCTCCTTGTTGTTTTTATCCAGTATAACACAGCTATGATATTCTTAACAAGAATATCATGATATGAAATATATATATTAGACATATCAGTAAATATGCGTATAATAACAGGCATAGGAGGTGCAATGAATGTCAGAGGCATCAGATACAATGGGAATCCTGCATCAGAATCTGATTGACGCAGGGTGCAGCAAAGATTTAATTGAAACCTGTATGGAGCTTGCAAAAGCAAATAAGTGGAAATGCCTTTTGCCTCTGCTCTCCAAACAAAGAATCAATCTGCTGGATTCGGTGCATGACGGACAAAAGCAGATAGATTGTCTGGATTTCCTTGTTTACAGCATTAACAAAAAACATATTTAGGAGGATTTGTGCAATGGAAGCAAAATTGAATCAGATTCAGGAACTGAATCTTGTACAGGAATGGGATAAGACCTTCCCGAAAAGCGAAAAAGTAAATCACAGCAAGGTTACTTTCCACAATCGCTACGGAATTACTTTGGCGGCAGATATGTATATGCCGAAGAACGTAGAGGGTAAATTGCCCGCTATCGCTGTATGCGGTCCCTTTGGTGCAGTTAAGGAGCAGGCGGCAGGTTTGTATGCACAGACAATGGCGGAGAGAGGTTTTTTGACGATTGCTTTCGATCCGTCTTTCACAGGCGAAAGCGGCGGTGAGCCTCGTTATATGGCTTCTCCCGACATTAACACAGAGGATTTCATGGCGGCGGTGGATTTCCTTTCGTTACAGGATACTGTTGATCCGGAGAAAATCGGTATTATCGGTATCTGCGGCTGGGGCGGTATGGCAATTAATACAGTGGCACTCGATACCCGTGTCAAAGCAACGGTTGCCTCTACCATGTATGATATGAGCCGTGTCAATGCCAATGGGTATTTTGACAGCGAAAACAGCGAGGAAGTCCGCTACGAGAAACGCAAGGCAATGAATGCGCAGCGGCTTGAAGATTACAAAAACGGCACCTATGCTCTCGGCGGCGGCGTGGCTGATCCTATGCCAGAAGATGCTCCGTGGTATTTCAAAGACTATCACGCTTACTATAAAACAGAGCGTGGCTATCACCCTCGGTCTCTGAACTCAAACGGTGGTTGGAATGTGATTGGCTGTCAGTCCTTTATGAATATGCCGATTCTCCAGTACAGCAATGAAATCCGAAGTGCGGTAATGGTACTTCATGGGGATAAGGCGCATTCCTGCTATTTTGGCAAGGACGCTTATGCCGCTATGATTGACGGAAACAAGTATCAGGATAACAAAGAATTGCTGCTTGTTCCGGGAGCAAGCCATACAGATTTGTACGATCAGGCAGATATTATCCCATTTGACAAGCTGGAAGAATTCTTTCATAAGAACCTAAAATAATTTCATTATGATAGGGGGCAGCGCATATGGGCAGCGTCCTATCTGTCAACAGAAACGAGAGGAGACTCAATATGCGTATTCTTGTGTTAAACGGAAGTCCCCGTTCAAAGGGCAATACGAAACAAATGGTTGAGGCGTTTCGGGCAGGGGCAGAAGCTGCCGGGCATCAGGGGGATTTCCTCGACTATCTCGGACTGGAAGATATGGGGGTATTTACGGCCCACGGTTCGGAAAACGGCTCAGCGGCTAAATTAGGTGAACTTAAAAATTTTGGTGCGTCTCTTTCATGCACCACACATAAAAAGGAGATAAAATTATGTTAGGAAATTTTACTTACTGTAATCCCACAAAACTTTACTTTGGTCAGAACGCTCTGGATGGTTTGAACGAAGAACTGCCGAAATACGGTAAAAATGTGTTGCTTGTATACGGTGGCGGCTCAATTAAAAAGAACGGTATTTATGATAAGGTCGTTGAGATTCTAAAGGCAAACGGAAAAGAGGTCTACGAAGACGCAGGCGTAATGCCTAACCCCACTGTGGAAAAATTAAACGAGGGCATGTGGATAGCGACATGGGCGCTCAATACCCTTGTAGCCAAAGGAAAAACTACCGATTGGATGGTACATATGCTGGGACAGGGAGTAGCTGCCCATACGGACGCCACACACGGCATGACGCTTGCGGCTGTTTCTATGCCGTATTACCGCTATATCCTTCCTTACGGAACGGCAAAGTTTGCCCGCTATGCCGAGAACGTATGGAATGTAAATCCTGAAGGTAAGACGGAAATTCAAGTTGCAAACGAAGGACTTGACGCTATGGAAGCGTGGATGAAGAAAATCGGGCTTGTTATGAATATTACCGAGCTGGGCGCTGCAAAAGCTATGCTGGACGGAATGGTAAAAAGCACGCTGATTATGGACGGTGGCTATAAAGTGATGGATGCAGACGATATCCGAACTGTATTACAGGCGAGCTTTTAAGAGAAGTTTGAGGATGAAACGGAGACAAAAAAATGAAAAAAGTAGCAACGGTACTATTATGTGCATTCGTTTTGCTTGCATTTGCAGGATGCAACAGCAATACGCAAAAAAACGGTGATTTTTCATTCCATGATAATTCTGCTCAAAGTACCCAAAATCAAAATGGGACTGAACAAAATAATTCAGGTCAGGACGATGTGGATCAGAGTGCGGCGGATTCCAAGCAGGAGGAAGATTCCAAAACTTTAATTGCATACTTTTCTCGTGTAGGAAACACAGATTTTCCTGCCGGAGTAGATGCTGTTGCTTCTGCAAGTCTGATTGTGAAGGACGGCGAGTTGTACGGAAACACACAGTACATTGCTACGTTGATTCAGAGAGCCACAGGCGGAGATCTGTTTTTGATTGAAACCGAGGAAAAGTATCCGGCTGCTTATGATGCTACCGACCAGCAAGGCGCTAAAGAAAGCAAAGAAAACGCCCGCCCGAAACTTGTTTCTCATATAGAGAATATGGATGAGTACGATACCGTGTATCTTGGTTTCCCAAACTGGTACTACGGAATGCCAATGGCAGTATATTCTTTCTTGGAAGAATATGATTTTTCAGGGAAAATAATTATTCCGTTTGTTACCAGTGGTGGAAGTGGTTTTTCAGATACCATATCGGAAATTCAGAGCATACAATCAGATGCAACAGTGCTGTCAGAAGGATATAAGGTAACACATTCAAAAGTGAGCGATGTGACTTTTGAGGATGTTGAAGAATGGATTAACAGCTTAAATAAATAATCGTTTTCTGTAAAAGGTGGTGAGAAAGATGAAAAGAAAACAGAGTGTAAGAATAGTGGTAGACATTGCAATGACAGCGGTACTCTTGTTTTTGATGACATATGAGCTGATTGGGCAAGTGTTCCATGAACTGCTTGGTATCATTATGTTTGTGCTTTTTATTCTGCACCACATTTTAAATAGCAGATGGACGAAAAATTTGATTAAGGGCAAATATACTGCCCTGCGAACTCTGCAAACCGTACTTGTTGTGTTGGTTTTGTTTTGGGTGGCAGGCTCTATATTCAGCGGTGTAATGTTATCCCGCCATATATTTTCGTTCCTGCCGTTTGGTAATGGACTGTCATTTGCGAGAAATCTGCATATGCTCTCAGCTTATTGGGGATTTGTTTTTATGAGCCTTCACCTTGGATTTCATTGGAATATGATGATGGGAATGGTAAAACGGCTGACAAAAAATTCGTCTGCTATGTGGGCATGGGTGTTTCGTATCATTGCCCTGATAATTGCGGGATACGGTGTGTATGCATTTATAAAACGGGACATCGGTAGCTATTTACTATTCCAAAATCAATTTGCATTTTTTGATTTTGCAGAACCAATAATACGGTTTCTTTTGGATTACATGGCGATAATGGGACTGTTCGTTGTAATAGGACATTATACATCCGGCATAACCAGAGAATGCAAAGGAACGAAAAAACAAGAAGAGTAGAAAGGACGGTCATTATGAATCGAAAGACTGTTGTAAAAACGCTACCAACGAAAATTATCTGAACGAAGGGGGACTTGTGGGAAATGCACCGTCAGGAACAACTTACACAGGCGGCAACGGTCATACTATTACCAATCTCGGCGTGCATGAGCATTGAAATAATTCCGAACAAAAGCTATACTCACGGAATCTCGGAAAAGAGAGAGGAATAGAACTTGTGCAAATAAAATGATTCCAGTCCCCGGCATTTTTTGTATGGAGATTTAATACAATTCCAAGGAATCTTTCGCATTTGCCTATAGCTGCATACCGCCCTAAGCAGTTCAATCAGTTCACCGTACCTGTTCATTTTGTGTTATAATGTTTTATGTGATTTGTTTCTCTCATTTTTTTCCTTATCAGGGTTCGTAATGCCCTGTGGGAAGATATAACACAAGGGAAACTTTGAGGGAAAGCTCACCTGCAATAAAATTAGTATTTTTAAGGGTTAGCGGGCTTTTTAATAACAAAATATAACAGCTAATATTTCCCTTGAAAATCATCAAATCACAATCGGAAGTTATGGAGGTGTTCCATGAAACGAGAATTAGGAATTGCCAGATGTGGTCTTGCGTGTTGATTATGCACAGAAAATATTGATTGTAATGGATGTGGCTCAAACGGCTGTCCAGATAATGATTTTTGTGAGAATAAAAAATGTTCGATTGCAAAAGAACTGACACATTGTTATAAGTGTGAAGAAAATTGCATGAAAGGGTTATTGAGCAAGATTACGATGATTTTGATGATGAAAACACTATAATTTTATGTGTGAAATTAATGGGTGGATTGTTATTGTCGCAAGGAACCAGATCTGAGTTTTAACTTCAGAATCTCAGTTTGACATATTGGAAAATCGGAGTTAGGAGGAAGGTACGCAGTGAACATAATCGAATATTTCAGTACAGATGACAAAGAATATTGGCTTTCAAAGATTAAAGAAAGTGATTGGGGGGCAGGTCAGTTTTTATATGAACTATTAAAAAATCAAAAGTTGAAGGAATATGTCGGTGAAAATACAAAGGTGCTTATGTTGGTAGACGGAGGAGATTTGATTTCTTTTTGCACATTTGCTGAAAAGGACGATATTCAACCAACAGAATTAACACCATGGATTGGGTGGGTATATACCTTTCCGCATTATAGAGGACATCGTTATGTTGGAAGGTTGTTAAGATATGCTGAAACATTGGCAAAAACGGATGGAATTAATTGTATTTATATTTCAACAAATCATAATGGGCTATATGAGAAATATGGGTATGAGTTTTTTGAAATGATGAAAGATATGCATGGAGAAGATTCAAGAGTATATGTAAGATATCTATAAGTTCCAGTTTGACATACTGGAAAATTGTAGATGTTCTATAAATGTGCTAAACTAAATGTAATAACAAAATCAACTGTTTCCAGATAAATAGGTGCGACAATTTTTTGACGATGAATATCCCCAAATATGATATGATAGAGTTGTAACTGATAAGCAACAGAACATATGAAAGAATCGCAAACAGAATCTACATCTATTTGTCCTCCATCTTGTAGCCAATACCCCATAAAGTTTTTATATAGGTTGTAGCATCTTCCGCATTGTTCTTTAACTTCATACGCAGGCGATTGATATGTGTATTCAGTACATTCCCATTTTCAAAATACGGCTCTTTCCAAACGAGTTCATACAATCGCTCTTTTGAGAAAGCTTGTCCTAGATGGGTTGCCAACAAATACAAAATCTCAAATTCGATGGGGGTTAAATCAATCAAAGTTCCTTGGCGGATAACAGTATGAGTTATTGGGTCAATCTCTAAATCCTTGATTTTGACACCCATATCGCTTGGCATGGCTTGATAAGTTCTTGCCCGGCGAATGTTGGCCTTAATTCTTGCTGTAAGTTCAATTAGAGAAAAAGGCTTTACCACAAGAGCAAGCTTTCTTTTCATAGTACCTGTCTAAATGTCAGATTCGCGTAAAGAAGTAAGCGACCGAAAACAAGAATATCTTTTTTTGAATATCACAAACAAGATAGATTTAGAGATAGCGGAATGATATAATCTGAATGTACATATTTCCTCATATTTCGTCAAATTTCGTTCAGAACTATACTATCAGTAGAGTTAAAAATCCCCGTTTTATCCAACTCTACCATTAGTAGGTGTTCATTTTTATGCCGGATTTATATAATCTACCGCAAGCAGGAGGACTGAATGATGAATCAAATTAAGATTGGAACTTTTATTTCCGAACGCCGGAGAGCAAAAGGCTGGACGCAAAGCCAGTTGGCAGAAAAACTGGAAATTACCGATAAAGCTATTTCAAAATGGGAAACAGGACGGTCTATGCCGGATTTGTCTTTGTTTATGCCTTTATGCACTCTTTTAGACGTTACTTTGAATGAACTATTTGCGGGCGAGTGCATTACAGAAGAAAATTTGAAAGAAAAAGCAGATGAGGTACTTATGGACGTGATTACAAATTGGTTAGGACACGATAAATGGGGATCAAAAGAAAGTGATACAACCACCGAAAATGTTTTGGAAGTTGAAAATGTTTCCAAACTCTATGAAACAGAAAATAATTCAGTATTAGCTGTAAATGATGTAAGTTTTCAGATACCGCACGGCAGCTTTGTTGGAATTATGGGGGCTTCCGGTTCTGGGAAAACAACATTGCTTAATTTAATAGCCACAATAGACAAGCCAACAAATGGGACGATACGAATAAGCGGACAGAATATAGTGGATATACCAGACGAAGCTACCGCAGAATTTCGCCGCAGACATTTAGGCTTTGTTTTCCAAGAATACAATTTACTTGAAACTTTGACTATCTATGAAAATATTGCGCTTGCTTTGACAATTAAAGAGGTTTCCAAAGAAAGCATTCGCCCAACAATTCAAAGTTTATCTGAAAAGCTGGATATATCAGCGATATTAGATAAATTTCCATATGAGGTATCGGGAGGGCAACGGCAACGCTGCGCCTGCGCCCGTGCTATCGTGGTAAATCCTGACATTATACTTGCGGACGAGCCTACCGGGGCATTAGATTCCCGCGCTGCCAGACAGCTTTTAGACACCCTTGCTATGCTTTGCAGAGAGTACGGCGCAACCATATTGATGGTCACACATGATGTCATGGCAGCCAGCTATTGTGACAGGATTTTGTTTATGAAAGACGGCAAAATAAAGACATCATTAAACCGGGAACAGGAAAACAAACAGACCTTTTTCGCAGATGTTTTGAAGAAAATAGAATGGATAGAGGGAGAAAGCCATGATATACTTGAAGCTGTCAATCCGTAATGCCAAGCGGACTTTTATAAATTACCTTTTATATGTTGTTGCCATGACCGTCCTTTTGGCGATTATAGAGGTATCTAATTGTATAACCATTATAGGAGAATCAGCCGGTTTTCAAGTGATTTCTCTGCCATTGCTAATAGCAGTTATTCAGATAGTTTTAGTCGGATATATAGACTTATTTCTGCTAAAGCAGCGGGCAAAAGAATTTGCAAGCTATTTATTATTGGGTATGGAAAAAAGGAGATTAACCCGGCTGTTCCTATGCGAAGTCTTGTTGATTGGATTTTGCTGCTATATAGCAGGAACAACAATAGGTTTTTCCATATATGGATTTTGGTATTTCCGTGAGCCATTGCATGAAATGAAACATTGCGGATTCCTTTATGGTAAAAGTATGTTATATACGTTTCTGTTTTTTTCCCTTATTGAAACAGTGTGTTCTTTTCGATTGAAGCAACGCTTAGACAAGCTGCAAATAAGGGAGCTGATGTATGAAAGAAACCGCAATCAAGGCGTAAAAAATATAGGGAACTATAAAAAATGGGGCATTATTTTCTTTTTGTGTTTTGTGTGTTTCATTGGTTGCGTTTGGAGCATCGTCTTTTTGCCGGAAGTTTATATTGTTTATCCCGTATCTGTTACAGCAATTCCTTTGCTAATATCTGTTTTTGCTTTTTACAAATGGGTGTTTGGCTATTTATATGTGTACAGGCGAATGAAATCCGTTAAGATATATCAAAAAGACAGGCTATATATTACGGCAAATGTTACATCAAATTTCAAAACGGCTGCTATGGTTAATACTGTTTTTTGCATATGCTTTTTGTTTTCCGGGGCTTCTTTTGTAACTGGAATACTGATATTGCAGCCGGAATTTCAGCTTTTTGATACGGCTATGCGCCAGTGGATGGGAACTTCACAAATAAGTATCTGTATTGTTTTTCTGGTTATTTATTTTTCGATACTATCTTTGCAGCAGATTATAGAGATTAGGCAAAATTCAAAAAGCAATCAGATAATGCGCTGTATGGGAAAAAGCGATAAGCAGATAGCAAGACTTGTGAACCAGCAGATAGCAATTAAATTATCCTCTCCAATGATAATGGCTTTTCTGATTATTTTATTCTGCGTACCAATACTGAATGGAAAAATGAACTTAATGCTGCCAGTGTCTTTGAATAATATTCTGCTCAAATTAACTGGTGATTTTGGGGCGTGTATTGTAGTTTTTTATATTTGCTATTTCGGGATTGTAAGTGCTATGAGCAAACGTTATATATATCCCTCTGATTAAGAGCCGCCAAAGTAATTAAACCAGCCGACAGCAATAGATAATCAAAGAGCAACAGTCTAAAGAGCCGCCGCCCTTTGAATTATAAATGCAACCGTAAACCATGCACAGCCCCATGTGGGAGAAAGGGGGAATCATCTATGCCTTGCACAGAAGCATACAGAGAACACATCATGTATACTTTCACCGGCTATTGCAAGACCGTCATACGATTTGCGGCTATCAACGCATGGCGTGACAGGAGCAGGCGACGGCAAAAAGAAAGATCCCTTGAATACCTCACAGAAGAAAAATTTTACCCTTTAGGCACAACAGACGAATATTTTGAAGCACCCTATGAAGAATACCCCGTCACGACATGCGGTCAGACAGTTATCCTTACCAATGGGGAGCTTGCGGCCTTGAAGTTTGAAGTCTTGCAGAAGATTGAAAAATTCCTGCTGGAACTTGGCCGGGGATTCATGTTTGTAGGAACCCAGCAGCGGATCACCTTAAATAATACCCACTACTATGTGGATATGGTTTATTATAACAAAATTCTGTGAGCCTATGTGCTGATTGAACTGAAAACAAAAAAGCTGACGCCGGAGGCTGCCGGACATCTGAATATGTACCTCAACTACTATGCGGCGGAAGTCAACGACCATGATGACAACCTGCCCATCGGCATTAACAGGAATGGTCAAGGAACTTTAGTTTGCTGGGCGACAGGAAAGAAAAAAGACTATGCCGAGTACTGGCGCTCCCGCGAGGAAATGCGGGATTTGCTGACCGCAAAAGCCAATGTGGACCGGCTGATGGGATACGGGGAGGAACCCCAGAATGAAATTATAATAGAGGTGGATATTTTTTTGAAAAAATCCGTCCGCTGTAACATTTCGCGGACATTTGCCTGTTATACTATCTGCAAAAAGCAAAGGAAGTGCGGATATGAAGCAGATTTTAATTGTCGAGGACGACAGTTTTTTGAATAAGATGTTAGCCTATAACCTGACCGCAGACGGATACGGCGTGACTTCTGCCCTAAATGCCAGAACCGCAGACGATGTCCTGCGCCAGCGGGAATTTGACCTGGTGCTGCTGGACATCAACCTGCCGGATGGGAACGGTTTTGAACTGTGCAAGCTGATAAAGCCCCAGCACCCGGACACCATCGTAATTTTCCTGACCGCCAACGATCAGGAGAGCGACCAGATACGTGGCTATGAGGCAGGCGCGGTGGACTACATCACAAAGCCCTTTGTGATCGGGGCCTTGCAGCGGAAAATCAAAGCCATGTTCGCCATGCTGGAACATCACAAACCGGCCAAGGATATTTACGACGACGGGCGGCTGTTTCTGGACTTCTCGGAGCAGACGGCTTCCTTAAACGGCAAGCCCCTGACCCTATCCCCGATGGAGTGCAAAATGCTGAACCTGTTCCGCAAAAATCCCCGGCAAGTGCTGACCCGTGGGCAGCTTTTGGAAAAGCTGTGGGATATAGACGAGAAGTTTGTGGATGAACACACCCTGACAACCTCCATCAGCCGGATTCGCAGCAAGATTGAATCCGACGGTGGCACGCCCTACATCAAGACCGTTTACGGCATGGGCTATCAGTGGACGGGAGGCGAGGCGAAATGAAGTTTCAAAACCTCTCGGTAAAGCGGGTGTTTGGCCGGGTAGCAATGGGACTTGTCCTCTCTATGTCCGGGATTACCATAGCCCTGTTTTTTGTGACAAAACAAACGGCGGCGCTGCTGACTGGCGGGGCGCTGCTACTGTGCGCCCTTGTGGGGATTTTTGTACTGACACAGGCGTTTGGAAAGCGGCTGTCACAGTTTACCGCTGACCTGTGCCAGACTTTAGACCACATGATCGCCGGGAACGAAGCGCCAAAACGTCCGGAGGACAGCGAAACCCAGCTTGCCAGAATCGGACACCGGCTGGCAAGGCTTTATCAGATCATGCAGGAGAACCGCCGTCTTGTGGACGAGGAACGGCAGGAGTTACAGGCCCTTGTATCGGATATTTCCCATCAAGTGAAAACGCCGGTAAGCAACCTGAAAATGGCGACGGACACCCTGCTGGAAAAGCCTATGACCGAGGCGGAGCGTACTGACTTTATCCGGGGAATCCGCAGCCAGACGGATAAGCTGGATTTTCTCTTTCAGGCCCTTGTGAAAACCTCCCGGCTGGAAACGGGCGTGATCCAGTTGGATAAGAAACCAGGCCGCCTTTTTGATACCGTGGCGCAGGCTATGAGTGGGATTGTGTATGCAGCGGAGAAAAAGGAAATCACCGTGTCCGTGGACTGCCCGGAGGATTTGACCGTTTCCCATGACAGTAAGTGGACATCCGAAGCCCTTTTTAACCTGCTGGACAATGCGGTGAAGTACACCCCGGCAGGCGGGAAAATCGCTGTGTCAGTGGTACAGTGGGAAATGTATGTGGAGATCAAAGTAGCAGACACCGGCAAGGGCATTTCTGAAAGCAATCAGGCCGCCATCTTCCGGCGCTTCTATCGTGAGGAAGAAGTACACGAACAGCAGGGCGTTGGCATTGGCTTGTATCTGGCCCGCGAGATCATAACGCGGCAGGGCGGCTATATCAGAGTGGTTTCGGAGCCGGGCAGGGGTTCGGAATTTTCCATTATGCTGCCGACAAAATAGAACGCGGCGGACGGCCATTTCCGGCTGCCCGCCGCAAATTTTTTCGCAGTAGTGTGCCGATAAAGCTGCCAGTGGCAGGTTTTCGGCTGAAATGTCCGAGCGCTGTAACATTTCACCCCGATTTTCAATGAAATTTTTTGGCTGCTGTAACATTTCGCGGACATTTGGGTTTTACAATAGCCTTATCAAATATGGAGGTGATACAACTATGACATGGCCTTTTGAGAACGATACAAGCGCCATTGTAAAGAAATTAGCAAAACGCAATGTATGTTCAAATCGTATTTTTTGCCTTTTTAATGTTTTGACGATTGCACTGGCAATTAGTTTGATTGTGGGAATCTCCTTATTCCAACAAGGCAGCAAAATTAGTGAACAAAAGATTTTGAATCAAATGCAGCAAGCTACCATCGGGGGGCTTACAGCAGAACAGATAGAAGTTCTGAAAAAAGAACCTGATCTTGAAGATATTGTACCCTATAAGCATAGTGATAGTTTTCTGATGGATGGGATCAAATTTGAAGCGGTTTATATGCCGGCTGGTTTTGGAATTATAAAATCCTATGAATTAGTCAGTGGAACCTGTCCAGAACAGTACAATGAAATTGTAATTGATAAAAATGTTCAGTTAGAGCTGGGGTATCAGCTAAATATAGGAGATACTATCACTTTACCAACGGCGGGGAGTAAAACAGAGGATTTCATCATTACTGGTTTTACTGATAATGTGGAAACAGGAACATTTTACTTTTATGTTTCCCCAGCGTATGCAGAACAGGGCGTGTTATTATCTGATATTCCATATAGTGCCTTGATTCGTGTAAATGGCGCCACGGAAATGGGACTTGTTGATTTTGAGAATACAGTATATCGTCTGGCTTCATACCAAGACATAAGTAGGAATCAACTTTATTTTAATAGCAAGTTCTGCTCCTCACTTATTAGTGGATCAGGAATGGGAGATGTTCTTTTAGCCACTCTTTTTATTGTTTTTTCAAGCGGAATTGTCATATACAGTGTGTTCTACCTTTCGGTATCAAATCAAGTGTCGCAAATTGGACAGCTCAAAACTATTGGCATGACAGAAAAACAAATTAAGCGGATGATTCGTAAAGAGGGGTATCGTTTCTGCCTGTTCGGAATACCTGTCGGTATTACAGCAGGTATCATATTTGCATATTTGTTAGAGCCGAATGGAATAACGATTATCAATGCCATAGCCACAAGTATTTTCGCAATAATATTAGGCATTATCATCGTACAAATTTCCGTATACAAGCCCGCGCAAATAGCTTCAAATATTTCTCCTATTGAAGCAACAAAATATGTTGGAAACGCTCCAGAACTAAAAGAAAATAAAGTACGGAACAGGAAAAATCATATTCGCCTTTCACCGTATTCTTTAGCCGTATTGAGCGAAAAGCAGGATCGAAAAAAACACAATCTGACGATTGCCTCGCTTGCAATCGGCGGGATTTTATTTATGGTTGGAGCCACTTTTATATCATCATGGAATCCAGATTCCTTTGCGAGAATGGGGAATTTGGAAGATGGAGAATATTATATTACGATTAACCACAATACATTAGTCAACCCCAAACCGTATGGTATTTCGGAGTATCAAGTTGATACGCCTTTTTCACAGGAACTCATGGAAGAATTGCAACAAATCCCGGAAGTCAAAGAGATTTATACTACGGAGAGAACCGCAGCCATTATTGAGTATCACGATGAACAATTAGAAATTCCCATTATTCCGATTACGCCTGATAATCAGGAGGAAATTTTGAAAACGCTTCCTGTCCATTGGACATACGAAACATTGGTGAAACAAGACGCTATGGTTATATTAGGGGCAAGCGTACAGAACGAAGTCTATCATACTTGCCCGTCAATAGGAGAAAAAGTGACATTACGATGGTTCGATGGAACTGAACACAGCATAGATGTTTTGATTGCCGGTACTTCCGAAAAAAGTATGAAGGAGGGGTTTTATCTTCCAAAAGAAACCATAGAAAAGTTGTGGGGAGATATGGATTTAACAGCTTCCTTAACTTTGTCCGTACCCGAATATGAAAAAGTGGGTAAATCAGTAGAAAGCAAGTTAAATGAAATACTGTCCCAACACCCTGATTTGGTAATGGAAACCTTACAAGAGGTAAAAGCATCTTCAGCAAATACGATTCATAATACCAGCGTACAAGTTTATGGGGTATCTGCCTTTGTCATTATGTTTAGCATTTTTAATCTGACAAACACCTTGATTAGTCGTATCAGCACAAGGAGAAAAGCATTTGGAATATTGGAGTCTATCGGCATGACAAAAAAGCAGATAAAGAAAATGTTGCTACATGAAAGCGTCTTACTGATTATTCCATGCTTGATTATTACGCTTGTGGCAGGAACCTTAATGGGCTATTTGTTAGTACGGATATTGTCTGCGAATGGATTAACTTATTTTCAATATACTTTTCCCTTTATTCCATTACTGATTTACGGTGTCTGCTTAAAAATAACATCTATTATAATTTCTGCTATCTGTCTAAAAATTCAATGCAGAAATTCATTGGTAGAACGGATCAAAATGGCAGACTGATTTTGAAATGTCCGAGCGTTGTAACATTTCACCCCGGTTTTCAATAAAGTTTTTTGGCCGCTGTAACATTTCGCGGACATTTGGGTTTTACAATACCCTTATCAAATATGGAGGTGATACAACTATGACATGGCCTTTTGAAAACGATACAAGCGCCATTACAAAAAAGTTGACAAAACGAAACTTAAAAGCAGATAAAAGCAGAAACATCCTCATTATCATTACGATTGCCTTAGCTACCTGTTTGATAATGACAACGACCTTGTATTTTTTTGCTTCGCAGCGAAAATCATTAAATGATGCGGCTGGGCGTTATCAAGCAATCATCAATGAAGTCGATAATGATACCATTACGAAATTAGTAAATGACGATAGGGTTCAAGTGGGTGTAAGTCATTTGTTGGGTTTAGTATCTTATGGGGACTACAAATTAACCGTTCGTTCAATGGACGAAACGTTGATGAAATTAGCAAAATATCCTGATTTAGAGGGAGAATTGCCCAAATCTACAAATGAAATTGCTATCACAAAGGCGTTTCTTGATAGAGCTGGATTGTCCAAATCCATAGGCGATACGATATCGTTAAATCTGGGAGATGGAGAAAAAGATTATACCTTATGTGGTATTTTGCCTGTCGAAAATTCAAATTATTCCGTATTCGTGCCGCAGTCCTATATTGAAAACAAGATCAGCGAACCGGCATACTCCGCTTATATCCGTTTGAATGAATCTGATGGTTGGTCTAAGGCCGCTATACAAGCTGAATTATCAACATTGTGCAGAGAATTGGAAATACAGCTGGAGCAAATGCAGTTTTCAACATATTATTTTTCTCTCATTGAACAGAGAAGCAGTCAATATATCGCTGTAATAGCATTTATCAGTATTATTATCGCTTTGTCTTGTACCCTTGTTATTTACAGTCTGTTCTATGTGTCCATAGCCAGAAAAACAAAAGAATATGGGAAACTGCGGACAATAGGGGCAACTGGAAAACAGATGAAAAAAATCGTTTTTAGAGAGGGATTCCATCTTTCCAGAATTGGTATTCCGATTGGAATATTAGCCGGTGCAATAGCGGGATATGTCCTTGTCCCGCAAGGCTGGAACACTTTAATGGTATTTGTAATTGCCGCTGTCACAGCTCTGTTTGTGTATCTATGCGTTATGATTGCTGTAATGAAACCAGCCAAAATTGCTGCTCATGTTACGCCTGTTGAAGCAGTCCGTTATATGGCGGGCAATAATGATGTAATGTCCAACAGTACAAAAGTGCTACATCGTTCTCTATCCGCGAAAAATTTAGCTTTCCTTAATTTTGCAAGGAACAGAAAGAAAACCGCTTTAACGATCCTGTCGTTAGGGGTATGTGGAATTTTGCTGATGGCAAGCTCTGCATATTTTAATTCCATTGATCCTTTAGCGATGGCGCGCAGGAGTTTTCCTTACGGAGAAATTCGCCTTGAATTAGGCGATTACGGGCCGCAGGCACATAACAGCGAACAATATTCAGAACTCCAAAAATCGAATCTGCTCACAGAAGATTTTAGAGAATCCATTTTGGACATAGATGGTGTGGAAGAAATAAAAGAATACCAAGGCACCGTTTTGAATGTCCGTATGCCAACGGGAGATATTGAACCGATTGTTTCAGACGCATATATGCCAAGCTCTCAAAAATTGCTCGAAGAATATTTGATTGATGGTACAGCAGATTTGCAGGAACTACTTAATAATAATGGCATTATTATTGAAAATGGCCCACAGTGGAAAGAAACTTTTGGGTGGGATGCAGCGATTGGGGACGAACTTCTGATTGAAGTTGGCGGACAAACATTGGAAGTAAAAGTAATGGGAATTGTGGACGCTAATATCCCGTATGGCGGATATGATACGCTATTTATTCCTTTAGAAATGCTGTCAAAGATCGTTCCTATTGAAAACCTCAATTATCAATTTATTGTAGATACAGATGACAGTAAATGGGCAGCTGCAAAAGATGAAATCCAAAAGATAATTCCACCGACTTCCAGCCTCTATGTCAGTACCTTGAATGATTGGGCAGAGGCATACAACGAAAAACTATTGAATTATCGTATGCCAGTTTACATTTTTGTTATGTTTATCGGGGTTTTTGGCATTATCAATCTGCTAAACACACTGATAACAAACATCTTGACACGGAAGCGAGAACTGGGTGTTTTGCAAGCGGTTGGTTTGAGCAGTAAGCAGCTTTCAAAAATGTTATTGACAGAGGGCTTGTTCTATACATTAGGGGTGCTGCTTCTTTCCATATCATGCGGAACTCTTATCGGATATCTTCTCTGCACCGTCTTTCGTGCAATGAGTATTTTTGGAAAAGTAAGCTATCATTTTCCGACAGTTGAAATGTTCAGTTATTTTATACTGATGCTTGCTGTCCAAATGCTTTTCTCGTATTTGGCAATCCGGCAGATAAAAAAACAATCTCTGGTAGATCAAATACGGGAATTGTCATAAAAATTTTCGCAGTAGTGTGCCGATAAAGCTGCCAGTGGCAGGTTTTCGGCTGAAATGTCCGAGCGTTGTAACATTTCACCCCGATTTTCAATGAATTTTTTGGGCCGCTGTAACATTTCGCGGACATTTGGGTTTTACAATACCCTTATCAACAGGCAGAAAGCCTTGAAAGGAGTTTTGAATATGAGCATTTTACAGACTATCGACCTGAAAAAGCATTACGGCACAGAGCCGAACATTACCCGCGCCCTTGACGGCGTGAACTTCTCCGTAGACGAGGGCGAATTTGTGGCCGTTGTGGGAACCTCCGGCAGCGGCAAGTCTACCCTGCTTCACATGATGGGCGGGCTGGACACTCCCACCAGCGGAACCGTGATTGTCCGGGGCGAAGAACTGGCAAAGAAGAACGACGAACAGCTCACCATCTTCCGCCGCCGCAACATCGGCTTTATCTTCCAGAACTATAACCTTGTTCCCATCCTGAATGTGTATGAGAACATCGTCCTGCCGGTGGAGCTGGACGGGGACACGGTGGATCAGAAGTTTTTGGACGAGATCGTTCACCTGCTGGGGCTGGAAGATAAACTGAAAAATATGCCGAACAATCTTTCCGGCGGCCAGCAGCAGCGTGTGGCGATTGCCCGCGCCCTGATTACCAAACCGGCTATCGTGCTGGCCGACGAGCCGACCGGCAACCTTGACAGCAAGACCAGCGCCGAGGTGCTGGGGCTTATCAAACGCACCAGCGCGGAGTTCCGGCAAACTGTCGTGATGATTACCCACAACAATGACATTGCCCGCCTTGCAGATCGGATTATCCGCATTGAGGATGGCAAGATTGTGGAATAAGGAGGTGGCAGGCTATGACATGGCCTTTTGAAAATGATACCAGCGCCATTACAAAGAAGCTGGCAAAGAAAAGTTTACAAAGCGAGAAGCGCCGGAATCTGATGGTGGTGATCGCCGTTGCGCTGGCGGCGTTTCTGATCTGTTTTACGGGAATTGTGTCTACTTCTCTGATACAAATGCAGCGCAATCAGGTTGTCGATACTTATGAGGCGGTTTGGATGGGCGTAGAGGAAAACGACATTGAAACCCTGAAAGGACTGCCGGAGTTTGAGCGCGTAGGCGGCTACTATATGCTTGGTGAGGAACTTTCGGAACAGGGCTATCATGCGTCCTATGTGTATTCTGACGCGCAAATGATGGAGATTACCAAGGCACAGATGGAGTTATTAGAGGGCCGGGTTCCTGAAAAAGCAAATGAAGTTGTTGTAAGCGAATACTTTCTTTCCACCTATGGAAACAATGCCAAGATCGGGGACACTGTGACCTTAGACACCGAGAGCTTTCATGGTGATTATGTCGTTACCGGCATTATGGACAGCGTAAATGAAAAAGAAGCGAATACCTGCGCTATCATTCTTTCCAAAGCTGCCCTGACAGAATGGAATGGGTTTGACCCGGCTGGGTATCGTGCCTATGTCCATTTCAAAAACAGCGAGCAGTTGGGCGAAGAACTGATGACCTCTTATTGCAGGGAGATTGCGGAGGAATATCAGCTTCCTATGCCTAAAATGAACGGCAAGTATTTTGTCTATGCTTCTAAATCCTTTGATTTTGCACTGATGGCTGGCGTGACTGCCATTGCCCTGATCGGCGGCTACATTGTGATCCAGAGTATCTTCCGTATCTCCATCAATGACAAAATCCAGAGCTACGGACAGCTTCGGACAATTGGCGCGACGCCAAAACAAATCAAGCGGATTGTAAAGCGGGAGGGACGCAAACTCGGCAGTATCGGAATTTTGATTGGCACAGTGCTGGGCGTATGCGGCGGTTTTCTCCTGTTTTCCAAGGGATTTAACGCTGTTTCCTATGTGGCAACGGTTATTTTGACGCTCATAAGCAGTTGGATTATGGTATCTGTTTCCATCCATAGGCCGGTAAAAATTGCGGCAGGGATTTCCCCGATTGAAGCCGTCCGTTTCACCTCGGTACAAAAGAACATCCGCAGCAGGAAAAAGAACATCAAGCTCAATCCTGTTTCAATGGGAATTGCGAATTTTAAGCGTGACCCAAAAAAGACAATCAGTATTATTGCGTCATTAAGCTTAGGCGGAATTATCCTGCTTGTGGTATCCTCCATTGTTTTGCTGCGTTCCCCAGAGGCGCTTGCAAGACAATATTTCCCGGATGGTGACTATAAAATTTATTTGGATTCTAAGTTGACGGAACAAGAAGTTATGGCAGCAGGAAATCCACTAAATGAAGAACTAAAGCGGGAAATTTTGTCCATTGATGGTGTAACCGATGTGATTGCAAAAAGGCAAAGCCTTCATGTAAATTATCGTGCCAACGGAATTGAGGGTGTTGGTATGTGTGATATACTGACTGAACAAAACTATTCTGCGGTTGAAGCTGCATTGATAGATGGAACTATGCCACCGGATGCGCGCAGCATCATAATTGATTCGTATACAAGTAACAATAATAATATAGGAGCAGGCGCAACAGTTGAACTTATCTCCGGAAAATCAACCCTTCCTGTTACGATATCCGGAGTGTTTGACAGCGAGAGCATACCAACCAATGGACATGGAGCACTCCACCTTGATGGTCCGCTTGAATATGCACCGGAAGCATTATTCCATGAATTGCATCCAGAAATAACCTCGTTTGATTATTCATGGAGCATTGTAAGCGATCCGAAAAAAGCGGACCATGTAGAGTCTGAATTGAAAAATATTGTAGCCAGCCATAGTAATATTGCCTTAGACGAAATCAATACAGCGATTGAATATGAAAAAATGTCAAATACTCTTGCGTTTGGCAGTATGGAGGTACTTTCATGGATGGTGTTCCTCTTTGGCGTTATCAACCTTATCAATACGACACTCTCTAACCAGATAGCCCGAAAGCGGGAAAACAGTATTCTGCGCTCCATCGGCCTGACACAAAAACAGCTGTGTAAAATGAACATCTGCGAGGGATTGTGCTATGCGCTCTTTGCAACATTGGCGACGCTGATCGTTGGGCTTCCCGCTTCCATCTTTGCTTGCAGAAAAATGAGCATAGGTGCTTTTGCCGGAAAGGTAGTGCCTTACAAATTCCCTGTTTTGGAAATGGGCCTGTTCATTCTGGTGTTGTTCGGAATGGAGCTGATCTTGTCTGTATGGACAATCCGCAGACAGAAAAAGCAATCCCTGATTGAACAAATGCGGGCGATGGAATAAGCGTATAAAATTTGGAGGAATTATCTATGGCTGACGATAAAAGAAAATTAACAGAAAAAGAATTAAAACGTAAAAGTGACTTTGAAAAATTCAATTCTGAAATGCAGCAAAAAGGATATAAAACGAAAAATATAATTATCAATACACAACAGGCAAAGCCTTTATGTCTTTTAATTATGCTGCCATTTATGGCTTTAGCATTTTGGATATACTATCATGTGTATGGTTTTGATTTGGATTGTCTTTCGTTGGGATTTGTTGTAGCATTGATTGTGCTTATTTCATGCCTCACCATTCTGCATGAGCTAATACATGGAATTACCTGGGGGCTTTTTGCAAAAAAACATTTTCATTCGATTGATTTCGGAATTATTTGGAGTAGTTTTTCTCCATACTGCACTTGCTCCGAACCGTTGAAAAAGTGGCAGTATTTGTTAGGAACTGCTATGCCTACATTGGTTTTAGGAGGTGGGAGTGCAGTAGCTGCGGTGATGACAAATCAATTACTAATATTTTTGCTGGCAGAGTACATGATTGCATCAGGTGGTGGAGATTTTCTAATTGTACTGAAAGGCATGTTACACCGCACTGATAAGAAAAAAAGTGTGTATTGCGACCATCCTTACGAATGTGGTTTTGTTGTTTTTGAGAAATAGGAACAAATTGTGGAATAAGGAGGCGGCAGGCTATGACATGGCCTTTTGAAAATGATACCAGCGGCATAGTAAAGCGCATATCAAACCGCAGTATATCGGCGAATCGAAAAAGAAATATCTTTATTGTTTTGACGATTGCGCTTGCCAGCGCATTGCTGTCTGCTATTGTCCTCTATGGCTTTGGGGTTATGCAGGAAACGCAGAACCGCAACCAAAAAACAGCGCAGATTATGTATCATGCGATTTCTGAGGGGCAGGGACAGGAACTATACAAGCAGGAAGAAATTGCGTGGGTTGGGGAATTTTTTAACGCATTTTCTGAACAGGTAAACCATTCAACCGTGAATTTTACTTATGCAAATGCAGATATGCTGACATCCCAAAGTATGCCCTATTCGGGAGATTTACCAGCTTCGGAGGATGAAATTGTAGTACAGGAATCCTTTTTGGATAGTTTGGGCTATTCAAATGAATTGGGACAGACAATTCAAATCCCCTTTTCTGACGGCACTGCCTATGATTTCAAATTGACGGGAATCTTAAATGTGAAAACCGGCGATATTGGACGCTATACAGCCATTATATCGAAAGAATTAGTAAGACAGCAGTATGGCGGCGAGGGCATGATTGATTTTTACATTGGGCTGAAAGGCGCTCAAAATATGAGCGAGGAAGAAGCCGCCAACTATGCAAATACTCTGGCACAGCAATTAGAAATTACCGATGATAATGTGATTGTCCGTTCCACTTATTTCAACTTAAAGGACGAAAATCGTGGAAGTGATATGCTGTTCTACTTCTTGATCGGTTTTATAACTTTCATTGGTTCCGGCATTGTGATCTATTCGATTTTTTATATTTCAGTAGCAGGCAGTATCCGTAACTATGGACAGCTTCGCACAATCGGAACAACAAAACGACAGATCAAAAAGATGGTTTACCGCGAGGGAAAATTACTTGCTGCCATTGCTATCCCGATTGGTCTGGTTATTGGAAATGTGATTGGGTATTTTCTGGTTCCTGCCGGTTGGTACTGGCTGACTGCTTTATGTGTGACGGCCGGGGTTGGCCATTTTGCATTTATTATTGTGATGATTGCTATCCATACTCCTGTAAAAAGAGCTGCGGCAGTATCTCCGCTGGAAGCATTGCGATATTCCGATTATCAGGGGAAAATGAAAGAAAGTTCCGTGTTGCACCGTAAAATAACGCCTGCTTCACTTGCTAAAATGAATCTGTCCAGACAAAAGGCAAAGTCCACTTTAACAATACTTTCTCTTTCACTCGGCGGAGTATTGGTTGTATTGATTTCGACAATGTTAGTTTCCTATGATGGCGTTGCAGAGGCAAGAGGCAGGGTGTTCCCTGTCGGTGAATTTAACATCCAGCTCAACGCAAATCAATCGTGGGACACTGCCGGTATTTCTTTGTCTGGATTGCAGCAAAAGAATTTTCTAAATGCCGATTTTGTAAATGCAGTAGAATCTATTGATGGCGTTACAGGAATCAAGCGCTGGTATTACACAGACGCAGAATATCTTGTAAATGGCAATTCTGGAAAATGGATTCAGGGCTTTTGCCGGGATGAGCAGCAGAATTTGGAGAAAGAGCGAATTGCGGGAACGATTGATTATGATGAACTGGTGGCAGGCAATGGAATTGTCTTGCTTCAAGAGCGTGCCGATCTCTATGATATTGAGGCTTCGCTGGGTGATACCGTCGAAGTGGACTATAAAACCAAATCCGGGCAAATTCGCACAAAGACCTATACAGTCATGGGCATTATAAATGAATATTCTTACTCCGGCTTCTCAAAGTGCTTTGCGCTTCCAGAACAGCTTATGAATGAAGCGACCGGGATAGATTGCACAGGTACGATTTCCGTAATTACCGATATGGAAAAATTTGATACGGTTGAAGCTGCATTAAATCAACTGATAGGCGGAAATAGCGATTTGGTTATGGAAACCATAAAAGAAAGTATCTCTTATTATAGCGGACTTCAACAACTTTCTTTCGGGGTATTGTTGATCGTGGCTGTTATTGTTGTGTGCTTTTCTTTCATCAACCTTGTCAATACGACAATCACAAACTTTCTGTCCCGCAGGCAGGAAATTGGAATGTTGCAGGCGATTGGTTTAAGTAAAAAGCAACTGATCAAAATGCTGTGTTATGAGGGGTTGATTTATTCCGTTTTTGCTACGCTTGTAACATTGGTTTTGGGAACTGGATTGGGTTTCCTATCCGTACAGGTAGTTGTGAAAACGATGAATCCATACTTTTATTATTCATTTCCGTGGCTGATCGTATTGATATATTTAGCAATCCTGCTGATTGTGCAGTTTACCTTGATATCTTACACAACTGGAAATCTGAAAAAGCAATCTCTTGTTGAGCAAATCAGGGCAATGGAATAAGCGTATAAAATTTGGAGGAATTATCTATGGCTGACGATAAAAGAATTGAGCGGTAAGTTTGACTATGGAGATTGGGGGATATGGATATAACTTTTAATTTGCGCCACAGCCCCGGCAGGCTATCGCGCAGCGATTTTGTTCAATTAAAATTTGTGGAGGACAACTATTGTGGATAAAGCAGTTATTTATATACATGGAAAAGGTGGAAATGCTGAAGAAGCTATTCATTACAAACCACTCTTTAGTGATTGTGATGTGATTGGTCTTGACTATACTGCACAGTTTCCATGGGAAGCAAAAGAAGAATTTCCATTGTTGGAGCATATTTTGCTATCAATGCCTTATCAAATCAGCAAATTGAAAAAGCATATTTTATTTCGCCTGTTGTAGATATGGAAAGGCTCATTGCTGATATGATGATTTGGGCAAATGTTACAGAAGATGAACTCAAGTGGATAAACAAATCTGCCCAATAAATAAATTCCGTTTTGACGAACAGAAAGTATAAGAAATCGCTTTCATTTTTTGAAAAACGGATATATAATAAAGCAACGACAAATCGAGATTTAAGGAGAAAGAATATGAAAAATTTTTCTATGCCAGAGCAAGTTTCTCCGACATTAGAAATAGATGAGTTAATGAGGTTGAAACATAGTTTGGAAAAGAATGTATCAAGGGAAGTTGCAGAAAGCATAATAAAGGAAATTCCATTATCTATAAATTCAACACCAGACATTCGAGCCGAGTGGGTAGAAAAGCTATCTGCGATTCTTGAAAATAGATTTGATAAAAAAACGGTAAAAAACATTCGCCAAGAGTGCTATTGTAATGAAAATGGTAGGTTAGAAGATACAGCAAATAACTTGAAACAACTCTATCTCTCTTTGGATAAGGATTTGCATAGATTTGTCAATGCTCTGAACGAAAATGGTGCCGGTTGGTTTATTAAAGATAATCAACTGTATACAAAAATGCTTTCTTGTGAATGTCCTATGTTAGAAAAAGCAAAAAATTCAAATTCATTAACATGGTGTCACTGCACTGCTGGATATAACAAAAAATTATTTGAGATTGTTCTTGAAAAACCTGTCTATGTAGAAATTGTGCAAAGCATACGGCAAGGATTTGATTTCTGCCTTTTGAGAATTACATTTCAATAAATTCAAATTTGGAGGAATTATCTATGGATAACGATAAAAGAAAATTAACAGAAAAAGAATTGAAACGTAAAATTAACTTTGAAAAATTCAATTCTGAAATGCAGCAAAAAGGATATAAAATTAAGAATATGACGATCAATATTCGACAAGCGAATTTTTTAGGACCTTTGAGTATGCTGCCATTTATAGCTTTAACATTTTTGTTTTACTATAATGTGAATGGTTTTGATTTAGGGGGGATTTCTTTGAGATTTGTCGTAGCGGCGTTTCTTCTTCTTCCTCTAACTATTTTACATGAATTAATACATGGCATCACTTGGGGTTTTTTTGCAAAGAATCATTTTCATTCGATTGATTTTGGATTTATTTGGAGTAGTTTTTCTCCATACTGTACTTGCTCCGAACCGTTGGAAAAGTGGCAATATTTGCTGGGAACTGCTATGCCTACATTAGTTTTAGGCGGTGGAGCAGCAGTAGTTTCTGTAATGACAAATCAATTACTGCTATTTATTCTGGCAGAATTTATGATTATTTCAGGTGGCGGAGATTTTCTAATTATACTGAAAAGTATGTTATACCACACTGATAAACAAGAAAGTGTGTATTGCGACCATCCTTACGAATGTGGTTTTGTAGTTTTCGAGAAATAGGAACGAATACTATTTAATCATGGTGTTACTGTTATAGCTTCCCATAAAAGGGAAAACAAATGCCACTGCGAATGAATATGCAAAGTAGAAGAAAACACAAAAGTAAATTGGACATTTGTGTAACATTTGTAGTTTATGCTTGTGGTAAATCAATATTGTGGGGGAGGACACATGAAAAAGATATTGCTGATCGACGACAGCGACATCTATATATAGTGTCTGCAAAAATATTTACAACGGCGAGGCTATCCGGTAGAAACGGCTTCCACACTGAAAGAAGCGCGGGCAGCCATTCAGGAGGAAATGCCTCTGGTAATCTGCTGTGATCTCGACCTGCCGGACGGCTCCGGCATGGACTTTCTGGACGAGGTGCGGGCCGCAGACAAGGAGCTGCCTTTTATTCTGGCGTCCTGCCATGATAAAGAGGACTACAAACAGGAGGCCAAGCAGCGGGGCGCGACGCTGTGTATGGACAAAATGAAAGGGATGCTGCTGCAAGATATGCTGGTGGAATACGCATACCGGCAGCTATCCGGCGGGGTCTGTTCTTTGTGGAATGAAGTGAGCTTACACAATCAAACAGCTGCCTTCACAGCGGGAAAAGGTGGAGCCTTGTGGGAGGAATGGCTGGCACGTTTAGGGAGATGGAATAATAAGAAAAAGCGATAGAAAGTAAAGTCCTATCGCTTTTTTAACAAATGGGAGGAATATACCCCATTTGAATCGCTTTTGTTACAGCTTCAACGGATGAAGCGACATTAAGTTTTTCAAATATATGCTGTAAATGGTTTGATAGAGTACGCTCGCTGATATAAAGTGTAGCTGCAATCTCCTTCCGCTTCATGCCATCAGCTATAAGCTGCAGGATTTGTTTTTCGCTTTCAGTCAACTCTTCTAAAAATGGAATTTCCCTGTTAAAAATAACGGCACCCTGTGATACTTGGGAAAGGAAGGATACCAGTATTTCAGGTTCTGTGTTTTTGTTGATAAATCCCTTCGTTCCGATTTTTTCTGCCTCTTTACGGTATATTGGCAAGTCATATCCGGACAGGATCACTATCTTTTGCTCTGGATATTGGTCTAATATCTGTTTCGCTAATTCCAGGCCATCTTCGGATGTTATGTTTTTTAAGTTGATATCCATGAGCAGGATGTCCGGTCTGTTGGTTTCAACAAAGGTGTCCAATCGGGAAATATCACTGACGCTTTCAAATGATGTGATCTCCGGATAATCCGATAAGGCAATCTCAAGGCTTTTTGAAAATAAGACATGGTCATCGACTAATAAAATATTGATAAGAAACATCTCCTTTCATTGACAGGGTGATTTGTATGCAGACCCCGCACGGGAAGTTATTGGTTATTTTTATAGACCCGCCCATATTGTTGACGCGCTCAATGATCAGCGAAAGCCCTCTGTGCTTTGACAGATCGGCGGATGATAGGGCTGCCGCATCAGCAGTTCCGTTGTCCTTTATGCGCAGCATTATGATTCCGTTGTCTTGTGTAAGGGTTATCCATGCTTTTTTTCCCGATGAGTGCCTGTAAACATTTGTGACAAGCTCTTTCAGGAGGCGGTACACGAAGATATCATAAGGGGCGGCTAAAAACAGGGAGTCCGTGCATTCAAAAGTAATACGGATATTACGGTGCGGAAAGGACTGTGATATATATTCAAGCAGGCTTTGGTAATTCTCTTTAACAGTGAGTCCCGGGAGCATTGCAGGGCGGTAATCCTGCATCCGCTCACGGATATAAGTGCTCATGTTATTAAGCGTTTCCGTGATGATTTTCTGGATATCGGGATGGTCTGCCTTTTTCATCATGTTCTTTATGGAAAGCAGATCTTGAAGAATGTCATCATGGAGGAAATTTGCAAATTCGAGATTTAGCTGTTCTTCCTGCTGCAGCTGATTCAATGCAGCAAGGTATTTGCTTTCTCTGCCCATCGCATTTTTCCTGTGCCTTAGATTGAAATCTAATATAACGTTACAGGCATATACAAAGACAAACATGGCGTCCAGCATAAGGAAAAACAGTGGAAGAGGGGTGTCGGAGGCAAGAGCGGACAGACCGCAGATAACTGTCCCGGCAAGCAGGATCAATGCCCGCTGGCACCTGCTGAATACAGTTGACAGCGGGACACTGCTATGCTCTTTTCGTATCATGCTGTGTGTGCTCATAGAGAATAGCAGGACAGGAAGATATATCCCGAAATTAGAAAGATGCCCACTGACTCCCATAGTAGAAAAGTAATAGGCAAGGAATAAAATGATTACCGTTACAAGGGAGAAAAGGATACATTTCCATTCTGCCTTAATGACAAAGGCAGTCCTTTTTCTATGGAAGACAACAATGAAAATGAAACAGAGCCAGCCCACTAGAAACTGTATGCCATAGAACAGGGCGAATATCTCATCTGACACCAGCAGGCCAATCAGGGAGCAGATACAGGTTCCGGCCAGACAGATGCTTACTGCTTTTTTGAACTGATACCCGCCGCCCTGAAACAAAAACATGAGTATGAAATTTATGGAGACATACCATATGACAGGGCTTAAAGCAGAGAAGGCCATACCTGCCGGGGCAGCGCCTCGCGCAGACAGGAGTATATACCAGCTATGGAGTGCCAGCAGGCCGCAAAACAGGGAAATGACCTTGTTTCCCCTAACATTGCAGGAACTTATATAAGTAATGTCTATGAGCATTAAAGAGGACAGGAACAAGGAGACAGCCCCTGTGGCGTTAAATGACATATTTCGGTTTATATTCAGTCCCATATACATAATGAGCAAAATGGAATTTGCAAAAAGAAGAAGATTAAGTATCATATGCTTTTTCATATCCGGCCTCCTTTTTTCATGCTTTATTATACCATTTATTTGTGGGCATACAAGAAGAAGTCCCTGCATGGTTTCCAATTTGTTATAAAGGAGTACAAAACCGCCGGGTATGACAGTGCGGCGGTTTCGTACAGCTTCTATTTTGTCAGGACGGCTTTACAACAGGTATGGACGGTAATATGGTAATATCCCAGATAAATCAGGAATGTCAGCGTAACGGCTGCCATTGTGGGCGCATACAGTAAAGGACTGTTTCCCAGAATATTCTGCATGAGGGCGGACTTGTATACCAGCGTACCGAAGATACAGTCTGCCAGTCCGAATAAAAATGGGATGCTGAAAAAAGCTGCTGTCTGCTTTTTGATGATCTTTTTGATCCTCTTATCCGTATAACCCATTTTCCAAAGAATCTCATAATCGGATTTCGAGTCAGTTACGGCTGAAACATTATTAAAGTAAAGGATGCTTCCGGTAGCGATGAAGAACAGCACCACAAGAAAGCCGATTAGCAGGAAGGTGGAACTATTCAGCGAAAATATTTCGTGTACCCTGTGCGAGTTTCCCTGCAGATATGGGCTTCCCGATAGATAGTCTGACAGAGCCTGAAACAGAGCCTCATTATTCTCAATGGATTTTCCGTTTATGCTGAGGATTTTTGCTGCAGGAACGGATTGCCCTGCTATCGTATGATATAAATCGTCACTTATAACTAAAGTACCGACGCTGTTTGCAAATGAAATGGGGTTATCCAACGTGACCGAAGTTACAATAACCGGTATTTCCTCATTGCCTATGAGCAGTGGATAAACACTGTTTGTTTCATTATTGTCAGGATCTGGCTGGTACTTGATCAAAATACACTCATCTTTATTTAATGTGGCAAGATGTTCCAGTACTTTTGTCCGTCCCTGCGTTTCCAGAAGGGTTTTATAAGCTGAATATGGGATGCATTCAAATCCTGCCTCCCGCAGAATTTTTTCGTTATCCGCATCCCCTTTGGAAGTTCCGATGCTGTACTCCATAGGGAGCTGCTCCGCAGTGGAGGTGACCTTATAAATATCGGTCTGCAGGAATATGACATCCGCATCTGATGAATAGGTGTTTACGATCTCTTTGATTGCAGTTATTTCATTTTCCTCTTCAGTCCTGCATTCTATTTCCGATGGCGCCATACGGGATACCGCGGCGATTGGATAGTATAACGTCAGAGCCATAACGCTTGAAACGGTCAATGTTGCGGCTGACAATAAGGTAAGCATGATCAGTGTCCTGGAGTTTGAATGGATGCGGTATATAAACCCGGGCGTGGTGATGATCTTTGTTTCCGTGTAGAATTTTCGTTTGTTTTTCTTCCCTGCCTGTACCGCAAAGGGAAGAGAGGATGCGATAAAAAGCACTGTTCCTGAAAGGATGAGTGCAAATGTCAGCATGGCAACCGGATAAAAACCAACTGTAATCCATAAAGATTTCGTGCCTCGCAATATATCGAGTGAAAGGCAGTATCCAGAAATAACAGCTAAAAACCCGATGACAGCCAAAACAGCATGGGATTTCATCTTCTTTTCTGCACTCTTTTCATATCTCACCAAATCCATGAGTGAGGTTTTGAAAAGGAATCTGCTGTTGGACAGGGCTAATACTATGACAACAGCGAAAATAAAGCAGGCTGTTTTCATAATGGCATTCAGATTGAAAAAAGGTATTTCTGAATGATTGACAGCCAGATCCAGTAATTTTGTAATGCTAAAGACAATTCCCTTATGGAAAAAACCGCCCAAAAGTATCCCGACTATAAAAGCGCCGGTACAAGTGAGCAGGTTCTCTGTCATGAGCAGGGAGAGCATTGTGGATTTTCTGTATCCTAATAATGCGTAAATACCGAGTTCTTTTGTGCGGCGGCGCAAGAAGAAACGGTTTGAATAGGACATATAGAAAACTACAAAAGCCATGAGAAATACGGAAATCGTGTTACACATCGTTTCAACCCGCCCGTCATTTGATATTTTTTCAAGCATGACTTTATTCATCGAGAATGAAGTGAATGCAAAAAAGATCATGATCACAAATGCTACGGATAGCAGATAGAGGGCATAAAACGAAAAATTATTTTTTAGATTTTTATGTGCCATAGATAAATGCTGCATAGATTCCCTCCTACCTTTCCGTGTCTAATTTTGCTACTTCCCGTGCAATGGATTCATAGAATGTATGCCGGTCATCATTCTGCTTGAACAGCTCCCGTATAATGCGTCCGTCTTTAAAAATTAAAATACGGTTAGCGAAACTTGCGGCATAGGCATCATGCGTAACCATCAATATAGTGGTATTCAGAGCTTCATTGGACTCTTTTAAGGTGTTTAGTAAATCTGTCGCAGAATTGGAATCCAATGCCCCTGTCGGCTCGTCGGCAAACAGAATACTTGGCCGCTTTACAATGGCCCTCAAAGCCGAAGCACGTTGTCTCTGTCCGCCCGAAAGCTCGTTTGGGTATTTAGTAAGCTGTGCATCTATGCCAAACGCTTCCGCCAGACTTTTGACCATGTTTTCTATTTTTTTCGGGGGGAGCTTCTGTAAAGTAAGAGGGACAGCAATATTTTCAAAAATGGTAAGGCTGTCGAGCAGGAGGTATTCCTGAAAAATAAAGCCCAGCTTATCCCTGCGGAAATCTGCTGCACCTGAATCGGTCAGGTTCTTAATGTTGACGCCGTCTATTGTGATACTGCCGCCTGTAGGTGTATCAATAGTGGAAAGGACATTAAGTAATGTAGTCTTCCCGGAACCTGAAGCACCCATGATAGCAATAAATTCACTTTTTGACACACTGAATGATACTTTGTTAAGGCTTGGGCGCTGTGCCTTGGCATAAATTTTTGTTACTTCTTTTGCTTCTAATAACGCAGACATATGAAGTCCTCCTTTGCGTTTGTTAGCAACATTGTACTTTCTGGAACTTGAAATGGAATGAGTAAAACACGCAATTATTTTTGCGTGTTTTACTCATTCAAACTAGGAGGCAGTATAATAATCTGTTTAAAAATGATTTTATAGAGGAGAAGCTGAAATGAAGAAACTGCAATTAGATTCAAAGAAAAATTCCTCCGTATGAATTAAATTTACCTACAATTCAATCATCCTGACTGATTACAAAGTCTTTTGATTTTAACTCCCTTATGGGAAATTCCCTATTCCCGTATGTTTTGTGTTATAATGTTTTATGTAATTTTGCTTCCCTCAATTTTTCCTTAAAAATCATCAAATCACAATCGAAATTTATGGAGGTATCATTATAGAATATATTAGAGTGACAAACGAGAATATAGATTATTTGACAAATGAACAGATGAATAACAAGAGATTTTTAAAACTATTATCAAAATAAATTCCCGTTTGGCATACTGGAAATTTAGGATTTGTGGTGATAAAGAATGATGAAAAAAGCTTGAGGTTATACTAATGATATGAAACGAAAAGATTTGAATTAAAGCCAATGCTATAAGACGGCAGCAACTGCTGTCTTATAGCTTTTTTTCAATACATGCAACCAAACACAGGGGTAATTCAGTCTAATAGGTGTAAAACAAAAACGAAACGAAAAAGGGGAGGTGAGATTCATGGAGCTGTTACTGGTGAAAAAAGCACAAAAAGGCGATACGGATGCATTTGTGGAGTTGATGGAGATGCATAAGACGGCGCTTTATAAGGTGGCGAAGAGCTACTTAAAGAGCGAGGAGGATATCGCGGATGTGATGCAGGACACGATACTGTCAGCTTATGAACACATTGGAGAGCTGAAGAAATTAGCTTACTTTAAGACATGGATTACCCGTATTCTGATGAATCATTGTAACGATCTGTTAAAGCAGCAGAGGCATTTTGTGAAAACCGGCTGGGAGGAGGGCAGGGAAGGAAGTGCCCCGTCTGACGACCGGGAGTTTTACGAGCTGCTCTCAGAGCTTTCCGAGGATGTACGGCCGATTTTCCTTCTGCACTACGGGGAAGGCTTTAGCACGAAGGAAGTAGCGCAGATTCTCGATATGAATGAGAATACGGTAAAAAGCAAGCTCATGAGAGGCAGAAAGAAGTTAAAACAGGCACTTTGCTGTTAAAGGAGGCATTATTTTATGAAGAAAACAGAAAAAGAGATGAGAGATATCTTCAGTCAGGATATTCAGATTTCGGATGTGGTGGAGACGAGGATTCAGGAGACGTATAAGCAGCTTGAAAAGAGGAATGTCCGCCGGAGGAAGGCGGGGAGTGCACGGAGGATAGCAGCGGCTATCGCGGTCTTCTGCATGGCGGTTCCGGGTGTGGTATACGCATCCTCAAAGACAGAATTTTTTCAGGCCATGTTCGGCAATGAATCGAGAGAGTCTAACGGTATCTTAAAGCGTGAGATCGATACTGGAAAAGAGGGGAAGGACGCCAAGGTTACGGTGACGCTGCCCTCCAGAGAGTATGTTCCTGTGAACGAGGAGATGGCGGAACAGGCAATCGGCGCTTATGTATCAGAGGAGCCGATCGTGAAGAAGATCGGCAGTCATATCCTTACGGTCAACAGCTTTGTCTATGACAGGAACGGAGCGATGATGTATTTCACGCTGGAGAGGGAAGGCGGGGTTACGGCTCTTGCGGGAGATGAGGAGACGAACCTTACGAAGGGCGCCTATTTTACAGATGATTCAGATTTTTACTTTAGCTGCGAGACGAAAAACGGAGCATTCGCCGGGGAGAATACTTATATAGACATGAAGAAGAGTACGGATGACAAGCTTTACTGCTATTCCTACATGTTGTGGAACGAGCCGTTGAAGGACGAGGATGTGCCGGAGCTAATGCTCGTGACGTATCCATGCACCAGAAAGGAACTAACAGAGGAGACAAAGACGGAGACAGAGCGCATCAGGCTGACTTCGAAAAAGCCGGTTCCGGTACGAAAGATTGATATGGGCGATAAGGGCTATTTGGAGTATTCACCCATTGCGCTGAGCGTTGACATGGCAAAGGGATTAGGGCTTTCCAAGGAAGAGGCGCAGGATCCGTACTATCTGAATTCGATTGCGGTGGAGTATAAGAATCAGGAAAGCTATGTTGTCTGCAACAAGGAGAAAAATGTGGAGAACAGCAGCTATCAGCTCGGGGCGGGAACGTACTATAAGACTGTGTTCAACCGGCTGGTGGATGTGGATGATATCGCGAAGATAACGGTGAATGGGGTGGAGTTTGCGGTGAAGTAGGAAGAAAGAGCCAAGCTTGCCTATGATTATGACGGAATGGGTGGGCTTGTGAAGGAAGTCAAGGATGGAAAAGTCAAGGTTCATCTGCATGGCAGGCTGGGATTGATCAAGATACCCGAGCGTTTGATCATCAGGGAAGAGCCGGTAGCTGCGGCACATGAGACGGAATTTTATTTCAGTTATGTTCAGATTACAGAAGAGCCATTAGATTACGATGATTTAGATATGACGCCGGATCACGAGCCAGAGCCCTGCCTGCTGGGCAGAAGCATAACAGAAGTTAATGATACAGCCATAGAAGTGGCGATCATGAATGATCTGGGAACGATCGCGGTGCTGTCGATCGCAAGACAGCAGGGCGCTCCCAGAATTACAGCTCCTCATGTACCGATCAGTTACCGGACTCGGAAATATGTACGATACGGCCATGTTCCCGTATGAGCCGGGAGGTTTTCGCGGCGCCCACAATATGATGGACTCTAAAAATATCCCTTACGTAATTACACCGAACCAGTGTAGAGACGGGGCGATCCATTCGCTGCTGTAGAAATTTAATGTGGCGTCCTATTGAAAATTATTATACCTTTGCGCTCTTCCGGAAGAGGGAGACGAGCTTGTGGTTGGAGAGTCATTTTCAGACGTAGAGTCTGTAAAGACAGTGTCGGATGTGTATGCGCCGGTATCGGGAACTGTAAGCGAGGTAAATGAAGAGCTTTTAGACGCGCCGGAGCGGATCAATGAGGCTCCTTATGACGCATGGTTTGTAAAGGTAAAAGACATCACGGAGAGAGAAGAGCTGTTAACAGCAGAAGAATACAAAGCATTTGTAGAGAGTGAGAAAGAATAGGAAGGGCGGTGGACGCTTTATGGGAAAGAATACCTTTGGGTATATCCCGGTAACAGAAAAAGAGCAGGAGGAGATGCTTAAGGAGATTGGCGTTTCTTCTATGGATGAATTGTTCGCCCATATTCCGGACGAGGTGAAGCTTTCCGGAGAGCTTCAGATTCCGTCGGGCATGACCGAGCTGGAAGTCAGGCGTAAGATAGAAGGCATCGCAGAAAAGAACCGGGTATTTCCGGTGTGCTTTCGGGGTGCGGGTGCGTACAGGCATTTTATACCGTCGATTGTAAAGAGTGTGATATCGAAAGAGAATTTTCTGACGGCTTATACGCCTTATCAGGCAGAGATCAGTCAGGGGATCCTGCAGACGATCTTTGAGTACCAGACAATGATCTGCGATCTCACGGGAATGGACGCTTCCAATGCGTCTGTATACGACGGAGCCAGCGCAGCGGCAGAGAGTATCGCCATGTGCTGTGAGAGAAAGAGGAAAAAAGCATTAGTATCCGAAACGGTTAATCCGTATGTACTGGAAACAATAAAGACATATTGTTTCGGAAGCGGTCATGAACTTGTGATCGTTCCTGAAAAGGACGGTGTTACGGATATGGAAGCGCTAAAAGAATTGGCAGATGATACGACGGCATGTGTATATATCCAACATCCAAATTTTTACGGCAGTCTGGAGGAGGCACAGGAAATAGGGGAAATTGTCCATGCATCAGGAGCGAGATACATTATGGGCGTAAATCCAATATCCTTAGGAGTACTTAAGACGCCGGGAGAGTACGGGGCGGATATAGCAGTCGGCGAAGGTCAGCCTTTCGGACTCGATCTGGCATTCGGCGGACCGTACCTTGGATTTATGGCATGTAATGCGAAGCTTACAAGAAAGCTTCCGGGGCGGATCGTAGGACAGACGACAGACAGGAGCGGCAGGAGAGGGTATGTGCTGACGCTTCAGGCAAGAGAACAGCATATCCGAAGGGAAAAGGCATCGAGCAACGTGTGTTCCAATCAGGCACTCTGTGCGTTGGCCGTAGGGGTGTATCTATCCGCTATGGGAAAGGAAGGTCTTAAGTGCATGGCAGTGCAGTGCATGTCAAAGGCGCATTATATGGCGGGAGAGCTTGAAAAGTCAGGTTTTGAGATAGAAAATGGGGGCGAATATTTTCACGAGTTCATCACGGTGTCTGAAAAGCCTTCAGAGAAGGTGCTTGCCGTGTTAGAGACAAAAGGAATCCTCGGTGGATATCCGTTAGATGATCATAGGATTCTGTGGTGCTGTACGGAGATGAACAGCAAAGAGGATATTGACAGGGCGGTTGCTCTGGCAAGGGAGGTGTAGCGGATGTTAGTATTTGAAAAAAGCAGGAAAGGCAGACGGTTAAGCCTTCTTCCGGAATGCGACGTAGAGGTGGTGCTGCCAGAGGAGAAGGACAAAAGAAAGCTTGCTCTTCATATGCCGGAGCTTTCTGAAAATGAGCTGAGCAGACATTATACAGAGCTTGCGAAGAAATGCCACGGAGTAAATGACGGTTTTTATCCCCTTGGTTCCTGTACGATGAAATATAATCCGAAGATCAATGAAGATATGGCAGCGTTAAAAGGATTTACAGATATTCACCCGCTTCAGCCGGCCCATACGGTACAAGGCTGCATGGAGGTTATAAAAACAGCAGAAGAGTATCTGTGCGGGATTACAGGTATGGAGCGCATGACTTTTCAGCCGGCGGCAGGAGCGCATGGAGAATTTACAGGTCTTCTCCTGATCAAGGCTTATCATGAGAGCAGGGGCGATAAGAAAAGAACAAAGATCATCGTGCCTGATTCTGCCCATGGAACGAATCCGGCCAGTGCAGTTATGGCGGGATATTCGGTAGTAAGTATCCCCTCCGGATCAGACGGGTGCGTGGATCTGGTGAAACTTAAAGAAGCGGCGGGGGATGATGTCGCCGGTCTTATGCTCACGAATCCGAATACAGTGGGATTATTTGATAAAAATATTTTAGAAATTACAAGGATCATCCACGAGTGCGGCGGGCAGTGCTATTATGACGGGGCGAACTTAAACGCAGTGATGGGGATGGTACGTCCGGGAGATATGGGCTTCGATGTGATACATCTGAATCTCCACAAGACATTTTCTACTCCTCATGGCGGCGGCGGTCCGGGAAGCGGTCCGGTTGGCTGCAAGGAGCATCTGGCGCAGTTCCTTCCTTCTGTCCTTGTAGAAGGAGAGGAAGAGCTTTCCTTTGTAAAACCGGCAAACAGTATCGGAGAACTTAAGAGTTTTTATGGGAATTTTTTAGTGGTTGTCAGGGCGCTTACTTATCTGATGACTTTAGGAAAGGAAGGAATTCCGGCGGCAAGCAAGGGTGCGGTACTGAATGCGAATTATATGATGCATAAATTAAAGGATTGTTATACAATGGCATATGAAGAAGTATGCATGCATGAGTTTGTTATGAGTCTTTCTGATCTGAAGAAAAAGACGGGAGTATCTGCAATGGATATTGCAAAGGGGCTTTTGGACAATGGTATCCATCCGCCGACAATGTACTTCCCGCTGATCGTTGACGAGGCGCTTATGATAGAGCCGACAGAGACAGAGTCGAAAGAGACATTGGATGGGGCAGCTGACGTATTCAGAAAGCTTTATGAGATTGCCCAGAGTGATGCAGATAAACTCCATGCGGCGCCGGTGAAAACGCCAGTTGAAAGGCTGGACGAGGTAGAAGCTGCAAGGCATCCGGTTCTTAAGTATGATTTTAACAGGGAGAAGTAAGATGATCAGAAAATTATCATATATCGAAAGTAAAGAGACGAATCCTTACCGCAATCTGGCAGTGGAGGAGTATTTGCTCCTCCACTGTGCTGAGGATGAGTGTATCTTGTATCTCTGGCAGAATGCCAACACAGTTGTCATAGGACGGAATCAGAATATCTGGAAGGAATGTATTGTAAATAAACTGGAAGATGAGAAAGGATATCCGGTGCGAAGGCAGTCGGGCGGCGGAGCTGTCTATCATGATCTGGGAAATCTGAATTTTACTTTTCTTGTAAGAAAGGAAAATTACGATGTAGACAGGCAGCTTGAGGTTATCTTAACGGCAGTCAGGAAATTGGGGATAAATGCAAAGAAATCCGGCCGAAACGATATATTGATAGATGAACATAAATTTTCAGGCAATGCATTTTATAAGCAGGGAGAGTATTGCTATCATCATGGGACTCTGATGGTGGATGTGAATCTCGGCGAGCTTTCAAGATATCTGACTGTCTCTAAGGAAAAGCTTCAGGCAAAAGGCGTGGATTCTGTAAGGTCGAGGGTGGTGAACTTAAAAAGCTATGCGCCGGGACTTACCATTGATCAGTTAAAAGAAAAGCTTCGGGCAAGTTTTGAAGAGGTCTACGGATTAAAAGCCAGAATATTAGAAGTCAGTGAGCTTGACAAAGAAGAGATTAGAGAGAGGACGGAGAAGTTTTCTTCGTGGGACTGGATATATGGGAGGACACTGGCTTTTCAGTATGAGCTGTCAAAGCGTTTTGTGTGGGGGCAGATAACGCTGCAGTTTCAGGTGAAGAATGGAAAGGTCAGGGATGTAAATGTTTTTTCGGATTCCATGAAACCGGAATTTATAGAGCAGCTTAGAGGGTATCTTAAAAATATTCGTTACGACAAACATGCAATCTGTGTGGAGCTTGGGCTTTACTGGTCTTCGGACAAGGAAGAAGAAAGAATGATGGCGGATATTATTGAATGGATAAAAACTGAAGATTTGTAAAGGAGAGCAGTTATGGGAGAAAGATTTGATCTGGTGGTAATCGGTGCGGGACCAGGGGGTTATGTAGCAGCGGTCAAAGCGGCAAAAGAGGGACTCCGCACAGCGATCGTGGAAGAAAGAAGAGTGGGAGGCACTTGTCTGAATAGGGGGTGTATTCCGGCAAAAGCGATGATACATGCCTCCTCTCTTTACAGGGAGATGAAAGAGGGAGAGAGATTCGGTGTTCTGGCATCGGAGATAAGTTATGACTACGGCAAGATTCTGGCATATAAAGAAGAAACGACAGATAAGCTGTGTCAGGGAGTGGAACAGCTTCTGAAAGCCAATGGCATAACGATGTTAAAAGGAAAAGGGATACTGGAACAAGGGAGGCAGGTAAGAGTCATCGACGGTGAGTCAGAAAGTGTGTGCGAGGCCCGGCATATCATTCTGGCATCCGGTTCAAAGCCGTTAGTGATTCCGATACCGGGCATTGATCTTCCGGGCGTTCTTACCAGTGACGAACTGTTTCGGTTAAAAGAGGAGCCAAAGAGCCTTGTTATCATAGGCGGGGGCGTGATCAGTGTGGAATTTGCCAGCGTATATGCGGATTTGGGCTGCAAGGTAACGATCGTAGAGGCGCTTTCAAGGCTGGTCCCTAATATGGATAAGGAGATATCCCAGAATTTAAAGATGATTTTAAAAAAGCGCGGAGTTGATATTTACACCTCTGCGTCAGTGAAGAGCGTGGAGCAGAATGGGGGACTGTACACGTGCGTGTTTACTGAAAAGGAGAAAGAGATCAGAGTATCTGCGCAGTATATTTTGTGTGCGGTAGGGAGATGCCCGGATACAGACGGTTTGTTCGGAGAGGGAATGGAACCAGAGATGGAGCGGGGACGCATTGTAGTGGATGAGAATTTTGAAAGCAGTATAGAAGGAGTATATGCCATCGGCGATCTGGTGAGGGGAATGCAGCTCGCTCATCTGGCAAGCGCTCAGGGTATGTACGTGGCAGAAGTACTCGCAGGAAAAAAGCCCTCCGTATCGCTTGAGGCAGTTCCAGGGTGCGTCTATACAGATCCGGAGATTGCTTCAGTGGGAGTTACAGAGGATGAGGCAAAGGAAGCGGGACTGGATATAAAGACCGGAAAGTTTATTATGAGCGCTAATGGGAAGAGTATCATCACAAAAGAAGAACGTGGATTTGTAAAGGTTGTTGTTGAAAGAGAGACAGGAGTTGTTGTAGGAGCGCAGATGATGTGCGCCAGAGCTACAGATATGATTGGGGAGCTTGTAACGGCGGTGGCAAACCGGATGACGGCCGGGCAGCTTATAAAGGGTATGCGCTCACATCCAACCTATAACGAAGGTGTGTCAGAGGCATTAGAAGATGCTGTAGGAGAGGCGATCCATGTAATGCCGAGGAAGAAAAGATAAAGAATATAAAAGTAAGGATGGTATGTGATATGGGATTTAAAAGTGATATAGAGATTGCACAGGAAACCGAGATGAAGGTGATTAATGAGATTGCGGATAAGATAGGAATTCCTGACAGATATGTGGAAAATTACGGAAAATACAAGGCAAAGATCGATTATCGGTACTACAGCGAAGAGCTTGAGAGCGGGAAGGATGCAAAGGTAGTTCTTGTGACAGCCATCAATCCAACGCCTGCGGGCGAGGGAAAGACGACTACGACAATTGGCTTGGCAGACGCTCTGAACCGTCTGGGTAAAAAGACGATGGTAGCATTAAGAGAGCCCTCCCTCGGACCGGTGTTCGGAGTAAAGGGCGGAGCGGCAGGAGGCGGTTATGCTCAGGTTGTGCCTATGGAGGACATCAACCTTCATTTTACAGGGGATCTTCATGCGATTGGCGCTGCAAACAATCTGATCGCGGCAATGCTTGACAACCATATCCATCAGGGTAATGCGCTGGATATCGATACAAATAAAGTAACATGGCGCCGCTGTGTGGATATGAATGACCGCCAGTTAAGAAGCAATTCCGAATCTCCTTAAACATATTGAAAATATTACCGAAGTATATCATCTTCCTGTTGTTGTGGCAATCAACGCATTTCCGACAGATACAGAGGGAGAGCCTAAACTTGTGCGTGAAAAGTGCAAGGAATATGGCGTAAAGGCGGCGTTGTCAGAGGTATGGGCGAAAGGCGGCGCAGGCGGCGAGGAGCTTGCAAAAGAAGTTTTGAAGCTTTGTGAGGGAGACAGCACGATGGAATTCGTGTATAATGAAGAGGAATCTGTCAAAGAGAAGATCACGGCTATTGCTGAGAAGGTATACGGAGCGTCAGGGGTAGACTATACGCCGAAAGCTAACAAAGAGATTAAAAACTTAGAGGCCATCGGTCTTGGCAATCTTCCAATCTGCATGGCGAAAAATCAGTATTCTCTGACAGATGATGCAAAGAAACTGGGAAGACCGACAGATTTCAGGATTACGGTCCGGGATGTTACAGCGTCAGCAGGCGCGGGCTTTTTAGTAGCTCTGACCGGAGACATCATGAAGATGCCAGGACTTCCGAAGGTGCCGTCTGCGGAAAAGATTGATGTAGATGCAAACGGTGTCATATCAGGACTATTTTAGGAGGAACGAAAGACCATGATGTTAGAGCAAAAGGCAACAGATTTTCTTAATGTGTTATCTTCAAAAGAACCGACGCCGGGCGGCGGCGGAGCCTCCGCAGCGGTAGGCGCATTTGCGGCCGCGCTGGGAATGATGGTGACGAACCTGACGGTGGGAAAGAAAAAATATGCGGACGTCGAAGAAGAAATCATAGGAATCCGCAGCCAGCTGGAGGAGCTTAAAGAAAGGCTTATTTTTCTGACGGATAAGGACGCAGAGGCTTTTGAACCGTTAGCGAAAGCCTATTCTATGCCGAAGGGAACGCCGGAGGAAATCGAAAGAAAAGAAGAAGTGATGGAGAGTGCGCTTTATGAGGCAAGCATGGTTCCTCTTGAAATCGTGAGAACTGTTTTTGAAGTGTTCGGGCTCTTAAAGGTACTGGAAAAAAAGGGCAGCAGGCTTGCCGTCAGTGATGTGGGTGTTGCGGTACTTTTTGCAAGAGCCGCTCTCGAGGGGGCTTCATTGAATATCTATATCAATACGAAGCTTATGAAAAATCGTGAGAGGGCAGAAAAACTCAACAGGGAGTCGGACGATCTGATCGCGCAGGGGAGAAAGCTGCAGGAAGAGATCTATGCGGGCGTGCTTGACAAGATACGGTAGGAGGTAGCGATGAGTGTATTAATGAAAGGCATTGACGTGGCAAATGCCATGAAAGAAGAGCTGACAAAAGAGACAGAACTGTTAAAGCGGGGCGGGGTTATGCCCTGTCTTGCTATCATCAGGGCAGGAAGCCGTGAGGAGGACCTGTCTTATGAGCGGGGAGCGAAGAAACGGATGGAGGCAGTTGGAATTAAGTGTCAGGTGAGGGAGCTTCCTTGGGATATCACACAGAGGGAGTTTGAAGAAGCCTTTCGGGAGGTAAATGATAACCCATCTGTTCACGGAATCCTGATGTTCAGGCCTCTCCCGAAACATCTTGACGAGGAGCCGGTAAGGAAAATGATCCATCCCGCAAAAGATATGGATTGTATGAGTGACGTGAATATTGCGAAGGTATTTGCCGGAGATGAGACAGGCTATGCACCCTGTACGGCGGAAGCGGTTATGAAGATGTTAAAGTTTTACGGTATTGATCTGAAAGGAAAGAATACGACGGTGGTGGGACGCAGTATGGTAGTGGGAAAGCCTTTGTCCATGATGCTTTTAAAAGAGAACGCTACCGTTACGATCTGCCATACAAGGACTGTAGATCTTCCTAAGATATGCAGGAGCGCCGATATTCTGATTGCGGCTGCCGGAAAAGCGAAGATGATAACGGCGGACATGGTAGGAGAGGGTGCAGTAGTTGCAGACGTGGGCATCAATGTAGATGAAGAAGGAAATCTCTGCGGCGACGTGGACTTTGAGAGAGCCAAGAAAAAGGCCTCTTATATCAGTCCGGTGCCGAGAGGAGTAGGAAGTATCACCACCTCTGTTCTGGCGGAACATGTTATACGGGCGGCGAAAAATCTTCATTAGTTAGTAACAGTACATTATTTTAATGACGGAAAATTACGAAGTCATCACTGCATTAGATGGGGAAAGCGCCTGTGAAAAATTCTTTTCAGGTATTGTCCATATACAATGCGGAAAACAGAGATTTATTGTAGCAGGACAGTTACTTTCCCCTGTGTTATGCATAATGGTATCGTTTTTGGTTCCGAATAAAAAACGTAACCGTTATGAGCAATGTCATCGCCTCCGCCGCAGTGACCGCCAGCCAGATTCCGTCGATCCCGAAAAGGAATGGCAGCAGGCAGACAGCGGCAATCTGAAATACCAGCGTGCGTAAGAAAGAGATTGCTGCCGACACTGCTCCGTTACTAAGGGCCGTGAAAAAGGAGGAAGCAAAAAAGTTAAAGCCGCATATGAGGAAACACATGCTGTAGAGACGGAAGCCATGACAGGTCATGGCAAACAGTTCTTTGTCATATCCTACAAAAACAGCAGCAAGAGGCGCGGCAAGGAGATGAGCCAGCAAGGTTAAAAGGATTCCCCAGACGGCGATGAGCGAAAGGCTCTTTTTAAAAAGGTTTTTAAGTTCATCGTGGTTTCCAGCACCATAGTGGTATCCGATGACAGGCGCGCTTCCGATGGAATAGCCGAAAAATACAGCCGCAAAGAAGAAGTTAACATACATGATCGTGCCGTATGCAGCAACGCCGTCTTCTCCGGAAAACCGGATAAGCTGGAAGTTATACAGGGAATTTACCACAGACATGGACAGATTCGTCATCAGCTCGGAAGAGCCGTTGGTGCATGTCTTTCGCAGGATCCCTTTGTCAAAATGCGTTTTCCCAAGTCTTAGAAGACTTCCATTCTTACGCAAAAAATAAAAAACAGGTAGAAAACCTCCCATATATTCGCTGGCAGCAGTGGCAAGGGCGGCTCCTGCAAGCCCCCATTTAAAAACGGCGATAAAAAGGAAATCAAGCAGCATATTCGTAAGTCCGGCAGCAATGATCACATAGAGTCCCAGTTTTGGTTTCTCTGCCGTCACGAAAAAGCTCTGGAAAACGTTCTGCAGCATATAAGGCGTCAGAGACAGAAAAAGAATTCTCCCATACAGGACACAGTTTTCTAAAAGCTCTCCGGAGGCGCCTAAAAAAGAGCTGACCGGCCGGATCAAAATGCTGCCGATGACAGATATAACCAGACCGCCGATGATCGTTATATAGATCAGCATGGAAAAGTATTCGTTGGCTCTCTTATTTTTCTTTTCGCCCAGCGTCTTTGCTACAATCGCGCTTCCGCCTGTCCCGACCATAAATCCCAGCGCGCTTAAGCCCATAAGAAAGGGCATGATCAGGTTAATAGCCGCAAATGCTGTTTTTCCCACAAAATTGGATACAAATAAGCCGTCCACCACACCGTAGATGGAAGTAAAGATCATCATGATGATGGAAGGCAGCACAAACCGGATCAGTTTTTTATAGGTAAAATGGTCTGATAACTTTATTCTCATAGCAATAATTCCTTTACATTCTCTTTCAATATTTCCATATATTTTTTGCTGAGCTTTAGAAGTTCCCGGCACTCGTTTTCAGACATAGCGTCAAAAACACTATTCTCAATTTCAATAACCGGGTATATCCGTTCCTGAGCAAGCGCTTCTCCTGTCTTGGTCAAAAAAATGTGCATCTGCCGTCCTTTTCCCGGTTTAAGGGTAAGATAGCCCTCTTTTTCTAACTTACGGATTGATGAATTGATGGTCTGCTTGCTTGTGGCAGACAGGCTGCAGATATCCCGCTGCAGGCAACCGTCGCCTAGCACACAGATGGCATAGAATATGTCAAAAGCGCTGTCTGACAGCTTTAGGCGCAGCGCAATATCGTGGTAAATGTTATTGTTTTCTTTGTAAATGTGGTTGTATTCTTTTAAATTTTGATTGATGGGGAAGTCCATATGTCTGCCGTCTCCTGTTTTTTTATTTTACTTGCAGTCTGATTTCGTACTTGAAATTATAGTCCGAAATCAGACTTGTGTCAAGCTTTTTTTTGATATTCCATTTTTACTTTACCTGTGTTATACTTTACTTATGTATGTGATGTACTGCGATAACAGAAGTAAGGAGCGGGAATGCTTATGAAAAGGGTACTATTAAAGCTTAGCGGGGAAGCACTTGCGGGTGAGAGGAAGACCGGTTTTGATGAGGCGACTTGTCTTGGAGTGGCCAGACAGGTGAAGCAGCTTGTGGATGACGGCATTCAGGTTGCGATTGTCACTGGCGGCGGTAATTTCTGGCGGGGAAGGACCAGCGAGACCATTGACCGGGTAAAGGCAGATCAGATCGGGATGCTGGCGACGGTGATGAACTGTATCTATGTATCGGATATCTTTCGGTTTGCGGGGATGGATACAGAGGTTTTTACACCTTTTGTATGCGGCGCGTTTACAACGTTGTTTTCAAAGGATGCGGCTGTTCAGGCGCTTAAGGATGGAAAAGTTATTTTCTTCGCGGGAGGAACGGGACATCCGTATTTTTCTACAGATACCGGTGCGGTGCTTCATGCTATTGAGATAGAAGCGGATGCGATGCTTCTTGCCAAGGCTATTGATGGAATTTATGACAGTGATCCGAAAGTGAATCCTGAAGCTAAGAAGTATGAGGAAATATCTATTCAGGAGATTATTGATAAGAAGCTCGCGGCAGTAGACTTGACGGCGTCTATTCTGTGTCTTGAGAATCAGATGCCAATGCTGGTGTTCGGGCTGAATGAAGAGAACAGTATTGTAAATACTATGTCAGGGACATTTACGGGAACGAAAGTGACTGTATCATAAGGAGGAAAGAAAGATGAACGAGAAATTGAAGGTTTATGAAGAGAAGATGACCAAGACGATGGCGAATCTTGACGGGGAGCTCGGTGCAATCCGTGCAGGGCGCGCGAATCCGAATGTGCTGAATCGGATTATGGTGGATTATTACGGAACTCCGACGCCGATTCAGCAGGTTGCCAACGTATCTGTCCCGGAGGCGCGCATGATTCAGATTCAGCCTTGGGATAAGACTATGATCAAGGCGATCACCAAAGCAATCCAGACTTCCGATCTGGGAATCAATCCGAATAACGACGGCTCTGTGATTCGTCTCGTATTTCCGGAACTTACGGAGGAGCGCAGAAAAGAGCTTGTAAAAGACGTGAAGAAAAAGGGAGAAGCTGCAAAGGTTGCGATCCGTAATATCCGGCGTGACGGCAATGACTCTTTCAAGAAGTTGAAAGGGACCGAAATTTCTGAGGATGAGATCAAGGATATGGAAGAAGATCTTCAGAAAATGACGGATAAATTTGTAAAAGAAGTTGACAAGGCCGTAGAGGTTAAGTCGAAAGAGGTAATGACAGTGTAGTATAATTGTAGGGACAGACCGCTTAAGATAATGGTCTGTTCTTCTATGTAGAAAGTTGGGCGGTGTCCTCACATGGATACTGCTCTGTTAAAGAGGGAGACTGGCTATGAAGATTCCGCAGCATGTTGCGATTATATTAGATGGAAACGGACGCTGGGCAAAGTCGAAGGGTATGCCCCGCAATTACGGCCATGCGCAGGGAAGCAAGAATGTGGAGAAGATCTGCGAGGAAGCGTGGCGCATGGGTATCAAGTACCTGACGGTCTATGCATTTTCTACGGAGAACTGGAATCGTCCGAAGGATGAGGTGGATGCGCTTATGAAGCTTCTGCGCAATTACATGAAGACCTGTCTTAAGACCGCAAAGAAGAATGATATGAAGATCCGCGTGATCGGAGAGCTGCAAAGACTTGATGAGGATATAAGAAGCAGAATTGCAGAACTTGAGGAGGCGACAAAGGAGAATGGCGGCTTAAACTTCCAGATTGCCATCAATTATGGCAGCAGGGACGAGATCGTACGTGCGGTCCGGAAACTGGCAGCGGACTGTGCAAAGGGAAAGGTAAACGCAGAGGATATTGACGAACAGGTATTTGAGGGTTATCTTGATACCCATGATATACCAGATCCCGATCTGATGATACGTACCAGCGGGGAGCTTCGTCTGTCCAATTATCTTCTCTGGCAGCTTGCCTATACGGAATTTTATTTTACGGATGTCTTGTGGCCTGATTTTTCAAAAGAAGAGCTTATAAAGGCAATCGAGCATTATAATGCCAGAGACCGGCGTTACGGCGGTGTGAAGGAGGGAACGCAGGATGTTTAAAACAAGGCTTCTTAGCGGAATCGTGCTTGTCATCGTACTGATAGCCACGGTCGGACTGGGCGGATATGTATTATTCACGGTTCTTGGAATTATCAGTTTAATTGGTTTGTCTGAATTATATAAAGTGGTGGATGTGCATAATAAAGTATTGGGGGTTACGGGTTATATCGCAGCGCTTGCCTATTACGCAGTGCTTTTTTTCGGCCATATGGAATATGTCACGATGCTTGCCATTCTGTTTCTTGTACTTACGATGGCAGTCTACGTCTTTGCCTTTCCGAATTTTAGGGCGGAGCAGGTGATGACAGTCTTTTTCGGCCTATTTTATGTGGCAGTCATGTTGTCTTATATTTACCAGACAAGAAATCTCCCGGACGGAGGGATCGTCGTGTGGCTGATATTTTTAAGTTCATGGGGATGTGATACCTGTGCGTACTGTGTGGGAGTGCTGATTGGAAAACATAAGATGGCGCCGAAACTGAGTCCGAAAAAATCTGTGGAAGGCGGTATCGGAGGTGTTGCCGGAGCAGCGCTTCTTGGAGTTTTGTTTGCATTAGCCATGAACCATTGGGGCGGCGCTGATGTGAATCCGCTTCATTATGCCGTCATCTGCGGTGCGGGGGGGATGATCTCTCAAGTCGGAGATCTGGCAGCGTCGGCAGTGAAGAGAAATCATGATATTAAAGATTACGGTACGCTGATTCCGGGACACGGAGGGATTCTTGACCGGTTTGACAGTGTGATATTTACGGCGCCTGTAATCTACTATCTGGCAATACTGCTGGCAGGAAATATCTGAACAGGGAGATGAATGTATGAAGACAATAGCCATTTTAGGCTCAACAGGTTCCATCGGCACGCAGACACTGGAGGTCGTGCGTGAAAATGGAGATATCAGGGTTCTCGGGATTGCCGCCGGAGAAAATATTGCGCTTTTGGAGGAGCAGATCCGTGAGTTTCATCCGAAAAAGGCGGCCGTCTGGTCCGAGGAAAAAGCAAAAGAGCTTCGCATGAAGACTGTAGATACAGACACAAAGATCGTGTCGGGGATGGAAGGGCTGATTGAGATTGCCGTGATGGAGGACACGGAAATACTCGTGACGGCGATCGTAGGGATGATCGGCATACGTCCGACTATAGAAGCGATTAAGGCGGGAAAGGATATTGCGCTTGCCAATAAGGAGACTCTTGTGACGGCTGGGCACCTGATCATGCCGCTGGCAGAGAGGAAGGAGGTTCGAATCCTTCCCGTAGACAGTGAGCACAGCGCTATTTTCCAGTCCCTTCAGGGAAATGATAAGAGTTCTGTAAAAAAAATCCTGCTGACTGCTTCCGGGGGGCCTTTCCGGGGAAGAAAGCAGGAGGAGCTTTTGGAAATCCGTGTGGAAGATGCATTAAAGCACCCGAACTGGACGATGGGCGCTAAAATTACCATTGATTCTTCCACTATGGTCAATAAAGGTCTTGAAGTCATTGAGGCAAAATGGCTGTTTGGCGTGGATGTGGATGATGTGCAGGTGGTTGTGCAGCCTCAGAGCATTATCCACTCGATGGTGGAATATAAAGACGGAGCGATTCTTGCACAACTTGGCACGCCGGACATGAAGCTGCCAATCCAATATGCCCTTTATTATCCCGAGAGAAGATATCTTCCAGGGGAACGGCTTGATTTTTGGAGCATTGGAAAACTGGATTTTGAAAAACCAGATATGGATACATTTTATGGGTTGAGGCTTGCATATTCCGCAGGCAGACAGGGCGGAACGCTCCCGACGGTATTCAATGCGGCAAATGAACTTGCGGTCAGCATGTTTTTAAAGGGAGAGGTGAAGTATCTTGAGATCTCCGAGATCATTGAGGACTGTATGTCTGCCCATAAAAATATAAAGGAACCGTCCCTTGAGGAGATTCTTGAGACAGAGGCGGCAACCTATGAACGGATTAACAGCAGGAGGTAGTGATTGATTTGGGTATTATATTTGCGATAATCATTTTCAGCTTTATTGTATTCTTTCATGAATTGGGGCATTTTTCACTGGCAAAGAAAAATGGAATTGACGTAGAGGAATTTGCAATTGGAATGGGACCAAACTTGTTTTTCAAGGAATATAAGGGCACGCGCTACTGTATCAAACTTTTTCCCATCGGAGGATTGTGTATGATGGGAGAGGATGAGGAGGTAACGGAATCTCCGTCGAATTTTAATAACAAGTCTGTGTGGGCGAGGATTTCAGTGATCGCGGCAGGGCCTGTATTTAATTTTATTCTTGCGTTTGTGTTTGCGGTGATCCTCGTGGCTATGGTGGGATATGATGCACCTGTCATCAGCTCTGTAGAAGAGGGATATCCGGCTTACGAGGCGGGAATCGAAGCAGGAGATACGATTGTGAAGATGAACGGGAAGAGGATTCATGTTTTCCGCGAAATTACTGCGTATAACCAGTTTAATCAGGGGAAAGACACGGAGATCGTATTTCGCCGTGACGGTGAGGAGAGAAGCGTTACCCTCACTCCGAAGATGGACGAAGAGTTGAAATATTATCGATTTGGGATTGGAGGCGGAAGCTACACAAAGGCGAATGTGTTAACTGCCATTGAGTATGGGATATATGAAGTGAAGTTTTGGATCTGTACGACTCTTGACAGTCTGAGGATGCTGGTTACGGGTAAGATTGGCATGGACCAGCTTTCTGGCCCGGTGGGTATTGTGAGCGTTGTGGATGACACGTATCAGCAGAGCAAATCTTATGGTGTGTTCATGGTTATCGTACAGCTCCTTAACATAGCGGTTCTTCTGTCGGCGAACTTAGGCGTCATGAATCTTTTGCCGCTTCCGGCATTGGACGGCGGGAGGCTTGTATTCCTTGCGGTAGAAGCAGTCCGCAGAAAGAGGATACCGCCGGAAAAGGAAGGATATGTGCATCTGGTAGGGATCACGCTTCTTATGGCGCTTATGGTATTTGTTATGTTCAATGATATAAAGAGGATATTCTTTTAGAGAACATCGGAATGATTGGCGATATATGTGTGCAAATGGACAGGTAGAGGCAGATTTGATTTTGCAGTGGGAAAAGGATATGGGATATAGATCATGAAGAGAAGGACCAGAAAAAGGATAATCATTATATTAAGTATCGTTTTAGTCTTGATCTGTGCAGGTGGGTACGGCTTATTAAAGGAAAGGAACAGGGAAGATAAGATCGTAGAGGTAGATGAGATCAAAAAGGAGGAAGACATATCTTCTACGGAAGAAGAAACTCCGACAAAAGATACATCTGCCGATGATCAAACACCTGTAGAAAAGACGGAAAACAGCGGACAATTGCCCGCAGAAGGAACGGATGGAAGCGGGCAGGAGCCTGCCGGAGAGACAATACCGGAAGTATCAGAAGATAACGATCCTGATGGAAGTGCTGAGAAGATCGGGAACGGGTACGTGGTGGCAGTGGATGCGGGACATCAGGCAAAAGGCAATTCGGATAAAGAACCGGTGGGGCCCGGTGCAAGCGAGATGAAAGCCAAGGTGGCCTCCGGTACAAGTGGAAAGACCAGCGGATTGGCGGAATATGAGCTGACTTTACAGATATCTTTAAAACTACAAAAGGTTTTAGAGGATCGGGGATATGAAGTGCTCATGATCAGAACGGCAAATGATGTAGATATCAGCAATGCGGAGCGGGCGGAGGTCGCGAATAAGGCAGGCGCGGACGCATTCATAAGAGTCCATGCCAATGGTTCGGAAAGCTCTTCCGCAAGCGGAGCGATGACCATATGCCAGACTTCTAAGAATCCATATAATGCGAAGCTGTATCCTAAGAGTAAAGCATTGTCAGAGAAGGTTTTAGATGAACTGGTGGCAGCTACCGGCTGTAAGAAGGAATATGTGTGGGAAACTGACACGATGAGCGGAATTAACTGGTGCCGGGTTCCGGTAACGATCGCTGAAGTCGGATATATGACCAATCCTAAGGAGGATGCACTGCTTGCAACGGAGGAATATCAGGAGAAGGTGGCGGCAGGGATTGCCAATGGAATAGACAAATTCCTGACAGATTAAATAGGCTTTTGGGCATTATATGAGGCGGAATAGCATGTCTATTCCGCCTTAAATATAAGTTCTCTCATATAATCCTGTTCAAGCCAGTGATAGAATTCGGCGCGCTTTTTCAGGCGGCGGTAATACGCCTGCACCATTTCATCACTGCTCTTGGTAAGCGTACCGCCGGATTTTGATGCGGCTGCATTCACGATCGTACCGTCCTTGCCGATTGCAACGGCCTGAGACATACCGACAGTGTGTCCAGGCATGACGGCTTCATTCCGCGCTATGTCATAAGCGAACCAGTTATCTATCGTTTCCATGATCTCATAGGCATAATCCGGGTCTTCTTCCATGCGCTTTTGCACGTCGGGGTGGATCACGACTGCTTTGCTTCCCGGCGGTACGCTGCCTAAAGCATGGATTTCCTTAGGAGCGATGAACTTGCCGTCTATAGAGCCGTAAAATGGATTCTCGCCGACAGGACGCCAGTTTTCAAGAACCGATACGTCGCAGTTCTGGTCATAGAGCATATAATGCGGATAGTCGTTTCTTGTGCGCCAGTAACTTGTGCTTGCGTCAAACACATGGTAGGCAAGGCCGGGATACTTAGCCTTTAGCATATTCTCCAAAGAGGGAGCTTTGATTTCATCTACATTTTCCGTTCGGATGCTGTCAGTGGATCGTGCCGTTGTTTGTACTGCCATATCATAAAAATTGGTTCCGGTTACAGTTGTGTGACTTTTTTTGCCGGAGTTTATGCTGAGATTTGCGTTGATACCATACAGACCGGCATAATAGCTGCTTTGAATTGTGTTGTTCATAGATTGCTCCTTTCCTGCAACAGAACTGTTGCGTAAAATTCATGGTTTTCTGTTCTTAATTCCAGTTCTCCCATATATTTTTCTGCTTCCCGCCGTACATTGGATAACCCGATGCCGTGTAAGACTTTGTCTTTTGTTTTAGTGGTTTCGGGTAATCCGTTTTGTTCAAATCTTATCTCTCCGTAAAATGTATTTTTTACTTCGATCAGGAAAAATTTCCCCTTTTGACGGCTGACCAGAGATATATACCGATCTTCCTCCGGCACGCTTTCACATGCTTCAAGTGCGTTCTGAAGGAGATTTTGAAGAATGATGCCAAGATCGAAAGAGTCGTACTGACCGGCGGCCGGGTAATGAAAGTCTGCATGAAAGTTGATGTTTCTTGCAAGGCACTGCTGTTTTTTGTCATTGACGATAACATCCGTAACGGCATTTCCTGTTTGAAGTATCAGCGAGAGGCTTTGCATACTTTCATCCATGCGGGCGACATACTGGTCAAGCTCATTGTATTGCCCGTTTTGGGACAATCCCTTTATGGTATTCAAATGTCCGCGGATTTCATGCTGAATTTTTCGGAAGCGGGCATAAAAAAGTTCCGTTTCCTGAATTCTGTCCTGAATTGCCTGAATCTGCTTAAGATTTACAAAATATTCTTCGCGTTCTTTGCGCAGAATATCTGTTCCCTGCCAAAATGCAATCGTGAGCAAAGTACCTGTATAAAATAATAGCGCCAGCAGCGGCACGGCTATTAAAAATATCGGATGCCGTTCATAGAGCAAAAGCGGTATGCCGTCACTAATCTCAAACAGCAGACGGGAAACCATCTGACCAAACAGGATACCTGCAGATGGGATCAGACATAGATAGCATAGCTCCCGCCAATGAAGGTTTATCTGTCTTTTCTTAAGCTGCCGGCAGAGTACATAGAGCATGACAGACAGCAGAATGAGGTGAGACAGGCCAAATAATAAAGTCTCCGCCGCACTGTTCAGATAGATTCTCTCAGGCGTTTCCGAATGGAAGGGAAATAACTCTTTAGCAGTATAATACAAGCTTTCCGTCATTAATCCGCTAGAGACTCTAACACTACAGTAAAGAATTGCCAGCAAAAGGGTAAAGGCATTCTTAAGTTTAAGTGTCTTGGAGACGGCTAGGAGCAAGACTGTGAAAAGCAGGGTAAAAACGCTTTGCACAGCCGTTATCTGGCTGCTAAGCAGCCAGGAGACAAGATAAAGTGAAAATGCAAGGAGTAGTTTCCTGTACAGATGTTTGCGTTCCGTTAAAAAGGATTTCATAAAAAGGGTGAAACTGACGGTATGCAATAATGCAATGCCGATACGAAAGAGTTTGTGAAAAATAAGGAATTCATTTTCACTCATAGGCCGCTCTCCTTTTTCAGAAAAAGAAGATAAGCTTTTACAAAATCCCGGTATTTATATTTTGAAATCAATAGCTTTTCTCCGGTTGTCAGTACTGCCTCAGTCTTTTTGTATGACTCGATGAAGGCCAGATTAACAAGGTATCCTTTATGAATACGGAAAAACTGTCCCTGTAATTCGCCTTCCAGATCGCCGATCTTCGCATAGCAAGTGAATTCTCCATTTGTTAAGTGGAGTACAACTTTATGATTGTTGCTTTCTACATAGTAAATCTGTTCCAGAGGAATGATTCGGTTTACATTGGCGTACTGAAGAGACAGTGTCCGAACTGCCGGTTCGGAATGGATAAACGTTTCAATATATTTTACAGCCCGGGCAAAAACTTCGGTAAACTTTTGCTCGTCTATGGGTTTGAGCAAATATTGGAACGCATTCACATCAAAGGCATCGAATACATATTGGTCATAACCGGTCACAAAGATAATGACTGGCAGTGTTTCCGGCTTCCGTTCTCTGAGCTCCTTCGCCAGAGTGATTCCATTCGGCGCGCAACTTCTCGGATCTAAGCTGATATCTAAAAAGAACAGATCGATTTTCTGAGAATTTTCGAGGCAGTCGCCGGCGGAAGCATACTCTGTGATTTCGCAGGAACAGTCCTGCTTTCGAATCAGTGAGGAAAGATAAGAGCGGGTGTTTGCTTCGTTATCGCAGATAGCTATTCTTAGCATAGGAATATTCCCTCCATATATATTATCGTTCATGCGTCACAGGTCATAAAGAGACTTGCGTGAATGGACAGTTTGGCAGCGCAAGCAGACAGCTAAAAACAGGGACGACAATCTTGATATATACATTCAAGATTATCGTCCCTGTAACACGGAGACGGAGGGATTCGAACCCTCGTACCGGCGTTAGACCGGTAAACTGATTTCGAGTCAGCCCCGTTACGGCCACTTCGGTACGTCTCCATACTTACATAGTATAACATAGGTTGCTGGTAAAAGGGAATACCTAAATTATATTTTTTGACACGTTTTTTGACAATGTTCTGACAGTTCTTTTGTGGTTTTTCGCTAGTTCATCGCTGTGTCCCGGTATTCCTTTGGTGTGCATTTCATATACCTTTTAAAGATCTGCCCATAATAAGCCGGACTTGAAAACCCGACAAGGCCCGCAGTTTTCGTAATACTTTCTCCGTCCTTCAGGAATGTAAGGCTGTTTTGTACCCGCAGAAACAGCAGATATTCAAAGATCGTCATATCCATATGTTTCTTGAAGAATCTGCAGCATTCGCTCTTACAGATATTGACATGCGCTGCTACATCGTCAAGGCTGATATCCTGATCATAATTCTCCTGAATAAATGATATGATATCCCTCAGTCTTTGCAGATGCTTCTGGGGGTGACTGAGTTTTTCGGGCAGATTAGAAAAGTAATGATACAGTTTTATGAAGATCTGCATAAGTATCATATGCACCTGTATCTCATAGTCTGCCGGTTTATTATGCGACATGTGATAAATATCCTGCATTTGATGGAGGATGTCCTGATGCCACGACACATGTTTTTCGAATTTCAGAGAAGACCAGCTGTCATTTGAAGTGATATAGTCAATATATTTCGTCTGCAGTATGCTGTTTTCATACCCATAGAGAAATCTGGGATGAAAAGTGATGGAAAGGTAAGCGCATTCCTGTCCGTCCTTCATGTAGCCGGAGTGGAGCGTGTTGCTGTTGCCGAACATTCCCTCGCCTTTTGTCAGAATATAACTCTGGTTGTTGATGTGATATTCAATGGCGCCGGACAGAATGCAGGTAAGTTCAATCTCCGGATGCCAGTGCCACAAAAAAGAGCCTTGTTCGTATGCTTCGATTGCTTCGAGACTTACATCCACTGGGAAACTATAGTCGCCGTGCTTTTTGATTTCTTTCTGGTTTTTCTCAATATTGATCTGCGTTTTTTCCATAATTTGCATTTTCTTTTCCATATGTGATTTAAAAATCCTCAATATCCTTATAAAAATCTCCAATATACTTATTGCGAAAAAAATTTAATCTCATTATTATTATAATCATAAAGCAAGGGAGAACTTCCTGCAAGAGAAATCGGGAGGTTTGCAAAAAAAATAAGGAGAATGGTAAAATGGTAGAAAAATTGATCAAAACATTTTATGAAACTTTTGGAGATGGAGGCGATATCCGTACTTATTTTGCTCCGGGCCGTGTGAATCTGATCGGGGAGCACACGGATTATAACGGAGGCCATGTATTTCCATGCGCGCTTACCCTTGGGACTTACGGAATCGTAAGAGACCGTGAGGATAGGACACTCCGGTTTTACTCTGTAAATATTGACTCCGTCGGCGTTGTAGAGACAAGTCTTGATGACATTGTACCGACCAAGGAAGCAGCCTGGACGAATTATCCGAAAGGAGTTGTGTGGGCATTCAAGAAGCGCGGATTTAAGCTGACACACGGTCTGGATATTTTGATCTACGGCGATATCCCGAATGGTTCCGGTCTTTCTTCTTCGGCATCATTGGAGGTGCTGACAGGTGTGATCCTGAAGGATACGTTTGGATTTGATGTTTCTATGGTTGACATCGCTCTCATCGGGCAGGATGCGGAGAATAATTTTAACGGCTGCAATTGCGGGATTATGGATCAGTTTGCAAGCGCTATGGGTAAGAAGGACAATGCTATTTTCTTAGATACCAACACATTGCAATTTACCTATGCGCCTGTAAAGCTTCCGGATGCGAAGATTGTCATTACCAACAGCAAAGTAAAACACAGCCTTGTAAATTCTGCGTACAATGACCGGAGAAACGAGTGTGAGACAGCTCTTAAGGAATTACAGACAGCTGTGGATATTCAGACATTGGGCGATTTGACAGAAGAGCAGTTTGAGGAGCATAAAAGTGTTATCGAAGATGAGATCAGGAGGAAACGTGCAAAGCATGCCGTATATGAAAATCAGCGTGCCATCCATGCGGTAGAAGCGCTGAAGGCAAATGATATCGCATTATTTGGTAAGCTTATGAATGCGTCGCATGAGTCTTTGCGTTATGACTATGAGGTATCCTGCGAGGAAATTGATGTTTTAGTTGATCTTGCTCAGGCTATGCCGGGAGTGATCGGTTCCCGCATCACAGGCGGCGGTTTCGGCGGATGTACCGTAAGTATCGTGGAAAATGAAACGGTTGATACATTTGTAAAAGAAATCGGAAAAGCATATCTTGAGAAAGTCGGCCATGAGGCAGAGTTTTATGTAGTGGATATCGGAGACGGAGCAGGAAAGCTTGATTAAGGAGGCGCAGCATGTTATCAGAAAATATTAAAAAACTAGTAGAATATGGTGTACAGGCAGGGCTTGTTCCAGAGTGCGAGCGCATTTATACGACCAATCTTCTGCTGGATATGTTTAAGGAAGACAGCTATGAGGATACAGATGTTGACAGATCGGACATTGATCTTGAAGAAGTGCTTAAAAATCTCCTTGAAGAGGCGGTAGAGCGGGGAATTATTGAGGACAGCATTGTATACAGGGATTTGTTTGATACAAAACTTATGAACTGTTTAATGCCCAGACCGGCCCAGGTGCAGAAGGAATTTTGGGACAGATACGGAAGAACGCCTGAAAAAGCGACAGAATATTTTTACAAGCTGAGCCAGGACAGTGATTATATCCGCCGTTACCGTGTAAAGAAAGACATGAAGTGGAAAGTGGATTCCGAATACGGTGAGATTGACATTACGGTAAATCTTTCTAAGCCGGAAAAGGATCCTAAGGCAATTGCGGCAGCTAAAAACGCCAAGGCAAGCAGTTATCCGAAGTGCCTGCTCTGTATGGAAAATGAAGGGTATGCAGGACGTGTAAATCATCCCGCAAGGGAAAATCATCGGATTATTCCAATCACGATCAATGATAGTAAGTGGGGATTCCAGTATTCTCCGTATGTATATTATAATGAACATTGTATCGTGTTCAACGGACAGCATACGCCGATGAAGATTGAAAAGGCAGCATTTATCAAGCTGTTTGACTTTGTAAAGCTGTTTCCGCACTATTTCCTCGGCTCCAATGCGGATCTTCCGATCGTAGGCGGCTCCATCTTAAGCCATGATCATTTTCAGGGAGGACATTATACCTTTGCTATGGCGAAGGCTCCGATCGAGAAACAGGTAGTGATTCCGGGATACGAAGACGTTGAGGCAGGCATCGTAAAATGGCCGCTGTCCGTACTGCGTATCAGAAATAAGGATGAAAAGCGGCTGATCGAGCTGGCGGACCATGTGCTTAATAAATGGAGAGGCTATACGGATGAGGAGGCGTTTATCTTTGCGGAGACAGACGGAGAGCCTCACAACACGATCACGCCAATTGCAAGAAAGGTGGGAGATACGTACGAGCTTGATCTGACGCTTCGCAATAACATCACTACAGAAGAGCATCCGCTCGGCGTCTACCACCCTCATGCAGAGCGCCATCATATCAAGAAGGAAAATATCGGTCTTATCGAGGTTATGGGACTTGCGGTCCTGCCTTCCAGACTGAAAGAAGAGATCGAGCTTCTGGCAGAGTATATCACAGAAGGAAAAGAGATCGGAAGCAATGAAAAGATTGAAAAACATGCAGACTGGGTGGAGGAATTCAAGCCGAAATATGAAAATATCACAAAGGAAAATGTAGTTGACATCCTGAAAAAGGAAATCGGGAATGTATTCGTACAAGTGCTGGAGGACGCTGGTGTTTACAAATGTACGCCTGAGGGACGCGAGGCATTTGAGAGGTTTATCAATACTTTGTAGGAAAGAAAGCAGCAGATATCAACAGGCTGCTGTATCAGAAGGAAGTTAGGAAGACATAGGAAGAAAGGCGGCGGATTGTAAAATTCGCCGTCTTTTACGCGTTAGTCGGAAGTCTTCGGGATCAGAAGGGAAAGATACTTTTCGTAATTTACGCCGTCATTGCGGTCAATTCGTTCTTTTACAGAATCGCTCAAAGCCAGTTCGATGAATGTTCCGGCAGTCTGTATGATAGAAGGAATATCATCACCTCTGGCGATTCCGGCACACAGGCAAGACGCGAATAAATCACCGGTTCCAGAATAGCTTCCTCCTACATAGGGAAATGAGAACATCTCATAGGAATTTTCTGTGGCATAGAGGTTTCCCATCTTCTGTATGCCGTCTTTATCTGTAAATCGGATTCCGGTCACGACGATGTGTTTTATCTGTTGTCTGCATAAGGATTGGGCGAGGATTGCAATCTCTTTCAGCAGAGGCTTATTATATCCGTTTTTCCCTGATAGCAGGCTGAGCTGCTTGATTCCCGTGATGTGCCCATAATCGGTATCGGTGAGAAGACACAGTTCTGTTACGTTTGGCGTGATTATCTCAGCTCGAAAGACAAGTTCCTTCATGAGCGAGAGCAGTGTGTCTGTAAACATGTCGTAGTGAATTCCGTCATCCCCCATTACAGGATCTACAAGAAGGAAACTCCCGTCGTGGTGAAACGTGTCAAGAAATTGAAAAATCTGTCGGATCTGCTCTTCGCTTGCGACGAATCCGGTGTAGATTCCGTCGAACTTTGCCCCCATGTTTTTCCATTCCCTTCGGATATATTCCATCTTATCCGTATAATCGTCACAATAATAGCTGGGATATCCGGTCTGGGCGCTTAAGATGGCTGTCGGAAGCGGACAGGGGGATATTCCCATCGCTGACAGAACGGAGATGGCGGCAGTCAGAGAACAGCGGCCAAATCCGGATAAATCATTGATCACTGCGATTTTTTTTGTCATAGCGGCTCCTTTTTAAATTTTGATATGTAAAATTTATATATTGCGTTGCTGGGACAATGGCTTTTTCTTCTGATATTGAACATGATGTTATTATTTTAGCATGTAAGTGGATAGGATAAAAAGTCCAGATCCGAATAAAATGAGCAAGCCAGCCTGTTTGGGAAAAAATCTGTAGAAAAAAATATTTTTCTATTGACAGAATGTGGGAAATGGAATATAATTATTTTTGCTGTAGAGAAATATACAGTTGTGTGGGCGTAGCTCAGCTGGATAGAGCGTTTGGCTACGGACCAAAAGGTCGGGGGTTCGAATCCTCTCGCCCACGTTATATTGATCCTTATATGTATGGATGACGAGAGCACTCTGAATGACAGGGTGCTTTTTGCGTTCGATGAATTTTCTTATTTGATCGAATGATAAAACACAGAACTGTCACAGATTCATCATAGTTTTATCAAAGGATCACGGTATAATTTATAATTGAAATTATACAGCCCCGTCGGGCCGGAATGCGGCAATCATTGATCAGAAAGGAACAGACAGAACAATGAAGAGATTGAAAATATTGACGGCAATAGCATTGAGTGCGATGCTGACGGTAACAGTGACCGGATGTCAGAGCAGTCAGAGCGCCCAAAGCAGCCAGAAAAGTATGGATGGCATTAGTAAAGCGGATAACAAAGAGAACAATATGTTGTATGGACAGGTATCTGCGGTCAGTAAGAGTGAGATAACGGTTAAAATTGCTGAGCAGCGTAAAGAACCGGGAGAAATGTAATTTACCGGAGATGAACAGACGATTAAAGTGACAGAAGAGACAGAAGTTTATAAAGAAAGCGGTATGGCAGGTGGACCGCAGGGTGAAATGCCGAAGAATCGGACGAAACCGGAGGAAGAAGGGGAGGAGCCTAAGATGCCAGAAAAACCGGAGGGAGAAGAAAGAAATAAGCCAGAGGAATCTCAAGGTGAAAAGGAAGAAGCACCAAAACAGCCGAATGAGCCTCAAGGTGAAAAGGAAGAGGCACCGAAACACCCGACAGAGGAAGCTAAAATAAGCGATATACAAAGTGGAGATATGATCAGGATCGCTCTAGATGGAGATAAAGCGGTTACGATTACAATTCAGAATATACCGTCAGACGTACCGGGAACGACTGCTTCTGAGACGGAAAACGCATGGCTTAGTGAAAAACGATAAATTTAAGTAATGGCGGTAAAATTATGCCGAAATGATCTGTTTGTGTGTTACAATGTAAATAACGCATTTTCCGAGCGGAAATAATAGTCAGAAGAGGTGAGAACACATGGCGAAATATGTTATGGCATTGGACGCAGGCACGACAAGCAACCGCAGTATTCTATTTAATGAAAAAGGAGAGATCTGCAGTGTTGCACAGAAAGAGTTTACGCAGTATTTCCCAAAGCCGGGCTGGGTGGAGCATGACGCTAACGAAATCTGGTCGTCACAGCTCGGCGTGGCAGTGGAAGCGATGAATAAGATCGGGGCAGCGGCAGAAGATATTGCCGCTATCGGCATCACAAACCAGAGAGAGACGGCAATCGTATGGGATAAGAATACGGGAGAACCCATTTATCACGCAATCGTCTGGCAGTGTCGCAGAACAGCGGAATACTGTGATGAATTGAAGGAAAAGGGTTATACGGAGATGTTCCGCAAAAAGACGGGATTGATCATTGACGCTTATTTTGCAGGAACAAAGATTAAGTGGATTCTAGATCATGTAGAAGGCGCCAGAGAGAGAGCCAATCAGGGTGAGCTGCTCTTTGGTACGGTAGAGACGTGGCTGATCTGGAAACTTACCAAGGGTGCGGTGCATGTAACGGATTACTCTAATGCTTCCAGAACATTGCTTTTTAATATCAACACCTTAGAGTGGGATAAAGAGATTTTGGATATTATGGATATCCCGGCGACAATGCTTCCAAAGGCGGCGCCTTCAAGCTGTGTATACGGGAATGCAGATCCGTCCTTTTTAGGGGGAGCGATCCCAATCGGCGGAGCAGCGGGAGACCAGCAGTCCGCTCTTTTTGGACAGACCTGTTTTAAACCGGGAGATGCAAAGAACACTTATGGAACGGGATGTTTTCTGTTGATGAACACAGGGGAAAAGCCTGTGTTTTCAGAAAATGGTCTTGTAACAACTATTGCATGGGGGCTGGACGGAAAAGTGTATTATGCGCTGGAAGGTTCGATCTTTGTTGCCGGGGCGGCAGTGCAGTGGCTCCGGGATGAGATGAGGCTGATTGATTCTGCGATGGATTCTGAATATATGGCAAAAAAGGTAAGCGATACCAACGGCTGTTACGTTGTGCCGGCATTTACAGGACTTGGAGCGCCGTACTGGGATCAGTACGCAAGAGGTACGATCGTGGGCTTAACTCGCGGTGTGAACAAATATCATATTATCCGTGCCACATTGGAATCGCTGGCTTATCAGGTGAATGATGTGTTAAATGCGATGGAGGCGGATTCTAAGATTTCTTTAAGCTCTTTGAAAGTAGACGGCGGCGCCAGCGCTAATGATTTCTTGATGCAGACACAGGCGGATATTATCAACGCACCCGTAAATCGTCCCCAGTGTATCGAGACAACAGCTATGGGAGCGGCATATCTGGCGGGACTTGCGGTAGGCTACTGGAAAGATAAGGAAGAGGTCATTAGCAACTGGGCGATTGATAAAATATTTACTCCTGAGATTGAGGAAGAAAAGCGCAGGAAAAAAATAAAAGGATGGGAAAAGGCCGTAAAATATGCTTATGGCTGGGCGAAAGATGAAGACTGAGAAAATTTTGTGCGAGGTTTGCGATAATCACTGTGAGCTGGAAGTAGAAGTCGAAGATGAAGAAGTGCAGGATGTATCAGGAAATGGCTGCATGAAAGGATTTATTTTTGCTGTTTCATTTTTTAGTGGACAGAATCTTTAAAATGTAATAGAATAATCCTATTGAGAGCAATTAATAGAAGGAAGGTATTGGAATTATGAAAAGAAACGTTATTGTTGGACAGTCCGGCGGGCCGACAGCAGCTATTAACTCCAGTCTTGCAGGCGTTTACCGCACTGCCAAAGACCGCGGTGCGAATAAAGTTTATGGTATGCTGCATGGAGTGCAGGGATTATTAGAAGAAAAATATATTGATCTTTCCGATCATATTAAGACAGAGCTTGATGCAGAGCTTCTGAAGAGAACTCCGGCTGCTTTTTTAGGCTCCTGCCGCTACAAACTGCCTGAGATCCATGAGGACAGAGATGTGTATGATAAGATTTTTGCCATTCTGGATAAGCTTGATATTGAGGCGTTTATTTACATCGGCGGGAACGATTCTATGGACACGATAAAGAAGCTGTCCGACTATGCAATCATTACCGGACATCCGACAAGATTCATTGGCTGTCCGAAGACTATTGATAATGATCTTGCACTGACAGACCACACGCCGGGATACGGAAGCGCGGCAAAATATATCGGAACCTCTATGAAGGAGATTATTCGCGACAGTTTCTGTCTGGAGTATTCTAACGGACTTGTTACGATTGTAGAGATTATGGGACGTAATGCGGGATGGCTTACCGGCGCGGCAGCTCTTGCGCAGGGCGAGGATTGTGAAGGACCGGATATGATCTATCTTCCGGAGCATTCTTTTGATCTGGTCAAATTCCGTGACAAGGTTCAAAAGATTCTCGAGAAGAAGACTTCTGTAGTAGTTGCGATTTCAGAGGGTATCTGTACAGAAGATGGAAGATATGTATGCGAGCTTGGCAACAGTGTTGATTTTGTAGATGCGTTTGGACATAAGCAGTTATCCGGCACGGCTGCTTATCTTGCAAATTATATTGCAGGGGAGCTTGGCTGCAAGACTCGTGCGATTGAGCTCAGTACACTGCAGAGAGCAGCATCTCACGCAGCATCCCGTGTGGATATCTTAGAGGCTTATCAGGTAGGCGGTGCTGCTGTAAAGGCGGCGGATGAGGGAGACAGTGGTAAGATGGTTGTTCTTCAGAGACTTTCTGACGATCCGTATCAGTGCGGAACGGAGGTTAAGGATGTTCATAAGATCGCCAATGATGAGAAGCTTGTTCCGCCGGAGTGGGTGATCAGAGACGGAACTTACGTATCCAGTGAGTTCATTTCTTATGTAAGACCTTTGATTCAGGGAGATGTGTCGCCGGTTATGGTAGACGGTATCCCGAGACATTTATATACGCCGAGAGAACTGAGTGAGAGACATTAAGAATAATTAGAACAGATGGCAGTATTTAGCGGGGCTGCCCGTTAAATACTGCCTTTTCAGATCTATTTTAAGTTTTAGCTGTATATAATTAGCATGTCTGAAATTTTTCAAAAAAGTTCTTGCTTTTTTTTCGTTTATCTTTTATGATATTAATCACTCGAGTTGTTCTGATGAATCTGTTTTATTCTTATGTTTCAGAAATATCTGTGAAAAGATTCCAAAAGTTTATTTTTTGTTAAGAGAGGTGGTGCGTTTGGCAGTTAAAGAAGAATATGATGTATTACGTTTAATTGAGCATAATCAAAGCTGCTATATCAGTTCAGAGTATGTAAAAGGCGATCCCTTGGCCAGATGGATTAAATATCATCCTTGCGTAGAAAAGGATGAACTGTTTCGGGTGATCAGTGATATTGCAAAGCAGTTGTCACAGATTCACAGATGCCGGGGGAATCCATGCTATCGCTATGTGAACCCGTATAGTATCATAGTATCGGAGGAGAGGCAGATCAGTTTTCTTGATGTCAATGCTGAATCGAATAACGACCAGCTCAGAATCATGCAAAGGCGTACAGTGCGGGAGCACTTTCTGCCACCGGAGGAGCCTTACTATCAAAAAGCCAGCATAGAGCTTGACATCTACGGATTTGGCAGAACGCTTCAATATTTACTCTCGGAGACAGAGGTTGAACCTCCTTTATGCAGGAGAGAGGAAGTAAAATTTCAGAAAATCATTTCCAGAAGCCTTAACAGGCAGTCAAAAAAAATATTTCAAAATGTATCAGAAATTCAAAGAATGATTCCAAAATACAGACAATTAAAGAAACAAACAAACGGGGAGAAAAGATTAACACAGGCTGTTATGACAGGGACGATGATAGCAGTTCTTGCAGGCGCAGCGATCGGGGGAGGAGTTGTAGTTGTAAAAAGCATAAATACAGCGGCAGAACAGGCGAAGCAAGAGGGTGATAAGCAAGAAGAAAAAGAACAGACAAAACAGACAAGTAATAGGCAGGAGGAACGTAATGTGTCCGGTTCAGACGGCATAACAGACGGTAAAAAGGAAGAGCGCCTGAATATGGAACTTGGGACGGTATACTTCCTTGAACTTAAAAATTATGAAAAAAGCGGGGAATATTTTAGAAGCGTGAAGGACAATCCACTGGCAGAGCATATGGCAGTTATAGCGGAGTGTTTTGCGGGAGATCATGCTCAGGCGGGAAGGCTCAGGCAGATTCTTTCAGAAGCAGAGATAATACTGGAAGAACAGGATGAGGAATGGATAGGTGAAAAACAGAGTTACTATCGCTGTCTACTGAAAGGGTATACCATTCTTGGGGAGAGCGGTGATTTCCGCAATCTTTTAAGACTCGGGAAACGATGTCTGCAGGACAGTTCCAAAGAAGAAACAGCGGAAACTTTAGGCTATATGGCATTTGCCTGTGAAGGTCTGGGCGAAATGGAGGAAGCGGTTCATATGTATGAAGAGCAGTTAAAACAGGAAGAGGATGGGATGGTGAGAGAGGAGATTTATAAAAAGGCTGCAGATATTCTCATACGTCTGGGAGAGAGCGGACAGGCACAGGAGATGCTTCGCACAGGTATTGGAGAAATAAATGATTCTGCGGAGCTTCGCACTGCATATGCAGCAGCGCTGCTTGGTGACTCAGATATGGAAAGACAATTATGTATTCAAAGTATTCAGGAGCAGTTAAGGGAATTGCCGGAATTGGGAGATGTGGAAGAATTCAAAAAATTGATGAGACAATATGGAATAAATCTGGAAGGAGATAAGACATGGCAGGAAAGATAAGATATTTGGCTGCATTGATTGCAGTGTTGGGATTAATTTATATACAACAAAGCTCTGTAACATACGCGGGAGAAAGTTATTCGAAGCAATCCATAGAAGAAGAGAAGCAACCGGAAGAGGAAGAGGAGAAGCCGCCGACGGAGGGAGAAGAGAAACCGCCGACAGAAGGAGAGGAGAAGCCGCCGACGGAGGGAGAGGAGAAACCGCCGACAGAAGGAGAGGAGAAGCCGCCGACGGAGGGAGAAGAGAAACCGCCGACAGAAGGAGAGGAGAAGCCGCCAACGGAGGGAGAAGAGAAACCGCCGGAAGAGGGAGAGGAGAAGCCGCCGGAAGGAGAAGAGAAACCGCCGGAAGAGGGAGAGGAGAAACCGCCGGTTGAAGAAGAAAAGAAAATAATAGAAGGATATCAGATAGAAATACCGAAACCAAATGGAGAGCAGGGTTATTATACAAAAAAACCAGAAATCACGATTTCCCACATGAGTGAAGCCGGGGTGACGAAATACTGCTTAAGACATGATGACAGCAGGCTCATTGAAAAGACGTTGAAGAACAAGGGAGAAAAGGCAGTAATCACAGGAAATATGTTTTTAGAGGGGAAGAATATACTTCAAGTCTGGATGGAAAATGAGGAGGGGGAAAAGATTGATAAATATAAATTGAAAAAAGAAATTTGGATTGATACGAAAGAGCCACAAATCCAAATGAGCGTGCCAGATGGGTTTGATGCGTGGTATCAGGGAAAGGTTTTGTTATCTGTTGTCGGAGAAGACTCTGAAAGTGGTATTGTGAAGATTTCCTGCAGAGAAGGAAGCAAGCTCTTGGGAAGTACCAATAAAAAAAAGTGGGAATTTGTGATATCCTGTCCGTCGGCATTGGGAAAAGGCATTGATGTAACGGTGACCGCTGAAGATAAGGCAGGAAATAAAAGTGAAAGAGTCAAGACTGTTTTTATTGACAAAGTAGCTCCTGAGGTAACCATAACCGGGGCGAAAGATTATATGATTACTGGAAAAACAGTGAATCTTTCTTGTGAAATCAGTGAGGAAAACATGCTGCAGGAATTTTATGCACAGATAATATGGACGGATGTTAAGGGGAAGAAAAAGCAGCTTTCATCACCGGAGTGGAAGAATAATAGTAAAGGAAAAGTGCTTACACAGACATTGAAAAATGATGGGATGTATCATGTAAAGATTCAGGCAGAAGATATGTCGGGCTATGTATCGACAAAAGATATGCAGGTGATGATTGATAAGACGAATCCGGTTATCCGGTATATAGAAGCACTTGACGGACAGCAGCTTAAGAAATTCAAATGGGAATATCCTCTTCATCAGATGATTCAGGATTTTACGACATATGCATATGAGATGAGAGTAGACGGCATGCTTTATCATATGGGGGAGACCATTCGTGCGGAAGGAAAGCACAGAATGACTGTGAATGCAACGGACGCTGCGGGAAATAAAGCGCAGGCGGCGGCTGAGTTTATAGTAGATCATACTGCGCCGGAAATTATTTTCCATAATATTGAAGATGGAAAGGAATATGAGGAAGAACATACGTTTAGTGTAGGACTTGCAAAAGAGAGCGACTGTATCCGGCAGATACGGATCAATGGAGAAAGCCAGATGATCGATTCTCAAAAAAAGCCGTATGAATATGCGTTGCGTGAATGTAAAGACTATGAGGTGACAGTAAAAGCATATGATGAAGCGGGCAATGAATCTGAAAAAAGTCTCTTTTTTAAGATTGTTCCGAAGAAATCATTGATGGAAAAAATTACAGAGCCAATAAAAATACGGTGGGGTATAGGTGAAAAGGCGGACATGCAGTTTCCGGAAACTGTACGACAAGGAAAGCGGAAGGACAGCAGCAGACAGGGTTTGCTTAAAGTTGCAATTTTTATCATGACTGCCGGTGCTATGATTGTATCGGGCATACTATATTATGATAAGGTATATAAGAAAAAGAAGAATAGGCATCTGTCAGAATAGTTTCTTAAAAATATTGGGCTGATTCGAGGCTGTAAAAAATCCTGTGTCTATGGAAAGCAAGACTTTCTGATATGAATTAGATATGTAAAGAATTACTTGTCGGTTTAACATTTTTATTGTTGTCGATTTGCTGTCGAAGAGTTCCTTGTATTTATAGTATAACCATATCAGGAAAATATATACAATTCTTTCTGTTTTTTTGCATGACTATTAAGACCCTGTATGATTGCCTTTTTGTGGGCGCTGCCCACACCTGGCCTCCGGAATAAGTCTGGAGATTTTGGGCAATAATACAGAGGCCGATGGAATAGGAGTGGGATGGTT
>VIQU02000089.1 GCA_010206225.2 Lachnospiraceae bacterium MD308 | reverse complement strand
TTTAGGGGCATATGTCAAGTATTTTTTTGAAAAAAGGTGGAGAAAAAATAAAAAAGGAATCTCAAAAGCCAGATAAATAAAGGCTTAAAGATTCCGAGAGTCTATTAATTATAAAAGGAGAGAATTAAAAATGGCAAGAGTAAAAAAGAATTTAAAAAATCAATTAGAAGTTGCAAAGAAAAATTTGTTAAAGGCAGAAGCAGATGTTAAAAATTACAAAAATAAAATTTCTAAAATTGAAAATATGATAGAAGAACAGGAGAAAGAGGACATTTATTCAATGATAAAAGAACATGGGCTTTCTAGTAGCGATTTACAAAAAATGCTCATTCAATCTAAGACTTCATTACAAATAAAAGATAATAAGAAAATCAAAAAAGAAAATGTAGCATAATCTGTAATTTACAATAGTTGTTTTTCCATTTAAATCGTAAAAATTAGGGTAGAAGATTAATATATAATCCTCTACCCTAATTATTATACTTTCTTCAATTTTCCAGATTTTGCTAGTTTAATCAACTTCAAATTTTGAGCGGCTGTTCCAATGTAATTATTAATTCCATTTTTTATAGCAATAGGTTTCCGATTTTTCTTACTGCCTATGTATTTAGTAGATATGCCGATAGCTGTAAATACTTCATCAATCTTACTTGACTTCCCTGTATACTTCTTGTAATAACTGTCCACATTTTTTTGATTAACCTTTTTAAGTTTTCCGCTTTTTGCTAAAGATATAATCTTTAAATTCTGAGAAGTGGTTCCAGTATAGTTGATTATACCATTTTTTGAGGCGATAGCTGTACGCTTTTCAACACTTCCATAACAAGTTGATGAAACACCAATAGCTTTAAGAACAATATCAATCTTAGTAGAAATTCCAGTGTATTTTCTATAATAAATAGAACTTGTTTGGTTTGAATTGCTCGTTGCAGTCGATGTACTTGAACTTGAGGCAGTAGTGTTTTTTAGAGGTGAGATAAACCAATCTAATGTCTTACTTGACCCTGATATTCTGTTTAAATCACATTTTCCAGAAATTCCATCACATACACCATATTGTGTGAACTGGTGCAAATCTACACCGCTGTGACATGGATAATTATTACTATAGAGTCCATTATCTTTTCCATATCGTGCTTCCCACCATGCACATGTGGTTGGTCTAGCAGTTATAACAGATTTATATGTGTTGTATTGCGAATATTGGGTGTAAATCATGGTTTTTATACCGAGAGTATTTAGATAGTCGAGTGCCGATTTAACATTAGATACTGTGTTGTTTGCTTCGATATCTAGTATGTATCCAATAAAATATTTATTGACTTTAGATTTGCAAATCTTGATCATATATTCTGCTTGCGCTTTTTCGTTTCCTTTGTTGAGATAAGTATACAACCAATATGGGATCTTGTTCTTTTCACAACCTGCAATAAAATCATCAAGAGTAGGATCGACATAATTAGTTCCCTGAGTTGCTTTGGAAATTAAAAAAGAGCAAGAGTCTTTTATCTTGCTCCAACTATTTACTGGATGATAATGTGATATATCTGGTATTGTTTTCTCTTTTTTTGACATAGTATTCATTATTCCTTTCTTTACGCTTTCTTCAATTTTCCCTGTTTTGCTAAATCTACAATTTTAAGATTTTGGCTGGCGGTTCCTTTATAATTACTAATACTGTTTTTAACAGCAATAGTTTTTCTGTTTTTAACACTTCCATAATATTTAGATGGTACACCAATAACTTTTAAAACCTCATCTACTTTTGTAGATTTACCAGTATACTTCTTGTAGTATACAGATGTAGATGATTTTACTGATGTGCTAGTAGGCTGAGATGTACTAGCGGTAGTTTCTGATTCATACTTAGGTCTTCCATATCCTAGAATGTTAGAATTAGTTAAAAGATAATTTTTCTTAACAACTCCACCGCCATTATCAATAACACCTTTACCAGTAGAAGTATTTCCTTCAATCGTATACACTCTATCCTTAGTAACTTTAATAACAAGAGCAATATGATTAGCTCCTGCATGTCTTGTTCCTTTGAAGAAAATTAAATCACCAGCTTTAGGATTCTTTGTATAATACTTCTTGTTCTTAATAAAAGCTTGTTTAAGTGTCTCACAAGCTCCTGAGAGAGTCCCGCAAAGCATTTTCTTGGCTTCAGACTTATTATTTCCACATAACGTATAGAAAAGCCAACAGATGAAGTATGCGCACCAATAACAGCCATTTACACCAAATGCCGCATTGTATTTAGTATAATTATTTCTCCCGGCATTTTTCGTTTTGTGATTGAGATCTTTATTTGATTTCTTCTCCAAATATCCAATTTCTTTTTCGGCAATTTTAATTAAGTTATTTGCTGTTTTTTTCATAAATATCTTTCCTTTCGTTTTACATAAAAAAAGAACTATAATTAGTTCAAAAAAATTAAAAGTATAATGGATAACTATGCTATACGTTTCCACATATAGCAAGTGATATATGGCTGTAAATTACTGTGTGCATTTCCAGAACCAGCAGTACCAGTGTTAAAAGCTGAACTATTCTCAGTTGTTCCAGATGACTGTCCCGTTGTACTTCCAGTTGTAGTAACAGAATGAGTATGATTTGCTGTATCTGATGTTGGAATTCCGCCACCGCCAGCGGAACTAAAATAAATATAATTATTTATTACACCACTTCCACCCATAGCTCCTGATTTCTGACGCAAAGTTGGTACAGTATGACCATGAGATCCACCGCCACCAGTAGAGCCACTTAACGATGGTATGCTATGTGTATGATTGTTTAATCCGTGTGCATGTGCGCCTACACTATGATTATGGTAAGGCATTTCATTTTCTGTTAATTCAACAGATGCAGCGCCACCTGACTTTTCGACCGTGCTGAAATTCGTATCCGATGTATTGACTCCCACTGGTACACGTCCAGATCCCCACTCTATCCACTCACCGCCAAAAAGATTAGAAGGATTAATATTATTAATGGATAAATATATTGAACCTATTGGGTAAGCTTTTATTAGAAATTTTTCAATTAGTTCATCTGATGTAGGAATATTCATCAAATCATTAAAATCTCCAGTAAAAGCAATTCTTTTTAAATCAAAAAACCATTTCTTAATTTTACCAAAAAGTATATTTGATTTTTCCCCACTTTCAATATTTTCTCGATTTTCTGATTCTGTAAATGTTACACTTGTATCAGATATATCACCTTCTGTAGCAACTGCACCAACATTCTCAGGAGTAATATTAACGAAACCTTGATGATAAAACGTTTCTTTATCACCCTTTACACCAGAAACATCAGACGAAGCAAGCACGTCCCATTTTCCTTCTGCCGTAAAAATCACATTACTTCCAGCTCCATAGGGTATTCCGCTTCCATTTTTGAATCGTTCATCTGATATAAACGAATCAGAAATATCAAACATAAAACCTTCGTGTTCATTATTAGGAAGAGATAATTCATCAAATGTAATTGATCCCATAGGTATAATCCCTTTAATGCCTTGAGATATCTGTAGGATTTGATTGTAATAATATTCAGCACAATCAGAATCATCATTTGGACGAATCATCCCCCCTGTTCCTTTTGCAAAACTCTTAGATTCAAGTGCATATTCTTCTGAATCATTTGCGTTTTTTAAAGCATTTGATTCGCTTTTGCTTGCGTTTAATTCGCTTTGAGCTGCTTGTTCTGCTGAAACTTTGGATTCTTCAGCTTTTTGAGTCGCCATATTTTCTGATTCACTAGCAGCTTCTTTAGAAGCATTTGCATTTTCTTCCGATTGTTTTGCTTCATCTGCGCTTTCTTTTGCATTGTTAGCATAGGTCTTAGCCTCTTCTAATACCTTTTCGAATGTGATATATTCTTTTTGGTCTGAGTAAATATAATTCGCAGGTTTAGGACGTTTTCTAATAATAATTCTAAAACAATACATACTCTTATGTTCGTCATCTTTTTCAACAAAGATATAACCTATAATAGGATACGATTCAACTAAAAGATCATTTGGGATTATTGCAGATAATACTCCATCCTGATATGTTGATTCTACAACCATAGAAGTGTCTTTGGTTTTATTATTAAAAAAATGAACATTATATGATTTATCTATTTCGTTCTCTTTTACATAAATTTTAACATCTTTATCCCATTGAACTAAATCAGTTATAGAATTACCTTTAATGTCAAAAACAGTAATTTCTTGCATTTAATTTCTCACCTCATAATAAAACTCTGAGAAAGTTAATTCCCAGAGTTTTGTTTTAATCATTATTTTTTTTGTTTTCAGAAATTTGCTTTTGATATCTTTCTGTATCAAATTTTAATTGCTGCACACTAGCAAGATGCACTTCATTAATTATATCTTTTAAAATATATTCAATTACGAAAGGTGGTAAAGAGGATTCGTTTATATACTTTACTAATCTTTCTGTAAATTCTTGTTTTATGATTGTTATTGGTTTTTGTATTTTTTCAGCCATATATCCCTTCTCCTTTATTGGTTAAAATGTTAATTAGGAATCCTTTCAGTAAGAAATTTATTAATAGCATCGATATAAGACTGTATATCTTTATCTACAACAATAATATTAAATCGCTCATTACTTTTTACTAGATTGCCTGTTTCAGTGATTTCACTGAAAGTAGCCGATAATCTACTACCTTCAGCAGTAGTATGATGCGTAAACGATGTAACTTTTTTAATATTGCTCATTTTCAATCAACTCCTTTTCATATGTTTTTAAATATTTAATAGCATGTTTTACATAGTCAACTTCAATTTCATTATTAGAAGATATTTTTTCTTCTAGTCTTTCAATTGGATAATCAATTTGCTTCGCCTTAATTTCAAAATCAAATTCAGTATTAGGTGTCCCCTTAACAATAAAAAAATTATCTTCCTTTTGGCAAACATACATTGGTTTATCAGAATATGATTGTAAAAATACACTATAATTTTGTACAGTATCAATAGTTTCTGCGAAAATAAGTTCAATATCAATATAACATAATCCATCTTCACCAATAATTCCATGACCAATATCTCCAAAAATAGGACTTGTCATTTCATAGCAATAGAGAAGCCTTTCACCATAAGATTTAGTATTCACCTGTCGAGACTTTGAACCAACTACATAAAGCCCTCCATGAATTGTAGTACCATCATCACTAAATATTTCAATTTCGCCATTATGAATACGAGTGCAATTATAATCAAGATAAATCCACGGTTTTACAGAAACATTATCAGTTGATAAGTGTAAGTCTATGCTATGTGAAGCTATCATATCGATTCCCCCGTAATAATTGAATAATACTTCTGTATCCATATACATTGGATCTTCTCCGTTATATTCAGTTTTAAGGATCGTACCATAATCATTTCTGCTTGAGGACATTATCCAATTTACTGTACCACCGTTACCATCTTCAAGCACTGGTATATTTATTTTAAATGATTTTGTAAATTCTCCGCTACTTCCAATAATATTACCGCTAAATATACCATTGCCGTTTTTATCAACACCAAATATTTCGTTATTATTTTTTGATAATGATAATAATTTATCAGAATTAGGATTAACAGAAAATGTATTGACACCGTTAGTCATATTCAACCCATCATGATTAAAGGTAAGTGAACCATTATCTGTATATATTCCAAGATTTTCTCCAAGAATTAAATTTCCAACTAAAGTTTCAGCGTTTACTCCATAGGTGTACTTTAATTCTCCAGTAACAGGATCATTATAATAATATCCCCCAACTGCAGTTTTTGCAGTTTCCCAATTATCATTTGTAATAAGAATAGAAGAATTAAGTATAGTCATTTGTTCGTTATCATATGATTCTGTAATAGAATCATATTTACGCAATAACAATCCATGTTTATCCCACGTTTGAGTCTGTCCTTCTGCATTGGATAATATCTTTGTTTTGGTAACATCTAAACCGTTATTTGTCCAACCATTTACGACCTGATTACTTTTTGAACCTTGTTCAGCCTGTCTTTGTACATAATCGTATGAAGTAGTCATTGAAGCTGCTTTATCAAGAATTGATTTAGAATCACTAACGCCATTAACAATCCGAAGAACATCAGAAAAATCTACAGTAGATAAATTAGATAAATTACTATAATCAATTTCATACTCAAGTAATCTAAGTTTGTAGATTTTATCATCTATTTGCATACTCAAGTAATCTAAGTTTGTAGATTTTATCATCTATTTGCA
>VIQU02000088.1 GCA_010206225.2 Lachnospiraceae bacterium MD308 | reverse complement strand
GTATTCGGCCTAGAAGCGCTGTCTGAATACAGCGCACGGAAAGGCTCCTCATTTATGGAAGGAAAGATGTCTTCAGCAAATGTCTTTGCCCAGGAGTTCTCCAGGGCTTTCTGCTCCCGGGAAGTAAGTCCGTTAAAGCTGTCGGTGAAAGATATCTGTTGGCTGGAATTTGCTCTAAATGACATATTTATCAACCGCCTTTCTCTGATAGATATAGTATACCACATTTGGCGGTTGATGGGAATCTGTGTGAAGTTTTCAAGGTGCTATATTAGGGGGCTTTTGACCCCAACATCATAACATATATCAATATTGCCTATTGGACTTTTATTACATAATTTCATCGAGTATGTCTAGTACGTCTGCTACGAGTTTTGGGCAGAATGTGGTCATAAGCTTTTGTTGGCGTATCTTTTTTGCTCCTTCAGACGTTGAAAAATCTGCATTTAAAAGTTCTTTACACATTGTTGAAGAATATTTTTCCAATAGCTTGTCCCTAAACTGCACATCTTTAATAATTGCTGCAACCCGCTGCTCTTCGCCCGTTCGTCCTTCTTCGCAGGCGCCGTATTTAAGACCGAGCGCCATATATGCACCGATGACCGCACCGCAGGTTTCGCCTTGAAGCATTCCTGCTCCGAATCCGGTAGATATCTTGTAAGCAGTTTTTCCATCCAATCCAAGTCTTTCTGCCCAATAATGAAATACGACTTGGGCACAGTCATACCCCTCTTCGAATTGTTCAAGTATTTCGTCTTTCGTCATGCTCATTCTATTTTACCTCTTGATATCCTCTGACTTTCATAATTGCATCTAAAACACTCTTTATTTGACGGCTTCCCGTTTCGCTGATCGAATAATATACAAAAGTGCCTTTCTTTCTCATGTCTACAATTCCCGAGTCATATAAGATCTTCATGTGGTGAGATAATGTAGACTGCCCAATATTCAGCTTTTCGCACAGCTCTGTTGCACAAAATTCTCCTTCTCTCAGTTGAGCAAGAATATCCAGACGTTTTTCATCGCAAAATGCCTTAAACATTCTTGCGGCTTCTGAATTTGTCATAATATCCCTCTTTCAGTATTTTTTCTAAAGTATATATTCTCAAAAGCCAGACTGTCAAATGATAATTGATAAGAACATTTCTGCACCGATTTTTATATCTGTAATTAGATTTACAGAAAAATAGAAAATAGAAAAATCCAAAAAAATGACTGATAATATATTGCAAAAATAGAGAGAAGGGGGTATAATCATACTAAATATGGGTGTTTTGCGTCCATAGAATACATATTTTGAGGATGATTTATAATGAAAAGATTTGGGACAAGGGTATTGACCGCTGTATTGGCAGGGTCATTGATTGTTATGCCTGTATCGGCAGCCCCTACGGTAGATCAATTGAAGAAAAGTAAAGAGTCTGCAGAGGGAGAAGTAAACTCTTTGAAGGCTGAACTTACAAAAATTGTGGGGAATATAGACAAGCTTGAGAGGAATCTGGTTAAGACCGGTCAAAAGATTGATACGGTGACGGTTGAGCTTGGTGATGCAAAAAAGGTGGAGAAACAGCAGTATGAAGATATGAAGCTTCGGATCAGATATATGTATGAGCAGGGAGATGCCAGTGCACTTGAAGCGCTTATGAATGCGAAAGATTTTTCTGATCTGATGAATAAGGCGGAGTATGTTCAGAAGGTTCATGCATATGACAGAGAAAAGCTGAACGAATATATTGAGACAAAGGAAAAGGTTTCCAATCTCAAGACAAAGCTTGAAAAAGAAAAAAAGGATATGGAAGGCCTACAGACAGAGTATGAAGCACAGGAAGATGATTTGAATGAAATGATCGTCTCAAAGCGTGCGGAAGTTGCCGACTTGGATGTACAGCTTCAGGAGGCTGTTGCAGAAGCTGCACGTAAGGCGGAGGAAGAGGAAAGAGCGCGCCGTGAGGCAGAGGAGCGTAAAGCGGCAGAAAAAGCGGCTCAGGATAACGGTTCTGCCAGCGATAAGACGGATGACGGCAGTAACGATGATGCCGGTTCTGCCAATAGTGGAAATACTGACAGCGGAATTTCTGATAATGACAAGAGATCAGATAGTAAGAATGATACAGATGATAATAAAGGAAGCAGCAAGAATGATTCGAATGATAATAAGGGGAGCAGTGGTGATGATAGCTCGTCAAGCGGCGGCGCTGCTGCGGCAAGTGCTATTGTCAGTGCAGCTTATGGACAGCTTGGCGTGCCGTATGTATATTCGGGTTCCAGTCCGTCAGGGTTTGATTGTTCCGGTCTTGTAATGTATTGTCATCGAGCGGCAGGTATTAGCCTTTCGCATTCTTCGGGTTCTCAGGGAAGCGGAGGTAAAAGTGTTTCCAGTCCTCAGGCAGGCGATGTTGTGTGTTATGCAGGGCATGTTGGCATCTATATTGGCGGCGGCAAGATGATACATGCGCCCCGGACAGGAGATGTTGTAAAAATTTCCAGTGTTTCCAGCGTACGTGGCGGTGCCGCATGGTATAGAAGATATTGGTAGGTTAATATAATATAGAGACTGTTAAGAGCGTGGATTTTGGCTGTGTAACAGCAGGTGGGGCGGTATTTTTACCGCCCGTTATTTATATTGCTAAACTGTTGCCTATTTTTGAATTTTTTGGAAATTCAGGTAAAAACATTGAAAAAGGTAAAAAAATGTAGTATCCTAATTTTGAGTATGCGGGGGCGTATAACAAGATAACAGTATAATTAATAGGATGGGTGAGGATATGAAAAGACGTTTATTACAGACGCTCATCACAACAGTTGTGATGAGTTCTTTAGTTGTAACACCTGTTCTGGCTACACCTCAAGACGATGCAGAATCGCTTGAACAAAAGAAAAGTCAGGCAGAAGCGGAAACACAGACGGGAGCAGAAACACAGACAGCCTCAGAAACGGAAACAGGGACGCAGTCAGAGGCGTACGAACAGAAAAAAAATGAGGCTCAGGCGCAGGCAGAGGCACAGGTAGAAGCGCTTGAACAGAAAAAAAGTGAGGCGCAGGCACAGGCAAATAGTGTTAATAATGAGCTGGTTGGACTTCTTGTGGATTATGATGCATTACAGAAGGATATGGAGACACAAGAAAAGAGAATCGGTGAAGCAGAGATTGACCTTAAGGATGCGGAGGCAAAAGAGAAGCAACAGTATGAGGATATGAAGCTCCGCATTAAATATATGTATGAAGAGGGAGATGAGGGGCTATTATCCACGCTTGTTGACGTTAAGTCTTATTCGGAACTGGTGAGCAAGGCTGAGTACATACAGAAAGTACATGATTATGACCGCAAGATGCTTAATAAGTATGTAGAAACTAAGAACGAAGTTGCAGAGCTAAAAGAAAATCTGGAAGAAGGTCAGGCAGAAATGCAGGCTTTGTCAGAGGAGATGGTTGTGCAAAAAGAGAATCTTGAGACTACGTTAACACAGATGAGGAGCCAGATTAAAGACTTTGATAGCCAGCTTGTGCAGGCGAAGGAAGCAGCGGCAGCAGAGCTGAGGCGTATTGAAGAAGAACAACGGGCGGCAGAGGCTGCGGAAGCAGCGGCAAGAGAGCAGCAGGCAGCAGCGGAGGCTGCAGAAGCAGCCGCAAGAGAAGAACAGGAAGCAGCAGCGGCTGCAGAAGCCGAACGTCGGGCGCAGGCAGAAGATAGCGAGCAGTCTAATGATCAGTCTGTCTCAGATTCATCAGATATTTCCAATGATGAAGGAGGCGCTTCTGAATCGAAACCAACGGAATCATCAAGCAATGATAATAAAGATGATGAAAAGCATGATCAAGAACAGAACGATGACAGACAGGATGACGGAGATAAGCAAAGCAACGACACAAAACAGAATGATGAAAATAAACAAGATAGCGGTAATAAGCAGAATGATGAAGATAAACAGGACGGCAATGACAAGCAGGATGATACAGATTCAAAGCCAAGTAATGCTTCGTTAGGGCAGCGGATTGCGGATATGGGATGTAACTATATCGGAAATAAGTATGTATATGGCGGAAGCAGCCTGACTAATGGTATTGATTGCTCGGGATTTGTTCAGCAGATACATAGGAAATTCGGTATTTCTACACCTCGGACATCCGGTGCAATCCGACGAAGCGGTAAATCTGTAAGCTATGCGGACAGAAAGCCGGGTGATGTTATTTGTTACAGCGGTCATGTAGCTATTTATATAGGAAATAATAAGATTGTGCATGCATCTAACAGTGCACCGTATCCAAGAGGCGGTATTAAGATTTCATCACCAGCGAATTATCGTACCGTACTGGCTGTAAGGAGGTACTGGTAGGCAATGATGATTATCGTTGTTTGTTGTTAATATGGATTAAAGGAGCAGGTCGGCGGCGGCCTGCTTTTTTATGTCAGGTTACAGTTCACTCGTCAGCCAATATGGAGATAATTACATGCTTGCATGCTGCTTTCTCCATTTGCGCTGACGAAGGGAATGCCAGTTTATGAGCAAAGTTAGCTTCGAAGCAGCGAGAGGGCGCTGTAAGAGCCTTTGCGAATGGCATGAGAGTGAACAGTAACTATGTCAGCATTTTGTCAGAAGGTTTTGTCTAAAAAGTCTTGAAATCAATGAATGTCTATGCTATCATAGTACTGTTACAATAAACACGCATACGTTTGCCCGAGAGGGTGCTGGCTCTTGTTTAGACTAGTTTCAACGGCTTATACATATGCGGAAGTAAAAACCAATGGAGGGAAATAATATGAGCGTTATTTCAATGAAACAACTTTTAGAAGCAGGTGTTCATTTTGGACATCAGACAAGAAGATGGAATCCTAAGATGGCTCCGTACATTTACACAGAGAGAAATGGTATCTATATCATCGACCTGCAGAAGTCTGTAGGAAAAGTTGACGAGGCATATCAGGCAGTGGCTGATGTTGCGGCAGAAGGCGGCACAATCTTGTTTGTAGGGACAAAGAAACAGGCGCAGGATGCTATTAAGACTGAGGCTGAGCGTTGTGGGATGTATTTTGTAAATGAGAGATGGTTAGGCGGCATGCTGACCAACTTTAAGACAATTAAGAGCAGAATCGCACGTCTTAAAGACATCGAGAGAATGTCTGAGGACGGAACATTTGACGTTCTTCCCAAGAAAGAAGTTATCCAGCTTAAGAAAGAATGGGAGAAGCTTGAGAAGAACCTTGGCGGAATCAAAGATATGAAGAAGATTCCGGACGCTATCTTTGTAGTTGATCCTAAGAAGGAGAGAATCTGTGTGCAGGAGGCGCATTCTCTTGGAATTACTCTTATTGGTATTGCTGATACCAACTGTGACCCGGAGGAGCTTGATTATGTAATCCCGGGCAATGATGATGCAATCCGTGCGGTTAAGCTTATCGTTTCTAAGATGGCTGATGCAGTCGTGGAGGCTAATCAGGGAATGACAGGTGACGATGAGGCATATTATGAGGAAGCAGCAGAGGAAACAGAGGCTGTAGAGGAGTAAGAAACGATTTTAGGAGGAAAGAAAGATGGCAATTACAGCTAGTATGGTAAAAGAGTTAAGAGAGATGACAGGTGCAGGTATGATGGACTGTAAGAAGGCTCTTAACGAGACAAACGGCAATATGGACGAGGCCGTAGAGTTCTTAAGAAAGAACGGCGAGGCGAAGGCAGTTAAGAAAGCTGGAAGGATCGCAGCAGAAGGTATCGTTATGGCCGATGTTGTTGATGATAAGAAGGCAGCGATCGTAGAGGTTAACTCAGAGACAGATTTCGTGGCGAAAAATGATGAGTTCAAAGAGTTTGTTGGAAATGTTGTGAAGCAGGCGCTTGCGACATCTTCTGCAGATATGGACGCATTTATGGCAGAGACATGGATAGCTGATGATTCTCAGACAGTGAAGGATGCTCTGGTTGCTAAGATTGCAAGAATCGGAGAAAACCTGAACATCAGAAGATTTGAGAAGCTTGAGTCCGAAGGATGTATCGTATCTTATATCCATGGCGGCGGGCGTATTGGTGTGCTTGTAGATGCTGACACAGATGTTGAAAACGATGAGATTAAGAAGTGTCTGAAGAATGTAGCTATGCAGATTGCAGCTATGACTCCGAAATATGTATCTCGCGATGAAGTATCTCAGGATTATCTTGACAAAGAGAAAGAGATCCTTCTTGCACAGGCAAAACAGGAGAATCCGAATAAGCCTGACAACATTATTGAAAAGATGATCATCGGACGTCTGAATAAGGAATTGAAAGAAGTATGTCTGTTAGATCAGGTATATGTACAGGATAGTGACCTTACGGTAGGCAAATATGTAGAGAAGGTTGCAAAAGAGAACGGCGCAAACCTTAGTGTTAAAAGATTTATCCGATTTGAGACAGGCGAAGGTATTGAGAAGAAGAAAGAAGATTTTGCGGCTGAGGTTGCAGCGCAGATGAATGCTTAGAAATTTGTCGAAATTAGGCAGATAACGATAAGAATAAGAACCCTTGTAGATGGTGTTAATATGCCATTTATAGGGGTTTTTATTATCACATGAAAAATACTGATTGATGAAATWTGAGAGATAATTTATAATGTAAAGAAAGGGACAAATAAATTTCAAGGCTATTCAGAGGATGGGGAACATGAAAGCAATAAATATATATACATATTCAAGAATACAAGAGGATATGG
>VIQU02000087.1 GCA_010206225.2 Lachnospiraceae bacterium MD308 | reverse complement strand
TAGGGGAATGGCCGTTCCGTTTGTTATCTGTCAGCAAGCCACCCTTTTGATTTTTCTCGTAACCAAGGGTAGCATCCAGTTCTGCTTCCATAAGCTCCTGAAGGATGTCTTTGAAACTCTCTTTGAGAAGAGAATAAACATCTGATACGCTGTTAATGTTGTTTTGTGAAATAATCTGTCGGATCTGCTCCTTTGCAACTGCCATAAAAACACTCCTTTACTATAAGAATTGTCATATCTTAATTCTTACCAAAAAGGAGCCATTTTCTTCCAAAAACACAAATTAATTTACACTACCGAGTGACAGGATTTGAACCTGCGCCTCTACGTCCCGAGCAATCGTTCGGGTTTATACTCAGACATCTTCTAATATCCTGAAAGCATCTGAAAACCTTTTGATTTTTCGGGACTTAGGACATTCAAATCACATCTTCAAAATCCATCTCACTTCATGAAACTCGCAAAGTGTTAGAACGGGCAGATATCAGCCCCTTATATTTTATCAATCATTTCTCACCTGCAATATTGAGAATTTGATAATACAATCCATCCGAAATACGGTATCCATTCATGCGCAATTTATCAACATCCGACTTCACATAGCTTATGAGTCCTTTTCGCTTAGCCAAGAGCAAAATACCCAAAATCCCTATTGTATCAACAAGAAATTCTGCCGCCATTTTTCTAGCTGCCTTTTCATCTATAATTGCCAATTGCAGATCTAGCTCTTTCGCGGCAATGATCACTTCCAGCTCTCCAAAATGTAATTTCCCATACATGCTTTTAACCATATCAGCATTTTTAATTTTATATATTTTAAAATATCCCTTTGAAACCCAGTCTTTAATCTCATCAATCTCTTTCTGATGAACAGCTGAACCCGCACAAAGTTCCCTATATACAGCTTCCGGAAGAACAATTTCATCAAACAATTCCCTTAAAAGGCCTAAACGTCCTATCGACATTAAACCTATAATGGGACTGGTATTACATAATATCTTTCCCCTAATCATTCTATTCCTCCAGCAAGCTGTCAATTACATGTTCATCCATTTGCAATTCTTCCTCTGTATAACTTCCCCAGGGAATATTATGAGTTTTCAGGAAGTCAACAAAGTCCCAAATGCTCTCCTTGGCCAATTCTGCCGCTTTCTCCAAAGTAATTATTCCTGAAACCAGTAAACCCACAACAATAGAAATCGTCACCTTATCATCCATAGTTTTTCCATCTTTCATCGTATACAAATATGGAACCAATGTCTCTGGTATTTCTACATCTACTATATTTTGTGCCATATTATTTCCTCACTTTCTTTACATACAACTAAGTCCTTTTATTTATCAGGTTCAGATTGCCAGCTTGACTCATAAACTCATGGAGATTATCAATATATGTATATAGTATATACTCAGAATATATCTCCGTATTATCTAATATAACAATCGTACATCCTCAACCCGAATCTGCAGCTTTTTCTATAAGATTTATATTTCCTATTTTAGATCATAGCTGCGCGGTTTTATAACCTCCGCATATTTATCAATACCAATATTAATATACGTCGTTACATCCTACACAGCTTTATTATTACATCTTCAATACAGCAAATACCTTCATCCTTATGTAATATCTATCATATCACATACTTTCTAAATTTTAAACATGATCTGCCTTACAAATTCAATAAGTCCTTCCCTGAATACAAGTATCAGCACTAATAAAACAATCCTGATATCTACTTTTCCCATACGGTTTCCTTTTCCTACGCTGCTATCTTAATCTCATCATTCTCTTTATCATAATAATATACGGAATCCGACAGCCATTCCTCCGGTGCCTTCTCCTTCCACTCCCCATTGATCTCTTCTACCATCAACTTTAGAACATTTTCATCTGTCTTCCCATCATCAACCACAAGTATTGTTTCAAAGACAGAGCTTGGCAGTATGTATATCTTTTCTTTGTATTTCTCTGCAAACCCTTTCAATAATCCCCTTCTTAGTATCGCCTGTGCTCCGTGATTCCCATTCTTCATCCTGCATACGTACAGCTGTGCTTTATCCGCTTCTTCTCTGAATTCTTCAGGGACGAAATATCTGATATCCATAATGGTACATTCCTCTTTTTCCAGATTGCCAAGTGCCGTCTCCCACAGTTCATCAATGCTGACTCCCCATTCCGACGCCATCATCTCCGTCACGGGGATAAGTACTTTGTTCTCCTTAAGTTCCAATACCTCAACCATAAACACCGCTGCAAGATCCAGATAATCTTTATACAAACGTTCCTTCATACATTCCGCATTCTGCTCTTTATTGATAAGCTGAAGCTGTATCTTCTCTTTCACATCCTCCCATGCACATTGCCGGGGTTCCCTGCTATTCCTGCTGCTGTTCATTTTTCTTCCTCCTGCTGTTTTTCAATTTCTTTTTCTTTCCCTGTTTACTTTTTTATTTTATCAATCACGCTGCCTTCGTCTTTGTCCTCTTCAATCCGGCTAATGCTTTCGTATAGACATCCTCCGTCATCTCTTCTAAGCTCTGGATATTGTATCTCCCAAGAACAGCCTCCATCAAGACTCCCGTACGCTTAAGCTCTTTCTCCAGTGCCGCCCTCTGGATCTCTGTAATGATGTTTGCTCCTATATCCTCATTGGACGCTGGAACAGGCTTCTTTCCATCAGCTTTTCTTGGTTTCCCCATCTCAAATACCTTCTTTCCCTTTCCATTCACAATCATAAGATAAGAAATCTCACGTTCCTCATTGTAATCAATGGCCCGGACCAAAAAGTGCTCAGATGTCGTATAACGGTCTCCCTTGGGTTTAATGCTGACATTTTCCGCAGAAATCCATATAAACGGAGCGGTATATAATTCCCTTCCAATCCCCCAGTTAAAACAGGCGCGCTTGAAAGAATCTGAAGCCTGTCCTTTTTCTTTCTCCGAATAACTCACCGTTCCCACATCCTGTTTTGAAATCCACTGCTGCTTCTCCTTATCCCAGATCTCCACCGTACAGTAAAGGTTCCCGTCAATACTCTGGTGCGTCCGCCTCCATCCGAAGGGCGTAAACGTCTCGTCTAAAATCTTCCGGTCTACACGGGCGTCTTTAAATAAAAGCAGACTCAAGCCCCTCTCATTAATTACGGATACCCGACACTCGATCTCATCCGCTCTTAACAGGCGGACAAATCCTGCGCTGTTGTTACAGTTAAATTGTTCCTTACCTCTTCCCATTTCTGCCAGACCTTCCATTCCTTCTGCCGGTGCTGAAAACGCAGGTTCTTCTCCTTTGTTCCCATTCTTTATACTGCCGGCTTTTTTTGCCAGTTCTTCCCTGATCCCGTTCTTTCCTGTCATTTTTTATCCTTCCCTTGTAAACAAACACTGCCTTTTTCCTTATTTTTGTCATTCCCTCACAGGCGTTTTTACATTTTGTACTGTCTGTTCCCTGCGAGATGTTCGAATCGAACATCCTGTTTCCCGTTGCAAATACTTTTGCTTCCTGCGTTCCCATCCTCCTGTTACCTTTCCTTATTATATAATAGGAAGAGACACCGAGAGCCTCTTCCTATATATCCTGCATTTTTTGATAAATGTTCGATTCGAACATCTTTATCGGATTTAAAAAATGCCATTTCCTCTTTCTCCTGTCAAAAAATCCATATCCTCTTTTATATCCTTTTACGCCGCCTTTACCAAAAACCTCCGGTACTGCGTAGTCTTCCGGTATTTCTCATAAACCTCCGGGCATTCCTCTTTCAACCGCTTCTCATCGATCCTCTGACTGGATACGCTCTTCCACGATACCCGGTATCTCCCGTTCTTCGCCGCTTCCGCCTCTCCAAGATAAAGCTTCAACTCCTGCTCGATCTGCCGCTTCTCTGTTTCCATATCTTCTATGTCTTTGGCAAGCTCCTGTCTCCGTTCCAGCTTCTCGTCAAATCCCGTAAGCTCTATCGTTTTTTCTCTGGATTTCTTAAAGTATTCCGCGATCACGCTGTCCGCAAGCTCAGAACCGTCCGGTGCCGGCACTTTCCCCTTTACGACATGGTTCTCCCAGAAATCTTCCTCTATCCGGATCAGGTCTGCGATTGAAAACAGGTTCTCCTTATAATTGGCCGTTTTCCTCAAGGGCTGCGCATGGGTCGCAAAATCCGATACCGCATTGATGAACCGATACACATTTCTTCCTACATCCTGAAGGTCAGGCGCTTCAAAATACCGGAGCCTCATATCTTCCTGAAGCTTCTTCATATTCCTTGCCTGCTGCGGCGTGGAGCCTTCCTCTGCCGGAAGAAGCACCTCTATGTATTCCATGACCTTCTTATCTGTGAGCTTCTTCATCCTTAAAGTCTCAAACTCTTTTCCAAGCTCATCCATATAGGATTCTGCCCTAAAGAGGGTATCCCCTGCCTCTGTGATCTTTCCCCTGATATCCCCGATATGCAGCATGGACCATGAACGCTTCGCTGCAGACAGCGCAAGGTTCAGCGTATTGTTGCAGACTACCCTGATGGGCGTAAGGGCGATCTTCACCGCTCCCGAACCGTCATGGGTATTGGAGAACAACAGGTACGGGCTGATCCTCTCCCCGGAAATGATATACTCATGGGGCATATGCGCAAGGAGCCAGACTTTCCGCCCGCCCTGTAAACTTCCTGCGGTCTCATAACGCACCCCTTCCCCCAGAAGGGAATCCGTAAATGCAAAGGCTTCCGTATTCTGGATGACCTTATAGCGGTCCGTCACCACGCCAAGCACCCTCCGGTCGGAATCCCGTACATTTGCCTTGTAACCTTTGATCAGTTCCTCCGTCTCGGTATAAATAGGCTCCTGAACCACGTTCCAGTCCAGCCTTGCCGCTGTCAGTGCCTCCCTTGATGCAGGGGCTTCATTTACCCTTACCCCGAGACCATGCCACGGCGTCTCCCTTACATAAAACATACTTTCCACATTTGCTACCATTTAAGATTCCTCCTTCTCTTCATTCATTTTTTTATGTGTTTTTGATACCTGCTCTTACATTCTTTTTCATATCTTTTTCCAGCCTTCTGTATTTAATTTTTACAACTTATCTAACATCTATCTTTTTCTGGGCTAAAAAATTTCAATTAGCCATCCAGTCCCCCTGACAGGATGTGATACAGCTCCACTGCACACCCGATCAGAAGGAACGCTATTTTAATCTCTTTCATCCGTTCTCCCCTTTCCTATAATCTCACCAGAATGTCAAGGATCGTCTTTCCTGCATTCTTCACTACCACCAGAATCTCAAACATCCGCTCCGGACTCCCCCTTCCACAAAAAAAGCAGAGACTGTCAATCTCTGCCATACCATAATATTTTTTCAATTCCACATCTTCTGTTGTTTTTCAGAAAACTAAAAATGCACCCTACCGCTTTTCCTTTCTTGTTTTGTTTGGTTAATGGGTTACACTGCAATTCCGGTGTGCCTGCCCTCCTTTTTCAAATAAATTAGCGGCAGGTTGATCTTACCCGCCGCCGAATCCAGACTGCTTCATAATTAGTGTCTACTCAGCAACTGGCATCAAACAGCGGGAACCACTGAATGCTGGTTTCTGAATACCAAAATGTAAAATATATTTGATTTTGTACTTTGAAAAATCGACTCCCAAAATTTACGCAAAGTAACAGTTGTAAGCCTGTTTACATTCATAGCTATGATTGACAGGCAGACAGAGCTTCTGGTTGTTGTATCAAGTTTCGTTCGGATTAATCCGAGTCCGTAGCATCGTTTGGCAAGGCTGAATTTCCGCTCTACCTCTATACGGTCTATAGCATCCCTGTAGATATGTTTTCTGTCTGCGGCTGAATCCTTTTTCGGCCGCCCAAGTGCAGGTCCAGACAGACGGATCCCATGCTCTTTACAATATTTTAGATTCTTGCGGTTTCGGTAAATCTTATCAGCAAGCACTCTTTTGGGATAACGGCCTGTCCGTTCATAATAATTCTCGACCGCACTGATCAATACGTCACTTTCATTGTAAGCATCAAAAGATTGCTTTTCAATTCGCGCCATGCCATTGTCATCGATACTCAGGTCAAGCTTGACTCCGAACTCCGTTGGTGTCTTGGCTTTTCCTCTTACAATTGGACGAATGTATGGCTGACTGATACTTACAATCCTGTCCGGAACAGAGTGTACCTTGTTATCGTACATGTATTTCTGCTGCTCATAGACCTTTCGGATCACATTGAGCTGCAATTCCTGTTTGATGGACAGTTCCTTTCCTTCTTTTAAATACTGGCCGATGTATCCAAGATCCCGCCGGACGTATTGAAGCTGTTTCTTGATCGCTTTGCGGATAATCTTTGCTGACCGTTTTTTACGCTTGGCAAGGGCAAGATAGTCTTTTCTGGCTTTTTTTCGGTAGGTACGCGGCTTTGGCTCATTGTATTCATAGCAGACTGTATCAATAATCCTTTCGAGATCTTCTCTTGCTTCATTCAGCAGGTTGATATCCTGTGGAAATGCAATGTTCTGTGGTGCGCAGGTGGCATCCAGTATAAGCGTGCCTTCGTTGTCTGAACTGCCATCTCCTGCAGCAATTGTGTTTCCAGAATCACCGCTGCCGCCAGCTGGGGTATGATCATCCGGATGGTTGAATCCAATAATCATCTCATTGATGTCCCCAAGGATGTCGTCAGTCAGACGTTTTCGGAATTCTACCAGAAGCGATGGTGCAAACGGCGGTTCCTGTTGATAACCTGGAAGACCAATAAAAAACTGGTAGTACGGATTCTCTGTTAGCTGTTCTACCAGTTCCCGG
>VIQU02000086.1 GCA_010206225.2 Lachnospiraceae bacterium MD308 | reverse complement strand
TATAAATTAGAAGACGGCAGGTACCGCTCTACGAAGATGTGGTACTGCCGCCTCTACGGCATCATGATGCTCCAACACCTTGATGCCTGGGAAATGCCCTCTGCTGAGGCATTTCAAGAATCATTATTAGGATTGACCGCCTAATAATGATATATTAAGCGATTCCATAAGATTTTTCAAGGCATAGTACCCGCTATGTCCAATGTTTATGTCCATTTTTCTCAAATTTCTTTTCCTGCACGATATTCAGTTGTCAATCTTCGGTTGGGATCTCATTCATTGAGATTCCGAGAAGTTATTCCCTAATTATATAGCATTAACCTTGCCAAAACCTTGCCGTAACCTTGCTTTTTTCATGTTTTCCTCCAATAAATATACAAAAAGCCCTGTGCTGTTACAGAGCTTTTGGAAATAGTATCGTAAATATTGCACCCATTCCGGGATTGCTGTCTGCTTTAATTTTCCCATTGTGAGCATTTACAAGTTCTGTCGTAATAGATAGCCCCAAGCCATTGCCCCTGGCAGAACGTGAACTGTCACATTGATACATTCTCTCAAAAATATGCGGAATATCAGAGGAGGAAATACCTTTTCCATTATCTGAAATGATAATTTCTACTTGCTGTTCATTCTCCAATAATTTCAAAGTCAATTTATTGCCGCCACTGTGCATAAGCACATTTTGAAACAGATTATTAAGAATGCGGGTATAGGAATGAGGGTCAATACGTAAAAAATTTTCATCTTCAGGAATATCAAAATCATATTCAAAATGGTTACGTTCCAAGGTTGGAACCCACTCTGCGACAATATTGCGGGTCAATTCGTTAAAATCACATAACTCAAAATGAAAAACCTGTTCTTTAGCGTCTAGTTTTACCCACTCAAATAGTGCTTCCACAAAATGTTTTAAGTGACACGCTTTTTCTACTGCAACATGGATATAGGCTTCTTTTTCTTCCCCAGCCACAAGACCATTTTCAACGGCATCCAAGTAGCCAAACAATGAAGCTAATGGTGTCTTTACATCATGGGAAAGGCTTGTCATAAGTCGCTTGTATGCCTGCTCCGATTGTTTTTGTTGGATAAGCTGTGACTGGTTCTTGACCGCAATTTCATTGATTGCATAGCAAATACGCTTTGTCATATCGCTTTTTCTCGCCAAAACCCGTCGGTTCGGATTACCGGACTTTATATCTTCAAGGGCTTCTTCAATAATAGATAATTGTCCTCTTACACGCCTAAGTTTCGTAATAAAAAACAGGACAGCCAAAAGCGCTGTACAGAGAGCAATTAATAAAAATGAATTTAAGTTCATGTTATGCCTCCCTGTTAAATCGGTAACCAACGCCCCGTACAGTCAGAATATAAAAAGGGTGTTCCGGGTCTGGTTCGATTTTTTTCCGTAATTTGCTGATAAACGACATGATATTGCTATCATCAAAAGCATACTCTTCCTCCCATACATGGGTATAAATCTGCTTTTTTGTAAACACTTTTCCTTTATTTGCTGCAAGGAAAGAAAGCAGATCAAATTCTTTTCCTGTAAGTTCCACTTGTATATCATTAACCAAAACAAGACGGTTAAGGTTATCTATCGTCATTCCTTGAAATACCATACAATCCGTTTCTGTGCCGGAAACAGTATTGAACAATGTAAAACGCCGGATAAGAGAATTTACACGTGCCATAAGCTCGTTAATGCTAAATGGCTTTGTCAGATAATCGTCTGCCCCCATCCTTAAGCCGGAAACCTTATCTTCCTCACCGCTTTTTGCGGTAAGCATAAGAATGGGAACATTGCTTGTCTGCCGTACTTGTTGCAACACTTGAAAACCGTCTAAATCGGGCATCATAATATCAAGAATAATAAGTGAACAGGTATCTTTGATTTCCTCCAATATATGCAGTCCTTCTATCCCGCCGCCTGCGACAACCGCAGTAAGGTTTTCCTGCTCTACGCATTTTTTCATAAGTGCGCAAAGTTCTTTATCATCATCTATAATTAAAACTTTATTCATGTTTTTTCTTCCTTTCTGCTTTTAATCGGGCATCTGTTGGTTTTTCAGCGTCCTTTGGAATCAGCCACAAGCGGCTGAACTTTGCCACGCCCGGTATGCGGTTTTCCTCACATAGCTTTTGCACCCGTCTTTCTGAAATGCCCCATTTCTTTGCCGCTTCTGGGGCAGAAATATACTCTAACATCTTCATTCACCCTTCCTTTAATCTCTGCCATATAATTATATGCGGTCAGGCGAATCATTTCAAGTATTTAAGACCTGCATCATGGAAATGTGCATAACTGGCTATGAAACTATGGGAAACCCCATTCACAGCCTGTGGAAAAGCAAAAGCAGCTTTCCCACATCCTGCAAACAGGGTTTCCCACAGTTCCATAAACACAGCCAGTTATACGACATTCCCACAATGCCTGCGCCTACAGAATCCATCTCTCTATCTATTTCTTTGTTAGAAACATCTTTTTACAGACCTATTCCCGCCATTCTTGCGAAAACGGCTTTTCGCCCGATAAGTTCCGACTGTTTTTCTTTTGTCAGGCTCTCAAACACACCCTTATACCCTTTTTCTAGCAATGGAGTACCTTTTGCGATAAGATACAGCTTCATATCAAGCCATTCCTGCCATAATGCTTCAAACAATGCCTTGCCGTCCGTAAAAGTTGCATCTTCCTCAAAGCCATGCGGCGGCGTATAATATTTGAGCATCACAAAACCATATCTGCCTACATCAAGCACTACAATATCCGCCATTTCGTACAGCTCTGCAAACGCATCAGCCACCTTTTATATTTTTGGGGTTGGTAAACAGCTTAGCAGCTTTCGATTTTACAATTCCTCAAACTGTAATTCTGATAAGGCCTATTACTCCGTTCTTCCCAGCTCTGCTGGGGGCTTAATAGACTTTAAGTTATGGCTGTTTGACAATTTTAAACCGATAATCAGATTCGGCTTACTTTATTCACACGTATCCAAATCCACTAAAAAAGCCTCTGTGGTATGAACCAGCATTTTAGCCGCTTCAACCGCCTGTTCTTTGGTTTCTGCCTTAATTCCATTTATTCCCATGGAACGGGCAAGCATAACAAAATCAATTGCGGGCTCCAGCGAGAAGCAGTCCGGCTGTTGATGTGGTAAAATACCATGTTCCTTCCGATAAACTTCCAAATTATTGTCAAGCAGGCTGTATCTTCCATTATTGCAGATAACAACCTTAACCGGAATATGATATCTGCTGACAGTATGAAGCGCCTGAATGGTATACATACTTCCTCCATCCTCGGTAAAAACAATTACCTGCCTGTTTGGATTCGCAAGCAGGATTCCCATTCCTCCGAGAATGCCAACACCTAAAGAACCACCTCTTGTCTGAAAAAATGTCCCTTCCAGCGTACGGGATAGAAACGACGATACATACCCTGAAGCGGTCAGTGACTCATCAAAAATAATCGTATTTTCATCCAGCAAACTGCTTAACTCTCTCATAAATACAGCCACTGTTGCATTGCTTTGTCTAAGCAGATTTTCTTTTGATGATATTTCTTTTTTATTGTTTTTCCGACAGGGAATACTTGCTTTTTCCAGTAAACTATTTATTTTTTCTAATGTCAGTCTGGGATCAGCGCAAATCCCCAGTGTAATCGGATGGTTTTTGGCAATCTCATAGGAATCCAAATCTATATGGAATATACTTGCGTCCGTGCGAAACGGCATCTCCAAGCAAGGAAATACTTCCGGAAAAGTATAAGTACCTACTATCAACACCACATCTGCGTCCTGTACTGCCATTTTACTGTTTTCACCAAACATATGTCCAAGGTCACCCTGATAATAGCATCCATAGCATCATATTGTATTCCTGCCTCTCCTGCGATCACAATAAGTGGTGTATGCCCCCGGTAAGCCTGATACAACATCCCGATGCCATTTCCCAAACCAACCCCACTATGCAGCTGAATAACTGCGGGAAGACCCGTTGCCCTGGCATAGCCATCTGCCATGGCAACGGCAACAGATTCCTGCAGACAGGTAATATAATGAAGTTGGGGATACTGATACAATTCATCTAAAATTCCCTGTTCTACTGTTCCGGGATTCCCAAAAATATAAGTAAACCCGTCTGCCATCATCTGTCGTAATAATTTTATTTTTCCGCTTTCCATCTTATATCCCCTAATGAAGTCCATTAAAAGTTACTCTGTAAATGTGATTGCCATCAGGCATAAATGACAGATGCATCTCCCTGCAATAATTTACAACATTTCCAAAGAACATATATGGTGAAAAACTGCGATGGGATGGTTTTTCCCACTCCGGCAGAGCATAGTACAGATCAAATTCTGTATCTTTAATGCGACTGGCTGTCATATATCCGAAAAGTGCATGTTCAAAACTATGCAAAGAAGTTTTCCAATTATGTGCCTTTGGATACTGAATCACTGGTTTGTCAGTTCTACCATCCAACATATGCCAGATTTCCCCGTTTTCTTTATCTACCATTTTATCAAACCAATAGCGATGCGTATTATTCAAATATTTGTAATAGTATGGATCATGAATGGAAAGAATCTCACACGCCTGATCCAGTTCTGCCAGAATCCACCACTCCTTATCAATATCCAGATTTCCATTCTTATCTAACCGCCTTGCCCATGAACCTGTTTCTTCAATATAAGCAGAATGAATGATATTATCAATTTTAGGACGTGCAAAATCAATGTAAAACGGATCTCCGAGTAGTTCTCCGACTTTCAGTATCACCCAGAATGTTTTTACCGAGTGACCAAAATCTGTATGATCGGAACCCAATTCCATAGATGTCGATGTGTTTTCCACACCCCAGAAAAACTTATAGTGTTCACTGTAGAACTGTGTGATCAGGATATCCACGATCTTCTTCATATCCTTTTTCCAAATGCTCTGATACGGCTCAGGCAGACATGGCGTAAGCATCAGCATATAAGCATACAGTTGATCAAGCTGTGCCACTATCTGTACATCCGGATCCTTTGTATGTCTTGGATACCATGTCAGATAACCTTTCCCATCATCCATATAAACTTTAAATATGTAATCCTTTAACTGTATAATTTTATGCAGAATCGAATTATCATGTGTCAAAAAGTAATACATGCCAAGTCCAGTAAGACCATATGCAAGATCCTGACTAGTTCTTAGTTTATAATCAGCGTCCCATTTACCGGATTCAGTTTCCTGTGTAACATGCATGCCATAGTTACCGTCCATAGCCTCCGCAAGTGCAAGCGCTCCTTTACGGCAGACTTCCAGATAGTGTGGATTTCCAGTCATATGAAAGGCAATTCCAAAGGCATAAGTTAAACGGGAATGCGCACGGACAAAATTGTATTCCGGCTGCACCAATCCTACTGTAATAGGATCTTTCAGCGCCTGCTTAAATTCCTCTGGCCACTGTTCCTGATCTTTAGGCAAATCATTACCTGTATTGGTACGATATGTATTAAAAAGTCCTCCATGAAGAGCGACAGCTTCCGGCTTATCCCAGAACTTCATCAAATCCTTCATCACATGTTCTTTCCATACACGAGGCTCCACTGCTTCTTCAATTAATTTACTCAAACTTCCCACACCGTTTGATGCGTTGAACCTTGAAAAATCAATACTTTAACCCATAAAAAAGGCATAAATCCGCGCTTGGTGGTATAATTGAATTGCCAAAAACAATCACACAGCAAGGAGATTTATGCCATGTCAAGTATACCACACAATACCAAAAACCTAAATGAGATTTTTGATTCCGCAACAGATTTTTTCGGGGAGTTCCGGGTTCGAAAACTCTTTTTCCAGTGCAATGCCGGTAAATTGAAGGGCGTTCCCGTGATGGACATCTTCCGTTACCTGTTTTGTCTTATTTTCTCTGACAGAAGCATGTATATGCAGAGAAAAACGGGCGCCTTTGATGGCAGTTTTTGCAAAAATACGGTTTACCGTTTCCTTAACAGCACCAAAACCAACTGGCAGCGTTTTACAACCCTGCTTTCCGCCAGGATCATAAATGGTTTTATGAAGCCGCTGACGGCTGATGACCGTAAAGACGTCTTTATTATTGATGACAGCCTGTTTGACCGTTCCCGTTCCGGCAAAACGGAGCTTCTCGCGAAAGTGTTTGACCATTGCTCCATGAAATACAAGCGCGGCTATCGGATGCTGACTCTGGGATGGTCCGATGGTAATTCCTTCATTCCGGTTAACCATTGCCTTCTTTCCGCCGCGGATGATAAAAACCTGCTTTGTGAAGCTTCCGTCCATGATGGACGTTCCCTTGCCGGGAAACGTAGGAAACAGTCACGCCGTAAAGCGACGGAAGTAATGCTGGAGCTGGTCAAAATGGCACGGCAGGCAGGGTTATCAGCAAAATATGTGCTGTTCGACAGCTGGTTCTCATCCCCTAAAACAGTTACAGCCTTAAAACAGGGGCATGGATTGGACACGATTGCCATGGTCAAAAAGAGCAGCAAGATCAAATACGGATACCAGGACGGATACTTTAATAAAACTTTCCCAATTTACCGGACTATAGAATAGACCTGTAAACTCGTAAAAAACTATATAATACATTCAAAACTAGCTAAGCAAAAGTAATAATCTTAAAAAAATGGCCATTTTTAACCGTGCCACACCTGTTAATCCATTCAGATTTTTGTAAAATTGTGTATAAAACACTATTATATATAGTCCTAATATGATATAATAGGACTATATAAAGAGGTGATTTTTATGCCCGTACCTGCTGATATCAGAGCAGTTCCAAGACCAGTTAATACCATAGTGGATGACAACGGCCGAGA
>VIQU02000085.1 GCA_010206225.2 Lachnospiraceae bacterium MD308 | reverse complement strand
GGGGAATGGCCGTTCCGTTTGTTATCTGTCAGCAAGCCACCCTTTTGATTTTTCTCGTAACCAAGGGTAGCATCCAGTTCTGCTTCCATAAGCTCCTGAAGGATGTCTTTGAAACTCTCTTTGAGAAGAGAATAAACATCTGATACGCTGTTAATGTTGTTTTGTGAAATAATCTGTCGGATCTGCTCCTTTGCAACTGCCATAAAAACACTCCTTTACTATAAGAATTGTCATATCTTAATTCTTACCAAAAAGGAGCCATTTTCTTCCAAAAACACAAATTAATTTACACTACCAATTCTTTTTTTAAGTTAAGGACAACCTCATTTCGCATTTCGTCTAACATCTGACTTATAATTGCCACCCCTTTTCTGCGTTGGATTCAAATTACTTTTATTATCTATGTGGAATTATAAAAATAATAGTGTTCGTATAAAGACACTTTGCTAGAGATATTATTTGAGAAAGGACAGTCGGAAAATTTTTAATAGGGATTTGTTCCGACTGTCTTTTAATGCCTTAATATATTTAGTAACAAATTTCTGCTTATTCGGATTATTTAAGAATTTCAGCTTTTTTCTGTTTTTCGTTCTGTCTGCTGTGCGGATGTCCTAAGATCGTATCCACGTTGGAGCAGACGGTATACAGTTCTTTTTTATAGTCCCGGTAGTAATGATAATTCTTCTGTGCCTGCTTTTTATTCTGCAGCAATTGTTCCTTCTCTGTTTTCAGCAATTTCATAGAGGGTAGTTTCCCATCCGTAGAATGCTCCTTCAAAAATTTCCGTGCGGTTTCATAGAGAATAATTTCCGCAGAGTGTTCTTTTCGGAATTGCCCTTTATTCTTTGATTTGCAAAACTGCTGGTAGACGGATTTATTTGCAAGGTATTGTCCCGTGTAATGGATTTGCTCATTAGTTGCACGTAGCTTGTCCTCAATAGATTTTAATTCTTTTCTGGAACTGGAAGCCTGATTCTTGAGTTTTGCAAAAGAATCTTCCAGGGAATCTCTCGTATCGTAACCATGCTCTTGGATATAAGCGACAGTCTTAGCCATTTCTTGCAGATTGGACAGTTTTACTTTATTGGCATAGGCTGCGCTCTGCTGTGCCTTAATACATTCCTGCAGATTCACCACAAGGTGAAGGTCGGATTTGATAAACAAAATTTGCATATCGTTTCCATGTGAAGTGCTATAATGTGCAGGGGAGGTCTGCTGGATTGCATTTTCCTCAAATTGCTTCAGCAAATAATCTGTTTCATAGTGTGTGCCAAGCATTCTTCCAGTAATGAATTTACTGCGTTCCGGATGAAGATAGCTAAACCTCCCCCGGCTGACTTTCAGCTTGATTTGGTATTTTTCAAAAAGTATCTGCTGAAACTCTTCCAGGCTTCGGGCAGACAAAGCAGATTTCTCGATAGAAGAGCGTAGAAACTCTTTCTGTGTCTGAAATTCTGTTTTTCGTGGCGTAAGACCTTCTGAACGGAGTTGTTCATTCCGCTTTTCAAGATTTTTCTCTCCACGGCGTTTCGCATGATATTCCTGTTCTGTGATTTTCTTTTCAGCAGGGGAGAGTAAATTTACCTGATAGAGATTTTCACGCTGGCATATATCCATGACAGACTGCTTCATCTGGATTAGGTAATCTTTTGCCAGGTGGTGCTTGTATCCGGCAAGGGAATCGCATCTGCGCTCCATAAAAGGCTGACGCTCCACATCATATTTTCGCAGACTATTGATTACGATATGCACATGAATGTTGCCACTTTTATTATGACCATCCATGTGGGTGCAGACAAGTGTCTGGTGTCCGGGAAAAATCTTTTTGGCAAATTCCAGTCCAAGCTGTTGCGCCCGTTTTCCAGTCAGTCCACGCTCGGCAGTGTCTTTCGGATCAAAGCTGAGGATATAATGGTGGGATTTGATTTCGTCATAATTTCGATTTTTATGATAACTTGCATTTAGCTCTTTACACTCCATATCAAAAGTAAAGGGATCACAGTTTATGCCATCCAGATAGTATTCCTCACGGGGAATCAGCCGGCCATTCTCGTCTAATATGGGTTTATTTTTATACTCATCATGTTGAAAGATTAAATAGTTTTGTATTTCGCTGTAGTCTGCATTTTTACTCGCTATGTGTTTTAGAATCGCCATTCAGTTCCCTCTTGAGTGTGCCAGTATTTTTATTAGTTGTAATCGTTAAAAAATCCCCTGCCATTTTCATGACTGTATATTTCATATCATAAATATCTGCAATTCCCTGGTTAATGGATTTTCGCATTTCTTTTGAATGGATGCCGCCGCTGTTGAAGTGACGGGCAATCTGATTTAAATTGCTGCCTATCTTTCCAAATTCCGCAATCAGTTTTTTTAGTTCCGGCACATCTGCCACAATCTCATATTTTGCAATTACCTTTTTATTTGTAACTTGCTTTCGGGCATATTCTGCCAGGGGAAGGTTTGCAGCTTTAGCGTGTTCAGTTACAATTTCATATTCTGTGTCTGTGAGACGGAGCATAATTTGGTGCTTGTGTCGTAATTCTTTCTCTTTTTTTGGTCTTGCCATTAGGAAACCTCTTTCTGTAAAAATGTATTCAATATATAAGCCAATTAGGAAAGGGGAGTGGGAACTGAAAAGAGGATTTTTGTTAAATTGTTTTTGATTTATCGTGATTGGAACAATCATGCTGCGACTATTTTCAATAGGAGCCAAAACAGCACATTTGAAAAAGTGTGCTGTAACCGAGGGCATGGGGAGCGGGATCACCATCAAGATTGCAAGGTAAACAAAATCCACAAAGTGGGTTTTGAGTTACTCTGGCGAATCTTGCTCTTTATGTCAGAATTGAAATAAAAAGCAAAGAAATCTTCTCATAGAATAAGAGAAAGTCAGCGCCTTGAGTTGTGACCAAGTAGGGTGTGCATAGAGCCTGCACTTCTAGCTACCTGATTTACAGATAGGGGAGATTGATTTCCTGCTGTAATGGAGCAGTATTATTTGAGAAGTTTTTCAGAAATCGTGTAAAAGCTGGATTTTGACAATATTTTTTTAATAATGATACGTCTCAAATAATGCTCTTCTTATCCTGAATTTGGGATAAAGAGAGAGGGACAGTTGGAAGCAGTAAATAGTACGGATTGAGGAAAAGAAATTGAAGCAAAAATGATAGAAGAACCGTATAAGAAGCAGATTTTGGAAAGAGCATTGATGACGTTTTGAATGTAATTATAGAAAAATAAGATAGTAAGTGAAAAAATTGCCGTTATGGAAAAATAAATCTATATCGGCAATCTTTAATTTTACAGATTTTGGAAGGTGTTATTTTTTAGAAGATAACCATTTTAACGAAGATAGGTTGAAATATAAGGACCAAAATTAATTGATTAGTAGAATTTTGAATTATAGCAATGAGTTGAGCTAAATTGAAGCACAGAAGAAATTGTGGACTGAAAAAGGGGAATTGGTGGTCGGAATGTACATAGGAGCTAGATTAGATGGTAAAGTACTTTTAACATAAAAAACGAGGAGGAAATAAGATGAAATTAAAAAAGTTAGCTAAGTGGAATGGTAGAATTTTGGGAATAGTATTAGCGTCGGGGATGTTAATGAATAGCCAAATGCCAGTGCTGGCAAGTGATGTGTCAAATGAAAGTAATTTTGTAGAAAGTTTCGAAGAAATACAAAACAATCAGGTGCTTTCACAAACAGAAGAAGAATACTACGTTTATTATTATTTAGAGGGCTGTCCGGATTGTGAAAAAGCAAAGCCAACATTGGAGAAGTTAGCTCAGTCTAGTAAGGTGTATGCAGTGGATTATTACACAAATGCTAGTAGCATATCTTACTATGATTGGACACAGCACTATATCGATAATGATTTAGATATAGGATTCGTGGAAAATGGAGAAGAAGTATTTTATGTGGGAGAAAGTCGTGAAAAATATGAAAATGGCGGTTGGTTCTCAGAGCAAGGGAAACATTTATATTATGATGTTATAGTTGCCGATGCAGAGTATTTGGAAATGAATCCAAGTGCAAAACTTGGACATATATATGCCGTGCTAGAAACACCATTATTGGATTATTCTAATGTTGAAACTACCGATGATATTTTAATTGCCGGTTTTCCTACCGTATTACATATAAAAGGTGGAAAGATTATTGGATATTTTTATGATTCGCCAGATATTATAGAAAATTTAGGAGGAAAATAAAATGTCTAAAGTAGTATGGAATCCGCAAATGACTTTGATAGAAGATACAACAAAATACATATTAGCTTTAAATGAAAATTATTTTAAAGTACCTAAAATCTATTATGAATATCTCTGCAAAATTATTGGTAAAGTGCAATATAGTGATGTGCCAAAATACTTTGCTGAAGAAGATCAGGATATTGTAAGCAAGATTATTGAAAAATTGAAAATGATTGGAATTTTAATAGAAGAGCATCAAACAGAAAATGTTAAGGTTCAGGAGGTCACATTGTTGTTGACTGGGAAATGTAATTTTTCATGTTTACATTGCTGTCAGGACGCGGAATGTGGAGGGAAAGCTCAAGAAGAGTTAACATATTCAGAAATTTGTAGAATTATAGATAAAATTGAAAAATTAAGAATTCCATATATTTTGTTATCGGGCGGAGAACCTATGTTGCGAAAGGATTTTTTTGATATTGTTTCTTATATCAAGAAAAATTATTCTGGGAAATTGTCAATGATTACTAATGGATCATTCATTAATCAGAACAATTTAAAGTTTATTGTGAAGAATTTTGATTCGATCAGTCTAAGTTTAGATGGCTGTGATAAAGAATTGACTTTGGCAATACGTGGAAAAGATGTTTATGATGATGTCTTATTAAAAGCCGATATGTTAAAAAAAGCTGGATTAAAATATGTGGCAATTTCCGCAATATTACCACCATCAAGGGAGGCAGAAGAAAAGTTTGATGAAATTTGTAAAACATATAATGTAAAAGGCGAACCGCGAATGTATTCCATGAATGGACGGGGTGGCCTAAATGCTCAAAAGATTCAACGTATTTATGATGCTTATCTTGAAAAAAAAGGGTATAAAAAATACAATCCGATAAAGTATGAGTATTTAGGCTGCTTAGAACATTGTGGCGCTTGTAGAGGAAATTTAACAATTGATGCAGAAGGAAATGTTTATCCATGCAATTTACTTCAAGATGATTGTTTTTTGATGGGAAATATTCGTCAAGACATGGGCGTATTAGATAATTATTTAGAATCGAAGGGAGCAGCAGAAATAGAAAAAGTAAGAAAGCTGTCGGGAATGCCTTGTGAACAATGTGATATCAAAAATGTTTGCTGGTCTTGTTTATCGGATGTTATTACATTTGCAAATGGAATGATTTCATATGAAGAACGATGTAAATATAGAAAACAAAGTATTTATAAATACTATGAGGTGGAAAAATATGGGTTTGGTAATTTGGACAACAACGCAATGCAATCTTAATTGTACATATTGTTATGAAACAATTGGCGGACAAAAAAATAAAGCAAGAGTAGCATGGGATTTCCAAAAGTTTTTAGAGAAAATATATGAAAAATATCCGCAAATGTTGGATTTGATTATTTTTCATGGAGGAGAACCTTTGCTAAATTACGAGTTAATTGGTGAAGTTAGTAATTTTATTAAAAATAAAGGTTGGGATACAAAATTTGCCTTTACTACTAATGGAACAATTTGGAATGAAAAAATCAGAGCCATTTTATTAAATAATGCAGAAGCCTTCAAAGAAGGGATTTCAATCAGTATTGATGGAACAAAAGAAAATCATGATTTATGTAGGAAAAATCTTCTGGGGGAAGGAAGTTATGATAAAGTGGCAAATACACTTAATCTTTTATTGAATGATTTTCCTGGTATTTACGCTCGAATGACAGTTGGTGCTAAAAGTGTTGATTGTTTGTTCGAGAATGTAAAGCATATTGGGGGATTAGGCGTAAAAAGAATTTCTCTGGCGGCAGATTTCTTTGATTCTGAATGGACTGAAGATATAGCTCAGAAGTTAGAGGAAGAGTGCGAGAAGATTGTCCAATACTGGTTGAATAATCAGGATTTGGAAATTTCAATTGTTGAACAGACATTTAAGAAAAGGAAATTAGGGGGATGTTCACTGTCGTATAATGTATATACGGATGGAAAGATTTATCCATGTACATATTTGGCAGGTAATGATAAGTATGTAATTGGTAATATATCTGACGGAATAGACGAAGAAAAAGTAGAAAGATTAAAAAATACTGTAAATGCAGATTATGAATTTTGCTCTACTTGCGAGAATATTCGTTATTGCATTCACAATAGATGTAAATTGATGAATGCGGCAGTCTGTGGTGATACTTGCGAACCCTCTCATATAGGATGTCGCATTGAGCATATAAAATTTAAGCTTTATCAAAAATATCATGCTGATGTCGAAAGAAGGGGGGCGAATGAATGAAAAAGAGGGATATCAGATTTGAAGAGATTAAAGTGAAAATGGACAATATTATTATCGAAGCGCAGTCTAATCAGAGTGGAAAATGTGAGTGTCATAATATGCAGAGTGTGGATATATTTAAAGATAGAAAACTGAATATGCAACGGAATCCTCTGTGAATGAATAGAATTATTTGCAGAAAGATTATAAAAAGTCTTTTCAAAAGGAGAGTAATGTATATTAGATGATATTTTTAAAAAATCCAACAAAAATTTTGGCAAAGGAGAAAATAATATAATGAGTGAAAGAGCCTAATCTCCCGAAATTGTTATACATAGGTTTTAAGCTTATTCCCCAGATTCCTTATAAAATCGGTGTTTAACCCGTGTTTTTCCTTTACAAACATATGTATAAATGGTATAATAAAAGCAGAAAATTATACATATGTTGGAGGGAATCAACATGGCATCTCTGGTCTATCTAAAACACAAAAATGGCACCACATACGTTTATGAAAACGTCTCATACTGGGATAAAAAGTCAAAAAAACCGAAATCAAAACGTAAGTGTATTGGACATCTTGATCCGGATACTGGATCAGTGCAGCCA
>VIQU02000084.1 GCA_010206225.2 Lachnospiraceae bacterium MD308 | reverse complement strand
ATGATTGATACTGTCGTCGGCGCAAAGTCCAGCGCGATCATCTACAGCATTGCGGAAACAGCAAAAGCAAACAACCTGAAACCATACGATTACTTTGAGTATCTGCTCACTGAGATACCGAAACATCTAGATGATACTGACCGGGGTTTTCTGGATGACCTGCTCCCCTGGTCACCGAATCTTCCTGCGAACTGCCGGAAGCCCGGTAAAGATGAAGTGAAATAAGACTGGAGCAAATCTGTTTCTATCATACAGGTTTGCTCCAGTTTTGTATAGGTACGCACTATCTACCGTTTACTCCTTTACAGTCGAGGTACGCACTATCTACCGTTTACAATGAATGAGCGCATAAAAATGAGGTGTCGCCATCTCGCAACACCTCGCTCATGATTACTCCGTTTCCTGATTTTCTTTTTGCTGAAGATAAAACATTGCCTTTTGGGTTTCAATCTCTGCTCTCAGTTCCTCTTCTGTCGGCAGATACAATTTATATTTGGATGCGAACAATTGCTCATTTCCATGCAGGACAGAATAACGGGCAACATCTTCATCCGTATCCGAGCAAAGGACAATACCAATCGTCGGATTATCGCCCTCACTGCGCTTCAGTTCATCATACATACGGATATACATATCCATCTGACCTACATCCTGATGTGTGATTTCCTTTGTTTTCAAATCTATCAGGACAAAGCATTTAAGAATATAGTTATAAAACACAAGGTCTATAAAATAATCCCTCTTTTCGGTATGGATATGCTGCTGTCTTGCAACGAAAGCATATCCTTTTCCAAGCTCCATCAGGAATTTCTGCAAGTTTGTCAAAATGCTCTTTTCAAGGTCACTTTCTGTAAAGTCCGTATTGGAAGCCAGTCCTAAAAACTCTGCCACAACCGGATTTTTAATGAACTCTAGCTTGTCATTCTGAAATTCTGCGGTCAGCTCCTTCATTTCATTCTCTACAAGCTCCTGCTTCTGCGTTTGAAGCATACGGTAATAATACTGTGAAGAAATATTTCTCTGTAAGGTTCTGACGCTCCAAGTTTGTTCCGCAGCTTCTTTCTCATACCAATCACGAGCTTTTTTATCTTCGACCTGCAAGAGAATACGATAGTGCGTCCAAGAAAGTATGATTCCAGATTGTTGCCTCAGTGAGGCAACAATCTCAGGAAACATTCTGTAAAATCTCAAACAACGATAAAGAGTACCTCTGTCATATCCCTTACCATAAAGATTTGTCAGTTCCTTTGAAAGTTTCTTTATTACCTTAAGTCCGTACTCAGAGCGTTCTTCTCCGCCAAATTCTTCCTCCGCAATTCGGTATCCAATCATCCAGTTTCTCTGAACAAGCGTCGTATTGACCGCCTGATATGCCGCCTTTTGTGAGAACTCAATAATCCCACACATATCTTTTAAAATGTCGTCTGTTTTAACAAAATTAGTCATAAGATTATTCTTAGCAACATCTGTCAATTTATTCTCCATTTTCCACCATTCCTCATATTGCTGTTTCCTCTGACATTTTAGCTATCTTTCATAGACCATCCTATTTTCACTTGCTTGCACAAATATCTGCCTGTACTACTCTTTACGCTCTCTGGTGCAAGTATCTGAACTTTGACGCCAAATCCAAATATCCGCCCGATGGGCATTGCTTACGCTGATAATGTATCTGCTCATTATTCTGCTTTATCCATCCTGAAACACAATTGTTTCTTTTTAACTTCTTCATCTGCTCATTGCTTTCAAGATATGTATTCTCTTTAGAAGTATAAAGTAAAAACACACTCTACTCCTCAAACTGCATCTTAACTTTTAAAATATTATTAAACAAAGGTTCATTTCCTATTACCAAGATACATAATTTTTCTCTTGCACGAGACACCCCTTGGAACCATAATTTATAAAAAATATAATCTGGATTTGGATGTCTTTTCCCTTGTAAATGCCCATCTTCAGTATACCTAAAATTACTGTCCATACTAAAAATCACATTATCAAATTCTTGTCCAATTATATGATGCGTATTTATATAATTATCAAACTTATCTATCTCATTACTTTTAACTCTAGATGGAGTATATGAAATAAACTGATATCCTTTGTTTAACACATAATGTTCAACTATATTTTTTGCCACATCGTAGTCATCTGCATACAACACCTCTATATTACTATAATTCATATATCCCTTTGGACGATGCGATAAATCAATCACATTTTTAATGAACGAAGCTACTTCCTTATTCGTCCTTATTTTTTCAGACAGTTTATTTTCATCAAAACAACTAAACTGTTTTAACTGCTCAGGAATATTTCTATTACTTTCTGCCTTAGACAAAACCTGATAATAGTCATATGCAAATATACACTGAATCTTTCCTTCTTGAAAAGCTTTAACGATACAATTAAAATCTCCTTGATATAATCTTTGCGACTCATCTATCAAAACACAGTCATATTTAGTAATAGCATCTTCATTACAATCCTTAGCCGGGATTATATCAACATTATGTAATTTAGAATTTAATGTAATGTGTCCCTGAGAAAGAATCCCTGAATGTATTACACAAACTTTCAAACTATTTCCTAGCGTTTTTGCAATATCATAAAGCAACAAAGTTTTTCCAGTTCCTGCACTACCCTGAATTCCCCATAATATTTGTTTTCTATTGTTTATCCCTTTAATTATTTTATTTTTAATCTCTTCTTGATGACGCGTCAAATAGTAATTCTCTTTTTCAAAAAGTTCTGGTGTATTAATTGGGGATATTAAATAATCCTTAGCTTTAAACAACTTTTCAATGTCTCTTTCAATACATTTCTCCTCAAATCCTATTAACTCAATTACTTCTTGTATATTACATCTCTTTAATCGAATACCATCATACGAATACAGCTGTCCGTAAGTTTCTGTTTTAACATAAGTAAAACTATATATCTTTTTATTTAAGTGTGATAAATAATATCTATTCTTTTTTAACTGATATTCTATTTTTTCCAATCCAACTTCTTGACTCTTTAATTCTATATTTATAATAGAGCCATTTTCATATATCTTTAACAAATCAAATTCTTTAGATATCTGTGGAATAGAAAATCCATACAAAAAACCATCTAAATCTGCTATTTCCGCACCGCCTTCTAGAAGTTCATTAACAAATCTTTTCATTGTTTCAATTTCATCATTTTTGAATTGCTTCTTTCCGTATGAGTTAGTCAATACTTTCTGGTAAGCACCTAAATTCTCTAATTTAGTACCTTCACATAAAATGTATAAATTTATTGAATTCATATGTCTTACAAACCCTCCTTCGTATGTTTTATAAGTAAAATGACTTTAGGCATGGCAACCTAATATTTTTCACTTCACACTCCATGCCTTCTTTAAAGAGATAAGTTCATTCTTAAAATCTCATATAACATATTTAATATCATTATCACTAAGTCACTTGAACTCGATAGCCAATACTATATAATTCACTTACATTTCTTTCAAACGTTGTCAGAGTACTTTTGTTTAGCTGATTTTCCTCATAAATCTGTAAATAATTTTAGCGAAATCATCCCTCTTTTATCTCCTCATTCGCCTGTACAATCATCTGCCTATACTGTTTTTTTGCACTCTTTGGTGCCAGTATTTGAACCTTGCCACAAAAACCAAATACCCACCCGAAAAAAGTAGGACTTATTGAAACCTCAACGGTCAACCTAAAAGATGTCGCATCATAGGATATTGTAGTTATATCTTCACCAAAACGGTCAACCATTGTTTTCATCAGACCATTATCGCATCTTAAGTCAACCAAAACCTCTTCTCCATCATACATATAAAACACCTGCTTTGTAAACTCTGCTATATCAAAATCTTCTGGAACAGGCACTGCATCCGCTGATAATATATCTGGCTGAGAAGCGATACGGTCAACTCTGAATGTAACAATCTTCTCTCGCTTTTCGGAATAGCCGGCCACATAGTAGTAATCATCATTCCAAACCAGATGATACGGGCTTATCGTATAGATTTCCCCTTTATTTCTCAGTACTTTCTCTTTCAATCCTGTATATTCATAATATGAAAATGAAATCTGCTTTCTCTCATTAATCGCATCATTGATTGTATCAACAATATAATATATCTGCTCATTATTCGGTTTTATCCGTCCCGAAACATAATTGTTCCTTTTTAATTTCTTCACTTGCCCATTGCTTGTCAGCATATGTATTTTCTTTATAAGCGCATCGCTTTTCTTGCTTGTAATAAACTTTGACGATTCCACCGCATCAATCAGAAGCTTCAATTCAGGCAATTCAAACTGGCGGTTTCCAATAAAGTATTTACATTGTGTAGAATGAATGACTACAATATCCACACCAAACTCCTGTAAAGCAGCAACGTCCTTTGCAATGGTCGTCCTGTATGTCGATATTCCATATTTTTCATTAAGCATTTCTATTAGCTGCTTTGTTGTCAACGGATGCTCTTCATCAGTATATTGTTCCAATATCCGCAGCAAATATAATATCCTCGGTTTTGATTCCATGTTCTTCGCCCTCTCATGATTTTCTCATGTTTACACTACGGCAAATATGTGTTTAGTTCTTGAATCCTGCCACAATATATGTTATGTTAAAGGCAGAAATGGAAAGCCACAGACACGGCTGCCCAACAGTAAATTAACTTAATGCTTTACAGCATCAGCCGTCACTATTGTGAGTAGTGGCGGCTAGTTTCCTTTCTTCTTCCCTGTGGAATTCTCATATTTATTCTGCATATTTTTTGAAATTCTCCGCCTGCTCCAATACTTCCTCATAAACATCATCACGAGTTACTGGCGGATAGTCAAATTCATCCATCAACAAAATCAAGTCCACCTGCAAATCTGCTTTAATATCATCACGTGTAGACCAATCCGCATATTGTGATTTATCATCAACAATAACTTTTATTCTTTTTGAAAGTTCTATCATCTTATCTTCTGGATACTCAAACTCATATTTTTTCGCCATTGCTTTCAAAATATCATAAAATGCTTTTTCCTCATAATCAATTCCCATCTTCTTAAATGAATCTTTTTCACATTTTAATTCTTCCAAAAGAATCGCAAGTTGTTCCGCCACATCGTCAAGAACTTCATTTGCATATGATTCACGACGGCGGTTATTATATGCATCAACTACACGCTTAAGCCTGTCTGCAAACTCTACACCTTTTATCTTGTTGACCTTTTTAAACTCACTAATTGCATAAGAAAGAAGCCTTTGCAAAATTTTAATTTTCGTATTTGGCAACTGGATTGCATTTATCCTGCCCATATATTCATCACTGAAAATATCTACAGAAATATGCTTTCCTGTTTCAAACAATTCTTCTATTCCATCTGATTGAATCGCTCCCTCCAACATTTCCCGAACCCGGGCATTCATCTGGGAAATATCAGGGGCATCTCCCTTTGTCAATTTGAAAAGGACAGACCGTACTGCACAATAAAAATGAATGTAATCTTTTTCTTCATCAGAAATCTTTTCACTGGAACTACAAAGATTAAAGGCTTGTTTCATCCTCTTGACCGCTGCCATAAATCTTGTTTCCATTTCTTCTGAAAGCTGAATATATTCAACTGCACGATTTAAACAGTCAAGCTGCTCTTTCGGAGAGCCTTCAAAGAAATCTTTGCTGTCAAACTTGTGAAACATCTGCCCTATCACTTCCAATTGATCTTTTACAATATTCACAGACTGTTCCACACCTTCAAATTCTTCACATTCAAAGTTCGTGTATTTCTTAAGAGCAACATTCATATTCTTTTTAATCCCAATATAATCAACAATCAATCCTTTATCTTTCCCTTTACAGACACGATTCACACGAGAAATTGTCTGAATGAGTGTATGCTGCTGAATTGGTTTGTCAATATAAATCGTATCAAGCTGCGGCACATCAAATCCCGTCAACCACATGTCAACTACAATGGCAATCTTAAAATTCGACTTTGGATTCTTAAACTGACGGTCAAACTCCTTACGGTCATCTTTTGTTCCAAGCATATCAAAAAGGGTTTTTTCATCATCCTTATTCCGTGTCATTACCAATTTAATTTTCTCCATTGGCTTTAACTCTTTTTTATCCTCAGCATCCAGTATAACATCTTCATCAGAAAGCTTTTTCTCCGCCCATTCTGGTCTAAGCCCAATCACAATTTTGTAGAAATCATAGGCAATGTAACGATTGGAACATACAAACAATGCCTTGCCTGCAACTGTAGCTCCCTCAGCTACTCGATTTTCATAGTGACGAATAAAATCTTCTGCTACCTCCTGAAGCCTGTCGGGGTCTCCTATAATCACTTCCATTTTAGCAACAGCTTTCTGGCTTTCCTCAATCTGATGCTCATTTGCTCCCTCACGTTCGCACTGCTCATAGTATTTTTCAATTTGACAGACCTTTTGTTTGTCAAGCATTACTTTTGCAGCCCTGCCGTCATAAACCAGATTAACCGTAATACCATCACGAACAGATTCTATCATTGTATAAGAATCTACTACACTTCCAAACACTTCAATCGTTCCATCCACAGGTGTACCTGTAAATCCAACATATGTAGCATTTGGCAAAGAATCATGAAGATATTTTGCAAATCCATATTTTCGTTCTACACATGTATCCTTTATATTCACTTTCTGGTCAAGGTTAATCTGGCTTCTATGTGCTTCATCAGAAATACAAATTACATTTGACCTGTTTGTTAGTAGCTGTAAGTCCTCTGTAAATTTCTGAATCGTAGTCAGATATACGCCGCCGCTCTCCCTGCCCTGTAGTTCTTCTCCAAGTTTATTGCGTGACGAAATATCTACTACCGTATCATCACCGATATATACCTTTGAATTGATAAATAATTTAGAAAGCTGGTCGTCAAGGTCTGTCCTGTCGGTAATAAGAATAATAGTCGGAGAGTGAAACTCTTTGCTTTTCATCAGCATGCGTGTCAGGAAAAGCATTGTATAACTCTTGCCACATCCTGTTGCACCAAAATAAGTTCCTCCTTTCCCATCACATAACTTCTCGGAATCTTCAGCCCTTATTTCATGGGGCTTTCAGAACCTATTTTTCAAAAATCACCCACTTTTTTCTCAAAACCACTTGACAAACCAATCAAAAAATGCGGCGCTTCGCGCCCTTGATCAAAAAGTACATTTTTTTGATTGGAGGCGATTTTTGATGTTACCTGATAACTCTGGCGGTCATGCCGCCTTTCAGGATACTTTCGTATCCCAGTTCCATAAATTTTACCCGGACCCCTTTGTGCTTCCCAAAAGCACTTGGGATTATATCGTGCAGTTCTGGTATCTTGAT
>VIQU02000083.1 GCA_010206225.2 Lachnospiraceae bacterium MD308 | reverse complement strand
CTCATATGGGTCTTCAGAAATGATTTTTGGAATATGAAAAATACGCAATTGTAAAAGCTTTTTTAATTGTTCAAATGTATATTCATCGAACTCTTTATATGTAGTAATGGTATTTGCACGAATCCAACCAATTAAACTGTAGTCTGTATCATTAAGTAAATCATTTAATTGAGAATGAATCTTGCCAGAAATTTGATCTTTATTGCTAATAAAATGAACAATTTGTTTTTTGACAAATTCTTTGAAATCATCATATTTATTACTGTTATCTTTTTCTAAAATGGCATCTTTCCCAATAGAAGCAGCTTTTGTAAAAAGATAACTTTCATCTAAAACTATAGCAAAAACAGGTATATTTTTAGAAAGGGCATACTTATATTCAAGTTCTGTATAACTTAAACCAGAGTCTTCTTCGATAGAACCGTAACGACCACCCAAAATTAGCATATAGACATCAGAATCATCTATCCATTTTTGAATAGTTTTCATTTGCGATTTACCTGCTTTAAATAATTCCATACCGGCAGGAATATGACCAGCATCGAGAATGGCTTCAACAGCAGCTTGGCGTTCTTCAATAAGATCTGTATATGTAGATGAAACAAACACTTGTAATTTTTTATTCATTAGTATTACCCCCTAAATATGATAGGAAAATTATACCACAAAAGCAGAATGAAGTAAATTTGGGCATTTGATTGGAGGAACAGAAATATTACGGCAGACACTAAATTAAAAGTATTCGCAGTAACAAGAAAAGCGGATTGGTGTAAAGATGATGCCATTGCAGTTCTGGCAATAGACAAGTAACATGCTGAACGCTGTACCAGATGTAATTCTTCTTACTTTGCAAAAGGAGAAGTAATAGTTACTGAGGTGAAACCAGATAAAGAGAAAGTTATTTTAATTTCAAATGTGGGAGCATAAATAAGAAGGAGGATAAATGATAATTTTATTAACAATTATATTTTTGTTTTTATTTCTTTGGACAATGGACAAATGTTATAACGATAATCTTACGGCGTTTTATGGAATTGCTTTCGGAGTTGGATTAATATTTATTTTGGTGCTGAGTTGGAGGATTATTAACGGGCATACTTTAGAGTCAAAAATAAATATGTATGCTGAAGAAAATCAAAAAATAGAAGAAAATATAAATGTTCTAGTTGAACAGTATATGAATTACGAAGCTAATACATATGGTGATTTGAATAATGAAAGTAGTATTACCCTTGTATCTTTATATCCAGAATTAAAAGCAGATACTTTAGTAGAAAACAGATTGAGATTTATACAGAAAATAACACAAAAATCAAAAATCTAAAAGAGAAGAAAATAAATATAGGAGTTTATAAATGGCTTTTATATTTTGGTAGATAGTACAAAAAGCAATGAAAGATAGGTTTCAAGTAGTGAGAATACAAAAAAATTGAAGGAGGAGAGAGATTTGACATGTCGTAAAGTATACTTTGCTCCTGATAAATTTGATAGAACTGAGAAGAGAAAAGAAATCGAATAAAGATGTACAGTATTTAATGTCTATCCATTATTCACATCCGAAAGGGTTTGTAGGTAGACAATTAATTTATAAAATTTTTGATAATAAAGAATTTGTTGGAGTTATTGTTGGCGGATCAGCGACATTACATTTGCCAAATAGAAATGATTTTTTTGGAGAAGATTATTACATAAATGGGATTATAAACAACAATTTCTTTCATTTAATAGATAATCATGGAGATAAAAATTTAGGCACAAAAGTATTATCTAAATGGAGAAAACAAGTAGTAGTAGATTGGGAGGAGAAATATAAGGATAAAGTTGTTGGTTTTGAAAGTCTAGTTGAATTACCAAGGACAGGTGCTATGTATAAAGCTGATAATTGGACTTTAGTAGGACAGACTAAAGGTTTTACTTGTAGGAGAGTACCAGGACATGAGACAGGTGTATTTACTGGCGGTAAAAGGGTGTGGAATACAAAGCCGGATGAATTAAAACCCAAGTTGGTGTTCTGTAAAAGGATTTGAAACGCTCGTTTTAAGATGAATTTTTAGGAGAAAACAATAATGTATGTAGATGTAGAAACTGAGAAATTAGAAGGTAAATATAGAATAAGTATTTATAGAGAAGGAAAAGTTGAAAGAATTGCATCAAATAACATGAATAAGATAGCTGAATACATTCAGAAAATCAAGAGAAATAATGAACAAATTTATATAGATAATAGAGGATTTGGGTTATATTTAATAGATTGTTTGAGACAGATAAATGAGTCTTATTCAGTTTTATGTTATTCATACCTAGATTTAGAAAAGATAGTAGGAGAGTAATAATGAAGCGTATATCAATAAACGTATCGGATGAAATTAAAAATATCCTTCCTGAAACATTAAAAAAAGATTTACAAGATCATGAAGAAATTTGTCCTGTGTGTCATGGTCTAGGTGTTGTAGTGGATAACAATATTTATGGGATTAAAGGAGATACATCTGATGCTGGTAAGAAATCAATGTTTCCATATAACCATCAGGCGATCAAATTTTGTCCTAACTGTTACAATGGTGTGATTCGTTTGTGTCGTTACTGTGGGAAGCAGATTCCAAAAGGTTACATAGATAGATGCGGCTGTGAACAATACAAACAAAAAGAGGAAGAAGAAAGAAGAATAAAGTATCAGGAAAAGATTTCAAAGGCTGATGAGGTTGATTTTGAGGATATCGACTCTGATATGTGGCTCTATGATGAGCAGACAGATGATTATTTTTCTGATGTAGATTCATTTGTAGATGCTTACAAGGATTTTGATGAATATGAATCCGAAGAAGAAATAATGAATAATCTTCCGAAGATTTTGTGGCTAACTGATCCTGTGGATATTTCTATGGATGCTGATTATATTATTTCAAGTGCTTGTGAAGATTTACACGAAGATGCATACGAAAATATTTCTAGTGAGGATAGAAGAGAATTGCAGAATATATTAGATGAATGGTGTAAAAAACAGACTGGTACAAGAACAGTGTATCCGAATTATAAAAGATATGTAAGGGTTAGGAAGGGGTGGTTTGAAATAAATGGAAATTATTAAAATTGTTATTGGTGTATTATCTTTTGCTTTAGGATGGTGTATATGGATAAAAGTTGTTGATAGAACAGATGAATTTGTCAAAAGAAAATTAAGTGAAAAAAATTACAATCGTATAACTTGCACTTTATTTATAATTATTTTTGGTGCAATTATATATTCAATAGTAACACGATAAAACCACGCTTTCAAGGATGGAAAAGGAGAAAATATTGGATAGAGAAAAATTTATTTCACAATTAAATACAACAGAGAAAGATATAGATAAGTCTTGGATTATGGATGTGTTGAGAAAGTCCATAGATTCCAATTTACATGATGGCAATCCAAGAGGGCATAGAAATCTTATTATTGTCATGGAAGAACTTTCAGAGTTAAGTAAGGAAATTTCAAAGCAGTTAAGAGACAAAGGAGATCAATATAATATTCTTGAAGAATTGGCTGATGTGCAGCTTGGTATCTATTATGTTCAAGAAATTTGTGGTGTCAATAATGATGACTTACATAAAGCAATGAATATTAAGATGCGAAGACTTGGAGAAGTTTTAGAAGAAAAAGGGAAGTATCAATGAAACAAGTCTTTCAAGAGGTGAAAAGAATGGAACAGATAAAACCAGTTACAAATACGATTAAAGAATATTCGGAGAGTTTTCATGAGTTGTATAATTCATGGAAATACGTTGTAGAACAAGATGATGTAAATATTAATATTAAATATATGGAAATGGATAATGATAAAAATTGGATTGAAAAACAGAGCATTGGCATTAATATGATATGTGCTAAAAAGTTGTTTAAGGAAATAACGGAGTGCATTGAACGTGGGGAATTCACAGAGGATTATTGAAATCGCAATTTTAAATAGAGGTGAACAATGGCAAGAGAATTTGATATGTGTGAAGTTTGTAAATTAGATAAACAACACATTTGTAATTATGACTGTATTCAAAGACGATCTGATTTTAAGTTTAGATTTTTTACTTGTCCTCGTTTTATATATGATAATGGACAAGTAATTACAAATGCAGAGTGGATGAGTACACTTTTAAAAATAGATATAGATTTAGCTGTAAGTGAATTATGGTATCAGCTTGTTCTTAATGAAGGGCATACAGATATTGAAGATTTCAAAGAATGGTTGATGCAAAATGCAGAAATAGATAATGACGATTAAATGTGTGTTTTAAAGGAGAAACGGAATGACCGAAGATGATATCAAGAAGATGAACAGAGAAGATAAAATTAAATTTCTAAAAAGAGGACAAACAGAGGAGCCTAAATATTTTAACTATGACAAGTATGGTGATTTTCTGGTGTTTCAGATGAGTGGCTAAATAAATTGGTTGAGGAATTAGACTGGATATGGAAATAAGGAAGGAGAATGTGATTGGATAAAATAGGAAGAATTAAAGAATTGGTAGGAATACTGCAAAAAGCAGCGTATGCCTATTATGGCTTAGATAGTCCATTGATGACAGATAAAGAATATGACGATTTATATGATGAATTATCAGCATTAGAAAAAGAAACAAATTGTGTATTAGCTGGATCACCTACAGTAAAAGTACAAGGGTATGTATTAGACGGTTTCACAAAAGTAAGACACACTAAGCCGATGCTGAGTGCAAATAAAACAAAAGAAACAAATGAAATTAAAAAATTTGTTGGTGAAAAAAGTTTTTATGGTTCTTATAAACTTGATGGACTAACGGTTGTGGTTAGATATAAGGATGGGAAATTCACTCAGGGAATAACAAGGGGAAATGGAATAGAAGGAGAAGATATTACTGAACAATGTAAGTTCATTAAAAATCTTCCTATGAACATTTCTTATAAAAAAGATTTAGAGTTACGTGGAGAATGTGTAATTTCATGGGATGAATTTAGACGAATTAATAAAGACTTAGATACACCTTATTCTCACCCGCGCAATCTGGCAGCAGGTACATTACGAAATCTTGATTTAAATATTAATAAAGAGAGAAACTTATCTTTTATAGTATTTGAGTGTGTAACAGATTTGAAGAAAGATAGTAAATCTGAAACACTAATTGATGTGTATAATATGGGGTTTGAAATTGTTCCCATCACAAAATTAAATAGTACAGTGAATCAGGTACACGATGCATTACAACCAGAGTTCTATCAATATCCTGTGGACGGAATTATTTTTGAGTTAGATAGTCGCAAATTATCTGAATCTTTAGGAGCAACTTCTCACCACGAATATTGCCGGATGGCATTAAAATGGGAAGATGAACTTTACGAAACCAAACTTAAGGATATTGAGTGGAATACCTCTAAGACTGGATTGATAAATCCTGTTGCAGTGTTTGAACCTGTAGATTTAGATGGAGCCATTACAACCAGAGCGACATTACATAACGTTTCTTATATTGAAGATTTACAGTTGGGCATCGGTGATACTATTCAAGTGTATCGTGCAAATATGGTAATTCCAAAAGTACACAGTAATCTTACGAGGAGTAATGCATGGAAGTTGCCAGATAAATGTCCGTGCTGTGGAGGAGACGTAGAAATACATAATGAAAATGGAAGCAAGACATTACATTGTATGAATCCAGATTGTAAAACTAAGTTGTTAGGAAAACTTGTTCATTTTGTAAGTAAAAATGCAATCAATATAGATGGTATGAGCGAAGCAACGCTGCAATTATTGATTGAAAGAGGATGGGTTAAGTCGTTTAAAGATTTATATAATTTAAAGGAAAACCAAATTTATTTATGGAAATATCATACTGTTGGTTTTGGAGAAAAGTCTGTAGATAAACTATTAGAGAATATTGAGAAAAGTAGAAATACTACATTGGATAGATTCATTTATGGACTGTGTATTCCTCTGATTGGTAGAACAGCAAGTAAAGTTATTGCAAAAGAATTTAATAATCAAGCAGAAGAATTTTATGATATTTGGTGCCATAGTTATGACTTTACTAAATTAGATGATTTTGGAGATGCAATGAATAACTCAATGAAGGTTTTCATCAGAGATAATTATGGATGGATTGCTGAGTTAATTGGGGAATTTAACTTTAGAGAGTCAGATAATAATGGTAATGTAAAGCAAGTGCTTGAAGGCGAAACTTTTGTAATCACTGGTAGTTTAAAAGCATATAAGAATCGTGAAGAATTGGTTTCTGTTATTGAAAGAAATGGAGGAAAAGTATCTGGTTCTGTGTCTGCTAAAACATCATATTTAATCAATAACGATGTTGCAAGTACATCAGGCAAAAATAAGAAAGCTCATGATTTAGGAATACCAATTATAAGCGAAGGTGAATTTATTCAGATGATCACATCTTAAACAGAGAAGTAACAAATGTAACTCATAAACATATCATATAAAATTCAAATTTTAATCCTGGAGGTAAAAGTGAATAAGAAGAAAATTAAGTTGTCAACGCCTGAAATGGTGGCTGATTTTATTAATGTCTGCTCAAAATATGAGTGTGATATCAATTTATATGATGGAAGAAACATTTTGGATGCCAAGTCGATCATAGGTGTTTTTGGTGTTATGAAAGGAAAAGTAATTGAAGTGCAAGCAATCAGTTCTGACGAAAGTGTTATTTCATCGTTTATTGAAGATATGAGAAAGTTTGAGGTGTAAAAGTAGAATGATAAAAGCAGATAAATATATGATTAAATCTATAAGCCATATTTTAAATGATGGATATAAAGATGTAAATCCAAGACCACATTATGAGGATGGAACACCAGCACATACCTTATCAGTAAATAGCGTGGTTCATACATATGATATTAGCAAAAATGAGTTTCCAATTACTACATTAAGACCAATTTATTTTAAGAAAGCTATTGGTGAAATTCTTTGGATATATCAGGATGAGAGCAATAATCTTGATTTGCTTAGAGATAAGTATAATGTTGACTGGTGGGACTCATGGGATATTGGCGACAGAACAATCGGCTCATGTTATGGAGAAACAGTAAGAAAGCATAATCTTGTAAAACCTATTTTAGATGAAATTGTTAATGATCCATATGGAAGAAGGCACATTATTAATTTATGGCAGAAAGAAGATTTTAATAGACCTCATGGATTAAAACCATGTTGCTATCAGACACAGTTCTTAGTTCGTGGAGAATATATTGATATGATTATGTATCAGCGCAGTTCTGATTGGTTGACAGCAGGTAACATAAATCAGATGCAATATGTGGCGTTAATGATGATGGTAGCAAGACATTGTGGATATAAACCAGGAGTGTTTACACACTTTATTGCTAACCAGCAAATCTATGACAGGCATGTAGATAATGCATTAGAAATGTTAAAGAGAGAACCAATCGACTGTCATCCAATATTAGAACTAAATCCAGATAAAAAAGATTTTTATTCTATTACTGTTGATGACTTTGTTTTGAAA
>VIQU02000082.1 GCA_010206225.2 Lachnospiraceae bacterium MD308 | reverse complement strand
GGCTCGGAGATGGGTATAAGGGACAGGCAGTTCCGTGTGAACGGCGCAGCCGTTCCGTTCCCAACGGCGCATCAGCGCCGCTCTCTATTTATCGACTTTATCACACTGGCTCACGCATACTCCGTCCATTCATTTCAAGACGGTAAGAATGCTTTTTGTCAGTGATACGGGCRAGGCAGGCATCTGCATAGGTTCCGTCTGAAAACATATCAAACCAGGACTTGATTGGAAACTGTGAAATAAGGATTGTAGATTTACGTCCATCCCTTGCATCTATTACTTCGAAAAAATCCCGGCATTTATCCAAATCAAGCGGCATAAGTCCGAAGTCATCCACTGCCAGCAAATCTATCTTTGCCAGCTTCTGGATGTATTCCAGATAGCATCCTTTAATCCGCGATTGTTCTAGCTCGCCCATAAGGATACTGGCCCTGATGTACCGCACAGTTTTAAACTGACGGATTGCCGAAATACACAAAGCATTACTCAGATATGTTTTCCCACTGCTGGTCAGACCGGTAATCAACAGGTTCCGGCCTTCTTCCACCCAATGGCAGGTATTCAGCCTCTCGATGGATGCCGTATCCAGCATACGTCCTGGATCATAGATGGATTCATCCAGATCTGCGGCTGGATAACGTAGTTTGGCCTGCTTTAGGAACCGTGAAAATTTCTTGTCGTAACGGTTCTGCCATTCGGTATTGAYGATCTCAATGATTCTGTCCATAAATGAGGCGAGATCCGCATTAGGATCCCTGAGTTGGTTCTCTAATGCATCTGCCATACCGGAAAGCTTCATCTGACGGAGCCTTGAAGTGACTTGCAGCTCCTCTTTTGTAAACGCATCTTTTGGAGGCATCATTTGTAAAAATCCCTCCCTCTGATGTTTTCATGTACAGGCATCTGTCCGGTTTGGCATTTCCCATATCTTTCATTACGTACTGTATTGAGTACTTTCTTGAAATAGGTATATTTGCATGCATTTGCCTTTACACAACGTTCAGCTGCCTCTTCAACGATTGTATGGGAAATGTTTTTGCAGCTGTGCAGGATCCCATTACAGCTGTTGTAGGCCTGCTCCTCGTGTTTTGCTGAACGCAGGATACGGTCAACCAAAATCTCCATATATTCTCCATATACAGATGACCAGCGTCTGTAGTAAGCGCCATCCTTRGAATTTAGCTCCTTGTAATACTGATGATTCGCCGGCATATGGTTCTCTTCGGTAATATATAGCGGAAAGGTTTTATAAGACCGGGCATGCCTGCAGATCAGTTTATTGTTTTTATCGCATATCCTGACTTCGCTTATGGTGGCTTTGAGAACAGCCGGTTCTTTCAGATATCTGTATGGTACGGAGTAGTAATGCCCATCATACTCAAGATGGTAATTATTTGGCACATGCAGGAAATATTTGTAGTCACATAAAGTATAATTTGCACCGGGCAGGGACTTCATATKCGGTTTGTCGTATTTGGTATATGCATCTTTCCGGGTAAACCGAATGTCGGATTTCTTTTTAAAATTCCTCTGATTGATCCCTGAAACAAGCTCCATAATCCGGTCATTTAGCATCGACAAGTCGGTAAATACACTTTCCTTCAGCTTTTCGACTAAATGTATCTYGAGAAATTTCACGTGGTTTTCCACGGTTGCTTTTCCTTTTGGTTTTCTTGGAGGCGGCGGCAGTACAATCGTATCGTAAAACTCTTCAAGATCCGCAAAAGCAGAATTTAGGATCAATTCATCCTTTGTATGTCTGGTGACTGCTGTTTTTAAATTATCCGGAACGAGGTATTGTGGTATCGMATCATAAAAGCTTAGTGCATGGACAACGCCCGAAATAAAGTTCGGCAATTTTTCATCCATAAAAGCCTCCGCATAAATGCAACTGCTAAACCCGAGGGTGGTAGTAAAAAGATGGACTTTATGGATTTCCCCTGTCTCCGGATCGACAAGAAGCTCCGGTTGGTCGCCAACCCAGTCGATATACATCTTTTGCCCTGGAATCCGTTCTACTGGCATGGAGGCGTTCCGGCTGCCATAATTCTCTTCCATAAATCGGCGGTATAAATGATAAAACTGTGACTGCTGATATCCATCTGGGTGTTGCTCCTTGTATTCCAACCACAAGAATCCCAGATCCGCATTTTTCCCCATGGCGATCATACGGTCATGGATTGCTTCAAAATCAGGGAGAGGAATATCTTGATGGCGGAGATTTTCTGGCGGATAAAATGCCTTCTCCACTTTTACAGGTTCCGTCCTCTTCAAATCATCAAGAGAAAGTCCTAATTCTTTAAAGCGTTTCATAATGAGCGTCACTGTACTGGATCCGATGGAATAACGCTTTTGTACAGTGGTGTAACTCTGTTTTTGTAGGCGTAGTTCTACAACGCCGATAATAGTAGTGTAACTTTGCATGACATGCTCCTTTCTTTACACTCTGATCTGCTTGTTCCATCTCAAAGTATAAAGGAAGATACGCCGTTTGAAGCGGAATGAGCACGCCGTTACTGTGGAATGATTACGCCGTCGGAAGCGGAATGGCTACGCCGTTCGTGCGGAATTTGCANATCAAGAGAAAGTCCTAATTCTTTAAAGCGTTTCATAATGAGCGTCACTGTACTGGATCCGATGGAATAACGCTTTTGTACAGTGGTGTAACTCTGTTTTTGTAGGCGTAGTTCTACAACGCCGATAATAGTAGTGTAACTTTGCATGACATGCTCCTTTCTTTACACTCTGATCTGCTTGTTCCATCTCAAAGTATAAAGGAAGATACGCCGTTTGAAGCGGAATGAGCACGCCGTTACTGTGGAATGATTACGCCGTCGGAAGCGGAATGGCTACGCCGTTCGTGCGGAATTTGCATATATCCTTATCCATCATCTTTTCCTCCCCAAATACACCCGCCTTTTCTGTATAAACCACATACTCATATCTTCACCTGAATCTTTTACTCAATGCTATCCTCTCACTTTCTCCTCCTTCTTTATTGTTAATTTATTTATACTCAATATTGGACATAGTCAACATATTAAATATACTGCTCTTCATCCAGAAGGTAATAATATCATTTCTTACGGACTGTTTTACCAGACTCTTTAAAAGAAAAACATTACCGGATACCACTTATCCACAAGAAGATCTCTCAGCTAATACACTCCAACAGACGAAGAACGGACTTCCAATCATTACAAAAACGCTGGACATGCTTTAATTAAACCAGACTAAAATAGTAAGATGGCTGGATTCTTTTTGACTTCAAGTCTTTTTCTTCTTCTCTTTTTTCTTCTTATCCCCATTAGTTTATTCTTTCGTTAAAATTATACGATATAAGACATTATTTTGCAACGCTAAATCGAATATTATTAACGCAATAAATTATATTAATGGCGGTGAAATTATGATTGATGTCTTAGAACGTATTACCTATTACAGGAAACAGAAAAACTGGTCTGAATACCAGCTTGCTGAACACTCTGGATTAACACAGTCTACCATCTCATCATGGTATCGCAAAAACATGATCCCCACTATCCCGTCTCTTGAAAAAATCTGCAATGCCTTCGGGATAACTTTATCCCAGTTTTTTTCTATGGAAGATGATGATTTTGCATTGACCGACTGCCAAAAGGAGCTTCTGAAAGAAGCCGGACATCTCACGAAGATTCAGCAGCTTGCTCTTATTGAGTTCTTCAAAACATTATAGGGAATGTCACAGTTACATTCCTGATACATTCCCTTGCTTTTATCAATGTGTTTAAATCCTTCAGTCACTATTTCCGGCTTATTCCTGACAGCATTCCATTATCAAATGGAACGCATACCTGAATCCTCTGACAAATCCGTTTTCTTCTGCAGCAGAAGCAATGCGGAAAACTTTGTCCCTGCATTGTCCATATTCCTGACTGCCTGTTTCTGTTTCCTTCTCATCATCCTCCAGTATCTCTAAAATTTCTTTCTTTAATCTTTCACTGATATCATCCGTAACTTCCATGTCTTGTATCAGATTAAGATATAAACTCCTTATCATTCCATCCATCTCATTTACCGGAACTTATATATGTTCCTTCTCCTTCCTGCACATCTGATTCATTTACGCTATTACACGCCATTGACGCATAGAACACGGGGACATTATAAAGTTTAGGATAAATCTCCTGAAATTCAATACTTTAAAATATCCCCTTCTTCATGGAAACTGAAATATCCATCTCCGATTATCACATGATCTCTTACAAGTATGCCAAGAAGCTTCCCTGACTCATTGATCCTCCTGGTCATTTCTTCATCCTCTTCGCTGGGTATGCAATCTCCAGACGGATGATTATGGACAAGAATAATCCCCACTGCGTTTGCCAGTATCGCATGTTTAAAGATTTCTCTTGGTTCAGCCAGTGTTGCATTTACCGTGCCTATAGATACGATTTCTATTGCCAGCGGTCTGCCTTTACTATCTACAGATATGACAAGCAGATATTCCCTATCCGCATCCTTTAAAATAGTTTCTGCAAGCTTTGCTGCTTTCTCCGGCCCATTGATTACCTCTGATGTATATGGCACTTTCTTCTCTTTTACCATAGATATCCGCACCAATGGCACATATTTTCTCATTTATCATCACCCCTTCACAATATTAAAAGGGACACGTACAATCTTTTACATTTATAACTTCATTCTTTATACAGCCCTCTGGTATCTGGCCAGAATCTCTTTCAGCAAATACAGATCTTCCTTGCTCACACAATCTGCTTTCTGCATGATCGCTCTTGCCGTAAACACCGTCCATTCAATATCCGTCCAATTCTTCTGCGGGATGTTCGATTCGAACACTTTTCGGATTGCATTTTCAGCTGCTTTTGATGACTTTCCCGTATTATTTTCCAGCCATTCCTGTACGGATTTTATGTAGGTATCCGCAAGCTCTTCCTGTATGGATTTTTCATCTGCTTTCTTTCGGGAATCATGTTGTTTCCCGGTCTTCCTATCTCCATCTCCATGTGATCCCTTTTCTGTGCCAAAGACTTTCCGTCCGATGTTCGAATCGAACATCTTTCCTCCTGCCGTTATCCCATTGTCAGGAATTGCCTGATCTTCCTCTTTTTCCATCGTCTTTCCTGTTATCTCTTTTACAGATACAATACATCCTTCCGAAGATTTCTCCGCAATCTCTTTCTGCTTCTCATAAGGCAGCTTCGCGGCTTCATAGGCGGCAGTAATGCCAAGATTCCCCTTCCTAAGTTCGTCTTTGATCTCTGAGGAAGCATTTTTATTGATACTGTCCATCTTGGCTACATTAGAGCTGCTTTCATTCATCAGCTCTGCTACTATATCTCTCATGCTTCCTTTTATCTCTAATCCATCCTCTTTTTTTGCTCTTATCAACGCTTCCTTAAACCGCTGAGCCTGCTGGGTTCTCTCCCAAGCTGTCAGCTCACGGTTATAAATATTTCCCGTAAGCAGGGATAATTCTAATACCGCTGGTGTCATGTCCTTATACAGATACCGGACTTTCTCATATTGCCTGTATCCACGCTCAACATTAAAGATATTCGCAAGATTACGCCTGTGTCCGCTCACGATAATAAATTCCCCGTCTATCCTTGCCAGCACAGAGGGCTGCTGCTGTCCTACTGCAAGGAAGCTGTCTGCAAGCTCTTCTATCTTCTCCTGTGAATAGAAGTTACTCTCAGACGGCTTCACTTCATAGGGGCTTAGCCAGATCTCCTTATACTCACTTACCTTGTCTGCCCCGGATGCCATACTCTTTACATTTACAATGTCATTGATTCCAAACTTTGCCATATCCCAGTCTACCTCCCTTTCCCTGTATACTCTGTAACAAACCGTTTATAATCCTGTGCGGCGCCACAGCATGGACTGTATTCATAAATCGGTTTTCTCAGAAATGAATTTTCTGCCACCTTCTTTGAATACCGGATGACTCCAAGAAGGGGATATTTCTTATAGCGGATACTTTCTGTATTTTCATATTCCTTTTTTAACCATTCAAGACCTGCCGATTCACCATCCGTATTCTGATAGGAAGTAATCAGTACACCTTTCAGAGTAAGCGCCGGGTTGATAGCCTTTGCGTCCTCGATCTGCTCTGCCACGCTATCCAGTCCTTCCAGAGAATCTTCATCAATCTTTACGGGGACTATCACCTCGTCTGTAACTGCAAGGGCGTTTATCACATTGATACCGATATCCGGCGGATTGTCTATAATGCAGTAATCATATTTGGTATAGATAGAATCATCTTCCTTATCCTCTTTCCCATCCATCAGAAAGTCTTTGTATCTCTGGAAAATATCCGTCCCGCCTCTTCCTGTCAGATTACAGGCTGCTCCAAACAGCGACATATTCGCAGTTATGATGTCAATACCGTCATAATCCGTATTCTGTATCAACTCCTTTGGATCATCCCATTCTCCTTCCAGTATTTTTGACACTGGTGCTATACTCTCTGCGTCATACCTCTTGTAAGCCCTGCTGAGATTCCCCTGCTTGTCATTATCCCAAAGCAACACCTTACAGCCCCTTCTCCACAGCTCATATGCCATGTTTACTACCGAAAAAGTCTTGGCTACACCGCCTTTCATATTAAGTAAATTAATAACCTTCATCCTCTTCCTCACTTTCTGCACCTGTTTCAGTGCGTTTATTTTTCTGCACAATAAAAGCCGGAACATCTCTGCTCCGACTTCATCATATTTATAATATACAATTCAAATATTTTTATTTACACATGCCCAATAACCACATAACCATATGATATATTTAAAAACTACATGACTTTTTATCCTATACTGCAAAGCTTATAAACCATCATCTGACAGGAGCTACTGTAATAAAATACTATCTTACATCAACTGCTAACATATAACTAAAGTTACCGATGGTAATCAATATGACTTTGTGTGTACAATTCCGTACATAAAATATTCTGAAAGCCTCATAATACGAAGCTTTCAGGATATGTAAAAAGTCTGGTTACCTGCTGTAATGCTCTCACCCTAAACACTTCATTCTATACGATACTTTTCCGGTACATTTATCCTCTTATCAGATATATTAGATATATTAGTATCTTCTTTCAGCAATATCTTCTAAATATATTATATACAGTATCTGTCTCTTCTCGTTCTTTAACCCTATGTTATAACTATTAATTAAATCTAACAAAATACAGGATTCCATACATGTAAATAATGAAAACAGAAAGGAGCTAACAGTATATGAAAAATACAGAACGGGTAGACTTCCGTTTACCATCAGAAACAAAAGAACTCTTGAAATCATTAGCCTCGAAAAAAGGACTTAAACCTTCCGAGTATATAAGAAGACTCATAGAACAGGATGCCAATAATATATCATGCAGACAGCAGATACATAATCCATCACATGAACAATTGATAGAAAATGCCTTACCGATCAATGTATTTACAAACGGATTGCTTAATAACCCCAGATTAACACTTGAGGCAAGGAAAATTATTACAAAGGAGATGAGAAATTATGTCGGATATTAGAATTGAAACGCCCGATGGAAGTTATGATAATGAGGATGCATATAACCGGGTTATCGGTTATATTTCAAATAAAACATATTTCGGAGGATATGGATTTTACTATAGCCAGAATCCTGATAATTCTATCATTCAACAATTCAAATTAAGTGAAACATATTCAAACCACAAAAACAGTCAAAAAATCTGGCACTTTTATATTACCTTTTCCAAGCGTCAAAGCCTGACAGATTTGTTAAAACTTGCTGATCAAATCGCTCTTATCTTTGCCCGCCAATACCAGATCGTCTATGGACTGGATACCGATGAAGGCAGGCCACATCTTCATTTTGGAGTAAATGCTTTTAGTTACCATCCTGATATTCCTGTACTCACCCCTGAATCCATGCAGGACTATTTAACAAATTTACAAAAGGAATTGCAGCATTGGCATTCATTTAAAAACATTACATTACAATTTCAGGGAAAGAAGGGATAAAGATGTTCGAACAATATGATGATATTCTCACAATCGAAGAGATTGCCGAAATCCTTAAGATTGGAAGGACTCAGGCATACAGAATCGTGCGCTCAGGCAATTTAAAAGGGTATAAAGAGGGTAAGGACTGGAAGATTCCAAAACAGGCTTTAAAACAATATGTCATCTCCCAGAGCCATCTGTAAAGGGCTTCATGAAAAACACATTCTAATAAATCACAGCCCCTGTACAAAAGTTCGGGTTGAATCAATCAGCCCGAACTTTCAGAAACTTTATTTTTAATCCACTATTGTATATTGGAGCATCTCATACAATAATTTAGTTCCTTCCATTATCTCCATTGGTAACAGGGCACGTGCCACTTGTTTTAATCCATCCTCCGGATTCTGAATATTCTTAAGCATTGCATAATCCCCATCAATACGCTCTACAGTATACTTACATGAAATAAGTTCCATCTGTCTTCCTCCATAATTACTACCATCAATATCGAACTAATACAAGACGCCGCAACATCTGCTAACCAATCAGCACTTCATTCCTGCGAAAGACAGGCCCGCGCCTGTGCCAGACCTCACCTCACAATCCTTTCGGAAGAATGATATCCCATAACAGCCAATCTTCCGATATCCTTCTGTACGCAGCTCCTCCATATACTTTTTCTCCTGTATCTGCCGCAGCGCTTTTTCTGCATCATCCTCCAGATCGTCAATGGAATCCGATACCTTCACTTCCAAAACAAACGCCTTTCCCCGCAGGGACGGGCTTTTCACCATGATATCCGAACGCCCGTTTCCAGACTCCCGGTTGGACTTCACTAGATAGTCCTGGCTCTGGCTTAAGATACCAGTAAGAAATCCATGATAAAAATTTTCAGCACTGTCATAAAAACTGATGGTCGGAAATAACTGCCCGTTCAGGATATCCCGCACCTTTTCCACATCCCCGTCCTCCATCGCACGGTATAAATCTCGGAAGTCCTCTTTCTTTATCTTATCCCGGAACAGATTCAGTATCGTCGTCTGGTATATGGTCTTTACTTCTGTATTGGGAATCCGTGCCCGCAGGAAAATAGCCGATTCTTTAAAGTACTCGCTTTCTTTAGTCAGATATCCGGTGAAATACAGGAAGTTCCACAGATTCTCTCCGCTGCTGTGCATGTCGCCGTAAGTAACCTCTTCATGCACCTGGATATCCAGCGTCCCTCCGTTAAGTAACTTTTCAATCTGTCCCTTTGTCTCCCGGTCAGCCCTCGCGATCATGTCCTTGACAATATCATTCGAACTGGTGTTAATCCAGTAAGGATGCGGAAATGCTTCTGCATCGGAATATAAATCAAACAGAAACTTAATCACACTCCAAGGATTATAAACTTCCGTATCTCCAAATAAATATCCATCATACCATTCTTTCATTGTAGAAAAACGGCTTTCCACTTCATAATAAGACATCATCTGAATAACTTCTTGTTCTGTAAAGCCAAAATGTTCACTGTATTTTTTATCAAGTACAGATATAATATTCAAATGGTTCAGACCGGTAAATATACTCTCCTTTGAAATCCTGAGACACCCGGTTATAACTGCAAACTGCAGATAGTCATTCGTTTTCAGGGCAGACTCAAGCAATGCGCGGATAAAGCCAACCATCTCATCATAGAACCCTCTGAAATACGCGTTTTCCAGAGGTACATCATACTCGTCTATCAGTACCACTGTATTATTACCAGTAACTTTTCGCATACACTGGCTAAACAATTTAATCGAACCCCGCACCAGCTTCTGGTCCGCCTTTTCATCTGCTATACTGATATACTGTTCATACTCCTTTACAGCGAGACCTTGTTTCCCCCGTTCGATAATCTCCCTGTGGCGTTCAAACTCAGCCGCTAGCTCAGCCTGTATCATATAATAGGCAGTCTCAAAATCTTCCTGCTTCGCTGATTTTAATGTCAGATTTATCACCGGGTACTTTCCCATCCGGCTGGTATAAGTCTCCCCCGCATCCATGATCTTCATACCACGGAAGAGTTCTTTATTCTGCTCGTTCTTTTTTGCATTTCCCGTATCCTCAAAGAAATACCGGAGCATACTTAAGTTCAGCGTCTTCCCAAAACGCCTTGGACGGGTAAATAAATTCACTTTTCCCTTCATATCCAACAGTTCTTTTATAAACATTGTTTTATCCACATAGTAATAATCAGATTTCACCATATCCTCAAAATTTTCCACGCCAACCGGCAATGCCTTTTTCATCCTGCCACCTCCATTCTCCACTTTCACATTATACCCTATTTCCATCTGTTTCACAATCCATTACACGGCTCATAAGTCATCCATTATGTCTATGTGTCACCTAAAGTCAATGATTTGATAAGACGTAAACGGTAGATAGTGCGTACCTATACAAAACTGGAGCAAACCTGTATGATAGAAACAGATTTGCTCCAGTCTTATTTCACTTCATCTTTACCGGGCTTCCGGCAGTTCGCAGGAAGATTCGGTGACCAGGGGAGCAGGTCATCCAGAAAACCCCGGTCAGTATCATCTAGATGTTTCGGTATCTCAGTGAGCAGATACTCAAAGTAATCGTATGGTTTCAGGTTGTTTGCTTTTGCTGTTTCCGCAATGCTGTAGATGATCGCGCTGGACTTTGCGCCGACGACAGTATCAAT
>VIQU02000081.1 GCA_010206225.2 Lachnospiraceae bacterium MD308 | reverse complement strand
ATGGATGGACGGATGTTTATCCAGTATATCGCCCTGATATTTTCTTCTCAGATTAAAAACATCATGGATAAGGCCGGATGGTTCAAGAGCCATAATATGCAGGAAGTGATAGATGAGATGAAATCCCTACGGATGGTTTCTGTTGAAGGGAAACGTAAGCAGATTTACACAACGGCAACAGCCTTTCAAAAAGAAATTATTGAACTCTTTGGGATTAACATCGGCTGACATATGTATAATTGATACGGGATTTTAGGTTGTAAATACTAATAAACCTGCAATTAATTTCTTTCTCATTATTATTTTCCCTCCTGCTTATTTTATAATATCAAGGTCAAAAACCTTTGATCCTTGTGGTATTATGGATGTATCTGCATTTTGATATCCTGATATCATCTTATAGTCTAATTATAAGATAGGCGGTTAAAATGAATCTAAATCAAGTTTAAACAATTTATAAATTCTCTTTTTATTTTTTTCTAAAACGATATCCAGCTCCCCATACGGTCTCTATCAGCTTTAGATTCTCTTTATCAATTCCGATCTTTTCACGGATACGGTTGATATGCACTGCCACAGTCGCTGTATCGCCCATCGCATCCATTCCCCAAATCTTATCAAAAAGGGCGTCTTTAGAAAATACTATATTAGGATTCGATGCAAGAAAGTAAAGAAGCTCAAACTCCTTATTGGCCAGTTCCACTTCCCTGTCACCGCAAAATACCTGCCTTGACAGAGGAAGTAACTTAAGGTTTGCCGTCTGTATGCTTCCTTTTTCAAAATCATAGCTCTTTGCCAGTCCACTTCCATTTTTGCTTTTTAACAACTCGTGGATATTTATATGAGCTTTTACCCTTGCTACCAATTCGCCAGGACTGAAAGGCTTTACAATATAATCGTCCGCTCCAAGCCCCAGTCCGCGTATTTTATCGATATCTTCCTTTTTGGCAGTCACCATGATGATTGCCACATCCTTTTCGCGGCGTATCTCCCGGCAGATTGAAAATCCGCTGATTCCCGGCAGCATCACATCCAGAATGATCAAATCATAATCTTCCTCCAACGCCATTTTAAGACCTTCCTGACCATTCTGGCAAATGCTTGTCTCAAATCGCTCCGCCTCCAGATAATCTCTCTCGATTTCGGCAATTAGAATGTCATCTTCCACAATCAAAATTTTTTTCATGCTTATTTGTCCCCCTTCTCCAAAGGAAATTCCATGATCAGCTTAAGTCCCTTTCCATCAGCGCCGCTTTCCGCACGAATAGAAGCTCTATGCCCTTTTAAAATCTCTTTTACAATAGAAAGCCCGAGTCCGCTTCCGCTTCCGGGATTGCTGCGCGCCTTATCTCCCCTGTAAAAGCTATCAAAGATCAGTTCCCTTTCTTCTGCCGGCACCCCTGGTCCATCATCTTCCATTTCAAACACAACTCTGTCACTTTTTCTGTAAAGAGCTGCTTTCAATAAAGATTCGTCTTTCACTCTATATTTCAATGTATTTTCAATCAAATTGCCAAGCAGCCTTCTTAACTGCTTTTTATCTCCATTAATATATAAGTTTTCCTCTGGCAGCGAACCCCAATTAAAGGTGATGTAATTTTTCTGAAACTCGACTGCATATTCCTGAAAAAACTGCGAAAGGAAACCGCCAAGTTCAATTTTCTCCATAGAAAAATGATATTCTCCCCGATCAAATCTGGAAAACAGAGACAAATTATCTATAAGATCCTCCAGATCTGCAATGCGTATTTTCAATGCATTATAATATCGCTGTCTTTTTTCTTCCGTATCCGCAATACCGTCCCTCAGGCCTTCTACATAGGCTTTGACAGAAGTAAGAGGCGTCCTCAAATCATGGGAAATTCCCGCTAGCATCCGCCTTCTGGCCTCTTCGTATTTTTCGCGCTCCTTTACGGAATTTTCCAGATATTCCGTCATCTCATCAAATTCCTGACACGCCTTCCCAAGCTCATCTCTTTTCCGGCTGTTGATTCGGTAACCCAGATTCCCATCCTGTACCTGTTTTACTGCCTCAGATAACTGTCCTAACGAACTGCTCATCCCTCCGCTCAGCCATCTGGTCAAAACAATGATACTAATGATGATCGTTACAGTTAAGACTACCATGAAAAGAATTATCAAAGCAAAAAAATCTCTAATGATCTGCGACAAATGACTGTTATCATATCCGTCACAAAAGGCCATAACATCTAACGTTTTGAATCCGTCAGAATAAGTACGTTTTACAACAGTGTCTCCTTCGTCAGTCACAGCAAAATTCCGAATCGTCCTATACTCTTTTCCCGCCAAAGCAATGATTTCTTCTTCTGCTCCTTCTGGAAGATTTGAATAGATGATCTGATCACCGCATCTAATCTGATAATAATATCTCAACATTTCCAATTCTTTTATCAAATTTCCAAATGCATTTGTCGCAGATTCATAATTAATACTACTTTGATGATCCATATTGACATTACTCTCATACTTATCATCATCGTCATACTCATCATCGTCGTCATCGTCGTCATCGTCGTCATCATCATCGTCATACTCATCATCGTCGTCATACTTCAAAGGTGTATAGCTCAAAATCTGATTCTCATGGGAATACAAAATAGTTTGCACATTCAAAAGGCCATTATCATTCTCATAAAGGCTTTTCAAACGATTTACAGCACTGTCCCCTTTATAGAAAATTACCACAACACAGAGAAGAACAGATACTATAAGAGGAATCAAGATCATCAATATACTGGCTATTATTAATTTTTTTCTCAAATTCAATACGATTGCATTCCCCTTTCTCATATAAACAGAAATCATATTTTTAGTATTTTAACACATAATTTTAAATATTTTATAAATCCTGTGCATATTATAATTTTATTTTTAACTTATCGTCGAACACAACTTCCGTTTGCTCAACCCCTAACTCATTCCGTTTAAAATATATGTTCGCCAAACACACTAAAAAACTGCCGACAGAGCGATGCCTGTCGGCAGTTTTTCATCTTTATTATCGTTTACTTACATCAAATTTTCACCTAGTTATGGCGGTGCATGGAGAATTCATATTGGCTATATTCTCCCACAGTATCTGTAACCAGTCGGTCGTCTGCTTTTTTAAGCTGTTTATCGCGCTCTCTCTTAAACGCCCGCTCCTCCTGAATATTTCCAGGGCCAGCTACACAGCCGCCTTCACACGCCATTCCCTCAATGAAGTCCTCCGGAAGCTTTCCTGCCTTTAACAGCATAAGCGCTTTCCGACACTCTGCCGCGCCGTTGCACTGACGAACATTCAATCCGCCCTGTCCGCCGTGCTCGATATATGCCTGTTTCACAGCCCTTGTCACACCGCCGGAGTTGGAATAGTTCTTTGCATGGATACTTCCATTCTGCGGTTCGCCCATGGTAACCGGCTCCAGCTTAATGCCTTTTGCACGGAGCATTGCATGAAATTCCTCAAAAGTAAGAACCAGATCTGCATTTTCCCCTTCACGGTCTTGAACCTGCCCTGCCTCGCTCTTTTTCGCGATACATGGTCCGATAAAGATACATACAGCTCCCGGGTACATTGCTTTTACAAGTCTTGCCGTCGCCGCCATCGGAGATACCGTAGTAGAGATATGATCTGCAAGCTCCGGGAAATGACGGCGGATGAGATGAACAAACGCAGGACAACAGGAAGTTGTCATTTTCTTGCCCTGTTCATGCGCTTCTGCCCATTCCTTCGATTCGGAATCAGAAACGAAATCTGCGCCGATGGCTACGTCTACCATATCCTTAAAGCCCATCTTTTTTGCACCTTTCCGAATAGACTCCATCGTAATATCATTGCCGAACTGTCCTTCCGCGGCCGGGGCTACCAGCGCGTATACCGGTCTGTCGCCCTTCAGGTAATCAATGACCTCTATCATACGTGAACTGTCAGAGATTGCTCCGAACGGACATTTGCTAATACAGGAACCGCAGCGGATACATTTTTCATCATCAATCCATACTCTTCCGTCCTCGTCCGCCTGAATCGCGTCTACCGGACACGCGCGGCGACAGGGACGCATAATATCCACGATCGCGTTGTAAGGACACGCGTCAAAACACTGTCCGCATTCCTTACACTTTTCAGGATTGATATATGCCTTATCGCGAGCCATAGTAATGGCTCCGAACCGACATGCCTGCATACATTTCTTTCCCATACATTTCTGGCAGTTGTCTGTTACAGAAAAACGGGTAATGGGACAGTTCTCGCAGGCTGACGGGAGAATCTTTACCGTGTTGTGGCAAGGCTCGCCGTCTGCCGGATTGATATTCTTGGCAAGCATGATCCTCTCACGGACGATCTCGCGCTCTTTATGTACACAACAACGGAATTTAGGCTTATTCCCAGGAAGGATCTCATAAGGCAGGGTTGCCTCAATCTTGTGGAGATTCCCTTCAAAAGCCGCCTTTGCAACCTGATAGAGCACTTCATCTTTTACCTCTCCAATAGTATTATTCTCATGCAACATACTATAATTCCTCCTTAAGTAATGAATATGATATATTTTCATAAAATCTTTTTTTATTTTAATATATTCTATATCATGAAACAATACCTCATATGTCAAAAATTTATGCCAAAATATAGTTATTATGCTAACATACTGCCCCTTTATATCAGCATAATATAGCTCGCTAATTTCAGTCAAAAATTTTCTTATTACAATATCATTGCTTTCTTCCAGACATATTTTTCTAAAAGCCTCATTTAATTCTTCCTCATCAATAGGTTTCAGAAGATAATTGTCGACACCGTACTTTAAGGCCTCTCTTGCATACTCAAATTGACGGTATCCACTTACAATCAGAATCTTGGCATTGTTTTCCTTTTCCCGCATATCTTTGATCAATTCGATGGCATTCATACCGGGCATACAGACGTCTGTAATTAAAATATCCGGCTGCTCTTTTTCAACTGCCTCTTTAAGTTCCAGACCATTATGACTGATACAGCAAAGTTTAAGACTAAGTTTTTCCCATAATGTTTTCTTAATGTTCCGGCTCTATAACAGAATTGCCTCGCTGGATTTCCATTCCAAGACAACTTAAGAAAAGAATTAATTGAAACCAGACAAAAGATTCATAACGATATCAATAATGACGTACGACCTCAAACCGTTCCAGTTCTGCCTTTTCATGTTCACCTATCTCGGCCTTTTGCTTTGCAATCGCAATCTGCTTTTCAACCGTATCCACTCCCTCAAGATTGGGAAGCAGAAGTCCCCGCTTATATCCCTTCGTGACTACCACACCGTATCGCTTAACGTCCAGCTTGTTCGGAGAATCTATTTTCTCCGTATCTCCCAGCACATCTACACTAATGGCAAGCATATCTAGTTCTTCAGCTTTTATAGGCGAGAACCTTGGATCGCGTGAGGCGGCATTAACCGCATTTTCAATAATTTCTTCCGCTATGGACGGCCATGCGGCATGAATGGTCCCGATACATCCCCGAAGCCTGCCCTCTTTTTTTATCGAAACAAAAACACCTGCTCTGCTGTCATGCATTTCCTGCGGAATTCCTCCCGGCGCTCGTATTTTCATCCCTGTCCGTACATATTCCTCCACAGCCTGCCGTGCAAGACGTACGTATTGATCCTCCCGTTGCCTTGATTTCAGGATGCGTTTTCTTTCTTTTTCCTCATACCGATCTTTAAAATTCCTTTTTAGATCCTTCCCACATGTAATATACGTACAAATCCCGTATCCTACTCCAAAAGTTCCCTCATAAGAAAGCCGTTTTGCAGCTATTTTGATCCTGTCCAGCGCACCTGCCATGATGGCAAAGGAGCGATGCCCGCATTCTCCTGCCTTTTCACAAAAATCCTCGGAAAATTCCAGCAATTCTCCAAAATCCCCTTGCCCCATGACTTCCATGATACGTTTATCATATTCCGGCCCTTCCTTCTGGTATCCATAAGGACCATCCTCTTTCAGTCTGTGGGATAGATCTCCGCTGGCAATGATCACAACGTTTTTTTTCAATTCATTCGCAGTCTTCTGAATAAGCTGTCCCAGCTTATAATGAGCGGTAAGCGAAAGCCCTGACAGTCCCACTCTGACCAGATGGTATTCTTTCCAATACTGATTTACAAAATATAGCGGCACCATGGTTCCATGATCCAATTGCTTATTCCGTTCTCCCAGTATTCCAGCGGGCAGATCTGCGGCATCTGCCATCTCACATAGATTTTCCACAAAATCCATATCATAACTGACTTCAAGCTTCACCCTGCCGGCTCCGAATTGGCTAAAGTCTCCCTCTGCCCGTCTTCCCGGCGATATATGGAAATAATCAGCATACATCATCTGATGAGGCGAAAGCAGAATGATCGTTTCTGGTTTAAGCTGTCCAATCTTAAGCCCCGCTTCATGATAAGAGTCAATCGTATTTTGAATTTTCTGTTCTTTTCCCTTGCCAATCTCCGGTATAATCAGCGGCGGATGTGGAACCATAAACGCTCCCAAAATCATATTATGCCCTCCAATTTATCCCTTTAACCCTCTTGCCTGTCTATCCATATCTTCTGCAGCAATATCATAAATTTCTCCCAGAGAAGCACAATATTCCAGCACCTTCCACGGCTCATTTGTATGAAAATGAATTGTGTATCATTTCGAAATTCCAACATTTTTAACCACCTTTCTTTTCTCCGCTTTTATTATATCCTGTTTATATGGTCCAAACAATAAAATCTCCTAGAATCAATATATTTTATTCTGAATCGACTTTACTGTTCAAAGGATAGCTTATGTATCAGCAGGAAGAAAAATCAATGGAAATATAAATGTGATTGTGATACTATATTAATAATACAAATCACATTTTATGGAGGTGGTAATGTGAATTTTGATATAAATAAATTAAAATGGACAAGAAAACCTAAGAATTACACTATATCCGATGATAAAATTGAAATCACAACAAATCCTCACACAGATTTATGGCAGAGAACATATTATCATTTCAGAAATGACAATGCACCTGTTTTGCAGATGGTTACAGATGAAAAATTTTTTTCTTTTATAGTGAAAACAGAATTTGAAAGTGCGCACAGATTTGACCAATGTGGAATTGTGATGTACCTTGACAGTGAAAATTGGCTGAAAGGTTCAATAGAATACGAGAACGAAAGATTTCAGCATCTTGGAAGTGTTGTTACAAACAATGGCTATTCAGATTGGTCAACAACAGAAATAAGTTCTTCTGTAAAGTCAATGTGGTATAGATTTAGCCGCAGGGAAGATGACTATTGTATCGAGTGTTCTGAAGACGGCGTTATTTTCAAGCAGATGCGTGTATGCCATATGTGGAATGGTAACGGAACGATCCAGTTCGGAATTTATGCATGTAGTCCCGAAGAATCATCTTTTAAGGCTACGTTTACCGACATGAAAATAACGGAGTGTAAATGGCTTGCCCATAACGGGCAACAACCGGACTAAGAGTGTCAAATTCTAAGTTTTGAGAGAGAAAATTGCGGGACGGCTGCTTAACATAGTTGCGGAAGATACTTTACCCACACTGGTCCGTAAATGCCGGAAGCTTCCGCCATCCAAATGCATGGACCTGTACAATAACAGTTCCCCATGCTGCTCCTGCACCCCCATACCGCATCCAAAAATCAGGTCCGGCAGAATCTTTAAAGAAAATTTTGACATTCCCTCTTCTCTTTGCTAGAATAAGAATAGAAAAGGGCACTACCGATAAGCGGTTGGTCTAAAGTTTATTAATTACTTACACAAAGTAACCGTAACCTTGGCGGGGGCGGTTACTTTTTTGTGTTTTCGATGTATGTATGCTATTAATATCGTACTTATGATTGCAAGAATCATAAGTACAATGGAGAGCATTTCAAAATCACTCATTAACTTGCCCTCCTTTCCCAGATTTCCCTTTGCAGGGATTTCTATGTAATCAGAGGGTTCAGTCCCTCTGGTGAAGGACCAACCGCCTACCGTTTTTCTAGTAGTGCCTATTAGTATTCTAATACTACCAAAATTTATAATATCTTACAATATAGATTTCTCATACAATTTCCGAACTAGCCGTTCCATGAGCATGCGGTCGATATTCTCATCCGTATACCATTTTCCGCTCTGATGGATTCCATACGCACCTTTTCCCAGAATCATGGCAGCCACTCCATAATCCTGCGTTACCACCAGATCTCCCTTCTGACATAGGCCAACCAGTGCAAAATCCACTGCATCCGCACCGGCTCCAATCACCTTTACTTCACTGTACTCAGACTGCAGCACATGGTTTGTATCGCACAAAAGGATTACGGGTATTCCATATTTCTCTGCCATATGTTCCACAATCGAAACAACCGGGCAGGCATCTGCATCTACTAATATTTTCACCTAAAATCCCGTATCAATTATACATATGTCAGCCGATGTTAATCCCAAAGAGTTCAATAATTTCTTTTTGAAAGGCTGTTGCCGTTGTGTAAATCTGCTTACGTTTCCCTTCAACAGAAACCATCCGTAGGGATTTCATCTCATCTATCACTTCCTGCATATTATGGCTCTTGAACCATCCGGCCTTATCCATGATGTTTTTAATCTGAGAAGAAAATATCAGGGCGATATACTGGATAAACATCCGTCCATCCATTGCTGCTGAGGAATGGATTCGCAGCCTTTTCATATCAAGTGCTGAGGAATGGATTCGCAGCCTTTTCATATCAAG
>VIQU02000080.1 GCA_010206225.2 Lachnospiraceae bacterium MD308 | reverse complement strand
CAGGCCTCCCTTACGCGGCGGAGCCGGTAATAATAGTTTGCTTTTGTGATGCCGTGATGGGCACACCAGGTGACAACGCTCATGCCGGCTGGACGACTCTGGCAGTCCCGGATCTGAGCCGCCCATTCCTGGAGACGGCACTGCTCAGCCACTATGGTTGTTTCTGAACTCATAGACTTACCTCCTGATATCGGTGTCAAAAGTTGAGGCTTAACTTTTGATACTCATGATAGAAATATAGTCTATTGTCACATATTTATCCTTTACAGTCGAGGTACGCACTATCTACCGTTTACTATTGTCATAAAATATTGTAAAAAACAAAACGTCAAGACGCTCATCATGCTTCTTGACGTTTTTATATATAAATGGATGTTCACAATGTTCCAGTAATATTAGACAAGCTTATTTTTACTGTTTGTCTAGAAGTTTTTTATATATCACATTACAAAACAAAAGAATTGGGATTTCCTAACATCGCTCATTGTACTATTGTTGCAAAAATTAAAAAGCCATTCATGAATCCAACTCCTCCAGCAAATCACATATAGCATTTAATCAATGTAATTTCTTAAATTTACAACCTTCCCTAAATATTCTTGAGGTAATTTCAAATTATTCTTTCAAAAATACTTATTCAAAGGTATAAAAAATTCTTCTTTTTATATCATGAAATAACTTTCCCCCATCATTTATCACCAATTCATATATATCATTAGTGACTACTGATTTATAATAATATATTCCATTAGCCGACTCTTTTACTTTTGCTATAATATCCGAAACCACCTCATCTATTTTCATTTCTTGATGAGGTGAGGCAGGCCATCGCCCAATCATGCTTCGAACTTGTGCCCTATTTAGCTTTATTGATTTTTGTCTATATTTTCTCTCTAGAAAAACACTTTCCTTTGTTATACCAAGTTCCTGTATTATCTTATCAAATATACTCCTGCCATCCTCATAAGAAAATCCCATTTCTAAATATACTTGAATGTACAACAATGCAACATCTAAATATTTTATTTTATCAGACATTATATAATATTCCTCTAATTGCTTAACCGTATTGATAAATGTCTCTTTTATAGACATATTTCTATATTGCAAATTTCCCACTACCATCTTAATAGCCTCAATATACACTCTATTTTCTTCGTCTGCCATCTTTTCACCTCCCTATACTATAGTTCTATTATACCAACTTTCCATTACTATTTTTTAATATGACTATAAAATCAACCTTTTTTGTCCACGAATTTTTCCCTTATGATTTATAAAAAAATAGAGGCATAAAAGCCCCTCTATTTTTTATAAAATAACATTACTGTAGCAGTAAACAAACCATCACTATTGTCGTATTTTACAGTTCCATTATACTTTTCCACCGACGACTCCACACTGGACAATCCCCATCCATGCAGCAACTTATTGTCCTTTGTTGTTTTAGGACGCTTTATAAAACTAATCTTTTCAAAAACCGGATTAGAAACTTGGATAATCATAAAATAATTAATTTTTCTGATAGTTAAATTAATTATTTTATTTTCCTTCAAATTCTCTGTCGCCTCAATAGCATTATCCAATAAATTAATCAAAATCACTCCTAAATCATGTTCCATTATATTCGTGTTATACGGAAATTCTACGTTTATTTCCATTTCAATATGTAATTCTTTTGCCTTTGCCAATTTACTATTTATAATAACATCAACAATTTCCATTCCCGTCCATTGATAACTAGACAGATTTCGTATTGGCTCACTGATATTCGTAATATATTGTTTAGATTCCGCTATTGCATTATTATTTAGCAACTGATATAAGACATTTAGATGATTATTCAGGTCATGAAACAGCTTCGCATTTTGTTCATACATTTTACTCAAAGACTGGTAATTTTTCTCCAACAATTCATTTCTCATATTTATCATTTCAAATCGCATTTTTTCTTCTTTATACCTAAAAAGTGAATAGGAGAAAAACAAAAGAAAAGAAATAATACCAATAAATACAATCCATCTTTCAGACATTTCGCTTACAAACCCAGTTATTGTTTTGTTATAAAGATATACAAAACCTATATATCCTAAACAGGATATAATAAATACTGTATATGTATAGTTCTTTTTCAAAGAAAGATTATACAACTTTCCTTTTATTTTCAAATATACTCCAATCCATATTCCTTTTACACAAATTATATATATAATTCTGATCCACTGCGATCTATTTACAATTGCTAAAAATATTTCCTGACTTTTGAACAAAGTACTTGCCACCGTTAAAACAAAAAAATCAAACATCCCTACACACAGCGAATAAAAGCAGATAACAGAAAATATATCTACCTTAGATTTACTATATAAAAAATTTGAAGTACCCCATGTATACGCGACAAACATTGCCATTGTTAAAGTTGACAATGTAGAAATATAATTACAAAACATAATTAATATGGAGCCCATAAAAGAAAATAATATTTCCCAGCCTGTCCATTTCCTTTTTCTCGATTTACGAAACAACAAATATAAAACACTATATATAATAAAGAATTCAATAAAATCAGCCGCATATTCTATTACATTAAAAATAATCAACATATTATATTTTCCTTCCCCAAAATTCATTCATTCTCTCTTTAACTGTTTCAACCCTTGAAAAACTTGCTGGTATAATAATTCCTTTTTTTAATTCTACAAGATTTTTTTTAATACTCATTATTTTACTTATATTCACTATGCTACCACGTTCCACATAAATAAACTCTTTTTGATCTAACTCATCATAAACTTGTACTAAACTTTTTCTAATCTTAACTTCTGTACCATCTTCCATAAAAAAAATACTATTTTTCCCCTCACGCTGAATATACAAAATATCTTGATATGCTATTCTTTCTATTCTAGTAGGGGTCTGAATTGTAAAAAGGCTTTCTTTCTGTATATTTATCATTTTAACAACATCCTGTACAGCACACCTCAATTTTATATCTAAAGAGTTTTTTGGTATGTAGCGAAACACCTGTAACTCAAATGCATCTATAGCATATTTTATATGTGCAGTGATAAATATTATATATACCTTAGGAAGAAACTTTTTTATATATCTTGCAAGTTTCATGCCATCAATATCCGGCATTTCAATATCACTAAATATAAGATCAAAATATTTTCCTTCTTCAATATCATAACTTAAGTCTATACTTCGTACATATTCTGTGACATGGGCTAACGTTCCCATTTGCTTTAAAATCTTTTTTATTTTCTCATGTAAATCTTTTACTAATTTTTCATTATCGTCACAAATAGCTATATAAATCATTTTCTCTCTCCAATAATAATAAATGTAGTAACAGGCTCAAAATGTGTATCAATTGTAATGTGCATCAAATTCATTAACTCTAGCGAAATAATCATCTTAATCAGGCACTTTTCAAAAAAATCATAGCAAAAATCAAAGTATAAATCTAGTATAACCTAAAACACAGCTACTAATTTGTACAGTTCATTTCCACTCTCCATTATATCATTAAAATACAGCAGCTCCTCATCTTAACTAAGAACTGCTGTACCGTAGCTTTTTATTTTAAACAATCTGGTTTTTTAGGCTGATATGATAAGCACATTGATGCACAATTTGCTCCCCACAAAGCACATAATTCTACTAATTTCACAAAATAATTCATAAATAAAACCCTCCAATTTTATCTTTCTGTTAATCTAATGAACCTTTCAATGCAAATGAACATAGCTACAAGCAGCATACTTAAAGTTACTTGTATAAAATAATCATTCCATCGCACTCCAATTATAAGTGACAAACAAAGCTCTATTATACTGGTTATTATTGCTAGTCTTCTATTAACAACTTGCTTCTCAATGCTTAAATCATTCCTTTGCTCTTTATTGCATGCACTAATTAGTACAATAATTCCGCTTATCATCCAAAGAATAAGACACGTATATTCGTTTTGTAATAATAAAGTAGTTTTCTGAAAATAAATCAAACCCACTATTGAAACATTGCTTATCACAAAACATGAACCATAAGTTTTTGCATGATAGCCTCTCAAAAACATTCTTATTGGCATAAAATTCAACAAGAAAATAACTACTGAATTCCTTATATCTAATACTTCTGAAAATAACAGGATAGATACAACACCGCATAATGTTGAAATCAAAATTTCAAATCCATAAATAAAAACTTCAATTTCTTCTTTCGATATTTCCTTATCTATGTACAATTTATATGCCAATTGTGTTGATACTTTGTTAAGCACTATTCTCTTCCCTCCTTTCAATAACAAATATACCATCTTTCTTCTAAAAAAGGATAAAATGTCCACGAATTGCCGACTTTTCGTCCATGAATCACCTTGCACATAAACAGCTTCCTATGCTAATTTCTATTTTTAGAAATTGACAAACAAAATAAGCCCTTCACTACAGAATTTCGTAGCTTGCAGAACATTACATTCCGTGATATATGCTTATGGTATTATTAGTCAACAAACGTGTTGGTGACATTTATGAAACCATATATTACTCCGGCTATTAAAAATCGCACTCACAGTCTTGTTAAATTGCTGTATTTATCAGAATTTTTCTAAGAAATTGCTGCGATTTATAACCGCCCAAGTAATATATAGGTTTCCAAATCTTCAATATTCATAAATATAGAAATTCAAGTGCAAGTTTAATCTACGAAAAGAGCTCACCAACGAATTTATTGACTAACACTATACTTATTTTTTTGAAAGGAACACACCCATTATCTAAAAAATTCCTTTTATTATAAATGCCCGTACCTAATACTACTGTCCCCATTTACTGATATAATATCATTTGTATCTGTAAATATCATGGACATACTGAAAAGCAAATTTAAAATCAATCGTGAATATCACTTTCTCTATATCTCCAACACAGTGTTTCAATTTCTCCCTATAATCTTGTAGTATCTGATTATTTCACACCAGGGGGACACTGATCCTCTGGTGATAAGTTCAGCTAAATTTTTTAGTGGATTCAATGGTTCATTGAACATATTTATTTACTTATCCCCTCTCAAGCGTTAGGTAAATTCCTTTTGCTTACTGGTAGATATAAACTTAATATTGATAGCTCCTTATGTGCAAAATATTCAGTAGCTCCAAAAACTCTCTCCGAACACTTAATTGTAAATTTTTTTCCACATATAATTTATTGACAACTTAGAAAATATATATGAAATTACAAATAACAAAATATCCATTGCGAAAAACACAGTAATTGTATCAAAAGAAATTTTTTGTAATCCCATGATCTTATTTATTACAATTAGCATAATCTGAATTACCGCAACACTCACTGAACTCATAACAGCATAAGCGCATCCCTCCGCTGTGATTGACTTTACAATTTCTTTACGGTCCATCCCTATGGAATGAAGCACTATGATTTCATTTTCACGATTAAGCAAATTATTAAAGATTGTGTTAAATATGTTTATCATTCCGATTGCCGATAATACAAATATAAAGAAACTCTGGATTTCCATTTGATTTCTTTCCGCTTTTAAATACATTGACGCTTTATCCTGAAAAGAAATTACTTCTGCGGTGTTCCTCAATTCTTCTAATTCTTCTAATTGTAAAATTATATTTGTTTCATCATCTTCTGCCCAAATATCAATCCGGTCATATCCTTCTTCCCCTTCTAATTCTTTCAGGAATTCTTCATCAACTATGATCCGCCCGATACCAGAGCCTCTCTCTGACAAAACTGGAAACTTTTCATTACTAACCACCTTTGACACTAAAATTTCTATAGGTTTTCCATTTACATCAGCCATATTTTCTAATATGATACTGTCTCCCACATCCGCTCCCGAAATTTCCTTCATATCAGTGTCTATAATAGCTGAATTTTGCCCTAAACCTTCACTAGTATGCGACCTTCCATATACTGTTACTGAATATCGCAGATACTCTTTTCCGTCTTCTATTGTCGTATTATTTTTCAGAAATTCATCTGACATCTCTTTATATATAGTACTTTGCGTATTGAGCTTATCTTTCTGTGTTTTCGCTACTACATCCCTGCTTGTCTGATATCCTACGGCTTTTGATATACCGGAAATCTCTTTTATACCCTTGAATGTTTCCTTAGATATTGTTTTCTTATTCTCATAGCTTTCCTGATCTAAACTGATTTGAATATCTCCCGGGACTAGCATTTTAACCCATGATGCATCGCTTATTCCCACGCCATTTACAAAAACCATAAGGCAGATTATCGTACAGGAAAAAAACATTGCACCTACAGTGAGATAAGTTCTCTTTTTATTTCTCACAACATTTTTCAAACCATATCTGCTCATTTTCTTTCTAAAAAGCTTATCTAATACCTTAATCCAAGCAGGATATTTTATTGTAGTACTAATCCCATTTTGATTCATAATATCAATCGGTTTGATATTCCTGATATCGAATAATGGTTTGATAATACTTGGAATAATTGTTATTCCCAAAAGGAAAATAACCTGCAGCAATATTCCTGCATTCAACGAGCCGTTAATGGAAACTTTCCCCTCATAGTTAATATTCAAAAATGTATTCAGTATTTTATCGAATAAAATTCCATTTACAAACTTTCCTGACAAATACCCAATTGGAATACATAAAATGAATAAAATTATAATTTCCAAAATTATAATTTGGGAAAGATCTTTTGTTTTAAACCCTATGCTCCTTAAGACACCTAAGTCTTTCTTTTTATTCAAATAATCAAAGAAAAGGACATTATAAATCAATAAAACGCTTGCTATCCAAATAATTAAATTAATAATCCTGTTCATTTGAGAATATACAGAGTTATCCTCAATAGCAAATAATAATTTCTCATTTCGTACTATATTAGCCTTTAATCCAAGATCAGAAATGATCCTTTTTATTTGTGCATCTATATCTTTTTCTTCCGTGAATTTCACAAATAAATTTTCCGCGTACATTTCTGGATAAGCTTCAACTAAACTATCCGCAACCAAACCTATTGACTGTTCGACCGCTTCTGCATAATCTTCTATCATTCCAACAATTTCAAACTGTTTTGAATCAGCAAATAGTTCCTGCCCATCTTCATAATTAGTCTTTCTGTAAGAAAATTGTACGATTTCACCTATTCGGTATCCATGCTTTTTCATGTACGATTGTGTAAGTGCTATTTCTTTTTCACTTTCTGGAAATTTACCATTAATAAGATTTCCAAAAGTACTGTCCATTTTCATATACTTATCATCTCTATTTAGAAGTAAAAGCCCATCCTCTGTTTCACCCAGCACCCATTCACAACCCACTGCACTAATGTCAGGGGCGTTCTTTATCTTTTCAATTTCTGTTTTATCTGCATATTTATACTGGAAATGCCAATCCCCCTGCTCTTCTTTTACCGTCTTAATATTCACATTAATGATGTTATAAAAAGATTGATTTACAACTATATAGCAGCAAATAATAATACCGAGCATACTCAAAATTGCACACGTTTTTTTTAAATTTTTAAAAAGATATCCTTTAACCACTTTGATTGTCTTTTTCATATTCATATCAGTCTGCCATCCTCTAAATAAAATACTCTATCACACATTTTGGTTAAGTTTTCATTATGTGTAATCAGCAAAATTGTTGTACCATATTTTTCGACTAGTATACGAAATACATCCATCACATTCTTTTCAGATCTGGAATCCAAATTCCCGGTCGGCTCATCTGCCAAAACTATTTTAGGATGATTTATTAGCGCTCTGGCTATTGCAACTCTCTGCTGTTGTCCCCCCGATAATTCATTCGGAAAATGTTTTCTTCTGTCATTCAGCTCTAATACTTTCAGCAGCTCATTAACATATTGTTTATCCTCTCCGATTTGTGGCAATGCAATATTTTCTTCAACAGTTAAAACTGGAATCAAATGATATGCCTGAAATACAAATCCTATTTCTTTTCTTCGCAAAGCCGTCCGTACATTTTCAGAATAAAAAAATATACTTTTCCCGTTTAATACTACATCTCCTTCTGACGGATCTAGTAATCCTCCCATTATACTTAACAGAGTAGATTTTCCAGAACCGCTTCGCCCCAAAACAGCTACTAATTCTCTCTGCTTTAAAGCCATATCTATATGTTGCAATGCTTTAACCTCAACATTTCCATTTTTGTAAGTCTTACTAATGTTTTTTATTTCCATAATCGTTTTCATTGAATCTCTCCTCTACCCTTTTATTTGTCTAAAACACATATGTTTTCAGCTTTCTGAGCCAATTTTAAATCGTGTGTAATAAGAATTACTGTTCTATCCTTAATATCAAATATAAGATTACATATCTTTTTGACATTTCCAATATCTAAATTTGAAGTTGGTTCGTCAAATACAATAATCCGTGACTCTTTCGCCAAAGCTCTTGCTATCGCAATTCTCTGCCTTTGCCCTCCTGATATATTATTTCCTTCTCCCAAAAGCTCTGTTTCAAATCCATTGTCCATTTTTATAATTTCATCATAAATTCCAGCTCTTTTACATATTTCATTCAATTTTTCATCCGCAATTTTCAAGTCCAATTGGATATTTTCCCTAATGGTTCCTTGAAAAATTTCCGTTTTTTGTGAAACTATACTAATATTATTTCTAATATATTCTGTTGAATACTCATCCAAAGGAACTCCATCCAAATATATCGTTCCTTTTTCTATTGTCCAAAATTTAGTCAACAACTTGATAATAGTAGATTTACCACAACCGCTATGACCTAGAATGACATTAATCTGATTTTTATAAATTCTCAAATTAAACTTATCAAGTATCTTTTCTCGTCCCAAATAAGAAAATCCTACATTTTCAAATTTGATATCTCCTTGTATT
>VIQU02000008.1 GCA_010206225.2 Lachnospiraceae bacterium MD308 | reverse complement strand
CATCCCACTCCTATTCCATCGGCCTCTGTATTATTGCCCAAAATCTCCAGACTTATTCCGGAGGCCAGGTGTGGGCAGCGCCCACAAAAAGGCAACCATACAGGGTCTTAATAGTCATGCAAAAAAACAGAAAGAATTGTATATATTTTCCTGATATGGTTATACTATAAATACAAGGAACTCTTCGACAGCAAATCGACAACAATAAAAATGTTAAACCGACAAGTAATTCTTTACATATCTAATTCATATCAGAAAGTCTTGCTTTCCATAGACACAGGATTTTTTACAGCCTCGACGGCACGTCTTTTCACCTGCCTTATCTGAAGGTTTTTCATGTCTTACAGCTTGATATCCTTAAACAGATCTCCGAGGCTTGTTCCGATATTGCCTGCTTTTGGGATCTCAACCTTTTCTTCTTGCTCTTCTTTCACTTCCTCCAAAGCCTTCATGCTGAGACTGATCTTTCCGTCCCTGACGCCGATCACTTTGACATTCACTTCATCGCCCACTTTTAATACATCCTTTGGAGCTTTGACGCGCTTCTGGCTGATCTGGGATACGTGTACCAGACCGGAAAGATTATCCGGGAGACGGATGAATGCGCCGTAGTTCTGCAGAGTCTCTACGGTTCCGGTCAGAACAGTGCCGACCTTAATGCTGGCAATCTTTTCATCCCGTTCTTTTCTTTCCTTTTCCTTCAGAATCTCGCGGGCAGAAAGGATCAGACGGTTTTCTGCCTGATCTGCCTCGATAACCTTTACTTCGATGTCTTTTAAAAGGTAGGATTCCAAATCTTCAATGTAGGACAGAGATAATCTGGAAGCGGGAATAAAACCGCGGATTCCTTCGACCATAGCAATCGCGCCGCCGTTCACGATGCCTTCTACCTTTACTGGAAGCACAGTTTTGTTCTCCTTATAAGATGCAATCAGATTCCATGGGTTGGCATCGTCAAAATGCTCCTCAAAATCAGCCATGGTCTGTGTCTCTTCCTGTAATAATTCTTCACTCATTGTACTTTGTTCCTTTCTCATCGTTCTAATATAATTAGTATAACATATAACCAGTGCATTGTTCAAAGAAAAAATAAGAAGAAAGAAAAATTAATAAGAAACAAAATTGTAGTTGACTTGACGAAGAAAAAATGGCAATCTAACTATTAGAAACTTTAAGGATAAGTTTTTATAAGGAGAATCATATGGGGAAAAAATCAAGAAAAGTGTATATTGTGGGGCATAAAAATCCAGATACAGATTCTATCTGCTCTGCCATTGCCTATGCAGAGTTAAAGCGCAGAGTGACCGGGGACGACTACGTGGCGAAACGGGCGGGCCAGATCAACGAGGAGACTCATTATGTGCTGAAAAAGTTCAAGATGGACGCTCCCGGACTTTTACAGAATGTCAAGCTGCAGGTAAAAGATATGGATATACATAAAATTGACGGTGTGGAGCCAAATGTCTCGATCCGTGATACGTGGAATAAGATGAAGGAGAACAATATCAAAACCCTTCCCGTATTAAAAGATGAAGAATTGGTGGGAGTCATCTCTACCGGAGATATTGCCACATCTTATATGGAAGTGTATGATAACCGGGTACTTTCTGAGGCGAGAACCCAATATAAGAACATTATCGACACACTGGACGGCAAATTGATCAGCGGCAATGAGCATGGCTGTTTTACGACGGGTAAGGTTACGGTAGGGGCTTCCAACGACGAACTGATGAAGGAATTTATTGAGAAGGACGATCTGGTGATCTTAGGGAATCGCCCGGAGGCGCAGGCCTGCGCGGTGAATATCGATGCGAGCTGTATGGTAGTCTGTCAGGACGCGGCGGTTTCACCGGAGCTGATAAAAAAAGCCGAGGAGCAGAGTATCGTCATTATCAGCACGCCTCATGATACTTATACGGTGGCGCGTCTCATTAACCAGAGCATACCGGTGAAGTATTTTATGAGTAAAGGCCCGCTTATCACATTCAGCATGAATGATTATGTGGACGATATCAGGGAGCGGATGACGAAGAATAAATTCCGTGACTTTCCGATTTTGGACCGTCACGGGAGATTCCGGGGATTTATCTCCAGACGGCGCTTCCTGAACGTAAAAAAGAAGCAGGTGATCTTAGTAGACCATAATGAAAAATCACAGGCAGTTGACGGGATCGAGGAAGCAGATATCGTGGAGATCATTGATCATCACAGGCTGGGCAATATCGAGACGATGGGACCGGTGTTTTTCCGAAACCAGCCGGTGGGATGTACGGCGACGATCATCACGCAGATGTATGAGGAAGCGGGAGTGGAGATACCGTCGAATATTGCGGGGTTACTTTGCTGTGCGATCATTTCGGATACATTGCTGTTTCGTTCGCCGACCTGTACGGCGATGGATGAGAAGACAGCGAAGAAGCTTGCCAGGCTTGCGAAGATCGATATGGAAAAAATGTCTATGGAGATGTTCAATGCAGGAAGCAGCCTGAAGGGGAAGAGTGCAGAGGATATCCTGTTCCAGGATTTCAAACAGTTTACGGTTACGGATACCGTATTCGGCGTTGGACAGATCAATTCTATGAACAAGGAAGAGCTGTCAGAGATTAAGGAGCTGCTTGTTCCGTATCTTCCGAAAGTGTTAGAGGGCGGGAAGATGGAGATGGTCTATTTTATGCTCACAGATATACTGAATGAATCTACAGAGCTTCTCTGCTGCGGACATGGAGCGAGGGCCAGTATTATCAGCGCATTTGACCTTTCGGAGGATACAGACCGGATCATCCTTAAGGGCGTTGTATCCAGAAAGAAGCAGTTGATTCCTACGCTGGTCGCAGCGCTGCAGCAGTAGGTGAAAGGAGAGAAACATGGGAAAGCAGATATGGAAGCCGGGCAATATGCTGTATCCGCTTCCGGCGGTGATGGTCAGCACGGCGGATACGAAGGGCGAGGACAATATTATTACCGTGGCATGGACGGGGACGGTGTGTACGGATCCGGCTATGCTGTACATTTCCGTGAGACCAGAGCGGTATTCTTATCATATGCTCTGTGACAGCAGAGAGTTTGCGGTGAATCTTACGACAGAAAAGCTTGCCAGAGCAACAGATTGGTGCGGTGTCCGTTCCGGCAGGGATACGGATAAATGGAAAGAAATGCACCTTACAAGAGGAAAGGCAGAGAAGCTTAAATTTGCGCCGGTTATTAATGAATCTCCGGTGAATCTGGAATGTAAGGTGACAGAGATCAAAGAGCTTGGCTCCCACCATATGTTTCTTGCCGAGATTCTGGCTGTACAGGTGGATGATGCCTATATGAAAAAAAACGGGAAATTTGAATTGAATTCTACCGGACTGATCGCCTATTCCCACGGAGAATATTTTTCTCTTGGGCAGTCGTCAGGAAGGTTTGGATGGAGCGTAAAAAGGGCGGGAAAACGTTAATTTCCCAGCCCTTTGATTTTTTCTCTGTAAATTCTTGTGAATAATAGCGTACACAGCAGTACCGACACAAACTCAGCGATGGGAAAAGACCACCATACGGCGGAAAGACCTGCGACTTTTGCAAATATGTATGCGATCGGAAGGATGACAAATAATTGTCTTGCCGCCGACACGATCAGGCTGTACACGCCATTTCCCAAAGCCTGAAAGGTAGAGCTTATGATGATACTATACCCTGCAAGCAGAAAATGAAGGCTTATGATCTTAAGAGCCGGAACACCGATCGCCAGCATATTGTCCGACGCATTGAACAACGAGGCTAAAAGGAGCTTCGGGCATGTCAGGAAAATGATCATGCCAAGAGCCATGATAGACATGGATATGGCAACGCTTAAGCGTATCGTCTGGGTGATGCGGCTTCGCTTTCTTGCGCCGTAGTTGTATGCGATGATCGGTATCATACCATTGTTCAGCCCGAATACAGGCATGAAGATAAAGCTCTGAAGCTTAAAGTACACTCCGAATACAGCGGCGGCCGTGGAGGAGAACGCAAGGAGGATCCTGTTAAACCCAAAGGTCATGACAGAGCCAATGGACTGCATGATAATGGACGGAACACCTACCTTATAAATGATACCGATGGTTTTCTTATGAGGGCGAAATCCCCGGAAGCTGAGATTGATCTCTTTGTTTCTTGTCTGGTTAAAATAAAAAGACATGCACACAGCCACGATCTGCCCGGTGACAGTCGCTACGGCAGCGCCGGCAACTTCCATTCGCGGAAAACCAAACAGTCCGAAGATCATGATTGGGTCCAGGATGATGTTGATGATCGCCCCGGTTCCCTGAGTAACCATATTGTAAAAAGTTTTTCCGGTGGACTGCATCAGCCGCTCAAAAGTAATCTGCAGGAAGATACCTGCCGACATGATTGTAATGACTCTTAGATACTGTGTGCCGTAACCTATGATCACCGGATTATCGGTCTGCAGGGAAAAGAAAAGCCTTGAGCCGAAGCCTCCGGCTATGGCAAATATGATGCAGCTTACAATTGCGAGAAACACACCGTTTTTCGCCGCCCGATCGGCGCTTTCAAAATCTTTTTCTCCTAAGTTTCTGGAGAGCAGGGCATTGATACCGACGCCGGTACCGCCGGATACGGATATCATCAGCGTCTGCGCCGGAAATGCCAGTGATACGGCAGTCAGCGCATCTTCACTGAGCTTTGCAACGAACATACTGTCAACGATATTATATAAAGCCTGCACCAGCATAGACAGCATCATGGGCAGGGACATGGTGATTAATAGCTTCGGAACAGGCATGACACCCATCTTGTTTTCCGGAGTTGTGATCTGTTTTTGTGTCTCAGACATTTTAAAACCTCCTTTAAAATATGCATTGGCTATTATATCATTCATATATTTATAATGCAATGATTTTATAAAGAAGCAAAAAGAGGTGTAAGTTTGGGGAGAGAGAGGAAGCAGCGAGACAGGAAGGACAAAGAAGAAAAGAAGATGATCCGCTGTCTGTGTGTCATGTTATATTTGTTTTGTATCTTAAATCTGATGGGAGTATCTTTAAATTTCCGTACAGAAGAGAAAATGCATTACAGTGATATCGAAAAAGTAAAAGAAGTAATATCAGAAAAAGTGTCGGGAGAAACTTCGGAATATGGGGAGATACCTCCCAAGATCGCCCTTACCTTCGATGACGGTCCGAACGCAGCGTGTACAGGGAGGCTTCTGGACGGACTGAAGGAGAGGAATGTGCGGGCAACTTTTTTTGTAATTGGGAAAAATGTGCAGGCTAATCCCAAGCTTATAAAACGCATTCATGAAGAGGGGCATATGATCGGCAACCATACATACAGCCATGCAGAGCTGAGCAAGGTGCCGGAGGAAAAGGCGAAAGAAGAGCTTACAAGGACCAGCCGCACGGTGCATGCCATAACCGGAGAATATCCTCAGTATATGCGCCCGCCCTACGGAGTGTGCAGCCGTGAGCTTGAGGATTCTCTTGATATGATACTGGTGCGCTGGACGATCGATCCTTTGGACTGGAAGACGGAGAATACGGATGAGATCGTAAAGAAAGTAGTGACGAATGCAGAGGAAAATGATATTATTCTATTGCATGACTGCTATAATTCTTCTGTGAATGCGGCATTTAGAATCATAGATATATTGCAGGAGAAAGGATTTGAATTCGTGACAGTGGATGAGCTGTTTTTGAATTAGGTTTACAATAGAAGGTGGAAGAAGATGGATTTATTTGATTATATGCGTGAAAGGAATATGGATAAAGAGGCGCCGCTTGCCTCAAGGCTTCGCCCCGCAACGCTTGACGAGGTGGTAGGGCAGCACCATATCATAGGAAAGGATAAACTTTTATACAGGGCGATCAAGGCGGATAAGCTTGGTTCGGTCATATTTTATGGACCTCCGGGTACGGGGAAGACGACGCTTGCCAAAGTGATCGCCAACACTACAAGCGCCAAGTTTACCCAGATTAATGCGACAGTGGCAGGCAAAAAGGATATGGAGGAAGTGGTGCGTCAGGCGAAGGATACGCTTGGGATGTACCAGCAGAAAACGATCCTGTTCGTGGATGAGATTCACCGGTTCAACAAAGGGCAGCAGGACTATCTTCTGCCCTTTGTGGAGGATGGTACATTGGTCTTGATAGGCGCAACGACGGAGAATCCTTATTTTGAGGTAAACGGAGCGTTGATCTCCAGATCCAGTATCTTTGAACTGCAGCCGCTTAGCAAAGAAGATATAAAGATATTAATCAGGAGAGCGGTCTATGATACGGAAAAAGGCATGGGGAGTTACGGGGCAGAGATTAATGACGACGCTCTTGAATTTCTGGCTGATCTTGCAGGAGGAGACGCAAGAAGCGCTTTGAACGCGGTGGAGCTTGGGGTTCTCACTACGGAGAGGGCTCAGGATGGAAAGATTCATCTGACGCTTGACGTTGTCTCAGAATGTATTCAGAAAAGAGTGGTTCGCTATGATAAGACGGGAGATAACCATTACGATACCATCTCTGCGTTTATTAAAAGCATGAGGGGCTCGGATCCGGATGCGGCAGTCTTTTATCTGGCGAAGATGCTCTATGCAGGAGAGGATATCAAGTTTATTGCAAGAAGGATCATGATCTGTGCTTCTGAGGATGTAGGAAATGCAGATCCCATGGCGCTTACAGTTGCAGTGTCTGCGGCTCAGGCGGTGGAAAGGATTGGGATGCCGGAGGCGCAGATCATTCTGTCGCAGGCTGTGCTTTATGTGGCGACTGCGCCTAAGAGCAATTCTGCGTGCAATGCAGTGTTTGCGGCAATGGAGAGTGTGCGGGCCAATAAAACAACCGTTCCGGCACATCTTCAGGACGCCCATTATAAGGGCTCGAAAGATCTTGGGCGGGGGACAGGCTATCTGTACGCCCATGATTATCCGAAGCATTATGTCAGGCAGCAGTATCTTCCGGAGGAAATAGGGGATGCAAGATTTTATGAGCCGGGAGACAACGGATATGAGAAAAAGATCAAGGCATGGATGGAATATATAAGAGAGGAGAACAGATGATGGAAAAAGTAACGTTTCGCTATGCAGAGAGAAAGGACGTGCCGCTGATTCTGGAGTTTATCAGGGGATTGGCAGAACATGAGGGAATGCCGGGACTGGTGATCGCCACAGAGGAGCTTTTGGAGGAATGGCTGTTTGACAAGCAGAAGGCTGAGGTATTATTTTTGGAAGTATCCGGGGCAGAAGCTGGATTCGCGCTGTTCTTTTCGAGCCTTGCGGCTTATCCGGGGAGGGGAGGTATCTATCTGGACGATTTGTATGTGAAGCCAGAGTACAGAGGACATGGTTACGGAAAGGCGCTGTTTAAGCGGCTGGCGCAGATTACGCTGGAAAGGGGCGGTATGAGGATCGAGTGGCTCTGTCTGAAAAGCAATTTGTCAAGTATTGGGTTTTATGAGGCAATCGGCGGGATGCCGCTCAATATGAGTACCACCTTCCGGATGGAGAATGAAGCGCTGGAAAGACTGGCGGAGGAATAGTTTTAGAACATTCTCATGCATTATAATTTGGGAGTACGGGTTGATGAAACCGAGAGAACAGAGTATAATTTGATTTGTAAATATCAATATAAAAAGCTGGGAGGAAACGAAGATGAAGATTTACGATGCAGTAAACAAGACAGAGGTAGAGATTGAGGGTACAAAGGGGCTGATCCAGATCATGAAGGATGGCCGTCAGGTGGATATCTATCTGAAAGAGAAGAAGTCAGACGAGGACGGCTATATGAGCTGGGATGTTGAGCATTGGTCAAGCGTGGACGGGAAGAGATTTATTCGCTGCTATTCACTGGAAGGCAGGGTACTTGGGGAGTCCACAGGACATAATATCTATGATCTTGAGAATGAATTTAAGCCGGAGGATTCGGCAATGGTTGAGAAGGTGGAGCTGAGTTAAAGGACTGTTTTGTGCCGCACATGAAAAAATCCTGCATATCAGATATCCGATATGCAGGATAATGAATCATTCACTGATACGAAAGTAAACTGCCGAATAGGGAGATAGTGTAAGCGATATGGTTTCTTTCTTGAGTTTTCTGACAGTTTCTTTTACTTCCTTGTACTGCTTTGTTCCGCCATAGATATCCCTGTCGCTGGCAAGAAGGAGGTGCAGCTCTTTTCCCTTTGGAACGGTCAGTTCAAAATCCTCCTGCAATTTATCAGAGAAATTAAACACGGCCGCAATTCGTTCTGCGTCGTCCCGCCGTTCAAATGCATAGATGCATCTTGCCTCCTGATGGCAGTCCAGCCATTCAAAGCCATTCTGGTCGTAATCGCCGGAAGAGAGAGCCGGATGTTCAAGATACAGCATGTTCAAATCCTTCATAAAGCGTTGGAAAGAATCGTGGTTCGGATATTTTAAGAGGAACCAATCCTGCTCCTTTTTTTCATCCCATTCCCGAAGCTGTCCAATCTCATTTCCCATAAAATTCAGTTTTTTGCCCGGATGTGCGTACATGTACATATAAAGCGCGCGTGCCTGCGGGAACTTTTCTTCATATTCGCCGTTCATTTTCTGGAGGATCGTTGCTTTCCCGTGAACCGTCTCATCATGGGAGAGAGGCAGAAGAAAGCGGTCATTGTAGTAGTACATCATGGAGAAAGTGAGTTTATGGTAATTTTCACTTCTGTATTCCGGGGCTGTACGGAAGTAATCTAATGTATCGTTCATCCATCCCATGTCCCACTTATAATCGAAGCCTAACCCCCCTTCGGATACCGGTTTTGTGACGCCCGGATAAGAGGTAGAGTCTTCCGCGGCCAGAATAGCGGATGGGTGCAGGCTCTTAAGCCCTTGATTCATCTCCCGGATGAATCCGACGGCAGTGTTATTCACACCGCGGGCGGGATCGCCTTGCCAGTAGATGATCCGGCTGATGGCATCCATACGGATTCCGTCTACATGATATTCGCTGAGCCAGTAGTTGGCGGCAGACTGTAAAAAGCATCTTGTCTCCCCGCGGGAATGCATGAAATTGCAGCTCCCCCATTCACTGACTCCTACATCCTGATGGGGATATTCAAAGAGGGCGGTTCCGTCATAGTTGGCCAGAGCATAACCGTCCACGGCAAAATGTACCGGAACAAAATCCATGATAACGCCAATCCCGTTCTGATGGCAGGCATCGATAAACTGCATAAGCTCCCCGGCGGTTCCGTAGCGTGAAGTTGGGCTGAAAAATCCCGTATTCTGATAGCCCCATGACTCGTCGCAGGGATGTTCGGAGAGGGGCATGATCTCGATATAATTGTAACCATATTCTTTTAAGTAAGGAATCAGGATGTCGATCATTTCTACATAGGAGTACCAGTCGGCGGCCTTTTCAGAAGGCTTTTTAAAGGAGCCGAAATGAAGCTCATAGATATTTAAAGGCTTTTCCCGGCAGTCTGTGCGCTTCTGCATCCATTTTTCGTCCTTGAAGCTGTAAGTTGACAGATTTCGGATGATGGAAGCGCTGTTAGGGCGAAGTTCCATGCCGAAGCCGTAAGGATCGCAGTGGTCCATAAAAGAGCCATCCTGCCTGTAAATGCGGTATTTGTACATCTGCCCGGGTTCGGCTGTTTTCGCATGGCACTCCCAGAAATTACCATCATGGGTTCGGTTCATGGTCCATTCTTCCCAGTCTGAAAATTCACCGATTAAGGAAATCCTTGAGGCTCCCGGCGCAAAGGTGCGAAAGGTGACGCCGCCGGCCGACTCTGTGTGGGCGCCGAGAAATTTGTAAGCATCAAATATTTTTCCGGTATAAAATCCATAAAAATCCATTTCGTTGTCCTCCGTATAAAGTTGTTTTTTTGCTGTGAGTTTATTATAATGATAGAAAAATATTTTTTGTACCGACAGTTTTAGATTACAGTCGGATAAGCGACGATAGTCGAAAAGCGTCGGTTACCAGTATCACAGAAAGGAAGACGGGGGATGGATCTTAGGATTGAAAAGACAGAAAATGCAATTAAAAATGCGTTTATACAGCTTCGCTCTAAAAAGGCGTTGGAAAAAATCACCATCAAAGAGCTGTGTGAAAAAGCATATATCCATAAATCTACGTTTTATTCCCATTATCAGGATATCTATGAGCTGTCCGATACGATGGAGGCAGAGGTGGTGAAGAACATCACCGGCAGCATTCCCATATCCGGTCTCCATCCGGATAGCCTTTGTGCAGTGACGAGGGAGCTGTCGTATGGATTTATAGCTCAGAGCTCGCTGATCAATATACTATTTTCCGGCAATGAGAGAAGCCATCTTGCCTATCGGATAGAGGAAAGTTTAAAGGAGATTATTTTTGAAAAATATCCCGATTATAAGAATGACCTGAAATGGAACATTGTGCTGAGCTATTGTATTCAGGGGGCATACTGGGCATTTCAGGGAAGCCGGGGACAGGATGTGAATCAGGTGATTGAGATCATCAGTGATATTACGAGAAATGTTTTCTAAACTTAGGACAATAGATGAAGGAAGGAATCAGATATGGAGAAGAGTGCAGGGAGAGAAAGGGTTGTTATGGTGCGCAGGACTTCATCAAAAGAACTGTGCCTGATATCATGCGGATATGAAATTGGGACGAAAAACCAGTCTTTCGGCCCTTCTGTGAGAGATTATTATATGATCCATTTTGTGACAGAAGGGGAGGGACATTATTACCTTAATCATAAGCATTACCGGATAAGAAAGGGGCAATGCTTCCTTACAGTGCCGGGGGTGAGCACTCTTTATCATGCGGAACCGGAAAATCCATGGGTATATATGTGGGTATGCGTAAGCGGGAGTTTGGCGCCAAGGCTTTTGGAGCAGTGTCGGATGAATGCCGGCATGCCGGTACTGGAGCTTCCGGATATGAAAAAGATAACAAATATTATTGAAGAGATGATGCGGCATGATGAGTTGTCTCCAGTGGATGAATGTACTATTCAGGGCAGTCTGTATCTTTTGTTCGCGGCGTTGCTTGAGCAGCAGAGGGCGGCATACAGTCAGATGGAGCAGAGTGATAACCGGTATGTGACAAAGGCTGTTGACTTTATCGGAGAACATATATCCGGGGAGCTTTTGGTAGAAGACGTGGCAGAATACCTGAATGTAAGCCGCGGCCACTTGTATGAACTGTTTCGGAGGGAGCTCGGGGTGTCGCCGCAGCAAAGGATATACTGTTCGCCGGCCGCGCAGAAATACCACGGCATAAAACGGTTTGCGCTCATTCCGCGCCATTCAAGATCGCCGTACCCACGTTCCCATGCATCTCCCAGAAAACGTACTTTATCCGGCCATGCGGTCTCCCAGCGAAGTTTCAGCCATCGAACGGGAGTGGGACCGGCAGTTAAAAATATAGCAAGATGTTCAGGCGCTGACTGGAATTTGACTGTAACATCGTCAAAGCTTGAAGAAGCGGCAGGTGCAGCAGATTCAAAGGTATGATTGTCAGCGCATAAAGTAAGATAAGCAGGAATTCCTAAATTTATAATCGTTTTTGTCATGATTTATGTTCCTTTCTATATGTATTTTTGATTGGGTCAAATGGATTTTAGTTTGCTGGATAGAAGTATATCTTGTTCCGCGGAAAAAATCCATGACAGGATGAATCAAAAACATTGCAGAATGTCCTTAAAAATTCTGTGTAAAACTGCTTTGATAAGATAAAACGGGAAATTTAAAAATGGGGGTTGACACAAAGAACGTTTGTTTGTATAATTGTATTATCGAACGAACGTTCTTGCGGGATAATGAATGTGAAAGATAACCGGCGGCAGGGAGAATGCTGAAGACTGTGAAGCGCCGCCTGACTGTTTTCAGAGGTGTATTATGAGGATTCAGGAAAGTATGTCTGTCTATGATAAACTGAATATTCTGACAGATGCGGCAAAGTATGATGTGGCATGTACTTCCAGCGGAGTTTCCCGAAGCAATGACGGGACTGGCATGGGGAACTGTAAGCTTGCAGGTATCTGCCACAGTTTTTCATCGGACGGAAGATGTATCTCGCTCTTAAAGATTTTGTTCACTAACGAGTGTATTTATGATTGCAAATACTGCATCAACCGCAGGAGCAATGATGTAAAGAGGGCTTCTTTTACACCAGACGAGATCTGCACGCTGATGATGGAGTTTTACAGGAGGAACTATATTGAGGGGCTGTTTTTAAGTTCGGGAGTGTTAAAAAGTCCGGATTATACGATGGAGCTGATCTACGCAACACTGTATAAGCTAAGGCATGAGCATAATTTTCAAGGTTATATTCATGTAAAAGCAATTCCGGGGGCAAGTCAGGAGCTGATTCAAAGAGTGGGCTTTCTGACGGACCGGATGAGTGTCAATCTGGAACTTCCTACAGCAGAGAGCTTAAAGCTTCTCGCGCCCAATAAGACGAGGAAGAACATACTGACGCCTATGCGGCTTGTACAGAACGGTATGGCCAGAAACAAGCAGGAGGTAGCCCTTTACCGCAATTCTCCTAAGTTTGTTCCCGCAGGACAAAGTACCCAGATGATCATTGGAGCAACGCCAGAGACGGATTATCAGATCATGCAGGTTGCAGAGTCTTTATATCAGAAGTTTGATTTAAAGAGAGTATTTTACTCTGCCTTTGTCCATGTGAACGAGGATACCAATCTTCCCGCAAGGACGGATGAGGGGTCGCCGCTTTTAAGAGAGCACAGGCTCTATCAGGCGGATTGGCTGCTTCGTTATTATCATTTTCAGGCGGATGAACTTTTATCTGAGAAGAACCCTAATTTCAATGTACTGTTTGATCCAAAGTGCAATTGGGCGTTAAAGCACTTGGAGGAATTTCCGGTAGAGGTGAACAGAGCGGATTATAAAAGGCTTCTTCGCGTTCCGGGAATCGGATACAAATCCGCCGGACGTATTGTCAGGGCGAGACGGTTTGGAAATCTGGATTTTGCAGATTTGAAAAAGATAGGCGTGGTGTTAAAGCGCGCCTTGTATTTCATCACCTGCAGCGGGAAGATGATGTACCCTACGAAGATAGAGGAGGATTACATTACGAGAAATCTTCTGAACGTGGGGGAGAAGTTGCCGCAGGAAGTAGTGAATATGGGTTATAGGCAGTTATCTCTGTTTGATGATGTGAGATTTGATGCGGATAAAGTAATCAAGCAGAGCAGCATGTAAAAGGGGGGCAGACAGAGGATGATGAAGACGGTTTATGTGTGTACAGATTCAGTCACGGGTATTTTCTCCGCTGTCTATGATGCATGGAAAGCGCAGAAAGCAGAGGGGGAATGCGAGATTGCGCTTTGCGGCTTTATAGAACAGCAGCTCTTCTGCAATTATGCGGAGGTCGAAGAGACAGAAAAGAAGGCCGTTGCAGTAGAGCATATGATTCGAAAGCATATGGGGACGCTTGCCTGGCATGATATCTATCAGGCGGCGCTCTCTGCAGATGCCGGCAAGGGAGATGCTGTGCTTGGGACTTGTCTTGCAGCAAAAAAGCTTAAGGACAGTAAGAGGATCATGGAGCATCTCGGACATCCGAAAGTAAGAAAAGTGTTTGAACTTAGCAGGAGAGTCGGCAACGAATCGCACTTCTTAGTTGAGTTTATAAGGTTCCGGGAGTTGGAGGGCGGTGTGTTATATGCGCCGATCACTCCGAAAAGCCATGTTCTTACCTGTATTGCGCCTCACTTTACGGATCGGTTCCCGCTGGAAAACTGGATGATCCATGATAAGACACACCGTGCGTTTGCAGTGCATGAGGCGAGAAAAAAGTGGGTGCTTGTACAGGAAGCGTATGATGAGTCGCAGAAAGCAGAATATGATGAGTATTTTCAGAAATTTTCGGAGAAAGAAATAGAGTATGAGGAGCTTTTTAAGAGCTTCTGTAAAACGATTGCTATTAAAGAAAGAGAGAATCCTGTGTGCCAGAGAGGACATCTGCCGCTCTGGTATCGTCCGAATATGGTGGAGTTTTCATAACCGGATACAAATATCCGGTTGTACTCAAAATAAATATACCCTATAATATCCCTAAGGATAGGAGGTATACTTAGAGTGTCAGGTGTGAGAAAGATGGAACAGCCTCTTGTAAAAATTTCAGTGCGTAATCTTGTGGAATTTATTATGCGCAGTGGGGATATAGACAATCGGACAGCGGGTACGGATAAGGACGCCATGCTTCTTGGAGGAAAGATACACCGCAGGATTCAAAGGCGGATGGGGGCGGATTATCATGCGGAGGTCGGCTTAAGATATGAGATACCGTGTAAGGGGTTTGCTTTACTCATAGAGGGAAGGGCAGACGGCGTTATTGAAACTTCGGACGGGATTGTTATTGATGAGATCAAAGGGGTACTTAAGGAGCTTGAGGCAGTAAAGGAGCCATCTCCAGTACATCTTGCGCAGGCTAAATGCTATGCGTTCATTTATGCAGAGCAGAAAAAGCAGGAGCATATCGGGGTGCAGATGACTTACTGCAATATGGAAACAGAGAATATTAAAAGGTTTCAGTCCGTGTATTCCTTTGAGGAACTTTCAACATGGTTCTTTGATCTGGCAGGGAAATATGAAAAATGGGCCAGATACCAGATTCGTTGGAAGGAGAAGCGCAACCGTTCGATTAAGGATGTGGAGTTCCCCTTTGCTTATCGGGAGGGACAGAGAGAGCTGGTGACTTCTGTGTACCGTACGATTCTCAGAAAGAAGAAGCTGTTTATTCAGGCCCCTACCGGGGTGGGAAAGACGATGGCGACCGTATTTCCCGCGGTTAGGGCAGTAGGAGAAGGGCTGGGAGATAAGATATTCTATCTGACGGCAAAGACAATCACAAGGACTGTGGCATGGCAGGCTTTTGATATTTTAAAAGAGCAGGCTTTGCGAATGAAGGTGCTTGTGCTGACAGCGAAGGATAAAATCTGCTTTTGCGAGGAGACTAACTGTAATCCGGATGGCTGTATCTACGCAAAAGGGCATTATGACAGAGTGAACGATGCGGTTTATGAACTTCTTACCACATCGGATGAGATGAGCCGGGAAATTATTGAAGAGCAGGCGAGAAAATGGCAGGTGTGTCCTTTTGAGATGAGCCTTGACGTGTCTGATTGGATCGATGCGGTGATCTGCGACTACAATTATGTGTTTGATCCCAATGTCCATCTCCGCCGTTTTTTTGGAGAAGGCAATCAGGGAGAGTATTTGTTTTTGATCGATGAGGCCCACAATCTGGTGGAACGGGGACGAAAGATGTACAGTGCCAGTATCTGCAAGGAAGATTTCCTGAAGATAAAAAAACTGGTGAAATCAAAGGACGTTAAACTTTCAAAAAGACTGGATGAGAGCAATCGACAGCTTTTAGCTATGAAGCGTGAATGTGAGGATTACCAGATACTGAACAGTGTATCGCATCTCTATTTGAAGCTCATGAATCTCATGATGGAGATGGATCGGTTTCTGGAAGAGGAGCGTCAATCGAAGAATCCGGAAGAGGAGCTTCGGAAGGAAGTGCTGGATTTTTACTTTGATCTCCGCATGTTTTTAAATATTTATGATAAATTGGACGAAAATTATCTGATGTATTCTGAGATGGAGAGCGGCGGAAGGTTTAAGGTCTGCCTGTTCTGCGTGAATCCGTCGAAGAATCTTCAGGAATTTTTGGATAAAGGAAATAGTACCGTATTTTTTTCGGCTACCCTTCTTCCGATCCATTATTATAAGAAGCTTTTGAGTACGGCTAAGGATGATTACGCGGTTTATGCGGAGTCTCCGTTTGATAATCGTAAGCGTCTCCTTCTTCTTGGGATGGATGTCAGCACAAAATATACGAGACGCGGGGAGGAGATGTATCGCAGATATGCCGAGTATCTGCTGGAGATTGCGGGAGTCAGAGCCGGAAATTACATGGCGTTTTTCCCTTCCTATCATTTTATGGAGGAAGTCTATGAGGTGTTTTTAAGTCTGCTTGACGTGAGAAAGGATGTCTCTGTAGATTATGTGATGCAGGCTCAGTATATGTCTGAGGAAGCAAGGGAGATCTTCCTTGAGAATTTTGAAGAAGAGCGGGGAAACAGTCTGATGGGCTTCTGTGTTATGGGAGGCATCTTTTCAGAAGGAATCGATCTGGCAAGGGATCGGCTGATCGGTGCAATCATCGTAGGGACCGGACTTCCGCAGGTGTGCAGGGAACGGGAGCTTTTGAAATATTATTTTAACGGGCAGGGAGTCCGGGGATTTGATTATGCGTATCTCTATCCGGGAATGAATAAAGTTTTGCAGTCAGCAGGGAGAGTCATTCGTACGGATGAGGACAGAGGAGTGATCCTGCTTCTTGATGAGCGCTTCAGGGACAGCCGCTATCGAGAAGTCTTTCCGAGAGAATGGAAGGATATGAGCCTGTGTCATGTGAAGAGCGCGGCAGAGCGGATTGCAGATTTTTGGAGTAACAGCGGGCAGGAGGAACAGCATGGAAAAACTCATGATTTATAGTTCGCCGATAGGGAGGCTTACATTGTCAGGGGATGGTACAAGTATTACCGGACTGTGGATAGAAGGGCAAAAGTATTTTGGAAGGACGTTAGAGATTCAGAACAGGGAAAAAAACGGCTGTGGCGCTGCGGATGACGATGTCCCCAGCGTGGTATTCCGTATGGCGCGTGAATGGCTGAATGCTTATTTCAGGGGAGAGCAGAAGGAGATTTCTTTTCCGCTTATGCCGAAAGGCAGCGCCTTTCAGCAAAGTGTCTGGGGGATTTTAAGGGAGATTCCTTATGGAGAGACGATTACCTATGGAGCGATTGCAAAGATGCTTTCGGACAGACAGGGGAAGTCGTCTATGTCTGCGCAGGCAGTAGGCGGCGCCGTTGCACGTAATCCGATTTCCATCATGATTCCGTGTCACCGGGTTGTGGGAACGAACGGCAGTCTTACAGGGTATGCAGGAGGAATTGAGAAAAAAATCAGACTTCTTACTCTTGAAAGAGTTGATGTGGAACGATTTTTTATTCCCAAGAAAGGAACAGAATTATAGAACGGGAGAAGAATCCAGTTTGGCGGCAGAAAAGAGTATTGTTCTTTTCCTGATGCGAAACTGGATTCTCCGTTACTATATCAGGTTGATCTTTTTGTTCATTATGCAATGAGTCGCAACATACAGGATAACCGAAGTTATGATCATTAAACCAGCGCTGATTTTCATAATCTCGATCATGTAAGAGACGAGATTAAACTCATCCTCTAATGAACCGGAAGTTACGATCAACCGGGTTTCACTTCCCAAAAGTGCCATAGCGACTACCGATAAAACGGATATCAAGGTTGAAATGACAAAGTAAGAAACGACTGCGCCGAGTACACGGTGACTGGAAAAAAGCTGACCGAGGGCAACAGAGGCATATATCATGATGATGCTGGAGATAGCCCCGAAGCAGCTGAATAACAGCAAAATCAGAAGTACAGTGGAAAAGGAAAGGCCAGCGTATTTTCCTACAAAGCCGAATTCTTGCAAAATATCGTCTTTGTTTTCATCCACAACCGACTTTATATATGGAGTCCAGATTACGACGTATGAACAAAGATAAACGAAACACATGTTGACCATTGCCCAGATACTTCCGGCAATCGTCTTTGACAGAAGATGCATGCCGTTGGTGATCGGGAGAGTCTTTGTAAGATATCCTTCGTCAGAAAACATATTTTTATAAAAGCGGATACCGGCGATCAGATAGGTTCCCGTGGAAAGGGCGGTAATCATTGTAAAATACAGGACATAGCAAAGTATGATTAAAAAGTCCGTCTGTTCGCTGGAAGTCTGTGGTTTTATTCTGCCTGTGATGAAAACTCTTATCATTATGGAAGACAGCAAAATGAACAGGTGCAAGACAGGCAGAAAACGGTTTAATGATTTCATGTCATATTTGATCAGTTTACTTAACATCTGAATACCTCCCTGAACAGAGCATCCACAGATTTTCCCTGCTCTGTACGAATCTCATCGACAGTTGCGTTTAGGACGAGTTGTCCCTGTTTGATAAAAAGTACCCGGTCCAGAATATTCTCAATATCCTGAATCAGATGAGTGGAAATAAGGATTGCAGCCTTTTCATTATAATTGTTTAAAATCGTGCTTAAGATGTAGTCTCTTGCTGCCGGATCTACGCCGCCGATCGGCTCATCCAGTACATAAAGGTCAGCGTCCCGGCTCATTACAAGAATCAGCTGCACCTTTTCTTTTGTCCCTTTGGAAAGAGTCTTCAGCCGTGCGTTGGTATCAATCTGTAAGTCATCCAACATCTGATATGCTCGTTCGTCAGAAAAATTATCATAAAAATCAGAAAAATATTGAATGGTTTCTTTTACCTTCATAGTTTCATCCAGATAGGTACGCTCCGGCAGATAGGAGACAATCTTTTTCGTCTCAACACCCGGCGCCATACCGTTGATGCGGATTTCGCCCTGTGTGGGTACAAGCACATCATTGAGCAGCTTGATAAAAGTAGTCTTTCCGCTTCCGTTCGGTCCCAGAAGCCCGATGATCTGTCCGCGGTCCAGAGTCAGGTTTAAGTTATTCAGGGCGGTATACATTTTATTGTAGCTTTTTGTAAGTCCGTAACATTCTAAGATCGGATTCATATTAGTTCGCCTCCTTAAGCTGTTCCTGAGTAAGAGCAAGTATTTCTTCTTTCGAAAAGCCAAGCTTATCCATGTTTTCTAAAAATGCATGGATATGTTCTTCTGCAAGTTCGGTTTTTAAATGCTTTAACATCGATTCATCCTCCGTGATCAGCCGTCCGCTGGTCCGTTTCGAGTAGACGATACCGCTTCGTTCCAGTTCAGACAGCGCTTTCTGCATTGTATTAGGGTTCACTGCAGCCTGAAGGGCAAGTTCCCTTACAGACGGCAGTCTGTCCCCGGGCTTGTAAACGCCGGAAATAATATCTAATTGTATTCTCTCCATTATTTGGATATAAATTGGTCGGTTGTTATCCAGATTCCATGGCATAGAGTTCACCTCCCTTAGTATATGGTTTTCAGACAGATTGTAAATACCAAAAAAACAATATTATTGTATTAGTTGATTAGTACAGCTATATTATTGCATATTAGAAGAGAGATGTCAATAAGCATTGTTCACGCAGACAAAAGAAATCATAGAAAACGGAAAAGTTTTCGGTATGACCGCTACTGATGTGCAGAAGATTTTAAATTTTAAATACGCATGGGAGTTTATTCTAGATCGTGATATAGTCGCTAGTCGTTTCGATTACTATATGCTCAGTCATATTGCAAGGCTTGTGAATGAAGGCTTTTTGCCGAAGGTGGTCGTATCCGAGGTATTCCAGTTACCATAGGCGAATCGTCTTATGTTCCAACTCTACCGAATGAACTAAATGTAAAAGATAGAATCCGAGAGATCGTTGAAGAAGAAGATGAACCCCTTAACATTGCTATCAAATTGTGCCTTTACTGCATGAAGACTCAAAAATTTCTGGATGGCAATAAACGTGCTTCTGTCATTTATTCAAACCATTATCTTATTTCACATGGTGGAGGTTTCTTGGTAATTCCCGAGAAGAAAGTACCGGAATTCAAGCGACTGCTTGTAAAATACTATAAAAGCGGAGATATCGCTGTTATTGCAGCATTTATGAAAGAGCGCTGCTGGAATACAATATGACACAACCGGCGTGGCTTACGCCGCGCCGGTAACATCAAGATTATTCTGTTTACTTACTCAATTGGCACAAAGTCTGCAACTCCGTGTTTGCACAGCGGGCAGATAAAGTCGTCAGGCAGCTCGTCGCCTTCATAGATATATCCGCATACTTCGCATACGAAGCCCTTCTTTCCTTCGGTCTCCGGTTTTGGTTTTACATTGCTCTGATAGTAGTTGTAGGTCATGGTCTCCACATTAGAGATAACGCGGGCTTCTGTAACTGTACAGATAAACATGCCGTGGGTGTCAAGGTCTACATACTGCTCTACTTTCAGAGACATAAATGCATTGATATATCTTGGCAGGAATACAAGTCCGTTGTCAGAACGCAAGGATTCCCAGTCTGCAAATTTGTCAGCAGCACGTCCGCTCTGGAATCCGAAGTTCTGGAACACTTTAAACGGCGCTTCTGTAGACAGACAGTTTACATTCATAATGCCTGTCTGCTTAATCACGTGATGAGAGTAGTTGGCCTTGTTGATACACACTGCAACACGGTTCGGACTGTCTGTTACCTGAGATACCGTGTTAACGATCAGCCCGTTGTCTTTCTTGCCGTCGTTGGAGGTTACAACATACAGTCCATATCCGATCTTAAAGAGGGCTGTGAAATCCTGCTTGTTGGCAGTCTCATCGTGCTGAGCCAGATAATTCTTGCAGAACTCATCTGCAAGCGCTTCAATCTGTTCCTTGCTTTCTTCATTGAGCGCCGACTTGATGGATACGGTTGTCTTTGCAAATGTAAGATTCTTGCAGCCTTCCAGCATCTTCTTCATCGTTCTGGCAGCCAGAGGCGCCCAGGAACCGTTTTCAATAAGGCCAATCTTGCGGTTCTGGAAATTACGCTCAGTCAGGTGGTTGATGAACTCACGCATGAACGGGAAGATGTCGGCGTTATAGGTAGTAGTGGCAAGAATCAACTTGCCATAGCGGAAGGCATCTTCTACAGCTTCAGCCATATCGCAGCGTGCAAGGTCATTGACCACAACCTTCGGGCAGCCTTTCGCACGGAGCCGGTCTGCCAGAAGCTCTACGGCTTTTTTGGTATTTCCGTAGACGGAAGTGTAAGCAATTACGATTCCGCCGGATTCTACGCCGTAGGAAGACCATGTATTATAAAGATTGATGTAATAGCCGAGGTTTTCTGTCAGTACAGGTCCGTGCAGCGGGCAGATGATCTGGATGTCAAGCCCGGAAGCTTTTTTTAAGAGGTTCTGAACCTGAGCGCCGTATTTGCCTACGATACCGATATAGTAGCGGCGGGCCTCGCATGCCCAGTCTTCTTCTACGTCAAGCGCACCGAATTTGCCGAAGCCGTCGGCAGAGAAAAGAACTTTATCATAGGAATCGTAAGTTACGATAACTTCCGGCCAGTGAACCATAGGTGCAGACACAAAGGCGAGTTCATGCTTTCCGAGGGAAAGAGTGTCACCTTCCTTGACAACTACCTGCCTGTCCTCAAAATCGGTTCCGAAGAACTGTCCCATCATAACAAATGCCTTTGTGCTGGAGACAATCTTGGTGTCTGGATAAACATTCATGAAGTTGGCAATATTGGCAGAATGATCCGGTTCCATGTGCTGTACGATCAGATAGTCAGGAGCCTTGCCGCCGGTTGCATTCTGTATGTTGTCCAGCCATTCATGGGTGAAGCGGGCATCGACCGTATCCATAACAGCTATCTTATCATCCATAATTACATATGAATTGTAAGCCATGCCGTTTTCAACAACATACTGCCCTTCAAATAAATCAATGTCATGGTCATTAACGCCTACATATTTAATGTCATTCGTAATAATCATTGCATTTCTCTCCTTTTATTATAAATTTCTAAAGAGCATTATATCATAATAATTTCCAAATGGATGTTTTTTTAACAAAAATTAGAAAATAATATATGTAATTCATTTTGACCTCTGAACTTTGGCTTAAAACTCATAGAATATTAATAGTTTCAAACACCGTTTATTAAGAAATATATTGTATCATCTATGGAAAAAGCAGGAGGAAGCAGGAGAATGACAAGATTTACAGATGTTTTTTCAGTGTATGAGCTGGCATGTGTTTTACTGCCATGCATGGTATATCAAATAGCGTTTACGGTGAAGAAAAGGAAGACAGAAGAAAAGACTCCGTATATTTATCTGATATGGACTTGGATGTTCCTTCTCTACTTATGGATGGTATTTGATGTGACGGGGATAGGGACGATGGGAGACATCCTAAGATTTTTAAAGAATGGGGAGAATCCTCTGGTAGGAGGATACAATTTTGTGCCTTTTAATTCTATGGGGATTGGATTTGTGCTGAATATTATTATGTGTCTGCCTTTAGGCTTCCTTCTTCCGCTTATCTTTAAAGAATGCAGGAAATGCAGCAAGACGGTGCTGACGGGTATCATTTTTTCGTTTCTCATAGAGTTTACACAGATTTTTAACTTTCGGGCTACCGATATAGATGACTTGATGACAAACACATGCGGCACATTGATAGGATATCTGATCTGGAGAGTATTTGCAAAAATGTCAGGAGAAAGACTTAAATCCGCATCGGACGGAAAATATGAAGCGCTGAAATATATTTTACTGGCAATGGCAGGGGTGTTTTTTCTTTATCATCCTTTTTTGATACTTGAGAAGATGATGTGAAGGCGCGATATGGCGAAATGCAGATTTTTAAACAGCCGGCTGATTCATGAAAAGAATCAACCGGCTGTTTTTTACATGTGAACAACATTACGGATCAAAAATACATAATATATCTTCATGGATTTTCTCAATCTGCGAAAAATTGCTCCCATCTCTGGAAAATACGGGATTTTATATCACTGCTGACCTAGAAATTGACCATAAATAGATGCTAATGAATTCATATGCCTGCGTTTGATTTCGACTGTCGGATGTACATAACGGTTTAAAGTTATTTTTACATCAGAATGTCCCAATAGCTCACTCAGACTCTTAATATCCACCCCGCCGTTGATGCAGTTCGTTGCAAATGTATGCCGGAGCGTATGAAAATTTGTTTTCTTTACGCCTGCGGACTGAAGATATCTCTGAAATTTATTCTGATAAGTTCTGGGTTCCATGGGACTGTTTTTATTGATTACATATTTTCCTCCAGTCCTGTAATAAACATGAATCAGTTGGGCCAATTCATCGGAAAGCGGGATCTCCCGTTTTGAAAATATACTTTTGGGTTCTCCCTCCAAAAGCGCTGTTTTTGAATCCCTTCCGTCTACGGGCATCCGCTGTACAGTCGTGTTTACGTGCATGATTTTCTCCTCCAGATTAATGTCGTTCCATTTTAATGAACAGATTTCTCCCAGACGCAGTCCCGTAGAGAGACAGATGATAATTCCTAATTTATAAATATCCATCTCATTGTATAGATACTGGAACAGTTTTTTCTGCTCATCAAAACTCAAGATTTCCGCCATTTTGTTTTCCCTCCTGCGTTTGGGATGCGTATATTGTATTGTAGTGAAATGATGATACAAGGCTGCATAATTAAGAATCTGATTCAATACACAGGAAATACTGTTCTGCAGACTATTTGACAGAGTTGTCTGATCTTCCTTTTGAAATATCCCCGCCAAAACTTCCGTATTTAATTCAGAAAATAAGACTCTGCCGGCCTTGTCTCGAATATATTTTTCGTAGACGGTACGGTATTTAATATAAGTCGCATATTTTTTTTCGTTTTTTATAATTATGAGCCATTCCTCTGCCACTGTATGCAGGCAGACATTCCCTTGTCTGTTCTGTTCTTTGAAAACATTTTTTGCAGACAGTTTTGCTGCGGATAATTTCTCCTTAACCTCTCCATATGATCTGGCATATACGGAATGTATACTCCTGTAACCGGTCTGCGGTTCCTGCGTATAATATCTCCCTTCCCAGCGTCCGTCTTTTCTTTTTCTAATGTTCTCTCCGCGTCTTGACATTTTTTCATCCTCCTGACCACTTTTTTTACCCTTAATAAAAATTTACTGACTTAAATAAGTAGAATTTGCACTTAAATTACATTACATTTTTTGGCGATTGACAAAAACTACTGTTGAAAGTATAATAAGTTACGTGGATCAATCCAATATCTGCTAAAAATAGCGATATATAAGGTTTTTACTGATGATAGACTGGTTTCGCAGATTGAGAAAATCTACGAATATTCATTTATTATCCAATATGAAAAAAAATATACAGATGTTTTGTGACTGAGCCGCATGAAAAAAATGTGAATGCCGGGAAATGGTCATGACAGGTTGATGGGAAATGTGGCAAGAATGGAAAAATCATCCGAAACAGTATGCAAGATTGTCTGCCAGTACAGCAGAGGTCGTATCAGCGCCAAAGATATGGAAAAGCTTCAAGAGATAGCGGAGGATTACAGGAAAGTCAAGAATTACGTATATGACCGCTTCGGCGGGATTGGGAGTCTTTCTAAGCTGTATCCGGGCTATACCGTCCAGAATGAGATGACGCAATCCGGCCTGCGGGGAGAACTTAAGCTGCCGTCCGTGTATTTTTATCTGGCAGTGTTTGAGGCGATCGCCGATATCAAGAGTCAGTGGACGCGCACAAAATCTAAAGTGCTGAGTCTGCTTGCAAAAAATGAGAATCTGGAGCCGGAGGAAAAGCATTATCTCCGGTATTTGCTGAAAGTGAACAATGCGTTTGCCGCGGTTCTTGAAGAAGAGCCTGTGGAACTTAAAAGTGAACTGCAGGCAAAGTATGACGAGGTATCAAAATATGTTGATGCGGAGAAAATGCACCGCTATCTGTGCAGGCAGGTAAGGAGATATCACACGAAGCTTCATTCGGACAGGGCGGAAGGGTTCGCATCTTCCGGGAAGGCCTACCGCTATGGCGACCATGGGATCTATCTGGCCTCAAAGGAGCGGCACAAGCGCATATTTGTTGAGCTGACGGACGGGAATCAGTATGGGAGCCAGATCTATATTAAGCTGTATCCGAAGGAGGGGAAGCTTCATATCCATGTGCCGGTCAACAGGGCGGCCCGTTCGCATTCCGATTATGTGAATCAAATCGGTCTGGCGGCGGGAGTGTACACTATGCTGACAACCGATACGGGACAGCGTTACGGAGAACGGCTGGGGGAATACCAGAAGGAGTATGCAGGCTGGATCAAGAGACAGACGGCGAGCTATAACCGAAACTGTAAGGATAATCCGGGGAGAAAAAAGTACGAGGCAAAAAAGCGGCGCTATACCGAGCAGATACACAGCTATATCAACTGCGAATTGAATCGTCTCCTGCGGACAGAGAAACCCCGGACCATCTATACCGTGAAACTTCCGAAAGCACAGGCGGCAGGCGGCAACCGAAGAGTCAACGGGTTTTTGTCCATGTGGCAGAGAGGTTATATCCGAAAGCGTCTGGCGCAGAAATGTAAGGAGCAGTCGGTAGAACTTGTGGAAGTCTTTGGAAAAGGAATCAGTAAAGAGTGCAGTGAATGCGGCAGGGAAGGAAACAGAAAAAACGGAATGTTTATCTGCAGTTTCTGCGGCTATGAGGCGGACGAGAAGGAAAATACCGCAAGAAATACGCTGAAACGCGGACTTGCGGGACAGACGATCCATTGATATGCGAAGGTCATAAGAACAGCAATTCAGATAAATAACGGCAAAAAGCCGGGATTTTACCGAAAGGACTGGATGGCGGGTTCATGATATAAAAAAGGGGCGGAAACCCCCGGCTGTCATGGTGAAGCATGACGGTACGGCCTTAGAAGGCGGAAAACTCTTTTCGCGTATTGGGTAGGCCAAGACCTTGTGAACACAAAGAAAGTGTGAGGTAGCAGGGAGCGAAGCGTAATGATTTTACGCATCATCCAAAGTGCGGAGCAATCGGATGACCAATATACCTTATTATATAAAACAGTAAATGCAGTGCAGAGGAACAGGGACATGAGAAAAGCGCAGAAAAAGCAGGCAAAGGAGTTCTTAAAGGTGCTTGAGGAAGCACACGGACAGATCAGAATAGCAATTAATCATAAAAATATATCTGCGGCTTTGGGGCTTCTTGCGGATTGCCAGCAGGGAGCGGTCAGTCTCGGAGATATGATAGAAACGGCAGAGGGAGAGGACTGCAAGGTTATCCCGCTTCTTGAAAAATACTGTGATCTGACGTATCAGCTTTATGAAAATATGATACAGGGAGAGCCAGCGAATGGCAACAAAGCATACAAACAGCTGCGCTCTTATCTTTTGAAAATTGAAAACAGTGTAAAAAATGATTTAAAGGTGAGGACGGAGGCGGTATTTCTTCCATATAAGGCATCTATGTGGGACAGTCTGGAAAGCGTGTGGAAGGCAGCGGAAGAAGATCCGGACTGCGACGCTTATGTGATACCGATTCCTTACTATGACAGGAATCCGGACGGCAGCTTTGGGAGCATGCATTATGAAGGCAGCCAGTATCCGGAAGATGTGCCGGTTATGCGGTACGAGGATTATGATCTGGAAGGGCGAAGACCGGATATGATCTTTATACATAATCCATATGATAATTGTAATTATGTGACAAGTGTGCATCCGGACTTTTATTCGGACAAATTAAAGCAGTATACAGAAAAATTGGTATATATTCCATATTTTATATTGGATGAAATTGATCCGAACGATCAGGCGGCGGTGGAAAGGATGGCGCATTTTTGTACCTGTCCGGGCGTGCTGAATGCGGATAAGGTAGTCGTACAGTCAGAGGATATGCGGCAGATCTATATCAACGTTCTGACAGAATATACAAAAGATTATGGATATACAAGGAAAGACTGGGAAAGCCGGATACTAGGACTTGGCTCTCCGAAGGTTGATAAGGTTCTGAAAACGAAGAAAGAAGATCTTAAGATACCGAAGGAGTGGCTTAAGATCATAGAGAATCCAGACGGAAGTTGGAAGAAAGTCGTATTCTATAACACCGGTGTGAGTGCGCTTTTACAGCATGATGAGAAGATGCTTCGGAAGATGAAAGATGTCTTCCGAGTATTTGAGAAGAATAAAGATGAAGTGGCATTGCTCTGGCGGCCGCATCCGCTTATTAAGGCAACGATAGAGAGTATGAGACCGCAGTTATGGGAGGAATATGAAAAGATTGTGGCAGAATATAGAGCCGCCGGGTGGGGGATATATGACGACTCGGCGGATGTGGATAGGGCTGTAGTGGTGAGTGATGGGTATTATGGAGATATGAGTAGCATGGTGCAGCTTTGTCAAAAACGAGGAGTGCCGATTATGATACAGAATGTAGACATATGAATCAAGATTTATAATGCGGGACAGATGTATCAACCCTATTCCATTGTAATGGCGGAAATGGTGAAGGCGCTGGAAAAGTCCGGTGCATTTGATGATGTTTTTCAGAAGTTCGGGAGATATCAGGATAAATGGGTTGCAATCATAGCAGATTATGGGAAGGTGTAGGAATGAGTAATGTGACTGCATATGGGAAAGATTTCGCATTTCTTCGGAATTTGGCACAGGAGAAGGTTACAAGATTGTGCATTTATGGTTGTGGTGTAAATGGAGAAGTAATTAGTAAGTTCTTGGAGAGTTGCGGAAAGAATATTGAATTTTTTGTCGATAAGCAGGCGGAATGTCGAGAATTTACGGTTCTGGGTAGGCGTGTTATTTCTCCGGCTGCCTTTTTTGAGAAACAGCAGAATATTAAAATAATTGTTTCACCTGATAATCAGGAACCGGTAGTCAGTTTTCTTCTTGAGAATGGCATTGATGAGAAGAGGATAATATGTCCATTTAAGAAAGTGGAAAAGAATATAAGGCTTCTAAGCGAAGATTATAGTCCACAAGACTATCTTAATACGATTGACAGACATAGTGAATTGTCGGAACCGGATATGCCCGAGGTAACTGTTTTCACGATTCTCTATAACACGCCGGGATGGATGTTGTGCAGAGCTATAGAGAGCATCCTTGATCAGAGCTATAAGAAATTGAAATATCTAATTATTGATAATGGTTCGACGGATGCTTCGGAAAATATCATCAGACAATATGCCTCCGCTGATAATAGGATTCAATATATCCGATTAAAACAGAATGTTCCATGGACAAACAGAGAGCTATTGCTTGCGCTTAAAGAAAATATAGATACTAGATATGTCGCAATGCTGGATTCTGATGATTACTATGAAAAATCCTTTCTTCAGAAAGCCATAAGTATTCTAAAACGTGATGATTCGGATATTGTACAGGTGAACACGCTTACATATGCGCATGACGGATTCAGGTATAGCTACTTTGCACATTATCTGGGTGAAGATTTATGCATTCAGGAAAGCGAAAAAGAGAGATATCTTATGTTACGGATATTGAATGTTCCTGTATGGGGCAAGTTATATAAGGGTGAACTCTTTAAGAACCTTATAGACAAGATGCTTTCCTGTGAAACGGAATATGAGAGAGACCGGAATTTTTGCCTTGATATATCGTGGATGACGTATATGGCGCTTGCCGGAAGCAGGGCTTCAATGTGTGATGATATTCTACATATCCGCACTTGGAGGGCTGGAAGCAGCGAACACTCGGATAATTATGGTTCCAAGTGGCTCTCATCCATGGTCTGGTCATTTGAACACCTATGTAAACGTAATGTGAAATATGAAGATTCCATAGTTTATGAGGAGGCGGCCTTGATGTGGCTCTTTAGCCTGCCACGTGATGAATACAGTCTTCCAGCTTTTAGAAGCGGTGACCTTGAAAACAGAGCAGTAAAGGAATTTTTGAAGAGACCGGTCTGTGACAGATACAGGGGGAGTGGGAATGTATAAGCACGAAGATATAATTACATATGATGTCTATGAACTCGATTTGCACGGCTTAAGGCAGAAACTGGAGAGGCTGAGCATTAAAGAAGCCGTTGTTTACGGAATTGGGAATAATGGACGTGACACATATAGGATGTTTAAGAATCTAGGTATAAATATACGCTATTTCATAGACGTTAAAGCTACGGATGGCATCAGAAAGTTTCATGGGGTTGATGTTAAAACACCGGATGAGTTTGTAGATAGTTATGAAGATGAATATATTGTGATATCCCCCAGCCTGCATGATGCTGTTTATAGCTGGATGATGGGAAAGAATATCCCTGAGAACAAAGTTATTCTTTCATTTTATAAGACAGAATCCGTCACTATAGATTATGGTGGGCACTATGAAGATAAGCCTTTTTGGAATATTAAATCTTGCAGAGAAAAACCTGAGAATATAAAGGGCACATTCGTAACCATTGCCTACAATACTCCTGAAAACCTCTTGAGACGAGCAATAGAGAGCGTTCTCGGACAGACAGTGAAAGAACTTAAATATCTGTTCATTATAAATGGTGCAACCGATAAAACAGCGGCTGTAATTGAGTCATATGCAGCGTTGGATTCCAGAATAAATGTAATAGATATGGGGGAGAATCTCAGGTGGACGGATACGCAGCTCTTAAAGACAATAAAAGAAAATATAGAAGGTGAGTATTGTTGCCAGCTGGATTCAGATGATTATTACGACGAGCATTTCCTCGAAAAAACGTTAAAAATAGGAGTAGATAATAATGCGGACATTGTATGCGTGCGGACGTGCCTTTTCTCTGCCGACAGTGGCTATAATCCATTGCATGAAGGTCTGGTGTATGACTGGCATGATAAGTTCTATTTCAATATAGCGCATCCTCCGTGCCATATTATCGGGCATAAGAATATACTGACTGCATATGCAAGATCAAAGATATGTTCTACTTTCTGGGGGAAGTTGTATTCCAATGCACTTATGAAGCGTTATCTTGATTACCTGCTCCTTTTGCCGGATAAAGACAGGGAATTGTATTACAGACTGGACATTGCAATGACATACAGGATTTTGAGTATGTCTGAGAGATTGTTTTACAGCGATGAAGTACTGCATTTTTCCCAGTATTCCAAGAAGAATTCGACATTTACACTGGCACCAATCGAATGGCTTATGTCGCTTTGGTATTCCTATCAGGGAATAAAGGATGAGTTTGATGTTTATTATAGTAGAAAAAAAGAGAGGAAGTATCTGAAAGAATTTTTAAAAATACATCTGCCGTGGATGGTGGGGCGAAGAGGAATGTTGTCGCCCTCAGATAAATGGAGTGACAGGGATACGATTACAGGTCATTTTGGTGAAATGACTCAGGATTCAATATTCCGTGATGTTTTGTTACAGAGGAAATTTATGAGGAACGAGTGCAGGGACTTTTACATGACCATTTGTAAAATGGCAGAAAGCGAGGCCGATCATGGTATTTGAAGAACAGAGCGTAAAGGGATGTTATCTCATCAAACGGAATATTCCGCGGGATGACAGGGGATATTTTTCCAGACTTGCAGATGTAGACGAATTTAGGAGTAATGGTCTTAACAGTAAATTTGTGCAGATTTCAGTATCAAGGAATTACAAAAAAGGCACGCTCAGGGGGCTTCATATGCAGATAAAGCCTTCAGCAGAAGAAAAGCTGGTCTGCTGCGTGGACGGGGAGATTTTCGATGTATGTGTTGATTTGAGGAAAGACTCGGATACATATCTTAAATATTGCTTTGCCATTCTTTCTGAAGAGAACGGAGAAGCTTTCTACATACCGAAGGGCTGTGCTCATGGCTTTATTTCACTGAAAGATGAGACAAGACTTATTTATCTTATGACTTCAGCGCATGATCCGGAAGCGGAAAGAGGTTATCGCTGGAACGATCCGGCATTTTCCATTAAGTGGCCGGCTGTTCCGGAAATTATATCAGATAAGGATAACACATGGCCTTTGATAGGAGATGAAGGAAGCCGATGAACATACTCCATATAGCGGTGCATATGGGTGCGGGTGCAGGAAAAGCTATTTCCGGAATAGCAATCTCGGATCAAGTGAATAAACACAATATCATTCTGTTAGATGAACCGGAGAAGTATGACCATATAAAAAGGTGTGGGCAAAACGGTATAAGCGTTAGGATTTGTCCTACTGCGGAGGAAGAAAAGGAAGCGGTGTCAAAAGCGGATGCGGTAGTGGTGAATTGGTGGCATCATCCACTTACTTATAGAACACTAATGAATATTGCAAACATTCCTTCTAGGCTGGTACTGTGGTGTCATGTGAATGGACTGCATTATCCTGAACTGAATCCTGCATTTATTTCATGCTTTGATGCCTGTATGTTCACATCAAAGAAATCTTTTGAAAATAAGAGGTGGAGTACGAAGGAGAAGAATGAGATATATGAAAAATCTAACCTTGTCTATGGAATGGGGGATTTTCAACCGGAAAAATTTCCGCAGAAGAAAAACTATAAGGTCAAGCAGGGAAAAATGAGAGTCGGATATGTCGGCTCATTGGATTATGCCAAGGTTCACCCCGATTTTACGGACTGGCTCAAAGTCGTCATAGAAAAGAATAAAAATATATGCTTTGAATTGGCAGGTGATGTGACAAGCGAACTCAGGCATGACGTAATTGAACGTGGACTTTCCGGTCATGTGAATTTTTTGGGCTTTCGGGAGAATGTAAAGGAACTTTTAACTCAATGGGATGTATTTATATATCTGTTAAATCCTTGCAATTTTGCAACAACAGAAAATGCATTGCTTGAAGCCATGGCATGCGGTCTCCCGATAATTGCAAGTGATGGGACTGTTGAGAGGTCAATCATTGAGGATGGAAAAGACGGTATATTTGCGAGAGACGGGGAAGAGTTTGCGGAACAATTGGACAGATTGTCAAAAAGCCATGAGCTGCGGAAAACGCTGGGGAAAGAGGCAAGGACAAACATTATCAGAAAATATGACATGCGGGAAAATATCTTTAGATTTGATTCAGTAGTCCAAAATATAGCAGATAGGTGCAAGAAACCGCATGATTTTAGGAAAGTATTAGGAGAGGAACCTTTCGGCTGGTTTCTTTCCGGTTGCAGCGAAGAAGATGCGAAAAAAATAGAATATTTATCCGCAGCGGGTCAAAGAGGCACAAATTTTGAAGAGGTCAGGCAGTGCGTTGTCTCAATGGAAGGTATATTTAAAGGGAAGGCAAAAGCATCTGTCAGTCAGTATAGCGAATACTTTTCGGATGATAGGAGACTTAAGAACTTAACATCCGTTATAAAAAGGAATCAGGAGATGTTTATATGAAGGCAAAAATAGGAACAAGATACCATACCAATAGAACAGAACTCCAGACGGTCATACCGCTTAGCACCCCGTTTATACTTTATCTGGATCCTTCGAGTGTCTGTAATTTAAGCTGTAGTTTCTGCCCATGCGGTGGGGCGCACAAGGCTCTTTGGACAGAAGAAAAAAAGAACAGCATATGCGTGATGGATTTTGACCTCTATAAAAAGATCATTGAGGACTGTCAGGGATTCCCGGACAAGATAAAGGTGCTTCGCTTGTATAAAGAAGGAGAGCCCCTTGTCAATAAACAGCTTCCAGAGATGATAGAATATGCAGCAAAATCGGGGAAGTTTGAAACGATTGATTTTACTACAAATGGGACACTTCTGAAACCTGATATGAACCGCAGACTGGTAGAGGCGGGACTTTCCAGAATCAATATTTCCGTAGAGGCTTTGAATGCTGAAGGGTATCAAAAGATAAGTGGAATCAAACTTGATTATGACAGATTCAGGGAGAATATACGCGATTTATATGAGCATAAGGGGAATTGCCATATCTTTATTAAAACAATGGTGGATAACCTTGATCAGGAGAAGGAACAGAAATTTTACGATTTATTCGGAGATATATGTGACGAGATTGCGATAGAGCATATCGCAAACTGCTGGCCTGGGTTCGAGAACACATCGGAGGAAGTAAATGTCTACCATGGAGATGGGTATAAGGAATATGTCGTATGCCCGAGAATTTTCTATATTCTTACGATTAACGCGAATGGAACAGCCTCTCATTGTATTGTTGACTGGAATTATAAGGGAATTATCGGTGATGCAAAGAAAGAAAGTGTTGTTGATATCTGGAACAGTAAGAACTATCATGACATTCGTCTGGCACATTTAAATTGCCGGAGGCGAAGCATCGAGCTTTGTAAAGATTGTATGGAGATTGAATCTGCTGCGGTAGACAACATTGACGAGTATAGAGAAATGTTATTAGAAAAGGTGAGTGAAAGCCTTTGAAGATTTTATTTATTGGCGGAAATGGAAACATCAGCTGGTGGTGCGTGGAAGAGGCGATAAAGCGCGGATATGAGGTGTATGAGTTAAACCGTGGTATGACACGCAATACAAGAAGAGCTGTACAGCATGAGGTACATGAGATAATCGCGGATATCAGAGATGAGGCGACTGTGATTCGTGCTTTAGGTAATGAAACATTTGATGTTATTTGTGATTTCATTTGTTTTAACGAGAATCAGGCCAGGCAGGCGATTAGGATTTTCACAGGGAAATGCAGTCAATATATCGTTATATCATCAGAGGCAGTATACCGGCGAGAAAGCAGGTATCTTCCATTTCGGGAAGATACGCCACAATATGGCGAGGATGTGGAAGATAGCTACATCCTTGGAAAGATTAATGTTGAGAAGACCTTTAGGGATGCATACAGGAATAATGGATTTCCTATGACGATTGTCAGACCGGGTTACACTTATGACACGATCCTTCAAATGCCTGTGGGGCAGAATTGCTTTACTGCCCCCCGAAAGCTTCTGGAGGGTTATCCGTTTCTCGTGCCGGGTGATGGAGAAAATCTTTTTGCACCATTGCATTCAGGGGATTTTGCGAAGGCCTTTATTGGTCTGATCGGAAATAAAAAGACCATAGGTGAGGACTATCATATTGCTGCAGAAAAGCTGATCACCTTAAATGAGATGGCAATGGATATTCTCTTGGCGCTTGATTTGAATCCGGAAAATATTCTTCATATACCATATGCGGAGGCCATGAGAATAACCGGGTTTTACAGTAGCATAGTGAACCGTCAGCATATGTGGCACTATGTATACGATAATACAAAGATAAAGAATGTTGTTTTTGAATGGAATCAGGAGATAAGTTTTGCGGAAGGAATAAGGGAAACGACATCGTGGCTCTTTGCCGATACGAAGAGACAGAGAATTAATCCTGATTACGACAGGAAGCTTGAAAGCATATACGCAAGATATTGGACAGGGAATTGAGACAAATGGAATATGGTAATAAGATAGCAGCATCGAAATAGAGGTGGACATAAATGAAATCAGCTATAGTAACCGGTGCGACAGGCTTCATAGGGACACACCTCTGTAGTGAGTTGCTGAAAAATAATATAAAGGTTACAGGTCTTGCAAGAAAAGACAGCGGAAACATTAAAAGACTGCAGGATGTTAATCTTGTATGGTGCGGAATGGATGATTATGACTCCTTTGAAGGAGAGAAGGCGGACACCTTTTATCATTTGGCATGGGAGGGGGCTACCGGAATTGGTCGGGATGATGAAGAGCTTCAAGTTAAGAATATAACGAGGACTATGAAAGCCCTGAAAGCGGCAAAACGTTCGGGCTGCAGGAGATTTGTAGCGTTAGGCACCGTGTATGAAAATCTGGTGCCGCAGATATTAATGGAATCACGGCATAGGAAGCCTGATTTTTATCTTTTATCAAAACAGAGTTCTCACCATATTTGCACGAAGCTTGCAGAAAAGCTTGGTATAGAATTTGTATGGGCAACTATTTTTCAGCCTATAGGAAGATACATAAAAAAGGAACAGGTAATGACGTATGCCATAGCAAGTCTTTTAAGCGGAGAACCGCCGGAATTCGGGCCGGCTATGGAACCATATGATATAACGGCAGTTGAGGATATAGCGTATGGGTTGAGACTTTTGGGAGAGTGTAGGCTTACGAGAAAAGAGTATTACATCGGAAGTGACAGCCCTATGCTCATGAAAGAGTACCTGAAGAGAGCCAGAAAAGTTTTGGGTGTGGATACGGAACTTAAGATTGGGGCTCGTGCGGATGACGGACTACGCTTTTCCTATGATTGGTATGACATATCACCAATAAAGAAGGATACCGGATATTCGATTCATGTTGGCTTCGAACAGGCAGTGGTCAATGTGGCTGAGTGGGTAAAGTCAGGAGGATTGATATGAAAATGATTGTTTTGGCCGGAGGGCAAAGGAGCACAATCAGCGATGATGCGGAGGGAATGCCGAAACCCATGCTTAATATCGGAGGCAGGCCGTTACTGTGGCATATTATGAAGCATGCCTCATTGTGTGGGGTAAAAGAATTCATCATATGCGGTGGCTATAAGATTGATGTAATAAAAGATTATTTTCTGGATTTTTATATATATCAGTCTGATATTCAGGTGGATACGGGTAGTAATATAGTCAGAATTCTTGATAAAAATACGGAGGAATGGAAGGTTACAGTTGTTGATACCGGGATAGAAACGTTGCCCATTGAACGCATAAAAAGGGTACTTGATATATCGGGGGATGAATTCTTGATAACATATGGAGATTGTCTATCAGATATATCGCTGAAAAGTCTGGAAGATACACATAGAAAAGAAGGAAAGATCATAACAGTTGCGGTAGCCAGACCTTCCGGACGAAAAATGCCTTTGCATTTCGCTGGGGGAAATAGTGCTGAATGGCAAGATAATGACAGCACATGGACGAGCGCAGGTGTTTTTCTGGCAAGAAAGGATGCATTTACCGGAGAAACACGGAATGGAGATATTGAGGATATTTTGTTACAGTCAACAACGGCTATATACAAGCATAAAGGATTCTTTAATACAATAGAGACATTGAGGGATAAAACTGCTGCTGAGGAGCTGTGGGGAAATGGGAAAGCACCCTGGATGGGAGTTATATGAAAGTGATAATTTTGGCCGGAGGAAAGGGAACAAGAATAAGTGAAGAGTCCGTTTTAAGACCGAAGCCTATGGTTTCTATAGGCGGTCGGCCAATTCTCTGGCACATAATGAAAATATATGAGGGCTTTGGATTTCATAATTTTATTATCTGTTGCGGATATAAGGGCGAATACATAAAAAAATATTTTTTAAAGTATGGGATTTCGCAGAAGAGAGTAGATTTCACTTTATCAGAGATTACGGATAATGGAAAGACGATAAGTGATTTAGATAAAGAACAGACAGAAAAGTGGAATGTCATCTGTGCCAATACCGGACTTGAGACTTTGACGGCAGGTCGAATACGGCAAATTCAAAAATATGTTAATAACGATGACGAATTTATGATTACATACGGAGATGGTGTGGCGGATATCAATATCAGAGAATTGATTGATTTCCACCATGCGCATGGGAAGATATTGACAATCTCAACAACTCGGCCAGAGGGAAGATTTGGAGCGGTAAGCATTGATGAGGATGGGAGTGTCACAAGCTTTCGGGAAAAAGCCAGAAAGAGTCAATCCTATGTAAATATCGGATTTATGGTGGCGAACAGAAAGCTTTTTGATTATCTGGGGGATGGAAACGAGATGCTGGAACTAGAACCCTTTGACAGTCTGGTGGCAGATAAGCAGATAACTGCATATAAGCACCTCGGATTTTGGTCTCCGATGGATAATATGCATGACAGAGAATATCTTGATAAGCTTTGGAATAAAGGAGCTCCATGGATGGGGAGCGAAAATAGGGGAGGTTTACGATGAGAGAGATTATATATTATGGTGCAGGGGCAAATTTAAGAGATTTTGAGGAGGATTTTGTCCGGGAAACGGGATATCCGATGTACATTTGCGATTTATCACAAGCGAAGCAGGGCAAGGAGTATACATTTACAAGGGGGGGATGCCGCAAGGTAGTATCGCTTAATCACGTAAAATCAGAATACCCGGATTATGAATGGTTGCAAGACTGCAGGAGATGGGGGGTGGTGGGATTTTCAGATAGAGTTCATCAACAAGGATGATATAGACAGAATGGAGAGGCTCAGGAAGTAAAAGAAAAGGGAATTTGAAGTGGTGAAGTGCAAAATGTATCACCGCAATGGAGGAAATTATGGATAAAGTAGCAATTTTTGGTGCGGGAGACATAGGAAAACAGGTTTTGTTGAACCTTGGAAATGAGCTGGTTGAATTTTTTTTTGCTAATACGATTGAAGAGAATTATGTCGAAGGTATTCTGGTTATATCATATGAAGAGTTCCTGAAACAAAGAAGTAGTGTACACGTGATTGTTGCATCAACAAAATATGGTGAAGAGATGTGTTTACAGCTTGAAGATAGCGGTATAAAGAATTATTTTGTCTGGGATGAGATGGTATCGGGACTTTTTTCTGAAAACAGAATGTGGACATTTCCAAGATATAATCCCGTATATACAAACGAGGACTGGTCATCCCGGCCGTATTCGTTAGTTCGTTCTTTTTTGAAACGAGATTTTTCTGCCTATAAGAAGATTGTGATTTATGCTTACACCGAGACTTCCTCATTATTACTGAAGTTAATGAAATTTATTAAGAAATCAGATGACGTATTGGCGGTCGTTCATCCTGACGAAGCGGAAGAAAAAACTTTGGGGTGTCTGATAGATCAAATGGATTGTCTTCTTTGTGCTGTCAGACGGGATGATAATGATATTTGTGATATATATGAACACATTCCAACGATTACGACCATTGACTTATTTGACATAGCTGTTTTTATAACAGAATTTCACAGTAAAAAAGCAAGAAAATACAGGGATAAATATAAAGGAAGAAGATGCTTTGTCATTGGGAACGGTCCCAGTTTGTCTTCTGACGATCTTGATAAACTTGATCGAAATGGAGAGATAACCTTTGCGTGCAACAAAATATATAACATTTTCAGCAAAACTGAATGGAGACCGGATTTTTATTTTCTGACTGACGTATGGGTTTTAAAGAGTGCAACAAAAGATATTTTAAACATAGTCCCTAAAGAATGCAGCTTTTATAATTATGCCTTTTGTAATGGTCATATTTTATGGGTGGATGAAGAAAATATTATTCCGATATATAACATGCCGGAGCAGGATAGTGTTGATCGGATGCCTCGCTTTAGCAAAGACATAAGCGTGCATCATTGCATAGGTTCAAGTGTTACCTATACGATGTTACAGGCTGCTTATTATATGGGATTTAAAGAGGTGTATTTGATTGGATACGATCATTTTACGGAATCATTGAAAAAAACCAAAATGTGTGATCACTTTTATGACAGTTCAAAGGATAATTTATGGGATATGATTCCGGAATACACAAAAATTGACAACCACATAAAACTGAACAATGCATATAGAGCCGCCAGAATTGCATTTGAAGAGGATGGCAGAAATGTCTATAATGCAACCAGAGGAGGGCATTTGGAGATTTTCAACAGAGTGGACTTTGATTCTCTGTTTGAAGGAGGAAAGTAAGATTTATGAATAAAAATCAGGATGAGAATCGATGTCTTGCGTTTTATAATTTTGCAGAAGAACAGAGAAAAATATGGTTTTGGGATGTACGTTTCAATGCATTGTTTCAGGGTACTATTGACGGGGGAGTTGCTGAACCATTATGGGGGAATATGAATGATGAGACAGGAATGGACTCTTTGTATAGCAAAGTGATGAAATGCAGCCATAAGATCATAGGGATTCCTATGTGTACTGATAATATACTGATCTATGATATATCCACAAAAGAGGCGAAACTCATTTCGGTTGCAATACAGGATTGGGGGAATAAACATACTCTAAAACGCGGCAGATTTTGGGATGGAGTGGTATATGGCGATTATCTTTTTATGATTGGATTCTGGTCTGCCAAAGTCCTTAAGTTTGATATTGTCAATGAGAAAATTGTCGATGTGATTGACTTGTACGAAGAATTGAAGATTCCGTTTGAGGAGAGAACCCTTTCTTTTAAAAATGCTCTGGCAATAGATGGTAAAATATGGATTCCAAGCTATGTGAAAAATTATATTTTTGCGCTTGATCCTAATAATATGAAGTATACAAAGATAGAGATGAAAAAGAAAGGAAACGGTTTTTCTGATATAGCATATGATGGCGAGGATATATGGCTGTCACCAAGAGAAAGGGGACAGTTTGTCAAATGGAACGTGCAAAAAAATGAAATCAGTCTGTATGATAATTATCCGGCAGAATTTCATATGGAAGATCAGGCGAATGTTTCTGTCATAAAGTGCTGTAATGGAAAAGTTTATGTGTTTCCGAACAAAGCAGATAAAGTTTTCTCTATTAAGAAAAACGCAGATAATGCTGAGATGTGCGTAGAAAACGCATTCAATCATTACTATGAGAGTTTGGGTACAAGTAATGAGGCTTTGAAATATCTGTTTGTGCAAAAGATTGGGGAAAAATTATACAGTTTTTGCAGGGAAAGCAAAAGGGTTTTATCTTATGATACAGAGAAAGGAACCTTATCTGTACTTAAATACACAATATCGGAGGAGGAAAGTCTTCGTATGAGCTTGCAGAGAGGAAATGCTGTACCGGAAGAATGCGGAAGCTTAAGCCTGTTTATAAAATGTATCTTAGGATAAAGAGAGGATAAAGGATGAATTATTTATTTCCATTTCAATTAGTGCCAAAGGATTCTATTTTGATATTATATGGCGCCGGCACAGTTGGGCTATGTTTTTACAAGCAGCTTGAGACGACCGGCTATGCGAGGGTAGCGTTGTGGGTAGATAAAAATTGGGAAAACTGTAAGAAGAAAAATTTTCCAGTAAACGCTGTGGAAAGTATACATGATTGTGACGCATATGATTATATCGTGATTGCGATCGAAAGCAAAGAAATAGCAGATGAAGTAAGAAATATGCTGGTAAATTCTTTTGGCATAGAGGACCGTAAAATTATATTTTCAGAAAAATACAAATACGAAGAAAGCAGGTTATATCAAAATGTCCAAGAGGAAAGGGATAAAGGACATTATAAAAGTGAGTTGTCAAGAATCAGTCCTGAAAAAATGCTTCGGGCACAACGACTAGATTTGATCGTCAGATACTTACTAGCAAAGGATATGGTTTATGGGATTGAAAATAGAGCGAATCTTTCTTTATATGCCAGAATGATATTGGCAAGAAATAATGCGTTTGAGGGAGAAGCGTATTTTTCCGAGTACACAAGAGAAGGTACGGCAGAATATATAAGTGCATTGAAAGCACTTTGCGTCAGTATGAAAGAAAAGGGCTTTGACGAGAGTAATTTCATACCGGTAGGGGAAAATGGTGTGTTTTTAAATGGCGCTCACAGGACGGCTGTGGCATTGGTGCTTAAAGAAGATATATGGGTTAAGTGTTATCAGGGTCAAAATGGAAATGTAAATTTTGGAATTCAATGGTTTGAAGAAAATGGATTCAACACGGAGGATAAGATACGTATTCTGAGAGGATATGCAGACTTATATGAACATTGCGGGATTATGCTGTTGTTTGGCCCATGTATGGAGCAGTGGGATTATCTGCAGTCACAGCTTGCGAAGCAAATGACGGTGGTGGGAACAGTTGAATTGGATTTTACTGATAATTATATTGCTTTTGAGAATCTTTTCAGGGAAATATATTCTGATCCGCTATGGAGAAATTTATATATAGACCGTAAGGTAGAGTTGCTCAAGATGTCGCCATTGAAAATAAGGGTGCTATTGGTTTCGGATGAAGGGTTTAAAGAGCATGATTTATATAAAACAATGGGAACTGCAAAACTGGAACTGCGAAACAGGATGTTTTTTGACACGGATATTGCGCCAATTGTTATGCATGGTTCTGATAGCGCGGAGGAATTTGAGCATTTGAAGCAAACCCTTTTGTCTGTCAACAATTTAAGTTATTTACGGATGCGTGTGGCACGCAATTATTCTGAAAGCTTTATAGAACGATTGGATAGACTTAAAAATATTTTAAGGGAAAAGGGGCTGCAACAAAAGGATGTAGTGATATCCGGAAGCAGCGGTTGGGAAGTATTTGGAATGAGAAAAGCAGCCGACATTGATTTTTCTGTCTGTAGTAAGTATCGCAACAGATTCGGAGAAAAACATGAAGTCTGGGATGATAGGATTGAATATAATCGTTTAAATTGTTATGAGCTTTCAGATGATATAACTTATCCGGATGACTTAATTATTACGGATGACAATTTCCATTATGTATTTTATGGGTTGAAATTTGTGAACCTTGATATCTTAGCAGCCAAGAAGAAATATAACGCACGTGAAAAAGATTTGAGGGATGTCAGGTTATATGAACTATTTAAGGATTATGCATTAAATTTTAATAACAAGGTTTATTTAAAGCAACAGATAGAAAATGAGTTCTATAAAAAAAGATAAAAGGAGAGATAAGATAATGAAAGAAATTTATGTTCAACTGGCAGCTTTAAAAAAATTTTGGGAAAGACTTGCAGATGAGGAATCCAGAGAAATAATGGATAGCTATATAACGAGCGTGTTGTGTGAAAATGATAGCAGGGAGAGTTTCTTGAAAACAATATATGACAAAATATGGAAGTATGATTTATTTCCAGATCATGATTTTGGCAAGTTTATGGAAGGCAGGGATAAGAATAAAATTATTATATTTGGCGCGGGGCATGATGGAAGATTAGTAAAAAGGATGCTGGAAAAGAGCGGAATGCCGCCATATGCCTTTTGTGATAATGCGGGAGGGGGGATGGTTGACGGTTTAAAAATACTTTTGCCTGAATGTCTTAGAAATAACTATCATGATTATGTGGTTGTTTTGGCTTCCAGAAATTATTGGGTAGAGTTTTTGAATCAATTGGTGTCTATGTTTTTTCCACAGGAAAATATATATTATCCAAGAGAAGGAATCTTGCGTGTAGGTGTAGGCTGGCAGTATTTTGGATTACCCTATTTTAAACCAGTACAGGATGAGGTTTTTCTTGACTGTGGGTGTTTTGATGGAGGCAGTGTATTTGATTTTATAAAATGGTGCAATGGAGATTATAAAAAGATATATTCTTTTGAACCGGACAGTGCCAGTTATTTGAAATGTAAAGAAAGTCTGGCCGGTTTAGAAAGAGTGGAACTGAAAAATATCGGACTCTGGAATGAATCGGCTGTTCTGCGGTTCTCTGTCAGACAAAGAGGCGGATCAAGAATCAGCGCAGAGGGGCAGGAAGAAATCAGCGTGCAGAGTATTGATGATATATTGAAGGGAGAACCTGTGACATTTATTAAGATGGATATAGAAGGGGCGGAACTGAATGCGCTGAGAGGAGCAGAAAGCGTGATAAAGACATATTACCCTAAACTAGCGATATGTCTTTATCATAAATGGCTGGATTTGATAGAGATACCGGCGTTTCTTGTGAACATAGCGCCGGAGTATCACTTTGCGATCAGGCACCATACTTCCAGATTTGGGGAAATGGTTCTATATGCATGGAGATAGCAATAAAGAGGTGACTGAAATGGATGGATATGGTTATGTATTTCCTTATATGAAGATAGATAAAGGAAGTCAGATTATTATTTGGGGAGCTGGAGAAGTAGGAAGGCAATATTGGTATCAGATAAAGCAAACAGATTACTGCAAAATAATTGCTGTAATTGATAAAGAGGTCAGGATCGGCAATGCATTTATAGATGTAAAGCCAATAAGTGCTTTAAAGGATTACAGGGTCGAATATGTTTTGCTGGCGATCGCAGCTTATGAAAAGCGTAAAGAAGCAAGGGAATACATAACTGAATTTTATCCTGATTTAACGTGTGTGGAGGCGGACTATTATGGAGATAGCTGCCAAATTGAGCTGTCAAGCGCAGAATTATGTGAAGCAGCAGGCTGGAAACGGTTATTTGATCAGTTTTGGAAATATTCTCTGGGGAATTTTTCATACATTCGAAGTTTGATTGACGAAGTGAAGCGGTCTTCAGATAAAGAAAGAATTGTAATGAATGTAATGCGAGAGATATCCGACTGGAATCCATGTGAACAGGTTGTTGCAATGAGAATGCTGATGTTGTCTGAGTGCTTCAATGCTAAGCTGATGAAATTGTATTACAGCGCATTGTCAAATATAGAGGATCATGAATTATGCGCAGTTCTGCTTGAAGAGATAGCTTCATTTGAATTATCACATTCTGAAATCTGCTATCCGGAGTACTTTAATGACAGAAGAAAGACTGTAAAAAATAATACGTATGCATTATTGAAAGATTTGTCAGTAAAAGAATCGCATTCCATTATGGTGAGACAGGAGATTAAGAAAATCTGCATTTTGAGACAGAATTTACCATCTGCGAAGGTAAGCAATGCAACCAAATGGGTTGTTGAATGGGCAAATATTTTTTTACATCTGGGATATCAGGTTATGGTGTTGTCGGCAAGCTTATTTGAAGGGCAGAGAATCGTATCTTTTATTAATGCGTCATGGGATGAACCATATGATGAAAACTCTGGTTTTTTCGAAAGCGATGTTTTGGTACGCAGGGCTTCGGGAAGAACCATAGCTGAAAGGATGCAGAGTACTATAAGTATGATCAGGGATTATAATCCTGATTTGGTAATTGATACCTGCTCACATCATGATATGCTTACATGTGTCCTGTATAAAATGTTTCCGTTGCTGCATATCCCTTTTCGGGGTTCAAATTCAAGTACGTTTTTTCACAGGAGTTTATTGCAGTCAAAAAAACAGTATGAAGCAGAGTGGGAAATTTTCCATTCAATTCCCAAAGAATTGGCTCGGTTCGCTACATATGTAAATGTGAAGTTTTCTGAGGGAAGAGACATTTCAAATGAGAAAAGAGATGAGTTTCACATTGCTACGGCGGGGAATCGTGTAAAAAAGGAACTATCGGAAGAGTTTATAGACTTAATGTGTACATGGCTTCAGAGTAAAAATAATGCTAGATGGTATATTATAGGACCAATGCAGGCGAATGATTTAAATTATAAGTATCATGACTTTGTGGACAGCGGTAAAATTATTTTTTCAGGATATCAGAAGGCTTTGGCTGACTATTATATAGAAGCGAAAATAGATATTATGGTTTATCCCCCGATAACAGGGGTGGGTATGTGCGCTTCTTTGGCAGCAAATAATCATATTCCGGTTATCAAAAGCAAATCAAATGGTGACATTGAAAAGTATTTAGGCGAAGAAGCTGCGGTGGAGGGGAATCTGGCAGATTTAATAAGTTATCTGGATGAGTTATATTATGACGCCTTTAAAAGAAAGAAGCTTGCTCAAAATGAACTGGCATATTTGCAGACATTTGAGGATGGTGATAAATATGTTTTTAGAATTCTTGAAGCAGGAAAAGAAATATTGAGCGATTTGCAACGGGGAATTGATTTTGAGTCCAAATTTGAATGAGGTGTATGATGTCTAGTGAAGAACTGGCTAAAAAAATAAAATTACGGGCATGGAATATGGGATATGAGGCAAAGGCATCCCACATGAGTGGTAATTTTTCAATGGCGGATATTATTGCTGTTTTGTATTATGATTGTATAAATATTTCCGAAGATGATGAAATCAGAGATCGGGTAGTGCTCAGCAAAGGTCATTGTTGTGCAGTCATGTATGCATTGCTGGCGGAAATGGGATATTTTCCTAAAGAAGAATTGAAAACATTCGGCAGGAACGGTTCCAGACTGGCGTGTCACATTTCTTACAAAGTTCCGGGGGTAGAATGGTCGACAGGAAGTCTGGGACATGGTATTTCAGTAGCTAGTGGAATAGCTTTGAACGGTAAATTGAATAATAAGTCTTATCATGTCTATACAATTTGTGGAGATGGAGAATGTGATGAAGGCTCTGTCTGGGAAACAGCAATGTTTGCTGCTCACCATAAATTGGATAATTTTACAGTTATCATTGACGCAAATAATATGCAGGCAATGGGAAACATAGAAGATATTTTAAAATTGGAGCCTTTGGCAGATAAATGGCAAGCCTTTGGATGGGATGTGTTGGAGGTGGATGGGCATGATCATAAGGCAATCAAGGAGGCGGTCAGGCATCAATCAAAGAAAATGCCCAAAGTGATTGTGGCACATACCATAAAGGGAAAAGATGTTTCATTTATGGAGAATAATCTTTGGTGGCATTATCAGGTTCCGTTTGGAGAATATTATCAGAGGGCTATTGATGAGATTAAGGGAAATCTTATATGAGAGATAGTGTTATTAAAGAAATTACAAAATTGGCGATTCATGACAATCGGGTATATTTATTAACAGGAGATTTGGGATATGTAGTTTTGGATGAGTTTAGAAATACCTGTCCAGATAGATATATTAATGTCGGTATAGCAGAGCAAAATATGGCCTCAATTGCTGCCGGAATGTCCCATGAAGGGAATATGGTTTTTATATATTCTATCGGAAATTTTCCAACATTAAGATGCATGGAACAGATACGGAATGACATTTGTTTCCATAAGTCTAATGTGAAAATTTTAGCGGTTGGAGGCGGCTTTTCGTATGGCAATCAGGGGATCTCTCACCATGCGACAGAAGATATTGCAATGATGCGAGTACTGCCTAATATGCATGTATATGTTCCGGGCGATCCTGTTGAAGCAGTGTATTGTCTGCGAGATGCCTATGCGTATGACGGTCCTTGCTATATAAGGCTCTCTAGAGGCAATGACAATCGTTTTCATAAAGATGATCCTGTTGAGGGGATTTGTAAAATTTCAGAAGATGGTGCAGATATTGCTATTTTTACAAGCGGAACTATAGTGTCAGAAGGCCTTAGATTACAGAAAATGTTAAATGTAAAAACTACTAAAAGAGCGGTTCTTTTCTCTGTGCCTAAAGTAAAACCGATTGATAAACAGAAAATTATAGAAGTGGCCTTGAACGCCAAACTTGTTGTTACTATGGAAGAACATCAAATAAGCGGCGGCCTTGGAGGGATTTTTGCAGAGATTTTTTCTGAAATACAAGGAAAACATGCGCTCTTGTATAGAGCCGGATTAAATGATGTATTTTCAGAAGTTGTGGGCAATCAGGATTATTTAAGAGATTACTATGGAATATCAGCGGATAAATTGTTGCCTGTTATAGAAAAGATTATTGGAGAGATAGATTAATGAAAGTAGCAGTGGCAGGTGCCAATAGCTTTATTGGAAGAGAAATACTCAAAATTTTTGGATTCAAGAATAATATGGAGATAACTGCTATTGTGAGAAGGGATTGTACATTTGATTTTTCACTTTATGAGAATGTATACAAAGTTGTTCAGTGTGATATGGAAGAATACAGATCATTAGGAGAGATGGTTGGCAAGGGAGATTGCTTTATTAATTTGTCTTGGAATGGTTCACGTGGAGCGGCGAGACAAAATGCGGAACTTCAAAAGAGGAATTATCAATTGTATATGGATGCAATGAGGAGTATGGCAGATACAGGATATACCATATTGGTTACGGCGGGAAGTCAGGCGGAGTATGGTAGATGCAAATCTGTTATTACAGAACAGACATTGATGAATCCGAATACGGAATATGGAAGGTATAAAGCGGAAGTGTATTTTGATGTCGCCGAGTTGGCAAAAAAATACAATATTCGTTTTATAGAGCCCAGGTATTTTAGCTTGTATGGACCCTATGATTACAATAAAACGCTTATAATGACTTGTATCCGCAAATTTATGAAAAATGAGGAATGTATATTGAATGATTGTTCTCAGATATGGGATTATTTATACGTGACTGACGCGGTCGAGGCATTGTATAGTTTGTGCATATCGGATGGAGCGTGTGGGGTTTATAATTTTGCATCAGGTCGACACCGTATGTTAAAGGAATTTGTTATGGACATACATAGAGGAATTAGAAGCAGAAGCAATGTTTGTTTTGAATCTTTGGCATCTTCGTATGATGGGTTGATTTATGATTTGCGCCCATCCGTCAATAAGTTGATGAGGGATGCGGATTGGAAACCGTCAACAACATTTATAGAAGGAATCCGAAAGATTATAAGGGAATGTAAACTATTATGAAAAAAGTGCTAGTTTATGGATGTAACGGCTTGGGAAAAGACGTGGTATATTCATTAAGTGAGAAGGAATGTCAGGTTTGCGGAATATTGGATGACTATAAACATTTAATAGGCGGCATGACTATGGGACTTATGTGTACCCTGGTGTGAAAAAAGCAGTAGATGAGTTTTGTGAAAAATACAAGATTACCGTAATTCCGTTTATGGATAGATGTTTATCGGCAATTATCGTGAAACAATAGTAGCGGATAGTAACAAGAAGATAATATAAAAATACAATATAAATCAGACGGACACGAAAAGAGGAGATAACATGAAAACATTAGGCGTAGTAGCATCCCGCTATGCATCCACCCGCTTTCCAGGCAAGGCGCTTGCCGACATAGGCGGGAAACCAATGGTCTGGTGGGTATATCAACAGGCGTTAAAAGCGGAAAAATTGGACGAAGTTATTGTTGCGACGGATGATAAACGGATAGAGGACATCTGCATTCAGTATGGGCTGAACGTTATTATGACTTCTCCTGACAACAAGACGACAGCGAACCGCATGTATGAAGTATCAAACAGTATTCATGCGGATTTCTATATTACTATTAACGGGGACGAACCCATGATTGATCCTGCGGCGATCAATGCGGCTGTTCCGGACGATATCCCGCAGAACGTTGAATATGGTACCAATACAATTTGTGTTATGGATGATCCGGTGGATGTTATGGATGCTTCCAATATTAAAGTTGTTTTTAATGATAAGAAGGAAGCTTTGTACATGTCCAGAACACCAATTCCTTATCCCTATGGAACATTAGATTTTACATATTATAAACATGTGGGAGTGCTTGGCTATAATAAAAAGATGCTGGAATTTTACCAGAGCTCTGTTCCGGGATATTTTGAAAAAGTAGAAAGCATAGATACATTGCGATTTTTGGATTATGGTAAAAAACTACAATTTTTCATTGCGGATATTGAAAAAAGTCTTTCTGTAGACACGCCAAAGGATTTGGAAAAGGTGCGCAGACTGATGCGTGATAAAAATTTGATTTAGGAGTTGAAGGTACATGGGGATCTGCTTGTTGGATTGTACGTTGCGTGACGGAGGACATCAAAATAATTCAAAATTTGGTGAGGATGTCATAAGAAATATTATTGCTGGATTATGTAAGTCAAAGACAGATTATATTGAAATTGGTTTTTTGCGTGAAAATAATATTGGAATAGATTATGCCGCGTCAAATGATATCAGAGAGTTTGAGAAGCGCTTTTGTTTTTGCGCAAATAATAGAAACACGGAATATACGGTTATGATCCAAGAAGATCAGTACGACATTAACAAGCTGCCTGTATGTGAGGGGCATATTAAACAGATACGGGTTTCCTTTCATGATTATGACAGAGAAGCCGGATTGGAATACTGCAGAGGGGTTATCAAACGAGGATACCGCTGTCATGTGAATCCAATCAATATTGTCGGATATTCCGATGCGGAGGTTTTGGAATTGATAGCTGCAGTGAATGATATGGGGGCATGTACATTTACGTTGGTAGACACATTTGGTTCCATGTTGAAGGAGGATTTATTACGCCTGCTTATGTTAGCGGACAATAATTTGAAACCGGATATTACAATAGGTTTCCATTTACATGACAACCTACAAATGGCATTTTCGCTTGCGCAGACGATTGCGGATTCCGTTTCAGATAAAAGGGATATCATCATGGATGGTTCTTTACTGGGGATGGGAAGAGAACCTGGAAATTTGTGCATTGAATTGATGATGGAATATCTGAATAGCAAAAAGGGGGCGGGTTATGATGTGGATGCGGCGTTAGATGTAATTGATGCTTACATCACAGGGCTTAAGGCGATATATCCATGGGGATACGAAACTGCTTATTCACTGTCAGCACAGTACAGGATGCATCGAAGCTATGCGGAGTACCTGATGAAAAAGCAGAAACTAAAAACAAAACAAATTAAGCAGATATTAGGCATGGTGGAAAAAAGCAGGAAGGCCAGATATGATGAGAGCTATATTGAGCAGTTGTATAACAAAGTGGTTGATTTGGAGATTGACGACAATGCGTTCAGAAGGAGACTTTTGAATGAGGTGGGAAATAAAAAAGTTCTTTTGATGGCACCAGGGCATTCTTTGAAAGATTATGATAAGAAATTGAAAGTATTTTGCAGAGAGAATGATGTTTTTGTTATTGCCGCAAATTTTGAGCCGCCTAATATGGAATATAATTATATTTTTTGCAGTAATGTCAAGAGACTGGATAGAATTAAGGAAAGTGTACCATCATCAAGGCTTATTGTGTCAGCGCATTTGGAAGGGGAATTCGAGGGAAATGCCAATAAAGTCAATACAAATGAACTTGGATGGTTCGGGAATCTATTTTGGGATAATTGTATGCTTATGCTATTACATCTAGTGGAGAGACTGGGCATCAGGGAATGCCATATAGCAGGTTGGGATGGATTTTCAGGAAAGGATAATTTTGTGGCTGCATGCATGGAGTCTATATATAGATATGATGAAGAGAATATTAAAGTAACGGAAATTCTGGACAGTTGTTTTCAGGAAATGACATTGCATTTTCTTACTCCGTCTATTTATCGGAAGGGTTAAATACACATGACAGATTTAAAGTAGATTAAATATTGGATGTGGACGGCAGGGGTATATGGGATGTTGTAAAATACGTTTTTATGGAGAGGAATGAATGGAATAGCATGATAAAAGAAAGATACTGTTAAAATATTGTTTGAAAGGTGTGAATTGATTCCGGCAGCAGAGCAATTAGTTATTTTCTAAATTAGAAAGAAAGGCGGTTTATAGTGATGAAAGAAGCTGATCTCCGAACTCAAATTTTAAATGATGTCAAAGAATATATGAATTTACAAGAGGCTAAAGCGGCCCTTAATTCTGGCGATTATATCCCCTATGCATCCCGGGTTTATGACGAAGAGGAAGTGACCAATCTTGTTGATGCCGCACTGGAATTTTGGCTTACATCAGGGCGGTATACCAAAGAATTTGAATCGAAACTTGCAGAATATTTGAATGTGAAATATTGCTCCTTTGTAAATTCCGGTTCGTCTGCAAATCTGCTTGGTTTTATGGCACTTACTTCTCCGCTGCTGGGGGAGCGGGGGGTGCGTCCGGGAGATGAGATGATTACAGTGGCGGCAGGATTTCCTACAACGGTAACTCCTGCCATACAGTATGGGGTTGTGCCGGTTTTTATTGATGTTACGATACCTCAATATAATCTTGACATTAGTATGCTTGAGAATGCGCTGTCGGAGCGGACAAAGGTAGTGATGGCGGCTCATACCCTTGGAAATCCGTTTGACCTGAAAGCAGTAAAGAAATTTTGCGATGTGCATAATCTGTGGCTGATTGAAGATAACTGTGACGCACTTGGATCTGTCTATGAGCTTAATGGAGAGAAGAAATTTACCGGCGCCATAGGGGATATCGGCACATCATCCTTTTATCCTCCGCACCATATGACGACAGGAGAAGGAGGGGCAGTATACACAAATAACCCGCTTTTACATAAAATTATTCGTTCCATGAGGGATTGGGGGAGAGACTGTAGCTGTGCCTCCGGAGAGGATAACCGCTGCGGACATCGTTTTGACGGGCAATTTGGAGAATTGCCGGAAGGCTATGATCACAAATATGTATACTCACATTTTGGGTATAATTTGAAAGCTACGGATTTGCAAGCTGCGATAGGAACCGCACAGTTAAAAAAACTCCCCTCTTTTGTTGCCAGAAGACAGAGCAATTTTAAGAGATTATATGATAAACTCCATGATCTTGAAGATAAACTTATCCTTCCGGAAAAATGTCCGGATTCCTGTCCAAGCTGGTTTGGCTTTCTTATGACCTGCCGTGAGGGGGTGGAGCGGGGAAAAGTCGTTTCGTATATTGAGAACCATGGAGTACAGACAAGAATGCTTTTTGCAGGCAACCTTACGAGGCATCCGTGTTTTGATGAAATGAGAAAGTCTGGAGAGGGGTTTCGCATCGTGGGAGATTTATCAAATACAGATCGGATTATGAGGGATTCGTTTTGGGTAGGAGTCTATCCGGGCATGACAGATGAAAAGCTGGATTATATGGCTATGATCATTAGAGAGGCCGTAAATTGCTGATTTAGGTCGCTTGTTAGCATAAACGAAACAGAGGTGCAATGCTGATGGATAATTTCTATAAAGGGAAAAAGATACTGATAACCGGGAATACCGGATTTAAGGGAAGCTGGATAACGCAAATGCTTCTTCTTATGGGGGCGGACGTGACGGGAATAGCATTGGAACCGGTGACAGATCCCAATCTCTATGAGCTTTTGAACCAAAGACAAAACATCAATGAGTATATTGCGGATATTCGTGATTATGATAGGCTGTTAAGAATTTTTAAGGCTGAGAAACCGGAGATTGTATTCCATTTGGCCGCGCAGCCAATTGTATTGGAATCCTATAGGAATCCCCGAAACACCTATGACGTGAATGTTATGGGCACGGTCAATGTCTGCGAATGTATTCGAAATACCGAATGCGTGAGCTCCTTCGTAAATGTAACGACAGATAAAGTATATCTGAATAATGAATGGGAATTTCCATATCGTGAGACGGACTGGCTAGATGGTTATGAGCCGTATTCTAACAGTAAATCCTGCAGCGAACTTGTGACGGCTTCTTATATCCGGTCCTTTTTTGGGGAGAGACAAATTGCAGTATCTACCTGCAGAGCCGGTAATGTAATAGGAGGCGGTGATTTTAGTGAATTTAGGATAATTCCTGATTGTTTCAGAGATACGGTGGCCGGCAGAAAAATTGCAGTAAGAAATCCAGATTCCGTAAGACCGTATCAACATATTCTGGAGGCAATCAGTTTTTACATTATGGTGGCAGAGAGGCAGATGCAAGATAAGGCATTTGCAGGAAGCTATAATGTGGGACCGGAATATTTGGACTGCCTGAAAACGAGGGATGTCTGTAAGCTTTTCTGTCAGATTTGGGGCGACCATGCGTCATGGGAAGCGACAAATTCGGAGAGACAAGCCCATGAGGCAAATCTTCTGCGGCTTGATACTTCAAAAGCAAAATCCAGACTTGGCTGGAGACCGGCTTGGGATGCAAGACGGGCGGTTGAGGAAACCGTGCAGTGGTACAAGGCGTTTGCGGCGGGTGAGGATATGAAAAAATTTACTGAGTTTCAGATCAAAAATTACGTGAAATGAGATGAAAGAAAGCATAATGGGTAACAATAATATTATTATTTACGGTGCCGGTAAAAAGGGACAGGCATACCTTTTGTTTCTTCGAAAACATAATCTGGATAGTTGTGTGCAATGTTTTTGTGACAGAAATGCCGAAGAGATAGGCACGTTAGAGACATTGCCTGTAATCTCATATCAGGAAGCCTGTAAGCTGGGGCTTTCGTTTGTTGTCGCTGTAAGGAAGGAGCTGAAAGCTGGAGTTGTAAGGCTTTTGGAAGGCGATGGGAAAAGGTTTTACCATAATCTGGACGAATGGGTTGTAAATGAGATGCGTCTAATGTCGAGGCTGGATTATGAGAGAGAGTTTTGCGCTATTTCGCATATCGACTCAATGAATCAATATTTTGAAATTGCAGAAAGTGCTGGCGCGCTTGATTTTTTCTGGGGGAAAGAAAGTTTATGCCATAAGTTTTTTGACAGGCTTGATTTAGAAAATGTTGTGGAATTGGCATGCGGTAGAGGACGGCATGTACCGCATTATCTTGACAGGGCAGGACAGATAACATTAGTTGATGTTCTCGAAGAAAATATAGATTTATGCAAACGGCGGTTTTCGGGCGAAGATAAGATATCTTATGTAATTAATAATGGATATGACTTATCAGAACTCACTGACGGCAGTTACACATCGCTCTTTACCTATGATTCCATGGTACATTTTGAACTTTTTGATATAGGAAACTATTTGAAAGAAACATACAGAATATTGAAGCCTGGGGGAAAGGCGTTGTTCCATCATTCTAACAATGACTCTGACTATAAAGCTTCTTATGATACAGGGATAGAGTCGAGGAGTTTTATGGATGCAAAAATATTTGCATATTTGGCATATCGCGTCGGGTTTGAAATAGAAGAGCAAAAGATTGTTGATTGGGTTTATCCTGATTTGGATTGTCTAACATTAGTTGTAAAGAGGTAGAAAGTTTTATGAAATTAGAGTGTTGCAAATTTGAAATGTTTGCAAAAAGAGTTAAAGAGAAGGACAGCAAAATCGTATTGTTTGGGACAGGCGCAATTGGGAATGTTGTTGCACCTGAAATCCTGGACAGGTATGGAATTTGCCAATATATAGATTGTTATCTTGATAACGATAAAACGAAATGGGGAACTGCGATTGCAGTATGTGGGAAGTACTTTGATATAAAATCTCCTGATTATTTAGAACATTGTTCGGAGGAAACGGTAATTCTACTAAATATAAGCAGATTTTCTGATGTTATAAATCAACTTGAGCTGATGAAATGTACTGTACATATGACATGTTATATTATGCCGATGCTGCTGATATATAATTATTGCACCGAAAAGTCAAGCGGTGAAGCTGTTAAAACAGCAGAGCAGAGAATTCCGCGAAAGCTGCATTATATGTGGCTGGGTGGAGAGAAACTTTCGGATGATTTAAAAAAATGCCTTGAAAGTTGGAGATATTACTGTCCAGATTATGAGATTATTGAGTGGAACGAATCTAATTATGATTTTAGCAGACATCCATTTATGGAGCAGGCTTATAAGGCGGGGGCTTATGGATTTGTTCCCGATTATGCAAGATTGGACATTTTATACAATGAAGGCGGCTTATATCTTGATACGGATGTAGAAATAAAAAGGAATATAGACGATCTTCTTTGTCAGGATGCGTTTTGCGGAGTGGAAAAATGGCAGATCATAAACTTTGGCGGACTCAGCGGTGCAGTCAAAAAACACCCTATGATTAAGAAGTTTCTGGATGCCAGGCAGGATATATTTTTTACAGATGATGACGGAAAACCCAATAAAAACACTTGTGGATTTTATGATACAAGAGTGGCCATAAAAGAAGGTTATAAGCTGAATGGGAAGACACAGATAATCGGCAATATGAATATATATGCTTACGATTATTTTCATCCGTATGATTATATGTCAGGAATGATATATGAAACAGAAAATACATATTCGGTTCATTGGTTTAATGGGGGCTGGCTGGATGGAACAATGAAAAAAGCGAACAAGGAATCAAGAAGGAGATACTTATCGATATATGAGAGAACAGTTGCATTAAATATGAACAAGGAAAATTGAGTATATATTTTTAGTGATATAAGTATAAGTTGATGTATACAGATAAGAATTTTTGTAGCAAGAGGAGAGATTATAACAATGGATTTCGAATTAATGGCTTCCATGATGTGTGCCAATTACGGGAACATGGAAAAAGAAGTGCATGATCTTGAAACAGGCGGTATCGATTCTTTCCACATTGATATCATGGACGGACGCTACGTCCCTAATTTTGCCATGTCTCTGAACGATATGCGCTACATAGCCGGCTCTGCGAAGAAACCGCTGGACGTTCATCTGATGATCGAGCACCCCAGCAATAACATAGGGCTTTTTCTTTCCAATCTGCGGAAAGGAGATACAGTCTATATCCATCCGGAGGCGGAATACCACCCTTCTACAACCTTGCAGAGAATCATCGATGCGGGTATGATTCCTGGGATTGCCATCAATCCGGGCACTTCTGTGGAGACGGTTTTTGAGATGTTAAGAATCGTAAAAAAAGTTCTTGTGATGTCGGTAAATCCCGGCAATGCGGGACAGATGTATCTTCCCTACGTGGGAAAGAAGATCACGAAACTGCTCTCCATAAAGGAAGATATGGATTTTGAACTGTACTGGGACGGCGCCTGCAGCGCGGGGCGGATACTGGAGTATGCCCCGAGGGGCGTAAAGGGCTTTGTGCTGGGGACAACGCTTCTGTTTGGCAAAGATAAGACATATATGGAGACACTGCAGAATATCCGTAAGTTGAAGTTTTGATTGCAAGAATTATATGACAGGAGCTGAAAACATGAACACTGCTATACTATTATCCGGCGGAGCAGGACGGCGGATGGGAATTGACGTTCCCAAACAATATATCCGGGTATCGGGGAAGCTTTTGATTACTTATTGCCTGGAAACATTGCTGACTCATCCTATGATAGATGCGGTGCGGATCGTGGCAAAGAAGGAGTGGACGGAGGTTATTTTGACAGATGCAAAGGAAAATGGACTGGATACGGGAAAGATCTGCGGGTTTTCCGAACCGGGGAATGAGCGGCAGGCATCGATTTTTCATGCGCTTAAGGATCTGAAGGATTCGGATACAGAGCGGGTTCCTAATCATATTTTCATCCACGATGCAGTGCGTCCCAATCTGTCGAAGGAACAGATCACCTTATGTTTTCATGCCTTAAAAGAGCATGAAGGTGCCATGCCTGTCCTGCCCATGAAGGATACGGTTTACTTAAGCGGCGGGGGCAGGAGAGTGTCGGGGCTTCTTGACAGGGAAAAGGTGTTTGCGGGGCAGGCGCCGGAAGTATTTGACTTTAAAAAGTATTATGAAGCAAATGTAAAGCTTTTGCCGGACGGTTTGCAAAGGATCAAAGGCTCTACGGAGCCGGCGGTTCTGGCGGGAATGGATGTAGTGATGATTCCGGGTGATGAGAATAACTATAAGATCACGACGATGGAGGATCTTAAGCATTTCAGAAGACAGAAAGAGGAAAAAAGCCGGTGAAGGCGGGAGGCGGGGAATTCTGATGAAAGCATATGTTCTGGAAAGAATAGGAGACATCCGGTTAAAGAATACGAAAAAGCCTGTGCCGAAGGAAGATGAAGTGACTGTAAGGATAAAAGCATGCGGAATCTGTGGTTCTGATATTCCGAGAATCTACCAAAACGGCGCTCACAGAATGCCATTGGTTCTGGGACATGAGTTTTCCGGAGAGGTGACGGAGATTGGAAAGAAAGCAAACGAACGATTCCTGTATAAAAGGGTGGGGGTGTTTCCCATGATTCCCTGCCGGGAATGCGCTGCGTGCAGGATAGGGAAGTATGAGCTGTGCAGGAATTACAGCTATCTCGGTTCGAGAAGGGACGGCGGTTTTGCAGAATATGCCGTAGTTCCTGCGGCAAATCTGATTGAACTGCCGGATGCGGTATCTTTTAAAGCGGCGGCTATGTTAGAGCCTATGGCGGTGGCGGTGCATGCGATGCGAAGGACGCTGCCCTGCATGGAAGATCGGATCGCTGTGTGCGGTCTTGGTACGATTGGACTTTTGCTGGCGGCATTTCTTAAAGATGCGGGGTTTCAACATATTTTTCTGATTGGAAATAAGGACTTTCAGAAGGAAACGGCTTTCAAGCTTGGTTTTACAAAGGACCAGTTTTGCGACGGAAGAAAAGAGAATGTAAGCTCATGGATTATGGAGCGCACGATAGGTGCGGGGGCGGACGTTTTCTTTGAGTGCGCGGGAAGGAATGAGACGATTGCAGAGGCGATTGATCTGGCCGCCGTGTCAGGAAAGGTATGCCTTGTGGGGAATCCGTTTACAGATATCAGGATTCCAAGAGATGTCTACTGGAAGATACTTAAGAATCAGCTTACTGTTACCGGAACATGGAATTCTTCGTTTACGGGGGAGACGGAGGATGACTGGCAGTATGTAATGAAGCGGCTTTCTGAAAAAAAGATGATACCGGAGAGCATGATCACGCATAGATTTCCGATAGAGAAGCTGGAGGAAGGGTTTCGGATCATGCGGGATAAGACGCAAGATTATATTAAGATCATGGGCGTGTTTGACGGGTAGGACTTTACAGCTTTTTCACCATTCGTTATAGTAAAAACAGCGGCAGAGGATGTGTTTTTATGATGGAGGTGCAGAGAGTGAATGTGTTAAAAAAGAGGAAGTTTATACGATAGAAGATATTTATGCTTTGCCGGAGGGCGAGCGTGCAGAATTGATAGATGGACAGATATATTTTATGGCCCCGTCATCCACGAACCACCAAAGAATTCTTCATTATATTAATACAGAGATTAATCGGTATATCCGCAAAAATAATGGAATTTGCTGCATTATGAAAAAATCCCGATGAATGAAAACGGGCCGTTTTATGGCTGCGCGTCATTCACCGGGATTTTTCAGGTAAGCTGTTTCTATTCATTCTCCGCTATGATCTTCTCTATCACATTCGGATCAAATTCATCTTTTCGGAGCATCTCAATCTCATACTTATAGGGCGCATAAGATTTTTTTGGATTGGATGGGGAAGGAATATACGGTGTCTCAAGTATCTTCGGGATCTCTTCAAAATCCGGGTGGTGTACAACATAGGAAAGTGCCTCAAATCCAATCTCGCCGAATCCGATATTTGCATGGCGGTCCTTTTTCGCACCGGTCGGATTCTTGCTGTCATTGATGTGGAAGACAGCAATCTGTTCTTTCCCGAGTAGCTTATCAAACTCATGGATCACTCCGTCAAAATCATGAATGATATCATATCCGCTGTCGTGGGTATGACAGGTATCAAAGCAGACACGCAGCTTCTCATTATAGGTAACACCGTCGTAGATGCGTGCAAGCTCTTCAAAGGAACGTCCTGTCTCTGAGCCTTTTCCCGCCATTGTCTCGAGAGCGATACAGAGGTTGGTATCCTTTGTGAGCACTTCATTCAGACCTCTGACGATCTGGCTGATTCCGACATCGGCTCCTTCCCCCACATGAGAGCCGGGGTGGAGGATTAAAACTTTGCTTTTGCAGGCTTCGGTACGCTCAATCTCCGTGCGCAGGAAATTTACTGCAAGTTCGTAGGTCTCGGGCTTTATAGCGTTTCCGAGGTTGATGATATAGGGAGCATGAACGACAATCTCATGAATACCCTGCTTCTCCATATAGTCCCACGCGGCATCAATGTTCAGTTCCTTGATGTCTTTGCGTCTTGTATTCTGGGGCGCTCCGGTATAAAACATGAATGTGTCGGCACCGTAAGAGACAGCCTCTTGTGCCGAGCCGAGCAGCATTTTTTTGCCGCTCATTCCTACATGGGAACCTAGTTTCATCTGTGTATTCTCCTTTTCCTTATATTTTCATATTTGCTGTTTCGGTCATTTCTGAGCAAACTTATCTTTACTCTGTCTGCACACTGGGCATACGAAAGTGTCGGGCAGTTCTTCAAAGGGAACCTCGCCTTCATAGACATAACCGCAGATTTGGCATGCCCATTTAGAAGCTGTTTTATCTTTTGCGGATCTATCTTCTTCTGCGATATAAGTCGGCGCGTTTTTCGGGCTCTTGCCTTTGACTACGTTATGGTAGTACGCGTAGGTCATGGCGGGTGCGCCGCCGATGGTATCCCCGTCAATCACTTCGCCTAAAAATACAGTGTGAGAGGAAGTTTCCATCTTGTCGATGACCTTGCAGACAAGATAGCCGCAGCAGTCATTTAATACAGGGAGCCCTTCCCTGACGCTGAAATCTATGCCGTCGAATTTGTCTGTATCTTTTCCGGACTGGAAACCGAACTGTCCGATCAAGGAAGGAGCGGAAAGCTCGGACAGAATGGAGACAGCGAATTTTCCGGTATTCTGAATGCAGGAATTGGTATAATTATCATGGTTCATGCTGACTGCAACGGAGGCGGGAGACGAGGTGATCTGCATAATGCTGTTGGCAACGCATCCGGTGTTCCTTTTGCCGTCCAGTGTGGAAACTACATATACACCGTAGGACAGGTTACGGAATACATTTTTGTTCATAATCATATTCTCCTTTCGAGTATTATCTGATAATAGTAATTGTTACTGATATAATAGCATGGGATGCAATATTTGGCAATAATAGTATGGACTTTTTTGAAAAAATATAATACGATAAGTTATTAGAATGAAATTTAAAATCAGGAGGAAGAGCCATGAAGAAAATAATAGATTATATTGAAGCGGAGCTTGGCGCGGCTTTTGAGAAGGCGGGGTATAGCAGGAGCCTTGCTAAGGCTGCGGTTTCCAACCGCCCGGATCTGTGCGAATATCAATGCAATGGGGCGATGGCGGGGGCAAAGACCTATCACAAGGCTCCGCTTATGATTGCGGAGGATGTGATAGAGAGTCTTACAGAGAGGAAGTACATTGGGGAAATTACGGCAGTAAAACCGGGCTTTATTAATATAAAGCTTGATAAGCAGGCGGTCGCGTCTTATTTGAATGAGATGCGGGGGACAGAAGATCTTGGCATCGAGAAGGATAAAGAGCCGCAGATAATCATGGTAGATTACGGCGGCCCCAATGTAGCCAAGCCGCTTCATGTGGGACATCTTCGTTCTGCGATCATTGGAGAGAGTGTGAAGCGCATTGCCAAAAAGGTGGGGCATAAGGTGCTCGGCGATATCCATCTGGGTGACTGGGGCTACCAGATGGGCCTGATTATTACGGAGCTTAAGGAGCGAAGCCCCAAGCTTCCTTATTTTGATGAAGCGTTTGAAGGAGAATATCCGAAGGAGGCGCCGTTTACGATCAGTGAATTGGAGGAAATCTACCCGACGGCCAGCGCGAAAGCGAAAGAAGACGATGGATACCGTGAAAATGCTCTCCATGCCACGTATTTGCTTCAGAATGGTCATAAAGGGTATACGGCGGTCTGGAAGCATATTATGAAGGTATCCGTCACAGATCTGAAAAAGAATTATGACAATCTGAATGTGGAGTTTGATCTCTGGAAAGGTGAGTCTGACGCACAGAGCGATATTCCGGATATGATTGAGCGTCTTAAGGAAGACGGATTCGCACGTATCGATCAAGGAGCTCTTGTGATTGATGTGCAGGAGGAATCTGACACGAAAGAGATACCGCCTTGCATGGTTCAAAAGTCAGACGGTGCGTCTCTTTATGGAACGACCGATCTTGCCACGTTAGTACAGCGTATGAGAGATTATGAGCCGGACAAAGTAATCTATGTAGCGGACAAGCGTCAGGAGCTTCACTTTGTACAGGTATTCCGCGCGGCAAAAAAGAGCGGAATCGTACCGCAGAAAATGGGGCTTTCCTTCATGGGGTTTGGAACGATGAATGGAAAAGACGGTAAGCCGTTTAAGACGAGAGAGGGCGGTATTATGCGTCTGGAAAACCTGATCGCCGATATCGAGGAGGAGATGTATAAAAAGATTACGGATAACCGGACGGTTGAGGAAGCAGAGGCAAAAGCTACGGCAAAGATCGTGGGACTGGCTGCCATTAAATACGGGGATTTGTCCAATCAGGCTTCTAAAGATTATGTGTTTGATGTGGACAGGTTTACTTCCTTTGAGGGAAATACAGGGCCGTATATCTTATATACGATTGTTCGTATCAAATCTATTTTGAACAAATATACGGTAGAGGGAAACAAACTTGACGGGCTTTGTATCGCGGGTGCAGACAGCGGCGGTGAGAAGGCTCTGATGCTTGAGGCTGCCAAATATAATGATGTGATGACCGTGGCTTACGAGGAACTTGCGCCCCATAAAATCTGCGCCTACATCTATGATCTGGCTAATGCATTCAATCGGTTCTATCATGAGACAAAGATACTTGCACAAGAGGATACGAAAAAGAAAGAGAGTTATATCGCACTGCTGATCCTTGTAAAAGAGATACTGGAAGCGTGTATTGACGTCCTTGGATTCGAAGCGCCTGAGCGGATGTAAGGGTGCTGCGGGAAAGCAGATAAGAGAGGATATGCGCAGTGTGATAAACGCAGGAAAGCAGATGAGGATGGCTGTATGCCGGAAAGGACAAAGATAACGATGGAAGCGACAGTGAAGCTGTTCTATGAGGACAGCCATTTAAAGGAATTTGACGCGGTGGTCTGTGCCTGTCTGCCGGACGGTGACAGGTACAGGGTGGTTCTTGACAGAACGGCCTTTTTCCCGGAAGGGGGAGGGCAGTACGCGGATACCGGGTATCTTGACGGGGTAAAGGTGTTTGATGTTCGGGAGAAAGAGGATATTGTGTATCATATCACAGAGGAGGCTCTGAAAGAAGGGGATAAGGTTCGCGGGAAGATCGACTGGGAGGAGCGGTTTGAGAAAATGCAGCAGCATTCTGGTGAGCATATCGTGTCGGGCATTGTCCATGAACAGTTTGGTTATAATAATGTAGGTTTTCATCTTGGCAGTGATTACTGTACACTGGATTTTGACGGGGCGCTTACAAAGAAGCAGTTAAAGGAAATTGAACGTAAGGCGAACAGAGCGGTCTTTGAAAATGTGGACGTTCAGGTATCATATCCTTCCAAAGAGGAACTTACGGCTCTCGATTATCGCAGTAAGATTGAGATTGAAGGACAGGTGCGTATCGTGACGATTCCCGGCTATGATGTCTGCGCCTGCTGTGCGCCTCACGTGAAAAAGACCGGGGAGATCGGACTGATCAAGATTGTGAATATGGTGAATTACAAAGGCGGAGAGCGCCTTACGATGCTGTGCGGATACCGCGCTCTTTCCGATTATGGAAGGAAGGATGAAAGCTGTAAGTCTGTCTCCGCCGCACTGTGTGCGAAGGAAACGGAAATTTCTCAGGCAGTGGACCGTCTGAAGGAGGAGCAGGTATCGCTTAAGGGGAAGCTGGCTTCGCTCCAGCAAAAGATGATCCGGTATCTGGCGCAGGAGATTGATGTGTCAGAGCACGTCGTCACCGTATTTGACAAAGAGATCTCAGGGAATGCGCCAAGGGAGCTTATGAACCAATTGCTGCTGAAAGGGGCTTCGGTGTGCGCCGTGTTTGCCGGAACAGAAAGCAGCGGCTATCGGTATGTGATCGGAAGCCGCACAGAAGATGTGCGGCCGTTGTGCAAAAGGCTGAATGAGACATTTGCAGGCAGAGGCGGCGGAAAAGCAGAGATGGTGCAGGGCTCTCTTAAAGGCAGTGAAGAGGCTTTGCGGAAGATTTGCAAAGGAGGATATGAGGATGAAGAAATTTAAGAAGCTTGTGGCGGCGGCGCCTGTAAATCTTGTGGGATGGGCACGGGAAGAATTAAAAGAGTATGCGGATGAAGTGATATTTTATTCGGAGCAGCCGAGGGATGATGGAGAACTGGCAGAGAGAATTCAGGATGCGGATGCGGTGCTTGTAGGTTTTGCCACGCAGATGGGAGAGGAGATATTGAAAAAAGTTCCCGGACTGAGATATGTGGGCATGATATGCAGTCTTTATTCGGAAGACAGCGCTAATGTGGATATTGCATTTGCAAGGACAAAAGGCATTACTGTAAGGGGCGTGCGAAACTATGGGGATAAAGGTGTGGCCGAGTATGCGGTCTATCAGCTTATCCAGATTCTGCACGGTTACGGCATGCCTCTTCGGGGAGAGAAGATGAGGGAGATTACCGGACTTAAGGTAGGAATGGTGGGTATCGGGGATTCGGGCGGACTGATAGCGGATGCACTCCATTTTTTCGGAGCAGAGGTTTCTTACTTTGCAAGAAGTGTAAAACCTGAGCGGGAAGAGCAGGGGATTCATTATAAGCCTTTAGCCGAACTACTCCGTGACAGTGAGGTTGTGTTCACCTGTCTCAATAAGAATACGATCCTTCTCCATGAAGATGAGTTTAAAGAGTTGGGCAGCGGAAAGATTATGTTCAACACGTCCATAGGTCCGGCAGCGGATATGGCGGCTCTTGAGGAATGGATCAGACAGCCGGGCAATCTGTTCTGCTGTGATATGACGGAGGCGCTGGGAGATATGTCAGAGGATGTAAGGAGCAGGGAGAATGTAATTTGTATGGGAGCTTCCTCGGGGATGACGTATCAGGCATATGAGCTTCTTAGCAGGAAATCATTGGATAATATAAGGGAATATCTGGAACAAATGTAAATGGGGGCATTTTTGAGGGAAATTTAATATAGGTTTAATCTTAGTTTTATAAGATAGCAGACGACGAAAAAAATCAATAATAAGGGGAAGATAAAATGAAGAGAAAGTACAGATTTGTTGCGGCATTGCTAATACTGAGCATGGGAATGACAGTATTCTCGGAGAGAGTACTGGCGAGCGAGCCTGAGACTTTAGGAGGTCAGGCAGTAGTTTCGGAAGAAGGGGAGCCGGCGGCAGAGCAGCCGCAGAGGGGCGATTCAGAGCCGGTCGTTGCAGGAGAAGGTACCGACAGGCAGGAGCAGCCGGAAGCGGTTATAGATGAAGCTGTTTCTGAGAAGGATGAGGAATCAGCCGGTGCGGATATAACAGAACCTCAGGGGGCAGGGAAAGATAAGGTCTCTGAAGAAGAAGGAAAGACAGCGGAAAAGAATGAAACTTCTGAACCGAAAACACAGGAAGCGGATGATAAGAACGCAGAAGCCGTGAAAGAGGATGCTCTGTCAGAGACGGATCTGGATGATCCGGGGCGGGAAAGACTGAGCGGCGCGAAGATCCCGGCGGACTTTTTCGGCGGCGGCATAAAGACACGGGCGGCTTCTTCAAAGGTTACACATAACAAAAAATTTTCCGGGTATACGATAAAGCAGGGAATTGATGTTTCCAAATGGAATGGGACGATTAACTGGAGCAATGTGAAAAAAGCAGGAATTGAGTATGCATTTGTCCGCACTTCTTACAGAGGTACGAAGACGGGAGCTTTGGCAAAGGATCCGACAGCGGCAGCGAATATGAAGAATGCCGCCGCCGCGGGAGTGAAGGTTGGCGCATACATATTTTCACAGGCGATCACGACGGCAGAAGCGGTACAAGAGGCAGAATATCTTTTGAAGACGGTAAAAGGATATAAGATTACAATGCCTCTGGTGTTTGATTATGAGTATTATAGCGGCGGACGTTTTTCCAGTTCGACGAAATTGAGCAGAAGGGTAAAGACAGATATTTGTCTGGCATTCTGCGACAGAATCAGGAAAGCGGGCTATACTCCGCTTGTATACGCGAATAAGAGTATGTTCAGTTCCGATCTGTACGCATCAGAGATTACGGCAAAGTATCCGGCATGGCTGGCTCATTATACGACAAGTACAGATTATACGGGAGATTATGACTTCTGGCAGTATACATCTTCTGGTAGAGTGTCAGGTATTTCCGGTAATGTAGATATGAATTTTTGGTATATCAAACCAGGAACCACACCGTCGTATGGTACGGGAAGCACCGCCCAGACGACGCAGGTTTCAACACCGCCGGCGACTTCGACTACAACAGCGAAACCAGCGGCAGCACCGGCGGTTCCGAAGCTTACCGGAAAAGCTTCCTCCTATGATAAGGTGAAGCTGTCGTGGAAAAAGATTTCCGGCGCATCCGGGTATGTGCTGTATCGTTATGATGCATCGAAGAAGAAGTATGCAGCTATTAAGACCATTGGAAGCGGCGGCACGGTTTCTTATACGGATACAGGAAGGAGTATGGGAAAAACTTATAAATATAAGATAAAATCCTATAAAAAAGCGAACGGTAAGACGGTATATTCCGGTGCATCCGGCGCTGTCAGTGTAAAAACAGTGTCCAGCATGAATGGAACAACGAACGGAACGAATATCAATGTCCGTTCCGGTCCAAGCACATCAAAGAAGAGGCTTACAACGCTGGGAATCAATAAAAGCGTGACGATAACCGGAATGAGCGGAAGCTGGTATAAGATTTCCATTAAGATCAAAGGAAAAAAGAAAACAGGTTATATTAAAAAGACTTATGTAACGGTGATAGGCAAGCCCACGGTAACCGCATCGGCTTCTTCAAATAGCAAAATCAAATTGAAGTGGAACAAAATATCGGGCGCGAGCGGTTATCTGGTTCAGCGTTACAATTCGTCAAAGAAAAAATATGCAACGATCAAGACCATAAAAAAGGGTTCCACGGTCTCCTATACAAACAGCGGGCTTAGGAAGAATACGACATATAAGTATCGGATACGGGCATATAAAACGGTAAGAGGAAGGAAGATATACAGCAGCTATAGTTCAGCGAAAAGCGCGAAAACAAAAAAGTAGGCTGGATGTTATAAATATCGGATGATCACGGGAGCGGATGAAGTGCCGCTCCTTTTCGATATCATAAGCTTGCCAGAATGTATCAGAACAGTTATAATTTAAAAAAACATAAGATCTAGGGAGGCTAGAAGATTTTTGATGAATTACCAGAGAGAACTAGATAAATTACTGAAAAAACTTGAAACAAAGGAATCTGTGCCAAGGCTTCTTCTTCACAGCTGTTGTGCGCCCTGCAGCAGCTATGTGCTGGAATATCTAAGCGCCTATTTTTCTATTACAGTTTTTTACTATAATCCCAATATTTCCCCGGAGAGTGAATATACGAAGCGTCTGTTCGAGCAGCAGATGTTGATCGACAGGCTTCCGGTAAAGAATCCGGTGACCTTTGCTGCGGGACATTATGACAGCGGGCGTTTTTTTGAGATGGCGAGAGGGCTTGAGCATATGAAGGAGGGAGGAGAGCGGTGTTTCAGGTGTTACGAGCTGAGACTTAAGGAAACCGCAAGGATGGCAAAAAGCGCGGAGTTTGACTATTTCACAACGACGCTCAGTATCAGCCCTCTGAAAAAGGCGGATAAGATCAATGAGATCGGAATGCGGGCAGGCGAGGAGTGCGGCGTACCTTATCTCGTGTCTGACTTCAAGAAAAAGAACGGTTATAAACGTTCTGTAGAGCTTTCCAAGGAGTATGGATTATACCGGCAGGACTACTGCGGATGTGTGTTTTCAAAGGAGTTTTCAAAAGAGAAATGATTTTAAGATTGATTTTATGGGAGAATGTGATAAAATTTGAAGAATAAATGCATAAATAAAACAGGAGTGATGAGATATGGATCAGAAATTAAGAGTAGGAATTTTAGGAGCGACAGGAATGGTGGGACAGAGATTTGTCTCTCTGCTTGAGGATCATCCTTGGTTCGAGGTTGTGACTGTTGCGGCGAGTCCGCGGTCTGCCGGGAAGACTTATGAAGAGGCGGTCGGCGGACGCTGGAAGATGAAGACGCCGATGCCGAAGGCGGTTAAGAGTCTTGTAGTTGCCAATGTGAATGAGGTTGAGAAGGTTGCGTCGGGAGTCGATTTTGTATTCAGCGCTGTAGATATGACGAAGGAAGAGATCCGGGCGATTGAGGAAGAATATGCAAAGACTGAGACACCGGTAGTTTCTAATAACAGCGCTCATCGCTGGACGCCGGATGTTCCGATGGTAGTGCCGGAGATCAATGCAGAACATTTTGAGGTGATCGCGGCGCAAAAAAGGCGTCTTGGTACGAAGCGAGGATTTATTGCCGTGAAGCCGAATTGTTCGATACAGAGCTACGTGCCTTGTCTGGCGGCATGGAGGGAATTTGGGCCGAAGGAGGTAGTGGTGACGACTTATCAGGCGATATCCGGTGCGGGCAAGACTTTTAAGGACTGGCCGGAGATGTCGGAGAATATCATTCCCTATATCGGCGGAGAGGAAGAAAAGAGTGAGCAGGAGCCGCTTCGTGTGTTAGGAACGGTAAAAGACGGGGAGATTGTGAAGGCGGCGCTTCCTAAGATTACCTGTCAGTGTATCCGTGTTCCAGTTCTTGACGGACATACGGCTGCCGTATTTATTAATTTTGAAAAGAAGCCGGCAAAGGAACAGTTGATTGAAAAGCTTGTGAACTTTAAGGGCTTTCCGCAGGAAGCGGATCTTCCGAGCGCGCCGAAGCAGTTTGTTCAGTATCTGAAGGAGGATAACCGCCCGCAGGTGGCGCTTGATGTGAATTATGAAAATGGTATGGGCGTATCGATCGGACGTCTCCGCGAGGATACGATGTTTGATTTTAAATTCGTGGGGCTTTCCCACAATACACTTCGCGGAGCGGCCGGCGGAGCAGTTCTCTGTGCGGAGTCTCTGGCGAAGAAAGGTTACATTCAGGCAAAGCAATAAGTGAAAAGGCAGGAGAGAAGGAAGGGCCGGACTATGGAAAATGATATTTTAAACTATTCGCAGAATCGGGAATTATCATGGCTTAAGTTTAATCAGAGAGTTTTGCAGGAGGCGCAGGATATTACGGTTCCGCTATTGGAGCGGATGAAATTCGTGGCGATTTTTTCAAGCAATCTGGATGAATTTTTTATGATTCGTGTGGGAAGTTTATTTGACATGGCGCACGCAGATGCCAAGGCAAGAGACAGTCGTTCGGGGATGACTCCGGACGAGCAGCTTGAGAAGATATTTGAAGCTGTGGCGCCTCTTTGTAAGGAGCGCGACAAGACTTATTCGGACATCCAGAAGCAGCTTCATCCTTATGGCGTGTGTGGATTGAGCTACAAGGAGTTAGAGCAGCAGGAGAAAAAGTATGTGAAGAAATACTTTAAAGACCAGATTCTTCCCATCCTTTCTCCGCAGATCGTAGATGCGAACCATCCGTTTCCGCATCTTTTGAATAAGGAAATCTATGTGACTGCTAATTTAAGAGACAAAGATAAGACGATGCAGGGAATTGTGCCGGTTCCTCAGTTTGTTTCCAATATCCTGTACCTGCCGGGGCATGATATCCGTTATATCCGTATGGAGAACATCATTGTAGAGCACCTGAATCTGGTGTTCCCCAAATATACAGTTACGGACGCGAACTATATCTGCGTGACACGGAGCGCGGACATCAATCCGGAAGATGAGGCGTTGGAAGTAAATGACGATTTCAGACATCTCATGAAGAAGACGCTTCATAAGCGCCGCCGGATGTCTGTAGTAAGGCTTGAAGTTGCGGAAAAGCTGAGCGCAGAGACGGAGAAGTATTTCTGCGATAAGTTTAAGATCAAGCCAGTACAGATTTTCCGTACAAAGATGCCTATGAAGCTTGATTATATCTTTGCCATCAGCGGGGACCTGCCGGAGCCCATGAAGCGGTCGCTTACCTATCCTGCATTTTCGCCTCAGAGCTGTGTGCGGATTCAGGACGGCAATATCATGCGTCAGATAAAGAAGAAGGATCTGCTGCTATTCTATCCTTATGAGAGCATGGATCCGTTCCTCAGACTGATCAAAGAGGCGGCTTATGATCCGAATGTCCTGACGATCAAGATTACGATCTACCGTCTGGCAAAGAAGGCAAGGCTGGTGGAATACTTATGTGCTGCCGCAGAAAATGGGAAAGAGGTTACGGCGCTCATTGAACTTAGGGCGAGATTTGACGAGCAGAATAATATTGACTGGTCCGAGCGGATGGAGGAGGCAGGATGCCGCGTCATCTATGGATTCGAGGATTACAAGGTACATTCGAAGATTTGTCTGATTACATACCGCAGCCGGGGGGAGATCCAGTATATTACCCAGATCGGAACGGGAAATTACAATGAGAAGACGGCGGGAATGTATACAGATCTATCGCTGATGACTGCGAATCCGGCAATCGGACATGATGCGTCGGAATTTTTCAAAAATATGGCGATCAGCAATCTGGAAGGAGTCTATGAGCATCTGATCGTGTCGCCTACCAGTTTGAAGCAGAATGTACTTCGGATGATGGATGAAGAGATCGCGAAGGGAAGCAGCGGACGTATCATCATGAAGATGAATTCTGTGACAGATACAGATTATATTGAGAAGGTGTCAGAAGCTTCAAGGGCGGGAGTAAAGATTGACTTGATCGTGCGGGGAATCTGCTGCGTCCTGCCGGGAGTGCCGGGATATACTGATAATCTGCAGATTATGAGCGTAGTAGGGCGCTACTTGGAGCATCCGAGAATTTTCAGCTTCGGAACAGGAGACAGTCAGAAGATCTATATCGGTTCGGCGGATATGATGACGCGCAATACGGAGAAACGAGTAGAGGTGGCATGCCCGATCTTAGATGCGGATATTAAAAAGCAGGTAAACCACTATCTGAAGGTCATGCTCAGTGATAACATAAAAGGAAGAGTGCTGAAGAGAGACGGCACCTATTGCCGGAAGGAGCTGGTAGAGCCGTATGTGGATTCTCAGGCCACTTTTATGGAAGAAGCGCTGCATGCGCAGCATATGAAGCCGGAGAAGAAGGAAAAGACATTCTTTGGCAGGTTAAAGGATGTCTTTGGGAACAAAGTGAAGCAGAAGAGTTAGGAGTGTCTATGGGGAAAGCATTATATATTGCTGAAAAACCCAGTGTTGCGCAGGAATTTGCCAAAGCACTGAAGCTGGAGGCAAAAAGAAGGGACGGGTATATTGAGTCAGAGGAGGCGGTCGTTACATGGTGTGTGGGGCATCTTGTGACCATGAGTTATCCTGAGGAGTACAGCCCGTCGTTGAAAAGGTGGAGTCTAAAGACTCTGCCTTTTATACCGGAAGAGTTCAAATACGAAGTAATTCCGGCTGTGGCAAAGCAGTTTGGGATTGTGGCAGAATTATTGAACAGGAGTGATGTGGAGACGATCTATGTCTGTACGGATTCCGGGCGTGAGGGTGAATACATCTACCGTCTGGTGGAGCAGCAGGCGGGCGTGCACGGCAAAAAAAGGCGCCGTGTGTGGATTGATTCTCAGACGGAGGAAGAGATTCTCCGGGGGATCAGAGAGGCAAAGGATCTGAAGGAATACGATAATCTGTCGGCCTCGGCGTATCTCAGAGCGAAGGAAGATTATCTGATGGGGATTAATTTTTCAAGGCTTCTGACGTTGAAATACGGCAGCAGCATTTCCGATTACCTGAAGACAAAATACGCTGTCGTGTCTGTGGGACGTGTCATGACCTGCGTGCTTGGCATGGTAGTTCGCAGAGAGCGTGAGATCAGGGAGTTTGTGGAGACTCCCTTTTACCGGGTTATTATGAATGCAGGAGAGGAAGGCCAGACATTTGAAGGAGAGTGGAGAGCCGTGAAAGGCTCTCAGTGGTTTGAATCCTTTGACCTTTATAAGGAAAATGGATTTAAGGAAGAAAAAAAAGCGCAGGAGCTGATTGATTACTTGAAAGATCCGCCGCCTGTTACTGCTCAGATCGCAAGTATCGAGAAGAAGAAGGAAAAAAAGAATCCGCCGCTGCTGTTTAATCTTGCGGAGCTGCAGAACGAGTGTTCCAAACGGTTCAAGATCAGCCCTGACGAAACGTTAAGAATCGTGCAGGAGATGTATGAAAAAAAGCTTGTGACCTATCCCCGTACGGATGCCAGAGTACTGTCGTCGGCGGTGGCAAAGGAGATTCATAAGAATCTGAATGGTCTGATGAAATACGAGCAGGCGGCGCCATATCTTCAGGAGATCGCAGGGTTTAAGAGCCATAAGGGACTGGAAAAGACACGTTATGTCAATGATAAGCAGATTACAGACCATTATGCGATCATTCCCACAGGGCAGGGGCTGCACGCGCTGTCCTCTCTTTCTGGGGTATCACAGAAGGTTTATGATGTGATTGTGAGAAGATTCTTAAGCATCTTTTATCCCCCGGCCATTTACCAGAGGGTGTCGATTGTCACAAAGATAAAGGGGGAATCTTTTTTTACAGGCTTTAAGGTACTTGCGGAAGAAGGCTATCTGAAGGTTGCCGGGATTCCCGGAAAGAAAAACGAGGAAGAGGACAAGGAGACAGAACGTGCGCTTTTTGACGGGCTTAAAAATCTTCGGAAAGGAAAGATCCTGCCGATCCAATCCCTTGCGATCAAAGAGGGGAAGACATCCCCGCCAAAGCGGTACAATTCCGGTTCCCTGATACTTGCCATGGAAAATGCCGGGCAGCTCATCGAGGACGAAGAGCTTCGGGCGCAGATCAAAGGAAGCGGGATCGGAACAAGCGCGACAAGGGGCGAGATCTTAAAAAAGCTTTTTCATAATAAATATCTGGCTCTGAATAAGAAAACGCAGATTGTCACACCTACTCTGCAGGGAGAGATGATCTATGATGTGGTGGATCATTCCATCAAATCTCTGTTAAATCCGGAGCTTACAGCGAGCTGGGAAAAGGGACTTACCTATGTTGCAAACGGAGAGATCACTTCTGATGAATATATGCAAAAGCTTACTTCTTTTATCGTAAGCAGGACGCAGGGAGTGATGGGGCTTAATAATGAGAGAGAGCTGCTGCGGTTTTATAATAAAGCGGCATCCTTCTACCGGAAAAGCGGAAAGTGAGAATTGCTATTGTCCGTAGGAAGTGCTATGATACTAAAGATGGATTTCATACATAGAAGACTGAATGAGAAATACAATAGAAGATGGAAGGAAAAATGAACAGGAGGTTAGGAAAATGGTTGGATTAACAGTAAAAGATTTGTACACGCTTGATGAGACGATCGCGAAGGACATTTTTGAGGGGGTTACTTATCCTTGGGAGGTACTGCCGAAGATCAGCGCGTTTATACTGGAACTTGGAAAGACGCTTTCCGAAGATGAGTATGACAAGGTGGGCGAGGATGTGTGGATCGCAAAGTCTGCGGAGGTGTTCGAGTCGGCATATATCCACGGGCCTGCCGTCATCGGAAAAGGAGCGCAGGTGCGCCAGTGCGCGTTTATCCGCGGGAATGCCATTGTAGGCGAGGGCGCTGTCGTGGGGAATTCCACAGAACTTAAGAATGTGATTTTATTTAATAAAGTACAGGTTCCTCACTATAATTATGTGGGTGATTCCATTCTTGGATATAAGGCTCATATGGGGGCCGGTTCCATCACTTCTAATGTGAAGTCGGATAAAAAGCTGGTAGTGGTAAAGACGCCGGAAGGAAATATCGAGACGGGAATCAAGAAATTCGGCGCCATGCTCGGCGATGAAGTAGAAGTGGGCTGCGGAACAGTATTAAATCCGGGAAGCGTTGTAGGCAGCCGCACGAATATCTATCCGCTGTCTTCTGTGAGAGGCTATGTTCCGGCTGACAGCATCTATAAGAAGCAGGGAGAGATTGCAGAGAAGTATTAGTACAAAGGAGAAAAAGTATGAAAAATATTGGGTTTATCGGTGTTGGGATCATGGGAAAATCCATGGTGAGAAATCTTATGAAAGCGGGATATGAACTTCATATCTATGCCCGCACAAAATCAAAGGTTTGCGATGTGATCGAAGAGGGCGCCATCTTCCATGACTCTATCGCAGACTGTGTGAAGGACCGCGATGCGGTGATTACGATCGTAGGATTTCCAAAAGATGTGGAAGAGGTATATTACGATGCGGGAAATATACTGGACAGTGCAAAGGAAGGCGCGTATCTCATCGACATGACTACCACAAGTCCGATCATCGCGGAGCAGATTTATGAAGAAGGGAAAAAGAAGGGCTTCCATGTTCTGGATGCGCCTGTGACCGGGGGCGATACAGGGGCGAAGGCAGGAACTCTCTCCATTCTGGTGGGAGGTGAGAAAGAAGACTTTAAGGCTTGCGTTCCGTTGTTTGAAGCTATGGGGACAACGATCAATTATCAGGGAAAAGCCGGATGCGGCCAGCATGCCAAGTTAGCCAATCAGATTATGATTGCCGGTACGCTCTCAGGCGTCTGCGAGGCGCTTACTTATGCGAAGGCGAAAGGACTTGACCTTGACACGGTTCTGAGATCCGTATCGACGGGAGCGGCAGGAAGCAGACAGCTTGATCTGTTTGCGCCGAAGATTATGGCAGGAGATTTTGCTCCGGGATTCTTTATGAAGCATTTCATTAAGGATATGACATTGGCGCTCACGGAGGCCAACCGAAGCGGCCTGTGTCTGGACGTGTTAAGTCAGGTGCTTGCCAATTATGAGGAGCTTCAGGCAGCGGGTTATGGAGACCTTGGAACACAGGCGCTTATAAAATATTATGAGGAGGGATATCCGGAAGATGATGAATGATAATTTTGTAACGTTGGAGATTGGAAAGACGAAGCATATCGCACTGGTTGCTCATGACGGAAAAAAGAAAGAGCTGGTAGAATGGTGCGATCAGAATAAAGAGATATTAAAAGGACATTTCCTTTGCGGAACGGGAACAACAGCCCGTCTTATCGCGGAAAAGACAGGGCTTCCGGTGAAGGGATATAACAGCGGCCCGTTGGGCGGAGACCAGCAGATCGGGGCGAAGATTGTGGAGGGGCAGATTGATTTTATGGTATTTTTGTGGGATCCTCTTGAGGCGCAGCCCCACGATCCGGATGTGAAGGCGCTTCTTCGTATCGCAGTCGTATATGATATACCAGTGGCAAACAATCTTGCAACAGCGGACTTTATGCTTCATTCGGAGTACATGGACGCAACTTATGACCGGAAGATCGAGAATTTCAATAAGACGGTTCAGGACCGGGTCAACCAGATGAAGTAAGAATCATAATTATGTAACGATGGGGTCAAAGGGTTCTTTGGCCTCTCTGACATCTGCTCAGACGATAATCTTAAAATTCTTTTTATAATTATATTTCACATTTATCCCAATCAATAAGTGAAGAAAAAACGTATCGGAATAACATAAAGATTATGCGTAATTATAGCATAATATTTACTTGTGCTTGGAATAGGTCATTTGTTAGGAGATTTTTATTTTCAGAATGAAAAAATGTCTAAATATAAGGAAGAAAAATATAAAGGAGTAATATTACATTCTTTGGAGTATTGTATCGCAGTAATATTGGCTTTTTTGCCGATTTTCAGGTCAGAAGTATTTTGGGCTGTTATATGGACAGTTGAGCGTTTTATAATGCTTTTGTTTTTATCGAAAGGTTAGTATGCCGCAATAGGCTTTATCCTTACCGCAAAGTCCATTGCACGATATGATAAGATTACAAAGGACGAAAAATTTGCAGAAAATTATCTGCTTGGAACACTGTTAAGTACATTGTGTGTAGTTATATGCAATAAAGTGATAATATGAAAGAAGTATTTTTCTGCCGCAAAGCAGTTGACAGAAATATCCTTCCGTGATACAATTTCAAGGTGCTTTAATGCTTTAAAGCGTTGCGCTTTAAAGCGGCATGGCAGAATAAGAGGATCGTACAATGTCCGGCTTCGTCTGCGAAAAAGCACAAAAGGAATTGAAACAGAGAAAGAAGAGGGAATTTTTATGGCAGTTAAGTTGATTTTGCTGGTTATTTTCTTTGGAATCATGGTAGCTGTAGGTCTATACAGCAGGAAACATGCGACCAGTGTGGATGGATTTGTATTGGGAGGACGTTCCGTAGGGCCGTGGCTTACGGCGTTTGCATATGGAACTTCTTACTTTTCGGCGGTTGTGTTCGTCGGGTATGCGGGACAATTCGGCTGGAAGTATGGTATGGCTTCTACGTGGATCGGGCTTGGAAACGCAGTGATCGGAAGTCTTTTGGCGTGGGTTGTACTTGGAAGACGTACAAAAGTTATGACACAGCGTCTGAATTCTAAGACGATGCCGGATTTTTTCGGCGAGAGGTATGAGAGCAAGGCGCTTAAGATTGCGGCATCTGCGATCGTATTTATCTTTCTGATCCCCTATACGGCATCGGTATATAATGGCCTTTCCAGACTATTCGGGATGGCGTTTCATATTCCGTATACATATTGCGTGATCGGTATGGCAGTATTTACCGGAATCTATGTAATTCTCGGCGGTTATATGGCAACGGCTATCAACGACTTTATTCAGGGGATCATTATGCTTGTGGGGATCTGTGCCGTCATCGGTTCTGTTCTTGGCGGACAGGGGGGACTGATCGAGGCGATCCGGAAAATGGCGGAGATTCCAAGCGATATCGAGATTACGATGGGACAGCCGGGGGCGTTTACTTCGTTTTTAGGACCGGACCCGCTTAATCTTCTCGGCGTTGTGATACTGACGTCTCTCGGTACGTGGGGACTTCCTCAGATGGTAGGAAAGTTCTATGCGATCAAGGATGAGAAATCCATCAATACCGGCACAGTGATCTCGACGATCTTTGCAGTGATCATTTCCGGCGGGTGCTATTTCCTCGGAGGGTTTGGAAGATTGTTTGACAATCCGTCCATTTACGATGAGACAGGAGCGGTTGTTTTTGACGGGATCGTTCCGTATATGCTGTCTACATTGCCGGATATTTTGATCGGAATTGTAGTAGTGCTTGTATTATCAGCATCTATGTCGACGCTGGCATCGCTGGTACTTACTTCAAGTTCAACATTGACACTTGACCTTTTAAAAGATAATGTTGTAAAAAATATGGATGAGAAAAAGCAGGTAAAGACCATGCAGGTTCTGGTTGTGTTTTTCATCGTGCTGTCCGTAGTGATCGCGCTTGATCCGCCGACCTTTATTGCACAGCTTATGGGTATCTCATGGGGCGCGCTTGCGGGAGCATTCCTCGCGCCGTTTATGTACGGGCTGTACTGGAAAGGCGTTACGAGAGCGGCAGTATGGGCGAGCTTCGCGGCGGGTGTCGGAATTACTGTTTCTAATATGTATTTCCACTATATCGCATCTCCGATCAATGCAGGCGCGGCAGCAATGATTGCGGGCTTGATCGTAGTTCCGGTTGTGAGTATAGTGACGCCGAAGCTTCAGAAAGAAAAAGTAGATGAGATCTTTCTGTGTTATGAGGAGAAAGTAATGATATCAAAGAAACGTTCATTAGAAGAGTAATGGATGAAAGAATATTAAAATATATCAAGGAAAGTGATTAAAATTATCACTTTCCTTTTTTGCATTTGTATGGTAGGATAGTGGAGAATTAAAATCAGACAACAAAATTGATAAATATTAACTTGTTTGTGTTGGTATACTGGCTTGCTGGATGGATAATATGGAGATATTAAGATGATTGAAAAAACATATACGACACCGTTGGGTATCATCCATTATTGGATTCATATGATTGCAGAAGAAGCTGTGACACTGGCTTTTCTGCCGGGTCTGACAGCAGATCACAGATTGTTTGACAAGCAGATCGCATGTTTTAAAAACGAATATAATGTTTTTGTGTGGGATGCGCCCGGTCATGCGGCCTCATGGCCGTTCAGATTTGATTTTAATCTGATGGATAAGGCAAGGTGGCTGAACGGCATATTTGAACAGGAAAGAATAACAAGACCTGTGATCATAGGACAATCTATGGGCGGTTATGTCGGACAGATGTATGCGCAGTTATATCCTGAGAAGTTAAGGGGAATGGTCTCTATTGATTCAGCTCCGTTAAAAAGAAAGTTTTTGACGGGGATTGAGCTCTGGCTGTTAAAGAAGATGGAGCCTGTTTATCTTTATTATCCGTGGAGTCTGCTGATAAAGTCCGGGGTAAATAATGTCGCGGTATCTGAATATGGAAGAACACTGATGCATGAGATTATGATGGTGTATGCCGGGGATAAAAAGCGGTATGCCAAGATAGCTGGCAATGGATTCAGAATCCTTGCAGATGCGATAGAAATGGATCTGCCGTACGAGATCAAATGTCCGGCACTTTTGATCTGTGGTGAAAAAGACCGCGCCGGATCGTGTATTCGATATAATAAAGCATGGCATAAAGATACCGGCATCCCTCTGGAATGGATAAAAAATGCCGGACACAATGCAAACACGGATCAGCCGGAAGCCGTGAACCGGCTGATCGGCGGGCTGGTCAGGCAAGTCGACAGCGCTTGATCACTGTAAAAGCACGATGATTAAAATTTTATGATATAAGTTGAAGGAGATGGATTTATGAAGAATTTTAACAAGTATGAGAGAACGTATTTTATGCCGCCGGTTGTTACTTATGATTGGGTGAAGAAGGATTACATTGATAAACCGCCGATCTGGTGCAGTGTGGATCTTCGGGACGGGAATCAGGCGCTGATTGAGCCTATGAGTCTGGATGAGAAGCTGGAGTTTTTCCAGTTGCTGGTGGATGTGGGCTTTAAGGAGATTGAGGTCGGATTTCCGGCGGCATCAGAGACGGAATATAAGTTCCTCCGGACATTGATTGAGAAGGATATGATTCCGGATGATGTGACGGTACAAGTGCTGACACAGGCAAGAGAGCATATCATTAAGAAGACTTTTGAGGCAGTGAAGGGCGCGCCTCATGCGGTAGTACATCTGTATAATTCTACCTCGGTTGCACAGCGGGAACAGGTATTTAAAAAGGATAAAGAAGAGATTAAAAAGATTGCCATTGACGGAGCGAAGCTTCTTCTTGAGCTGGCGAATGAGACGGACGGCAATTTTACCTTCCAGTACAGTCCGGAGAGCTTTCCGGGCACGGAAGTCGAATATGCGGTAGAAGTATGCAACGCAGTGCTGGACGTATGGCAGCCTGCGGCGGATCATAAGGCGATCATTAATATACCGACTACAGTTGAAAATGCAATGCCTCACGTATTTGCATGCCAGCTTGAGTATGTACATAAGCATTTAAAGTACAGAGACAACGTTATTTTGTGTCTGCATCCGCATAATGACCGCGGATGCGGCGTTGCTACGGCTGAGCTTGGCATACTGGCGGGGGCAGACCGGATTGAGGGAACATTATTTGGAAACGGAGAGCGTACCGGCAATGTGGATATCGTAACGCTTGGTATGAATATGTTCTCCCACGGCGTCGATCCGAAGCTTGATTTTTCCGACATGCAGCATCTTCGGGATACTTATGAGAGGCTTACGAGGATGGAAGTCAACCCGAGACAGCCGTACGGCGGAGATCTGGTGTTCACTGCGTTCTCCGGCTCCCATCAGGATGCGATCGCAAAGGGTATGGCATGGAGAGACGAGAAGAAATGCGAGAAATGGACGGTTCCGTATCTTCCGATCGATCCGCAGGATGTGGGAAGGAAGTACGATTCCGATGTGATCCGTATCAACAGCCAGTCCGGTAAGGGAGGCGTAAGCTACATTCTAAAGCAGAGCTTTGGTATTAATCTGCCGATGAAGATGAGGGAAGAAGTCGGTTATCTTGTGAAGGATGTATCCGATAAGGCTCATAAGGAATTAAGTCCGGAATGGGTATACGAGATTTTTACGGACAATTATGTGAATACGAAGCCGGTATTTTCGATTGATGAGTGCCATTTCAAGCAGGTAGACGGCATCACGGCGGAGGTATCCATCAATCACGGCGGAGAGAGCCGGACGATCGCGGCGAATGGAAACGGCCGTCTGGATGCGGTGAGCAATGCCATCAAGCAGTATTTTAACATCAGTTATGAGCTGAGATTTTACGAGGAGCATTCTCTGACGAGAGGTTCTTCGTCGAAAGCGGTGGCGTATGTGGGGATTGTCTGCAATGGGAAGGCCTTCTGGGGGGTAGGTATCGACGCGGATATTATCAGTGCATCGATTGAGGCTTTGATCGTTGCAGTGAATAAGATTGAAGAAATCGGCAGTGCGGAGACGTGCAAGGATGCTAGGATGATAGAGATTATGAATTATATCCAGACAAATTATATCGATATCACACTGGATGATCTGGCAGAGAGATTCTATCTGTCAAAGCCTTATATTTCCAAATATGTTAAGGAAAAATCGGGCATGACATTCGGGGAACTGGTGAAGAAGATCCGTATGAAGAAGGCAAAAGCGCTCCTGAAAAGCAGCAATATGACGGTGGAAAATATATCGTTGTCTGTGGGATATCAGAATGTAGAGCACTTTAACAGGCTGTTTAAGAAAGCATATAATATGACGCCGATGCAGTTCCGCAATCAAAAATAGAAGTGAAGACAGAAACGTGGATGCTATGTTTGATTGAAAGGCGGCAACGGCAAAAAGCCATGCAAGGTATAGCATTGATGTGAGGAGAAAAAATGGAATTTTCAAGATATTTTCCTGTATGGGATAAGCTGACGCTCAGGCAGCAGAAAGATATTTCAGAGAGTCTTTTCAGCCGTATTGTGAAGAAAGGCGATGTACTCTATGGCGGCGGTGCGGACTGCACCGGTCTGCTGCTTGTGAAATCCGGTCAGCTTCGGGCGTTCATCCTCTCAGATGAAGGGAGGGAGATTACGGTCTACCGGCTGTTTGAACGGGATATGTGCCTGTTTTCTGCCTCCTGTATTCTGCGTTCTATTCAGTTTGATGTGACGGTCACCGCGGAAAAGGATACAGAATTATGGATCATTTCCGCGGACATCTACAAGAAGATCATGGAGGAGTCCGCCGCGGTAGCCAATTACACGAACGAGATCATGGCCTCCCGGTTTTCAGAGGTTATGTGGCTGTTGGAACAGGTCATGTGGAAAAGCATGGACAAACGTGTGGCCGCTTTTCTTTTAGAAGAGGCGGCCATTGAAGATACGGACCGTCTGAACATGACCCATGAGAGCATTGCCAATCATCTGGGAACCCACCGGGAGGTCATAACCCGGATGCTCCGTTACTTTCAGCGCGAGGGGATGGTAAGCCTTACCCGCGGCTCGGTAGAGATTACGAACCGGGCGAAACTGGAGGAATTGGACGGCAAATAAGGATTTTACCGGTCCATCCCGCAAGGGGAAGCCGATTCGATCAGGCAGCGGTCGTTTGTGACCGCGTCATAGAATCGGAAGCCTCCGGCAAAGTTATACGCTTCATAGCCATGTCCGGCAAGAATCCGGCAGGCAATGTAACTTCTCAGGCCGCTCTGGCAGATTACATAGACCGGCTTATTCCGCTCTATTTCATCCAGCCGTGTCCGCAGTTCATCTACGGGAATATTTTTGAACCCGTCAATATGTCCATCGCTGTATTCTCCTGCCGTTCTGGCATCCAGCAGAGTCGCGCTCCCGTCATGGGGAAGACGGTTTACGTCTTCTAAAAACCATTGTTTGAGAATTCCCTTTTCTATGTTGTTGATCATGAAACCGGCCATATTTACCGGATCTTTGGCAGAGGAATAAGGCGGCGCATATGCAAGGTCCAGACTCTTAAGCTCGGTAGCTTTAAGATTAGCATGGATCGCCGCAGCCAAGACATCAATACGTTTATCCACACCGTCATAGCCTACGATCTGAGCGCCCAGAAGACGGAGCGTCTTCTTCTCAAACACTACTTTCATAGTCATCAGCTTTCCGCCGGGATAGTAGCCGGCATGGTTCATTGGAGAGAGGATGATCTTATCTGTCTCTAACCCGGCTTTTTTTGCATTGGTTTCATTGACTCCGGTGACAGCGGCGGTCATGTCAAATACCTGAATGATACTGCTGCCCTGAGAGCCGGTATAGCGGCTGTCCTTGCCGCAGATGTTATCGGCGGCGATCCGTCCCTGTCTGTTGGCCGGACCCGCTAAAGAAATGACGGCATCCTGTCCGGTGACATAGTGCTTTACCTGTACTGCGTCCCCTACGGCAAAGATATCCGGGACGGATGTTTCCATCCGGTCGTTTACTGCGATGCTGCCTTTGATGCCCAGTTTAAGGCCTGCATCCTTTGCGAGAGCAGTGTCGGGAGTAACGCCGATGGCGAGTACCACCATATCGGCATGAAGAGGGGCTTCCTCTTTCAGAAGAACGTCTACACCGTTATTGCTTTTCTCAAAGCCTTCTACAGTGTGGCCTAACAGTAGTCTGACACCGTGCCTTCGCATTTCGCTGTGAATAAAAGCTGCCATATCCGGGTCGAAGGGATTCATCAATTGTCTGGGACGCTGGACGATGGTTACTTCCATGCCAAGTTCCTTTAAGTTTTCCGCCAGCTCCAGACTGATGAAACCGCCTCCTGCCAGCACGGCCGATTTGGGGTGATGCTTGTTGATGTATTCTTTGATGGAAAACGTGTCTTCCACCGTCCGCAGGGTAAATACCCGGTCCAGTTCAGCTCCTGCAACTCTAGGCTGTGTGGGTTTGGCGCCGGGAGACAGGATGAGCTTGTCGTAGTTCTCCTTAAACGTCTCGCCGGTCTCAAGATTTCTTACAGAGACCAATCTTTCGTCCGGGTGAATGGCCGTGACTTCATGGCGCACTTTCATGATTACGCGAAAGCGTGAGAAGAAACTTTCGGGAGTTTGAAGGGTTAACTCTTCGGGATCGCCGATCACGTCTCCGATATAGTAGGGCAGGCCGCAGTTTGCGTAGGAAATATATCCTGACCGTTCAAAAACTACGATCTCTGCCTGTTCATCCAGCCTGCGGATTCTTGCCGCCGCTGTGGCGCCTCCGGCAACGCCGCCTATAATTACTACTTTCATACAGATTCCACCTTTCCTGTATATGCGGATATTCCGCCTATATTTTTTACATTCAGATATCCCATGCGCTGCAGTGTGCTTACGGCCTGACGGCTTCTGGCGCCGCTGTAGCAGTAGACAAAGAGCGGGCGCTCCTTTCCGATGTCTGCGTCGCTTATACGGCTGATCTTTTGAAGCGGGATGTTTTTACTGCCGGGGATATGTCCCTCGCGGTATTCTGGCGGCGTACGGACATCCAGCAGAACTGCACTCTGGGTTTCATGATATTCTTTTAAGCCCTGATTGATATCAGGATTATGCAGAAAGTTAAAAAGTCCCATGACTGTACCTCCTTTTCCTTTCAATCCAGTATACTTTACTATAAGAATTGCTTCCGTGATAAAATCACAAAAAATGATTGAAGTATCAATATTTTGATTTATAATGATATCAGTGATTCTTTATAGTCAGGAGAGCAGCGATGAAAGTGAAAGAGAGTGAAACAGGACATGAAATTCCAATGTTTTCCGGATATAAAAAACGAAAAATTAAAGTTGGCGCGGCCATATTGCTTTCAGTACCTTTCCTTTTTAAACTTTCGGGAATGGAAGGAAGCAGTGTGATCATAGGGTGGCTGATCAGTTACATGATTTTGCACTGGTGCCTGAATCATTTTATAAAGCGTTGTATGTGGGAGCTTAAGGATGACTGCATAAAGAGGATCATGCCATGGAATGTCAGGGAGATTTCCTATGAGGAGATTCGGGAAGCGCTGCAGACAAAAAATGTGAAGATTACGATGCATGCTTTTCAGGTGCCGAAGAGGAGGGGATGGATTCCGTTTTATTATGAGGTGGGCAATAAGAGTGATCAGAGAAAGATAAAGAAAAGCTACGAGTTTCTCGCGGCAAAGGTGTCGGCAGGGATGCCGAAGATGACTCAGAGACTGATCGGGCAGATAGACCGGAGTTTCCTCTATAGAAAGGATCGGAGAAACGGCAGTATTTTTATGCTGAACAGGTTATTTAAAGGAATTTATTTTGGTAAGAAGACGGAACAGAAGATTCAGGAAATTGTTGAAAGCTACCCGAATACGAGGCTCAGGAGGGTAATAGTTTCTTATGAACAGATGGTACTTACGGTACTGTTGGCAGCAGCGTTGAATTTATTCTGGCTGTTCATATAGATAGGAGAGAAGTATGATTCGTGAAAAATGGTATGAATGGAAGAACTGGAGAGAGATGGTACATACAACATGGAATCCCAAAGAACCGGGAGTGATCAGGATTCATCTGATTCCGCCGCGGTTTAAGTGGTTTCATGTTGTTCCGTCCGTCGCGATACTGAACGGGAATCAGATCATACCCGTTAATGAGTCATGGGCGATTCTGCTGACGGAATTTATCAAACAGCTGAACCGTTACGGGGACGGCGAAATGTCGGAAGAAGACTTAGCGGAAATGATCGAGATTGTTTGTGGAAATATGAAAAAGCTCTATCCCTATACAGATGAGGAGTTGTTTCGGGAAGATTTGATGGTGATTGCAGAGGTTTTTGAAAGCATTGCCAGGGGGCAGACGCCAGAGATTGATATTGGGCAGATGGATATCGGTTCTTATGCGCCGTATATGACAGCGCCGCACCGCATGGATCTTATGGTCAGCGCTATGGAAAAGGACGGTCATTGGAATTGTAACCAGCACTGCCTGCACTGCTATGCCGCCGGCCAGCGTTATGCTGGTGTAAAAGAATTAGATACAGATGCGTGGAAGGAGATTATTGCCAGATGTAAGAAAGCGAAGATTGTGCAGCTTACATTTACCGGAGGAGAGCCTACACAGAGGAAGGATCTGTTTGAGCTGATCTACGCTGCGCGCTGGTTTGTAACCCGGCTGAACACCAATGGAGTGCGGCTGACGGAGGATTATTGCCGAAAGTTAATGGAAGCGGAGCTTGATAACGTACAGATTACCTTTTATTCGGCAAACCGGGAAATTCATAATAAATTGACAGGTGCAGATCACTACGATGAGACGGTGAGCGGTATCAGAAACGCTCTTAAAGCGGGACTGTCCGTGAATGTGAATACGCCTCTGTGCAGAGAGAACGCGGAATATACAGATACGGTGAGATTCTTACAATCTCTGGGAGTCGTCTATGTAACCTGTTCCGGCCTGATTCCCACAGGCAATGCTGCAAGGCGGGAGTCTGTATTCATGAAGCTGTCCAGAGAGGAGATCACGGAAGTTGTAAAAAAAGCCGCCGCATACTGCTGGGAGTATGGCATGGAAATCAGCTTTACTTCTCCGGGCTGGATCACAGAAGAAGATCTGCGGAAAATGGGACTTAGCGTTCCCTCCTGCGGCGCGGCATTAAGTAATATGGCGGTGACGCCTGCGGGAGATGTAGTTGCCTGTCAGAGCTGTCTGAACAGAGAAATATTCGGCAATATGCGAAATACAGAGTGGAAAAAAATCTGGAATCATCCGGCAAGTAAGCGGTATCGGGAATTTTCCAGAAAAATGGAACAAAGCTGTCCTCTGGGAGAAGACTGATTCATAGATCAGAGAGAAGGAAAAACACAATGAACAGATATAAAAGAAATCTTTTTGGTATCCTGCTGGGTATAGTGCTGTTGCTATCCATGGACACGGCCGTATCGGCGGCGAAGCCTTTGGATGAGATAGAGAAAGAGACGATATGGCTCAATGTGCAGTCGAACGGCTCTGTGCATATTATCTATGAGATTGACTGGAAGGTATTAGACAGCACAACGGATGGTCCCTTAACATGGGTAAAGATTGGGATTCCGAATGAATATGTGGAGGAGATGACTCCTCTAAGCGGCAGTATAGAGAAGATGGATTATTATGGATCCGGAGGAGATTATGTGAGGCTGGATCTAAACCGTGAATATCATGCGGGAGAGACGGTTAAGATGAAATTTGCCATCCTTCAGCATAGAATGTATGAAGAGTCAGCGGACGGATATCAGTATCATTTCACGCCGGGCTGGTTTGACGATATCGCCGTAAAGGAGCTGTTGATCTTCTGGAAATATGGTAAAGATACAATATCGGGTATGCAGATGGACGCTGTAGGTGAGAATTACTTCGCATATCATCAAAATCTGCAGCCGGGCGGCCGGGTAGACGCTGAGGTCTTTTATCCGGCAGGAACCTACCAGTTTAACGATGATTATAAAAAAAGCGTATCATCGGTTTCCTCGTTTATCAGGATCGCGGCAATATTTACCGGTGTATTTGGCCTTATTATATATGCGGTCATACTCTATGCAGGAAGAAACAAAAAGGAGATCAAAGACAGCTATAAACAGAATCGGGGATTGGGAAGCGTGTATGTAAGCTCTTCCGGACATAGAAGACATATTTACGGCCGTGGAGGCGGATGTGCTTGTGCCTGCGCTTGTGCCTGTGCCTGCGCAGGGGGAGGCAGGGCCGGATGTTCGAGGAAAGATTTCTATAAGTGTTGAAAATTTAGTATATTAATGGTATGGTGTATACGCTGGTATAACGAATAAATAAAATTTGTTATACCAGATAAAAGAGGAGATTATACAGGCAATGGGTAAGAAAAATGTTTTGAAAGGAATCTGTTTTGTAGTTGTATTTGTAATATTATTTGGGATTTTTTCCGCAGTATTCATGCCGAAATGGAGCTTCGCCCGCAGTGACGAGACACAGACGAGGATACAGGCGTTTTACAGGCAGGAAAAGAATTCGCATGATGTTATTTATGTGGGGGCAAGCTTTGCATACTGTGCGATATCACCCCTTAATATCTGGGAGGAACAGGGGATCACCGGTTATGTATTTGCAGGAACCGGGCAGAAAGTATGGCTGAGTACTTATTACCTTAAGGAAGCGTTGAAGTACCAGACTCCCAGAGTGGTTGTTTTTGAGGCGGGAGCAATCTTCGACGAGGAAGAAGCAACGGAGGGAAATAACCGTAAAAATATCGACTATATGCGCTGGTCGCCTGAAAAACTGAGAGCGATCAAGACAATCTGCGACAACACGGGAGAGTCAAAGAAAGAGTATCTGATTCCGTTTCTTCGGTACCATTCCAGATGGCGCGAGCTGGAACAGAAAGATTTTCATATACAGGGAGATACTTCCTATCATATGATGGGGACGCTTGCGTGGCGCGCCACAAGACCTGCCTCAGAAAAGAAAATTAAAAAGTATGAAGCATGGAAGGAGCAGACGGCAAAAACTTCTGAACTGGAGGTAGGAGAAAGGTGCCGGGATGCTGTGCTGGAGATGAAAAGGATCTGTGAAGAAAGAGGAATTGAATTTATGATGATGCGGGCGCCGACTCTTGAATGGTCCATGGAAGCTGTGCAGGCTGTACAAAAGTTTGCAGACGAGAATGGGATCCCTTATCTTGATATGAACCTGTATAGGGAAGAGACGGGAGTGGACTGGACCACAGATACCCCGGATAAAGGAGAGCATCTGAATGTTCTCGGGTGTAAAAAGGCGTCCTCATTTTTCGGAGCATATCTGAAAGATCATTATAAGTTTGATACAAAGTTAAGCGACAAAAACCGGAGATTCTGGGATGAATCCGCTAAAGAGTATCATGCGGTGATTGAGGCATATAGGTCTGAGGAACAGAAAAAGCAGTAAAAGCTGATATGGTTAAATCGTTAAGGAGGGTACATAAAGATGATAATCAGTGCAAAATATCTTATGACGGGAGACGGACAGACGGTCCTTAAGGACAGGGCAGTTCTGACAGGTGCGGATGGCAGGATTCAGAAGATTGCCGGTAAGGAAGAGCTCGTCCGCGAGTTTCCAGAAGAGGAAGTAAAGGACTATGGCGAGGCTACGATACTGCCGGGACTTTGCGATATGCATGCTCATCTGGGATACTATTATTCACAGCCGGACAGCTTTAATTACGGACCGCAGCTTATCATGCTCTATGCTCTGCAGCATGCGCAGGCGGCATTTGAGCGGGGGATTACGTCCGTGCGTGATATGTGTTCGGCACATGGGGTATGCAGGAATTTAAAGCTGGCGGCAGAGAAGGGATTTGTCGTTGTGCCGAAGATCACCCATACAGATGCAGGGATGTGTATGACAGGCGGGCATGCATGGGATGAGGCAGAAGAAGTGGACGGCCCGTGGGAGATCCGCAGGGAGATCCGCAGACAGGTGCGCGACGGGGCGGACTGGGTGAAGATCCTTACTACGCACCGTTCCCATATTCCGGAGTTTACGCAGGAAGAGCTTGATGCGGCAGTTGATGAGTGTCACAGAAGAGGCATCAAGTGCGGCGTTCATGCGGGGACGAATCCCGGTATCCAGATGTGTATCGATGCGGGATTTGATACGATTGAGCATGCTACTTTTATGACCGTTGACCACGCAAAGCAGATGGCGGAAAAGGGGATCGCGTGGACGCCTACCATTATGGCGTATACGCTGTTGTATGATATCTGCAGGGAAAAGATGGAGAATCATGCGGGAACCCCGGTAAATGATCCGGTTATGCAGAAAGAGATCAATGATTACCAGTATTTTGAGCCGGCGTATAAGGCTTACAGAGATAATTTCAAAGCATTTTACGATACAGGCGTTACGGTGATCGCCGGGACGGACATGGTGATGTACCAGTCACCGTTTCTGCCTCTTAACAGAGAGCTGCAGTATATGGTAGAATACGGCATCACTCCGGTACAGGCGATCCAGACGGCAACTTCTAATCCGGCGAAGGTTCTTGGAGTGGAAGATAAGAGGGGACTCATAAAGGAAGGCATGGAGGCCGATATCCTCGTTGTAGGCGGGGATCTGAGCAAGGATATAATGTGTCTAAATGATGTGAAGCTTGTGACGATGGACGGAAAACGTGTGTTTGAGGACGGAATCAGGTACGTCGGGACAGGGAATATGTATATGTAAGAGAACGATTCGATCTTATAAGAAAGACAGGAGCGCTGCGTTGTGAATGGTGATTCAAACTTGCGGCGCTCCTGTCTTGAACTCTGGGATATGTGAAGAACGATCAGATGTCTTGCAAGATCTTAAATCTCCCGTGTATATTCTTTCAGCCACTCTCTTTCTTCATCTGTCAGGTGAGGGCCGATCTTTTCATATACGTCCTTGTGGTATTGATTCAGCCATTCGCGCTCATCTCGGCTCATCTCTTCCGGGTCAATGCCGTCAAGGTCGATCGGAGCAAAGGTTACGGTCTCAAAATACATGAACTGTCCGTATTTATTTTTCGTGCCTTTTCTTACGATAAATTCGTTCTCGATACGGATACCGAACTGTCCGTCCTCATAGATACCCGGCTCGTCGGTGATGACCATGCCTTCTTCCAGCTGGTGGTGTTCATTCTTGCTTGGCACCACATACCAGCGGAAGCCTGTCGGTGCTTCATGGATATTGCCAAGATATCCGACGCCGTGGCCGGTGCCGCACTGGTAGTCAAGGTCAAGGTCCCAGATCGGGCCTCTTGCCAGCACGTCAAGATTATAGCCGTAGCAGCCGTAGAGGAATCTTGCCCGTGACAGGCGCATCATAGCGCGTACAACTGCGGTGAAGTATTTTTTCATCTGCTGGTCTACGGAGCCTAAGACAAAGGTTCTTGTAATGTCCGTGGAGCCTTCATAGTATCCGCCGCCGGTATCGTTTAAGAAAAATGCGCCGGATTTTAACTGTACGTCGGACTCCTTGGAAGGAGAGTAGTGCATCATGGCCGCGTGGTCCGCGAACGCGCATAAGGGTTCAAAGCTGTCGCGGATATAGCCTTCCTGCGCCGCGCGCAGCTCGGTTAATTTTGCGGCGGAGCTTAACTCGGTAATCGGTTCCTTATCATAACGGTTCTTGATCCAGTACATGAATTTTGTGATGGCAATGCCGTCTTTGATGTGGGCTTCTTTTATATTTTCAAGCTCTACGTTATTTTTCGTGGCTTTCATGAGAATGGTAGGGTTGGCAGCTTCCACGATGTTACACGGGATGTTCTTATAAAGCGCGTAGTTCATCTTCATGGGATCGATCAGAGCAGTGCTGTCGGCGCCTAATTTTTTGATATCTTCGTAGATATCGTTGTAGGGGTGGATCGTCACTTTGTTTTTCGCCAGTTCTTCGTGAATCTGATCATTAAGTTTTGCATCGTCCACATAAAGCTCTACCTTATCCATCGTTACGATGGCATAGGAAAGAAGCAGTGGGAAGAAATCAATATCATCCCCGCGGATGTTAAGAAGCCAGCATACATCGTCAAGGGAGGCGATAATATGGGTATCGGCCCCGTGTTCTGCAATAGCCTTTCTTACGCGGGAAAGCTTTGATGCGGAGCTTTCACCGGAATATTTTTCCTCTAAGAAAAACGCTGGTTTTTTGGAAAGGGACGGGCGCTCTTCCCAGATCGCGTCGATCAGGTCCTCTGAGTAATTGATGTTAATATTTTTTGCAGACAGGGCTTTCTCGTATTCCTGTCCCTCGCCCATGGAGAGAACGCGTCCGTCAAAGCCTACTGTGCCGCCCTCCGGGATATTTGCCTGAAGATATTCAGCGATGGACGGCGTATCGCCCACGAACATTTTCATCAGACGGATACCGCTGCCTGCGAGCTGGTTCTCCGCCTGAAAGAAATATCTTCCGTCGGTCCAGAGCCCCCCGTCGTCTTTTGTAATCACCGCAGTTCCGTAGGAACCGCTGAAACCGGTGATGAATTTCCGCGCTTTAAAATGTTCCCCTACATATTCGCTCTGATGGAAGTCCGCAGTAGGGACAACGTATGCGTCAATGTTCTTTTCGGCCATTAGCGAGCGAAGCTTATCAACTCTTTCTGCTGCATTCATTGTGAAAAACCTCCTTAACATTTGAAAAATCTATTTTACATATTTTACCATAAAATGTATGGAAACGCTATGATTTCCTAAATACTGCCGCTTTTCTGTTCTTATGTATCTGTATATTTTTGCAGCGTTGTGCTATCCGTGGATTATGATAGGAGAGGTGCGGTATAACCTGCTCTCTTTTGCTAAGTGTCTTAAGACGGAGGGCGCCGCAAGTATTATAGAGCGTGCCGGCGTTGCGCCGGATCCGTCCTATGCGGCAGGACTGGCTGTGAGTCTGTATATGTATCTGGCCTTTTTTATTTTATGTGTCTTATATCTGATTACCATGTACTTAAGGAAAGACTGGTATTTGAATGCGGCTGCGCTTCTGATAGCGATTTTCTTCACCTATGCCGGAATGTGGGAATATATGATTGGAACGATCTGCAGCAATGCTGTGGAGGCGATTCTGTTTCCGGGAGTATTGATGGCTTTTTCGGGCATCGAGTGCATCGGGCGGAAGATGATTGAGATTTGGGACAGGGAAGTTGTAGACAAAGCCGAGTATGAGAAAAAGGAGAGAAGAGAGAGGGCAAAGCGCAAGGCGAGGCTTTATTTTCCGGGGAAATATAACCGTTTGTTTTTCCGAGTTATATGGAAAAATTTTGTCGGGAATCTGAAAGAATATTCGGTGCTTCTTCTCTGCAATATGCTTGTGTTTGCTTTTGTAGTGTCAGGATTCGGGATGCAGGCTCTTGTAAAAGAAGGGGATATGAGCTATAAGACCGGCTATCCGGCAGGTGCGGGAAAAGTTTTACTCAGAGGTCTGGTTGAACTGGGAATCGTGGGGCTTCTTATGCTTGTCCTTCTGCTTCTTTACTATCTCAGGAAAAGGCTTCCGGAGTACGGAGTATTTAAGACACTGGGAATCCGGACAAAAACCATCTATTCCTGCCTGGGTGCGGAGCTTGGTATCGGAACGGCTGTATCGCTGATCTTCGGAGGCGTATTGGGAGTTATCATGGTAACTTTGTTTCGGAGCAGTGCAGGCGGCGGGAGTGCAGACTGGTTTTCTCCGCTGCTCTTTTTGAAGGCGGCGGCAATTATGCTTCTGATTTATTTAGTGACATTTTTTGCGACCCATGATTTGTTCGTGGGATTTCGGATGGGAAGCGCTACAGAGCTTCAGATGATGAAAGAATGGATACCGGGACATTTTCAATTTTTATTTGCGGCGGCGGGCATTTTCAGATTACGCATTTGATCAAGAAATATCCGTATGAACTGTCCGGAGGAGAGCGCCAGAGAGTGGCCATCTGCCGGGCGCTGATCAACCAGCCGGAATTGATTCTGGCGGACGAGCCTACCGGGAATCTGGATTCGAAATCGGGAAAGATTGTGATAGAGGCGCTAAACAGAATCTATAACGAGTATAAAAAGACGATCGTCATGGTTACGCATGACCCGCAGATTGCGAGCAACTGCAGCCGGATTCTGTTTCTTAAGGACGGAAATATTCTGGACGTTCTGGAAAAAAACGGAGATCAGGAGGAGTTCTACCAGAGAATACTGGGGCGCATGGCAGAGCTTTAGGCCTGCGGATACTTTGAAGAACCGGAAATTATAGATTCCTAAAATAAATTTAATAATGTGAAAACTTAAGTTTTCCTTAAAAGTTTTTGTTGTCTTTTTGGAAGTATTGTGATAACATCATAGTGTCAAAAGCTTTTATTTGTTAAATTTACCAAATAAAAGCAAAATTTATAGTTTGGAGGGTAAAACTCATGGGAAACACAAAAAAGGGATTTCCATTTGGCTTTTATGTATGTAGCTTGTCATTTACGTTCGAGCGTCTTGCATACTACGCGGCGAAATGGGGACTCACAATCTTCATTGCTGCAAAGGCAGTAAATGGCGGTCTTGGTCTTGATAAGACAGTAGGAGCGACAATGTCGGCGAACCTCGTAGCTCTTACTTATATTACTCCTATTATCGGAGGGTATATTGCTGACCGCTGGATCAGCCCGCGTCTTCTTGTTCCGATTGGAGAAATCCTGATGGGACTTGGTTATCTGTGCGCGTGGAAAGCAAACGGAATCGGAATGCTCTGGGCAATGGTTATTCTTGTTGCGGTTGGTACTGGCTTCTTTAAAGGAAACGTATCTGGTATCAACGGACGTCTGTTCCCGCTCGCTGATGCGGATGAGCTGGATACCGTGTTCAGTCTTCAGTACTCATTTGTAAACATCGGTTCTTTCTGCGGAACGACATTCCTGTCACTGCTTGCAAAGGCTGCTGGATACCGTATGCTGTTCCTTGTCTGTGGAATCGCTCTGTTCGTTGACTGCTTATGGTGGCTGTTCGGTATGAAGTTCTTCGGCGATGCCGGAAAGAAGCCGTTCCTTGTTGATAATCGTGTAGAGGATGTTAATAAGGAAGAGAAGGATACGACTCCGCTTACGAAGCTTGAGAAGAACCGCGTGATTTCTATCATCATCGTAACGATCTTCTCCGGTATTTTCTGGACAATCTGGTATATGGTATACAATCCGGTATACTTCGAGTTCGGTCCGACAAGCGAGGCAGGTCTTGGCTGGGCAAACTGGAACATCGGTTCCTTTACGATGCCGACTGCATGGTTTGACTCCATGAACGGTCTGCTTTGTATCATCCTGTGTCCGGTATTTGCAGGAATCTGGGCAAAGATGAGACAGAGACCGCAGGGAGACATCGGTATGTTTAAGAAGACGGCGCTCGGAATTATTATCCTTGGTCTTACGCCGGCAACGATGGTATTAGCTGCTGTCCTTGCAGGTTCAGGAACAAAGGAGCCGGTAGGTATCTGGATTATCGTGCTGGCAGCGGTTTCTATGACAGTGGGCGAGGTTATCTTCTCACCTCTTGGAAACTCTTTCATCAGCAAATATGCTCCGAAGAAACTGCTCGGAACACTGCTTGGTATCTGGCCATTGGCAATCTTCTTTGCTTCAAAGGGAAGTGCAGAGCTTTATAAAGTACTGTCCAAGATGGATTTCATCAAGGGTTACGGTATGGTTGCAATTGTGATCATTGCTTGTGGTGTGATCATGTTCGCATTTTCCGGCAAGGTTGACAGGATGGTAGAAGGAGAATAGTCTTTATTCTTACATAAGCTGGGGGTATCGTGGGATGGCCGGTGACTGGCTGTCAGGCGGTACCCTTATTTTTGGCAGGAAGGAATATTTCTGAACTGTAAAATTACAGACAGAAAGGATGGAATTATGGCATATAGTTACCGGGTAAAATATGAAGAGACAGCAGAGACGCTGGAACCGGTCTGCGAATTGTTTGATGTAGATAACAGTGAGATCACGATGCGGTTTGTCGCGGCGGCGCTGGGAGTATTTGTGCTTGTGTTTATGTTTATTTACGGAGATCCGGGCGGGGGTACGCTGCCGGGGCTTTTGTTATTTTTTGTGAAATTTCTGGCTGCATGGGCGGCGCTTGCCGCTGCGGCTATGATTATAAATAAAACAGTCTGGAGAAAAGCGGTCCGGGCGACGGCTGTCGGGGATGCGGAAGAGATGTACAAATTCCGGAGAGAGAAAAACGGAAAAAACATTACTTCGCAGATAGATTTTTATGAGGATCGTTTTGAGAGCGTGACGAAGATCAAGACACGTGCATTCGATTATGGACGTGCCATAAAATTGCTGGAGTCGGAGCGCGCCTTCGGGATTGTGATCAAAACGGATAAAAATATAAGAGCTGTCATCGGTTTTCCGAAAGAAGCTCTTGTAGATGCGGATATGGAAGAGTTTAAAAATTTTCTGCTGGAAAGATGTCCGAATGTAAAAAATAAAATAAAAAAATTACGGTAAAACGGCTGCTGTAATACAAAATTGGCCTGCGGGGGTTCGGCATGCATTTGTTACCCCGCAGGTTTTTATTTTGTTATTCGTTCACTCTCATGCCATTCGCAAAGGCGGAGGGAACTGTAACTTCATTTTGTGAAATATGAGACAATAAATGGAAAAGTAGTTGCAGACCTTTAAAAAAGGGGATATAATATAAATTGGCAAAAATTTGGTCATGCTTTTACATGTTTCATAACGACCAATTTTAATATGTAAGGAAAATGGAGGGCTAGACTATGGGCAACATAGCAACAGAAAATGCAGCGGGCAGAAGAATTACGAATTTGCTCGATGCAGGAAGCTTTGTTGAAATCGGCGGGGCTGTTACAGCCAGAGCAACTGATTTTAACATGCGGGAAAAAGAGACCCCGGCAGACGGTGTCATTACCGGCTACGGTGTGATCGACGGGAATTTAGTGTATGTTTACAGCCAGGATGCTTCCGTCCTGAACGGAGCGATGGGCGAGATGCATGCGAAGAAGATTGTGAATATTTATGATATGGCAATGAAGATGGGAGCACCGGTGATCGGTCTGATCGATTGCGCGGGGCTTAGGCTTCAGGAAGCGGCGGATGCGTTGAACGCCTTTGGAACACTGTATCTGAAGCAGTCTATGGCTTCCGGCGTAGTGCCGCAGATTTCCGCAATTTTTGGGACATGCGGCGGCGGGCTTTCCCTTGTTCCGGCACTTACAGATTTTACGTTTATGGAAAGTTCAAAGGCAAGATTATTTGTAAATTCTCCGAATGCGATCGCAGACAACAATATCTCCAAATGTAATACTTCATCGGCAGAATATCAGAGCGAGAAGGCTGGTCTTGTAGACGGAATCGGTACAGAAGAAGAAATTCTTGCTAATATCCGTACCCTTATCTGCATGCTTCCGTCTAACAACGAGGAGGACAGCTCCTACAGTGAGTGTACAGATGATCTGAACAGAGTCTGTGCGGATATTGAGAATGCGGCGGATGACGCGGCGATCATTCTTTCTGATATTTCAGACGGATCTGCGTTTTTCGAGACGAAGAAGGATTTTGCAAAAGATATGGTAACAGGATTTATCCGTCTGAATGGCATGACGGTAGGCGCTGTTGCGAATCGCTCAAAGGTATATAATGAAGAATCCGAGACAGTGGCAGAGTTTGACGGCTCGCTGTCAGCGGACGGCGCCATGAAAGCAGCAGAGTTCATTGAGTTCTGTGATGCGTTCAACATTCCGGTTCTTTCGATTACGAATGTTTCTGGATTTGCAGCCACCGTATATGATGAGGCTCATCTTGCGAAGGCGGCGGCGAAGCTTACCTTTGCATTTGCCAACGCGACGGTTCCGAAGGTGAATGTTGTTGTGGGCAAGGCGTTTGGAAGCGCTTATGCAGTGATGAACAGCAAAGCAGTGGGTGCGGATATGGTATATGCATGGCCGTCGGCAGAGATTGGCATGATGGATGCGGGTCTGGCGGCAAAGATCATGTATGCAGGCTCTGACGCAGAGATATTAAAAGAGAAAGCGGCTGAATACAGAGAGCTTCAGACAAGCCCATTATCAGCGGCGAGAAGAGGATATGTTGATACAATCATCGATCCGGCCGATACGAGAAAATATGTGATCGGCGCTTTTGAGATGTTATTCACAAAAAGAGAGGACCGTCCGATGAAAAAGCATGGTGCGGTTTAGAGAGGTGAGGCAAATTGAAGAAGAAAATTAGCTTATTATTATGCATGATCGCTGCTGTGCTTTGCTTTTCTGCCTGCGGGAACAAGGAAAGCGCACAGTATGATGAGGAATCGCTTACGCAGGTAGCGGATTTCCTCATTGGCTATTGTGCGGAGGCTGATGAGGCAGCGCTCGGAGAGTGGAGCGAGCTGTCAGAATTCGCCATTAACCTGCAGCTTACAGAGGCAGGACTTCCTTTTGAGGCAGAGAGTTTCTTAGGTGTTCTTGACAGTTGGAAGGCAGGAATCACAGAGTGCGGAAGCTATGTGGAGCATGGCGACTACCGCTTCAAGGAGACGAATGGAAAAATTGAAGTCAGCACCGATGCGAAATTTGAGAAACGCGATGCAGTGATTTCTTTTATGTTTGACAGTGAGTCGAAGCTTGAGAGCATGGATTTCAGCGCTAATATGGAGACGGGCGAGATTTTAAAGAAGGCAGGTCTTAACACAGTGCTTGGAATGGGAACAGTATTTTGTGTTTTGATACTGATTGCATTTATTATTTCTCTGTTTAAATTCATTCCGGCAATTCAGGCGGCATTCACAAAGAAGCCGCAGGAGGCACAGGAAGTAAAAGAAACGGCAGCGCCAAAAGCATCGTCTGTGCCTGCTGTTGAAGCCGAGTTTGATGATGCGGAGCTGATCGCGGTCATATCTGCGGCAATCGCGGCTACAGAGGCTCAGGCAGGAGCACAAATCAGCACAGATGGATTTTTTGTAAGAAGTATCAGACGCCGTCCATCGAATAAATGGAATTCAAAGTAAAATCTAGGAGGATATCAAGATGAAAAATTATACGATCACAGTAAACGGTAATGTATATGATGTTACAGTGGAAGAAAAAGGCGCAGGCGCGGCACCGGCGGCAGTCCCGGCGGCAGCGCCAAAAGCGGCGCCAAAGGCGGCACCGAAAGCTTCGGCTGGCGCAGGCTCTGTAGAAGTGAAGGCAGGCGCGGCAGGAAAGGTATTTAAGATCGAGGCAAATGTAGGACAGAGCGTGAAGAAAGGCGATCCGGTTGTAATTATTGAAGCAATGAAGATGGAGATTCCGGTTGTAGCTCCAGAAGACGGAACAGTTGCGAGTATTGACGCGGCAGTAGGCGATGCAGTTGAGGCTGGCGCGGTACTGGCTACATTAAACTAAAGTGAGACATATCAGAAGAATAAGTCTTTTGAAATGAACACGACTGGAGGTTAAAAAATGGAATATATTACAAATACATTAGGAAACCTCATACAACAGACAGCGTTCTTAAACCTTACGGGCGGAAACCTGATCATGATAGCTGTTGCATGTTTTTTCCTATATTTAGCAATTCGACATGGGTTCGAGCCATTGCTTCTCGTTCCGATTGCCTTTGGTATGCTGCTGGTTAATATTTATCCTGATATTATGCTGCATGCAGATGAATCAGCGAATGGAGTAGGAGGACTTTTGTACTACTTCTATATTCTGGACGAGTGGGCAATCCTTCCGTCGCTTATTTTCATGGGCGTCGGCGCAATGACTGATTTCGGACCTTTGATTGCCAATCCCAAGAGTTTCCTCTTAGGCGCGGCAGCACAATTTGGTATTTTTACGGCTTATCTGGGAGCAATGGCAATGGGATTTTCAGATAAAGCGGCAGCGGCGGTTTCCATTATCGGAGGAGCGGACGGGCCGACGTCCATCTTCCTTGCAGGAAAGCTGCAGCAGACGGCGATCATGGGGCCGATCGCGGTTGCGGCATATTCCTATATGGCGCTTGTTCCGGTTATTCAGCCGCCGATCATGAAGCTTTTGACGACAGAAAAAGAGCGTAAGATCAAGATGGAGCAGCTTCGTCCGGTATCCAAGCTTGAGAGGATCCTTTTCCCAATCATCGTTACGATCGTCGTATGTATGATCCTTCCGACGACAGCGCCGCTTGTAGGTATGCTGATGCTTGGTAATCTGTTCCGTGAGTGCGGCGTTGTAAGACAGCTTACAGAGACAGCGTCCAATGCGCTGATGTATATTGTAGTCATCCTGCTCGGAACATCGGTAGGCGCAACGACGAGCGCGGAGGCTTTCCTTAACTGGGATACGATCAAGATCGTAATCCTCGGTCTTGTGGCGTTCTCAGTCGGTACGGCGGCCGGCGTGCTGTTCGGAAAACTGATGTGTATTGCAACCCATGGAAAGGTAAATCCGCTGATCGGGTCTGCCGGAGTATCTGCGGTTCCGATGGCAGCCAGAGTATCCCAGAAGGTAGGGGCGGAGGCGGATCCGACCAATTTCCTTCTGATGCATGCGATGGGACCGAACGTTGCGGGAGTGATCGGTACGGCGGTAGCGGCCGGTACATTTATGGCGATCTTTGGCGTTATATAAACCTTGAATAATATTTTTGGAGGATATGAAATGGCAGAAATAGAGAAAAAACCAATTAAGATTACAGAGACGATCTTACGTGATGCGCATCAGTCCCTCATTGCGACGCGTATGACGACGGAGCAGATGCTTCCGATCGTTGATAAGATGGATAAAGTGGGCTATCATTCAGTGGAATGCTGGGGCGGCGCTACTTTTGACGCCTCTCTTCGTTTTCTGAAGGAAGATCCGTGGGAGAGACTTCGGAAGTTCCGTGACGGATTCAAGAACACAAAGCTTCAGATGCTGTTCCGCGGACAGAATATTCTGGGGTACCGTCCTTATGCAGACGACGTAGTAGAGTATTTTGTTCAGAAATCTGTTGCAAACGGTATCGATATTATCCGTATTTTTGATTGCCTGAATGACCTTCGTAATCTGCAGACAGCAGTTACAGCGGCAAATAAGGAGAAGGCCGATGCGCAGGTTGCCCTTTCCTATACGCTTGGCGATGCCTACACGATGGAATACTGGGTAGATATTGCGAAGAGAATCGAAGACATGGGTGCGAATTCGATCTGTATCAAGGATATGGCGGGACTTTTAGTGCCATATAAGGCTACAGAGCTGATTGGTGCGTTAAAAGAGGCTGTAAGCCTTCCAATCCAGCTTCACACACATTATACGTCCGGCGTTGCTTCCATGACTTATCTGAAAGCGGTAGAGGCGGGCGTTGACGTGATCGATACGGCAATGTCACCGTTTGCCCTTGGAACAAGCCAGCCAGCGACAGAGGTTATGGTTGAGACATTCAAGGGAACGCCTTATGATACGGGATTCGACCAAAATCTCCTTGCTGAGATCGCAGATTACTTCCGTCCGATCCGTGACGAGGCGTTAGAGAGCGGACTATTGAATCCGAAGAACATGGGCGTTAACATTAAGACGCTGCTTTATCAGGTGCCGGGCGGTATGCTCTCCAACCTGACATCACAGCTTAAGGAGCAGAATGCGGAAGATAAATATTACGATGTTCTTGAGGAGGTTCCGAAGGTACGTCAGGATCTCGGCGAGCCGCCGCTTGTAACTCCTTCCTCACAGATCGTAGGTACGCAGGCAGTATTTAACGTGCTTATGGGCGAGCGCTATAAGATGGCGACCAAGGAGACAAAGGATGTCTTAAGCGGAAAATACGGCTCTACCGTAAAACCGTTCAACGAAGAGGTAAGAAAGAAGGTTCTCGGCGAGAATGCAGAGATTATCACATGCCGTCCGGCAGATCTTATTGCAGACGAGCTTGATACTTTAAGAGGCGAGATGTCACAGTGGAGCCAGCAGGACGAGGACGTACTGTCCTATGCGCTGTTCCCGCAGGTGGCGACAGATTTCTTCAAATACCGCGAAGCACAGCAGACAAAGATAGACCAGACCGTAGCAGATACGGAGAATGGAAGCTATCCCGTATAAAGTGCAGAATAAAAATCCCGGAATGCAGGATGTATCTTGTGTTCCGGGATTTTTTCACGATATTTGTTGAATGTTGGGGGACTCTCGGTTATAATAATTAGATGTGGAACTTTAGAAGGACGGATTGTACTATGGGGAAAAACGATGATTTACAGCGGAAACTTGAGGAGGGCTACAGCCGGTTCAGCAAAGGGCAGAAGAAGCTTGCTGATTTTATCCGGAATGACTATGACAAGGCTGCTTTTTTGACGGCGGCCAGGATGGGTGAAGAGGTTGGCGTCAGCGAGTCCACGGTGGTGAGATTTGCCATGGCGCTTGGGTATGACGGATATCCGGGATTCCAGAAGGCTCTTGGAGAGCTTGTGCGCATGAAGCTGAATTCCATTCAGCGAATGGAGGTTACTTATGGGCGGATCAGTCAGGGCGAGATTCTTGCGACCGTGCTCCAGTCGGATATTGATAAGATCAAGATGACGCTGGGGGCGATGGACCATGAGATTTTTGAACTGGCGGTAGAGACGATCCTTACGGCGAGGAAGGTCTATGTGATCGGAATCAGGAGCTGCGCGCCTCTGGCAAGTTTTCTGGCATTTTACCTGAATCCGATCTGTGAGAATGTAACCTTGGTGAATACGAACAGCGCCAGTGAGATTTTTGAACAGCTGATCCGGGTGGATGAGAGGGATGTGATCATCGGCATTAGCTTCCCGAGATACTCTATGCGTACCTTAAAGGCTCTGGAATTTTGCAGCAACAGAAAGGCCAAGGTGATTACTCTTACGGACAGTATTCATTCACCTATGACGCTTTATTCCTCCTGCAATCTGATCGCGAGGAGCGATATGGCTTCTATCGTAGACTCTCTGGTGGCTCCTCTCAGCGTGATCAATGCGCTTGTAGTTGCGCTCTGCATGAAAAAGCAGGATGAGGTGATTAAGACTCTTGAGACGCTGGAGGATATCTGGGACGAGTATCAGGTGTACAGCAAGGATGAGCTTAACATGCTGGGAGATAAGGTGGAGCTTACAAAACCTTTGGAAATCGGAGAAGAGGCGGATGAGTAAGGTTTTAGTGATAGGCGGCGGAGCTGCGGGTATGTTTGCGGCTATCGCGGCGGCGGAAAACGGAAATGAAGTGTTTCTATATGAGAAGAATGAAAAGCTTGGAAAGAAGCTGTTTATTACAGGAAAAGGGAGATGCAATCTTACCAATGCCTGTGATATGGATACGCTCTTTGCGTCGGTTGTGAGCAATCCGAGATTTTTATACAGCAGTTTTTATAATTATACGAATCAGGATGTGATAGCCTTTTTTGAGAAAGCGGGCGTTGCGACGAAGACAGAACGAGGCGGCAGGGTGTTCCCGGACTCAGATCACTCTTCGGATGTAATAAAGGGACTTGAACGGGAGCTCAAGAGACGAAATGTGAAGGTGAAGCTACATGCGGAAGTGAAAGATATAAAAGTGCGCGGCGAAAGATTTGAGAAACTCATTTTTACGGATGGAAATGAAGCAGAAGGAGATTGCTGCATCGTAGCGACAGGAGGGCTTTCATACAAAACGACCGGGTCTACAGGGGACGGTTATCGTTTTGCAGAAACAATGGGCCATACGATTAGGCCTTGCATCCCATCTCTGGTTCCGGTTGAGACAAAGGAACTCTGGGTATCTGAACTTCAGGGGTTGTCCCTCAGAAATGTAGAGGTAACAGTCAGAGACGGGCAGAAGAAGCTTTATCAGGAATTCGGGGAGATGCTATTTACCCATTATGGCGTCAGCGGGCCGTTGCTGCTTAGCGCCAGCAGCCGTGTGGGAAGGAAACTTATGGAAAAATCTTTGACGCTGGAGATTGACCTGAAACCGGCTCTCGATGAGGAGGCGCTTCACAGAAGGGTTCTCAGGGATTTTGAAGAAAACCAGAATCGGCAGTTTAAAAATGCGGTTGGAAGATTATTCCCTGCAAAATTGGTTCCGGTTATGATACAATTAAGCGGGATTCCGCCGGAGAAGAAGGTTCATGTGATCTCCAGAGAAGAGAGGAATGCATTTGTTCATTTGATCAAACATTTTAAGGTGACGCTTACAAAGCTCAGAGGTTTTGACGAGGCTATCATCACAAAAGGAGGGATCAGTACAAAAGAGATCAACCCGAAGACGATGGAGTCCAAACGGATAAAAGGAATTTATTTTGCAGGCGAGGTGCTGGACCTTGACGCGCTGACGGGCGGGTTTAACCTGCAGATTGCGTGGTCAACCGGATATGCGGCCGGAAAAAGTATTGAATAAAAACGGAGGTATGAAAGATGGGATATAATATAGCGATTGATGGACCGGCAGGAGCCGGAAAAAGTACGATTGCGAAGCTGGTTGCAAAAGAGAAAGGTTATATTTATGTAGATACAGGAGCCATGTACAGGGGGCTTGCCATACATTTTCTTGACAAAGGGATTCGGGCGGAGGATACGGATAAGATCATCGAGGCCTGTGAAGACGCGCAGGTTACGATCAGATATGAAGACGGAGTACAGCAGGTATATTTGAACGGACAGAATATCACTTCCCGGCTCAGGGACGAGGAAGTCGGGAATATGGCATCGAAAAGTTCGCCGGTTCCGGAGGTGCGTAAGAAGCTTTTAGAACTGCAGCAGGGGCTTGCGAGAGAACAGGATGTGATCATGGACGGCAGGGATATCGGGACATGCGTACTTCCGGAGGCGGACGTGAAGGTGTATCTTACGGCCAGTGTAGAGACGCGGGCGAAGCGCCGCTATGATGAACTGACAGAGAAAGGGATTGCTTGCAATCTTGACGAGATCGCGAAGGATATCGCAGAGAGGGATGAGCGGGATATGACACGCAAGACGGCTCCTCTCAAGCAGGCGGAGGATGCGGTGCTGATAGACAGCTCCCATATGACGATCGAAGAAGTTGTGGCGGCTATCACAGCGCTGTGCGGATAATCTGAAAAACGAGGAGGTATCTTACGTGCAGGTTGAACTGGCAAAGACGGCGGGTTTTTGTTTTGGAGTGAGGCGGGCTGTTGAGACGGTCTATCAGGAAGTCAAAAAGAATAAGGAAGGTAAGATCTATACTTACGGTCCGATCATTCACAACGACGAGGTTATCAGAGATTTGGAAGAACAGGGGGTAACGGTCTTAAATTCTCAGGAGGAATTAGAGAATCTGACAGAGGGAACGGTCGTCATTCGGTCCCACGGCGTGCCGGAAGCGGTGTGCCGGATTCTTGATGATAAAGGAATCTGTTATGTGGACGCCACCTGTCCATTTGTAAAAAAAATCCACCGGATCGTCAAAGAGGAGAGTGAGAACGGTTCCCACATCATCATTATTGGAAACGGCTCCCATCCTGAGGTTGTGGGTATCCGCGGATGGGCGAAGGGGCCGGTGGATGTAATTCAGAATGCAGAGGAAGCAGCGGAATTTACACTGGAAAAAAAGAGCCGGAAGGTCTGTGTCGTATCGCAGACGACATTTAATTACAATAAATTTCAAGAATTAGTTGAAATTATCACAAAAAAGGGGTATGATATAATTGTTTTAAATACGATTTGTAATGCCACAAAAGAGCGGCAGGAGGAAGCCGGCGGCATTGCTTCAAGGGCAGGGGCTATGATTGTCATTGGTGATAAGAAAAGCTCCAACACCCAGAAGTTATTTGAAATATGCAGCAATGCATGTGAGAATACGTACTACATACAGACACTTGGCGATTTGAATGTGAATCAATTAAGGTCCGTGGAATCAGTAGGTATCACAGCAGGGGCATCCACGCCCAACAAAATAATTGAGGAGGTTCAAAATTATGTCAGAATTAACTTTTGAACAAATGTTAGACGAATCATTTAAGACTATCAGAAATGGAGAGGTTGTAGATGGTACTGTCATCGATGTTAAACCGGATGAAATCATCTTGAATATAGGCTACAAGGCAGACGGTATCATCATGAGAAGCGAGTATACGAATGACGCGGGTGCAGACTTGACAACGATGGTTTCCGTCGGCGATCCGTTAACTGTGAAAGTCTTAAAGGTGAATGACGGAGAAGGTCAGGTGCTGTTAACTTATAAGAGGCTTGTAGCAGAGAAGGGTAATGAGAGACTGAAGGAGGCTTATGAGAATCACGAAGTATTAAGAGCGCCGGTTACTCAGATTCTCGGGGGCGGCTTGAGTGTTGTGATCGATGAAGCCAGAGTATTTATCCCTGCAAGTCTTGTTTCTGACAGCTATGAAAAGGACTTGAGCAAGTATCAGGATCAGGAGATTGAGTTTGTGATCAGCGAGTTTAATCCAAGAAGGAACCGTATCATCGGCGACAGAAGGCAGATTCTTGTGGCTGACAGAGCGCAGAAGCAGAAAGAGCTGTTTGAGAAGCTTCAGGTTGGTGATACGATAGAGGGAACTGTTAAGAATGTAACGGATTTTGGCGCGTTTGTTGATCTAGGCGGTGTGGACGGGCTTCTTCATATCTCTGAGATGTCATGGGGACGTGTTGAGAATCCTAAGAAGGTATTTAAGGTAGGAGAGAGCCTGAAGGTTCTGATCAAAGATATTAATGATACGAAGGTTGCACTGAGCCTTAAGTTCCCTGAGACGAATCCATGGGCGAATGCATCTGAGAATTATGCGGTTGGTACTGTGGTAGAAGGAAAAGTGGCAAGAATGACAGACTTTGGCGCGTTTGTTGAACTGGCGCCGGGTGTGGACGCTCTGCTTCATGTTTCCCAGATTTCCAAAGCGCATGTTGATAAGCCGTCAGATGTATTGTCTGTAGGTCAGATCATTACTGCTAAGGTCGTAGACCTGAATGAGGCTGACAGAAAGATCAGCTTAAGTATGAAAGTCTTGGAGGTTGTAGAGCCGGCCGGGGCAGAAAGTGTGGAAGATGTTGAAGTGGCTGAAGAATAATACGGATGCCATTTTAATATGTAAGATGAGACGATAGAGGCCGGTGAGGTCTCTATCTTTTATGTGTTAAAAATTCAACAAGATGTTTGCGGAAATATACAAAGAATTGTCTATATTTACTAGAAAAATGGGGCATTTTCTTGTATAGTATATTAAGAGTTAAATTAAAGGAAGGAAGGAAAAAAGGGATGGCATTGTTAACGTTTAAGGGTGGTATCCACCCGGATGACGGCAAGAGCCTGGCAAAAGATAAGGCGATTGTCGAATTGAAACCGCAGGGTAATCTGGTTTATCTGGTTTCCCAGCATATCGGTGCGCCTGCCAGTCCGATCGTAGAAGTCGGCGAACGTGTGCTTAAGGGACAGAAGATCGCAGAAGCCGGAGGATTTGTGTCCGCACCGGTCTATGCTTCCGTATCCGGAACCGTGAAGGCAATTGAACCTCATATGAATCCGACAGGCGCTACGGTGAACAGTATTGTAGTGGAGAATGACGGTGAGTATGAGGAAGTCGAGTACAAAGAAGTAAAACCGCTCGACGAGCTTACAAAGGAAGAGATTCTTGGCGCGATCGGTGAAGCGGGCGTAGTAGGAATGGGCGGCGCAGGTTTCCCGACAAAGGTTAAGCTTTCTCCGAAGGAGCCGGATAAGATTGATTATATTATTGCCAACTGTGCAGAGTGTGAACCGTATATAACAGCTGATTATAGAAGGATGATGGAGACGCCGGAAAAGCTTGTGGGCGGTATGAAGATTGTCCTGAAGCTTTTTGACAATGCGAAGGGAATCTTCGGCGTTGAGGATAATAAGCCGGATTGTATTGCCAAATTGAGAGATCTTACGAAGGATGAGCCGCGTATGGAGGTTATGGCTCTTAAGACAAAGTACCCGCAGGGCGGCGAGCGTCAGCTTATTTACGCGACGACAGGCAGAGCCATCAATTCGGCCATGCTTCCGGCAGATGCAGGGTGTGTTGTGGATAACGTTGAGACGATGATCAATATCTATCGTGCGGTAGCGGAAGGGAAGCCCTCCATTGAGCGTGTCGTTACGGTGAGCGGCGATGCCGTTAATTCGCCGGGGAATTTCCTTGTTCCCTTCGGCATGAATCAGGCAGAGATTGTTCAGGCGGCAGGCGGCTTTAAGACGGAGCCGGAGAAGATGATATCCGGAGGTCCTATGATGGGATTTTCCATGTATACGCTTGATGTTCCTGTTACGAAGACTTCTTCTTCTATCCTTTGTCTTACGAAGGACGAGGTTGCAGCCAATGAACCTACGGCGTGTATCAACTGCGGCCGGTGCGTGGACGCCTGTCCGAGCCGTCTGATCCCGTCAAGGCTTGCGGATTATGCCGAGCATCACGATGAGGAGAAGTTTACCGCCCATGAGGGCTTAGAATGTATGGAGTGCGGCTCCTGCAGTTTTGTATGTCCGGCGAAGCGGCAGCTTAAGCAGGCGATTGGTTCCATGAGAAAGATCGCCCTTGCCAATCGAAGGAAGAAATAAGGAAAGAGAGGAAGAGGTGAATTAACGTGAGTGAGAACAAATTGAAGATGTCATCTTCACCACATATACGTTCCAAAGTTACCTCAAGCAATATCATGCTTATGGTTACCATCGCGCTTTTGCCGGCAGCGGCATTCGGCGTATGGAACTTTGGACTGCCGGCTCTGGGGATGTTGGTTACTACAACTCTGGCTGCCGTTCTTACAGAGTACATCTATGAAAAATTAATGCACAAAAAGATTACGGTCAACGATTTCAGTGCGGTTGTCACAGGACTGCTCTTGGGGCTTAATATGCCGCCTACGGCTCCGTACTGGATGGGCGCTTTGGGAAGTGTGTTCGGTATCTTAGTTGTAAAGCAGCTTTTCGGAGGTTTGGGACAGAACTTTATGAACCCGGCTCTTGGAGCAAGATGTTTTCTTCTGATTTCCTTTACGGGACAGATGACTACATTTATCTATGACGGAGTGTCGGGGCCGACTCCTCTTGCGATGCTCAAGGACGGGCAGGCGGTTGACTCCATGAATATGCTGATCGGCCGTATTCCGGGAACCATCGGCGAGACAAGCGTCATCGCGATCATCATCGGAGCGATCTTTTTGATCCTGATGGGGATCATCGATCTTCGCATACCGGGTACATACATTGTTACGTTTGCAGTCTTTGTGGGTATCTTCGGCCAGTTTACAAAATCAGATGTCGGTCTCTTTGATCCGCAGTATATTACGTCTCATCTTTGCGGAGGCGGTCTGATGCTTGGAGCATGGTTCATGGCAACTGATTATGTAACGTCTCCGATCACGAAGAAGGGTCAGTATGTATACGGAGCGCTCCTTGGTATCTTAACCGGACTGTTCCGGCTTTTCGGAGGTTCGGCAGAGGGCGTATCCTATGCGATTATCATCAGTAACCTTTTAGTTCCGCTGATCGAGAAGGTTACTCTTCCAAAACCATTTGGTAAAGGAGGAGAGAAATAATGAGTAAAACAATGAAAAATACAATGGTTCTTACAATTATCACGCTGATTGCCGGACTGGCGCTGGGCTTCGTGTATGAAATCACGAAAGACCCGATCGCGCAGGCACAGGATGCGGCGAAAAAGGAAGCGTGGCAGGCAGTATTTCCAGAAGCAGATCTTGATTCCTTTGAACAGGTTGAAGTTGATGCGAAGGTTGCCGATGAAGTGATTAAGACGCTTGGCATAGGCGCGACGATCGATGAGGTATGTAAGGTCGGCGAGGACGGTTATGTCATCACGACGACAGATAAGGAAGGCTATGGCGGCGATATTCAGGTGACGGTCGGAATCAAGGCTGACGGCACGGTAAACGGCGTATCCATTCTTTCTATCAGTGAGACGGCAGGTCTTGGTATGAGAGCGACAGAACCAGGATTCTATGAACAGTATCAGGGCAAACAGGCTGAGAAGTTCTACGTGTCCAAGGACGGCGGGGACGGAGAGCCGATCGACGCTTTAAGCGGAGCAACCATTACATCAAGGGCGATGACTGGAGCTGTGAACGCGGCGCTTGGTTATTTCCAGAATGCATTTTAGGAGGTAGTGAAGATGAATCAATATACGGAACGTTTGTATAACGGTATTATTAAAGAAAATCCTACCTTCGTGCTGATGCTTGGTATGTGTCCTACCTTAGCGGTAACGACATCTGCCATCAACGGCCTTGGTATGGGACTTTCAACGACAGTCGTGCTTGTGCTGTCAAACCTTATGATTTCCCTGCTGCGTAAGATTATCCCGGATTCTCTTCGTATTCCGGCGTTTATCGTGGTAGTGGCATCTTTTGTAACTATGGTACAGTTTTTGATGGAAGGCTTCGTACCGAGTCTTTATGATTCTCTCGGAATCTATATTCCGCTGATTGTTGTTAACTGTATCATCCTCGGCCGTGCGGAGAGCTACGCTTCTAAGAATCCGCCGCTTCCGTCTATCTTCGACGGTATCGGTATGGGACTTGGATTTACGGTAGGTCTTACGGCGATCGGTATCGTGCGTGAGGTGATCGGTTCCGGTAAGATCTTCGGATTCCAGCTTCTGCCGTTAGCAGATGCTTCTACCGGTCAGGCAGGATATGTTCCGGTGACGATTTTTATCCTTGCACCGGGGGCATTCCTTGTACTCGCGGGACTTACCGCTCTTCAGAACAAGGTAAAGAACAATGCGAAGAAGAAGGGTAAGAAGGTTACGGAAACCGTTGGATGCGGCGAGGGCTGTGCGGCTTGTACGAACAGCGCCTGCGGCGGTAAGATTTTCCCGACAGGGAATGAGAAAGAATAGGAGGAGTACATAATGGGAGATTTATTGATTATAGCAATTGGCTCTGCACTTGTGAACAATGTTGTACTCAGCCAGTTCCTCGGAATCTGTCCTTTCCTTGGAGTTTCCAAGAAGGTTGAGACTGCTGCCGGAATGGGCGGCGCTGTAGTGTTCGTTATTACGATTGCATCCTTTGTATCAGGTATCGTATATAAGTTTATTCTGGCGAACAAAGCGATTATGGGCGGAAAGCTCGTATACTTACAGACGATCGTGTTTATTCTTGTTATCGCCTGTCTGGTACAGTTTGTTGAGATGTTCCTGAAAAAATCCATGCCGGCACTTTATCAGTCGCTGGGAGTGTATCTTCCTTTGATCACGACGAACTGTGCAGTGCTTGGCGTTGCGCTTACGAATGTACAGAAGGAGTATACCATTTTAAGCGGAGTTATTAATGGTCTTGGAACATCTGTGGGATTTTTGATTGCCATTGTAATCTTAGCAGGTATCCGTGAGAAGATGGAGTACAATGATATTTCAGAGTCTTTCCAGGGGACGCCGATTGTGCTGATCACAGCGGCGCTTATGGCAATCGCGTTCTTTGGATTCTCGGGACTTATATAGGAAGGAGCATGAACGATGAGTGTAACAGGTATTTTAATTGCTGCCTTGGTTGTAGGCGGAACCGGCTTATTCATTGGTGTGTTCCTTGGATTTGCCGGCACGAAATTTGCGGTAGAAGTTGATGAAAGAGAAGAAGCGATCACAGGCGTTCTTCCGGGAAATAACTGCGGCGGCTGCGGCTATGCAGGATGTTCCGGACTTGCGGCAGCGATTGTTAAAGGAGAGGCTGAGATTGGTTCCTGTCCGGTAGGGGGCGCTCCCGTTGCGGCTGAGATCGGAAAGATCATGGGACAGGAAGCAGGAGAGCAGATAAGGAAGACTGCTTTCGTGAAATGTGCCGGAACCTGTGAGAAGGCAAAGCAGGATTATGAGTATCACGGTCTTGGCGACTGTGTTATGGTGAACATGATGCAGAGCGGTGGGCCGAAATCCTGTAATTACGGATGTCTTGGAGAAGGAACCTGTGTAAAAGCGTGTCCGTTTGATGCGATTCATATCGTGGACGGAATTGCGGTTGTAGACAAGGAAGCCTGTAAGGCGTGCGGAAAATGTGTCGCTGCATGTCCGAAGCATTTGATTGAGCTTGTGCCGTACGACCAGAAGCATCTGGTACAGTGCAGCTCTAAGGATAAGGGCAAGGATGTTATGAAGGCATGTTCCGTTGGATGTATCGGATGTAAGATGTGCGAGAGAATGTGTAAGTTTGACGCAGTAAAGGTGACAGACAATATCGCGTATATCGATCCGGAGAAGTGTACGGGCTGCGGCGCGTGCGCAGAGAAGTGTCCGAAGAAGATCATCCTCTAAGGGATGCAAGATCTGCAGTGCGGGCAAAAAAGTATCCTTTTTCTGAAAGAGTAAGGTCAATGGAATTATGAGATGTGATCGAAAGCAGAGAATCACGAAAGGTATACAGCTGTTTTATAGAGATATAAAATCAGCAAGATGGGCGGTTATGTTAGTAATCGCCTATTTTGTGTTTTTGAAAAAAGTTCTTCACAGTCTTTGCCCGATGGTGCTAATCACGGGTTTTCCGTGTCCGGGCTGCGGGCTTACAAGAGCGGGATTTCAGGTGCTGGGGCTTGATCTTGCGGGAGCATGGGAGACACATCCCTTTATATTCGCCGTTATCATTTTGGCCGTTGTGTTCGGGACCGAGCGTTATGTGTGTCTAAGCCGCAGGATGAGGGTGTCAAAATGGTTCGCCATAGCTGTTATGATCGGGATGGTGATCTTTTATATATGGAGGATGCTTTATCTGTTTCCGGATGTAGCGCCTATGACCTATTATTACAGGAATTTACTATCCAGACTGCATATATTCTGAAAAAGGGACTGCGTCTTTGTGAATGGTGTGAGAGTGACCAGTAACAATACATGACTAGTATAATGCCTTCTAAATAACTGGATGATATGCATAGGATAAATTTTCGTACTGCAAGGCGGAAGAAGGCGGCGTAGCAGTAACTATGCCAACTGATGACAACGCAGCAGATGGAAATTTAGGCAAGTATAGAGTCCAGTTAATTTGGAGACGTTATGCTAGGTATTTGTTCGAGAAACAACCCCAGTGTGTCAGCATTGCAATTCGAGAAAGATTGTGATAAAATGTTAACAGATTTTCAAGGAGGACATAAGGATGGAGAATAATTTTGACAATACACCCGAAGAAACCGGACAGACATCTTCACAGCCACAATACACAGATGGGGGTGCGGATGTGGAACAGACATCTTCAGAGCCTGTATATACGGATCCTAACGCAGATGTAAAGGAGGAGGATGTGGCGGAGAATACTGCCGCATACCAGTATACGCAGAGCAGCACCTCGGATTCCTATGCGGGATACCAGCAGAATACTCCGACTCAGAGCGGACAGAGTGGTTATCAGTATCAGAGCAGCAATTACCAGTATCAGAATATACAGAGCAGTCAGAATACCAATTATCAGTATCAGGACAGCCAGAATGGTTCTTCGCAGTATCAGGATAATCTGAATTATAATATCGGCAGCAATATGGGGTATAACCAGAGCAGCTACCAGAATATGGATACCAGTCCTATGTCTATGGGGGATTGGCTGCTCACGATTCTTGCGGCTATGATCCCGTGTGCCGGACTGATCTTGTACCTTGTATGGGCATTCAGCAGCACAGGCAATATTAACCGCCGGAATTTCTGCCGTGCACAGTTAATCATCATGGCGGTTGTGTTTGTGCTTTATCTTATTATAGTCGTTGTGTTTGGGGTTGTTGCGTTTGGAATGACCTAACATTATATTATAATCGGCAAGAGGGGATTGGCATGGGAAAAAGGATGGATGAAAGCCTGATCAGTGATTTAAAGGATATTCCGGGGATTGGCGCAAAGATGGAGCGTCACATGCAGAATATTGGAATCCGCTGCGTTGCTGACCTTAAGGGAAGAGATCCGGAGGAGTTGTATCATCTGGACTGCCTGAAAAAGGGATTTCAGGAGGATCGGTGTGCGCTGTATGTATACCGCTGTGCCGTGTATTTTGCAGAGCATGAGGAGCGCGAGCCGGAGAAACTTAAGTGGTGGTACTGGAAGGATAGAGAGTACCCGGAGAAATAGCTTATTTAGAAAGAACAATGAAATGTTTTCAGCCGCATGTAATGCGGCTTTTTTAGAATGTATTGTAGCTGGAGAGGAAATGTAACAGTGGGAAGAAGTGTAATCGGAATTATTGAGGATGACAGGCTTTTAAACCAAGCGTTGGATATGAGCCTTAAAAGTGCAGGGTATGTTACGGTCTGTGCGCGCACGAAAAAAGCTGCTTTATCTCTGCTGGGAAATGGGGAGTCTCTGCTTTTAATCGATATCGAACTTCCGGACGGCGACGGCATTACACTGTATCGGGAACTGCAGAATAAATGGCGATTAAAGGTTCAGGGAGACGTTCAGATACAGCCGGCAGCCGATGGTAAAATTCCTGCGATTTTCTTGACTGCAAGAGATGAAGAGCGGGATATGCTTGCCGCTTTTGACATTGGCGCGGATGATTATGTGGTCAAGCCATTTTCCATGAAAGTGCTGCAAAAAAGGATTGAGGCTGTGTTGGGGCGAAGGGGCATGGAAGGAGGAGAACGGGCGGTCCACGTGGGAGATCTAGTGCTGTATTCCGACAGAAAGCGTGTTTTTGTAAAGGGGCAGGAGATTTCCCTGACGGCGAAGGAGTACCGGCTGTTAGAATATCTGACGGAGAATCAGGGGCAGGTGCTCACGAAGGAAAATATTCTGGAGCATGTGTGGGGGCTTGACGGACAGTTCGTGGTGGACAATACGGTGAGCGTCACGATTAATCGTTTAAGAAAGAAACTTTCATCGAACGCCGCAGAATCCTGCTGTATCAAAAATGTATTCGGACTTGGATACCGGATAGATGAAAGACAGAGTGCGAAAGACGGGGCATAAATGATGAGTATGCATGACTAAAGAGCAGACAGGAGATGCATGGTATGTATATGGAAATGATATTCGGAAGTCTTGCAGGTTTCCTTGGCGGCGGAGCGGCGGTGTTTTTTTTGCAGAGGAAGAGAAGAGAGCGGGAATTGAAAAGGATTGCCGCCCTTGCAGAAGATATTTTGAATGAACGGAGGATAAGCGCGGCGGATCTGGAGCAGGAGACGTTTTATGGGAAAGTAGCGCACCGCCTTGTGCGTGTGCAGGAGATGATGCAGGGCAGCCGGGATGAGGCGAGAAGGAGCCGGGATGAGATCCAGAGGCTTATCTCCGAGATTGCCCACCAGATGCGGACGCCCCTTACGAATCTGGAGACTTATATCGGATTTCTGCGGGAGACGCAAAGACGCCCGGGATGGGGGGAGATTTCGGGGGCTGTGAGAGCGGTGGAGGAAAGCGCGGGGAAACTTCATTTCCTTGTGGAGAGCTTTATCCGGATGTCCAGACTTGAGCAGCATATCATCCAGATAAAAAAGGAGGAGACGGACATTTTAAAAACAGTCAGGAATGCGCTGGGGCAGATACAGTGCCGGGCGGAGGAAAAGGAGCTTGAGGTGTCGGGCGATTTCTCCGGGCGGGCAAGCTGCGCCCATGACGCGAACTGGCTTGGGGAGGCGCTTTTCAATATCTTTGACAATGCGGTGAAGTACAGCCGGAAAGGAGGGGCGCTCAAGGTCTCCGTGACGGAAAATGAGATGTTCTTAAAAATCCGGGTGAGAGATTACGGCATCGGTATTGATGAGGGGGAAGAATGTCAGATTTTCCGGCGGTTTTACCGGGGGAGGCGTGTTACTTCCCAGGAAGGGTTTGGGATTGGGCTGTATCTGGCGCGAGAGATTGTGAATATGCATGGCGGTTTTTTGGTGGTGAAGAGGAAAGAGCCGGGGGTGGTGATGGAAGTGGATCTTCCGGTTGATTTCTCTTAAATTTGTTAGAGGTTTGTTAGATTTGCTCTGTATAGTAATAGCTGCCGGGGCTTTTGTGGTATTCGGCTCTGGAAGATAAGGCAGGGTGTACCCGCCGAAGGAGGGATTGCTATGGAGATAGTAAAAGCGGTTGGATTAAAAAAATATTATATTACGGAAACCTATGAAGTCCATGCCCTTGACGATGTATCCCTGTCCATTGCGGACGGGGAATTTTTGGCGGTCGTGGGTACTTCCGGGAGCGGCAAGACGACGCTCCTTAACATGCTCGGTGGACTTGACGTGCCGACGGAAGGCGGCGTGTGGATCCGGGGAAGCAGCCTTAAGGATATGGAACCGGAGGAGCGGACGATCTTTCGGCGGAGGAATATCGGGTTCGTGTTTCAGCAGTACAATCTGGTCCCGGTGCTGAGTGTCTATGAAAATATCGTGCTGCCCTTGAGGCTTGACGGCGCGGAGATTGACAAAGGCTTGCTTGAGCAGGTGACGGGAAGCTTAGGGATTGTGGAGAAGCTTGAGCGTCTGCCGCGGACGCTGTCCGGCGGGCAGCAGCAGAGGGTGGCGATTGCCCGCGCGCTTATGGCAAAACCGGCACTCATTTTAGCGGACGAGCCTACGGGAAACTTAGATTCTGTCACCAGCATGGAGGTGACAGGACTTCTTAAGTCCTGCGCAGAGCGGTTTCACCAGACGATGGTGGTGGTGACCCATCAGGAGGAAGTGGCGCAGATGGCGGACCGCGTTGTACGGCTTGAGGACGGCAGACTTTGCGGGAGGGAGAGATGATGGAGAAAAACGGATGTATCCCGAACGACAACAAGCCGGTTATTCGGATGCTGGCGCGGGAGATTGGACGGAGCAACCGGGGAAGGAACCGGATACTGGCGGGGGCGGTCTGCGCGTGCATCGTCACGCTGACGGTGGTGTTCGGCATTTCCCTTGGGAAGATGAGGGCGGAGTATACGCAGGCGATGCGGGCGGCGGGGACGAGAGCGTCAGCCTGCATAGAACGCGCGGACCATAAGCAGTATGAGAAGGTGCGCGCCCTTGGGTATGTAAAGCATGTGGGGAGGAGTATGCTGGCCGGAGAAGGTTTTTTGGCAGGCGGGGCAGCCCAGACGGAGCAAGAAGACAGCGCAGCCGCGGCGGACGGTGAACAGCGCGTCTGTATGATCCAGTGGCTTGACGAGCAGGTGTGGGAAGAGATCGTAAAACCGGCCTATACAGATATCATCGGGCATTATCCGGCGAAGGGGCAGGAGATGATGCTGCCGGTGAAAACATTGAAGACCCTTGGGATCTCGGAGCCGGAGATTGGGATGAAGATCTCCCTTAAGGTGAATGTGGGGCTTTTCCGTACCGCTAAGGAGGAGTTTTCCCTGTGCGGCTGGTATACGGATTATATGGAGAACCGCCCGGGGCTTTCTTTCGGCTACATTTCGGAGGAAAAATTAAGGAGCTGGGGATTTGATCTGGAGGAATCGGATGTGCTGATCTGTCCGTCGGACGGCATGGACTGGCGGGAGGTACAACAGCGGCTTTATGCGGACGTGCCGGGGGAGATCCGGCTTTCCGTGCAGAATACGGCCGCCTACGACGCGGTGCGCCTGACGGCGGGCGGATACGATACGGCGGCGTTAGGCGCGGTCGTGGTACTCGGCGGCATGTTCTTTCTGGTCTATAATGTGCTGGGGATCTCTCTGGCGGGAGATATCCGGCAGCTAGGGCTTTTGCACACCATCGGCGCTACCAGAAAGCAGCTCAGGAAGGTCTATCTGCGGCAGATCCTAAGCGCGGCAGGATTTGGAGCGGCGGCTGGGACGGCGGTATCTTCGGTGGTTCTGGGTCTGGTGATTCCAGGGATTTTGGGGAAACAGTATGCGGACTGCTTTGAAGGAGCCGGAGAGATCAAGATATTTTACGGGGGGATCCTTGCCGCGGCGGCAGTCTTTGCGGTACTTCTTACGGCGGCGGTGTCCGCCCGGGTGATCTATCGCGCGGTAAATATGTCCTGCGCAGAAAGCATCGGCTATACGGGGCTAAAGCCCGGAAAGAAAAGGAAGGGAGAGGACGCGCTGGGCAGGACGCGGGAAGAGAGACGCCAGATGCGGCATAGAAAGCGGAGTGCGAAAGAGCGGATGCTTTATCTGGCGCGGCAGAAAAAGCGGAGTGCGAAAAGGGAGATCCTTTATCTGGCGCGGCAGAATGTGCTGCGATATAAGGGGAGATTCGTGCTGACGGTACTTTCCCTGTTCCTTGGTGTCATGGTATTTTTGGGAGCGGTGGTCATCGCGGAGAAGACGGATTATACCCATGTGATCGAAAGACACCCGGATTTCCTGATCGCAGGGGACATGAGTCGGTTCGGGAAGGAGGAAGGGTACTGGAAGGAGTATACGTTCCGGGATGCGAAGGAAGATCCGTTAGAGACGAAAGCCGGGGATATAGAATTGCTGAATGATAATTTTTATGATGAATTTTCACCCATTTCCCCGGAGGTGAAGGAGAGGATTCTGGGACTTGAGGGGGTACGGCGGGAGACATCGCGGGTCGTGGAAGGGGCATATATGGTCCAGACGATTGCCGTACAGGCGATATGGCCATTTGATGGGGCGCAGGAA
>VIQU02000079.1 GCA_010206225.2 Lachnospiraceae bacterium MD308 | reverse complement strand
CAGCAATGTATGGAGCTGACCGTAACTAATCGGTCGAGGGCATGACCAGTGAAGGGGAAGGATGGAGAGATAGAGTAAGGAAGCGTTGCTTGTATGCAGTTTTGAAGGTACATGAAAGCCCCTGATAGAGGAATCTGCGGGGGCAAAAGTTGTATAGAAGATCGAGCGTGGGAAAGAGCGTAAGAGAATAAGGAATAATCCTCGATAGCTCAATGGTAGAGCACACGGCTGTTAACCGTGGGGTTGTTGGTTCGAGCCCAACTCGGGGAGTTAAGGAAAGCCCGTAGACATTAGTGTTTGCGGGTTTTGCATATCCGATGATAAGAGAGAAGAAATTTTGACAGGCAATATGCTGTTAACCGAAAGAGATATGCTCCTATTTATAAAAGAAAAATTCTGAAAAGGACGGATTTGAAAATAATATCTGGAGGAGGAGCATTACGGGATCTTCATCAGCTTGCTGACACAGGGGAAACTGAACCGGCATCTGAAAGAAACGCAGGAAGAGGCACAGGAAATGATGGAGATTGTGAACGAAGAAATCATTTTCGCATAGGCAGACAAAGCGGCAGAGTGTAAAGGCTCTGTCGCTGTTCTTTTCGGGGAATTCTGCTTAAACAATGTGAAACCGCTTAAAACAAGAGATTTAATATTTGTATTTAGGAAATGAAAATATGAAAGTCGTTTTTTTCGGGAATACACTTGACTTTAACGCAACGTAATAGTTTATAATTATAAAAAAATTAGGGAGGAAGGATGATATAATATGAATGTAAATGCAATTCGTTCAGATGGTATTTACGCCAAAATTATGAAAGCTCCGTTTGATAAGAAAGACGATATTTATCGTTATGAGATGATGATGCCTTTTGAAAAAAAATTAGCTTGCTACAGTATACCGCTGAAAGCAACTACACCAAATGGATATGACGTGATAATGGCAAGTGGCATGCTTGGTCATATTGTGCCAACAAAAGTGGATGAAACTCAACGGGATAATATTGAACGTATATCTTCTGATAGTCTTTGGATTGATTGTAAACAGTCAATCCAAAGGTCGTTGAACTGTTTTTCTAAAGCAGGAGTTGAACTGCCTGTTCAAGAGTATTTGTTTACCATTCTGTTAGCTAATGCTGAAAGCACTTATACCATAATGAATGAGGGTTATTGCGGGGACGGGGGCATCCCAGGATATATTATGGCTTGGCTGATCCCTAACGATTACACAATAAAGCATCTTCCAGTTGCATTTGCACATGAAACTAATCATAATGTGCGTTTCCAGTTTGTTAAATGGAAAAATGATATTACACTCGGAGAAATGATGGTCAGTGAGGGGCTTGCAGAAAACTTTGCCACATATTTGTATGGAGAAGATAAGGCAGGACCGTGGGTTAAAAAAACAGATATGAAAATGCTAAATGAATATATCAAACCAATTATTTATGACGGACTGGATGTACAGGGGCTTGAAAATCTCAATGCTTATTTATATGGTGATGAAATGGCGGCTTTACAAAACTATCCTCCTGTTGGGCTGCCTTATTGTGCCGGATATGCCTGCGGCTATTATTTAGTGAAGCATTTCTTGAAAAAAACTGGTAAAAGTATAATTGAAGCGACACTCTTACCCGCAAAAGAAATTTTAGACGCTGCGGAGGATTTTTGGAATGACTAAAAAAACCATGTCTGTACATGAAGTTGCTAAATTGACTGGTATCACCGCCCGCACACTTCATTATTATGATGAAATTGGGATTTTGAAACCTACGAGATTAACCAAAGCGGGCTATCGAATGTATGACGATACAGCACTTAGCCGGTTGCAAAGTATTTTATTGTTCCGTGAGTTAGAATTTCCTTTAAAGGAAATTAAAGCAATTCTTGACAGCCCTAACTTTGACGCATCAGAAGCTATTTTTCAACAAATTGAGCTGTTAGAATTAAAATGTAAACATATAGAGGAGCTTATTACCTTTGCCCGTGAAATTCAAAACAAGGGAATAACGACAATGAATTTTGAGGTTTTCGGCAAAAGCGATATTGAAAAGTATGAAGCGGAAATCAAAGCAAAATGGGGTAATACTCAAGCATATCAAGAATACAAACAAAAGGATATTGCTCAGAATAATTATAGTAAGATTGCAATCGAATTGATGACAATATTTTCTGAATTAGGAAAAATAAAACATTTATCTCCCGATGCCGAGGAAGTACAAAATAAAATCTCTGAATTACGGAAATTTATAACTGATAACTACTATGTCTGTACCAACGAAATCCTTAGTGGATTGAGTAAAATGTATGTATGTGATAAACGTTTCAAAAACAATATTGATAAAAAAGGTGGAAATGGAACCGTCGACTTTATCGAACAGGCTATTGCCGTGTATTGTAGTAAAAAGCAGGTGTAATAAAATGACGGAATGGATACGCTGTCCTATTTACCATAAAAAAACAAGATTGCAGATACGAGCAGATACAGAGTTGAAGAACTTTCCTCTCTATTGTCCGAAGTGCAGACATGAAAGTTTAATTGACGCAAAAAATTTATGGGTAACAGTGATTAAAGAACATGTAGTGAAAACGCAAGGCTGATTAGCAAATTCTTTAGGTTAGAATCGATGATGGGGTAAACGAAAAAGCAGTTTTGGCATTCCAGTGAACTGCCCCTTCGTTTAGCCGCCGCTTTTAACAGTGAAACCGCGTCATTTCTTGAGAAGATAAAAAGAAACGGCGGCTTTTTTGTTTTGCCGTCGTGCGGCAGATAATTATTCTATATTCATTTCTAAATGCCCTGTAAAATTGTTTCCAATAACGCCAATATAGTTCCCGCCTTCCGGCAGTGTTATTGTTTCGGAATAGCTGCCAGTTGCTTCAAGCAGGATCATCGGATCATCACTGCCAGAAACCCAAAACACTTGCGCTGTTCCCTCGGTAATTTCCAAGTCGCAGGAAACAGAAATATCTTTGCCGTTTTCACGCTCGATAGAAGTTCCACCAAAAAGATATTCTGTTTTAGAAAAGTCCTTATAATCTGCCGTATAAGTCCCAGTATAGCAATCTTCCCCATATGCCCGATTCCCTTTCAGCGAAAAATCGCTTGTAAGTGCCGTATTTCCGGCTGATTGGACAATATTATTATACTGTTCCAGAATTTCATCTTTTGAACATCCCACAAGCGTCAAACTAAACACCAAGATACTTACCCAAAGAAAACGGAAATGTTTTTTTCCATAACACATACCATCAACCTTTCTGTTATTTTAACTCCAAATCCCTAACCATCCTTACTCATTCGCTGGTGCTGTATAGTTGCTCAGCACAGCAGCAGGAAGTTCATCATATTGCACTTCTTTCCATTCAAGAACACCTCGGATCGGCATTACCGTTAAACGGATAAAAGCTCCCTCTTTCAATTCCTTTGATGTTCCGAATGTAATGTCTTTTCCTTTTCCATTCTCATCGTAAGCAAATAAAGTGTATGAGTAATCCATACTTCCACTAAAGTTAATTACGCCGCCTTCTGATTCGGTCTGTTCTATTTTACTGTTATCAATCTGCGAATAGTAGTATGTGCTGCCAGTTCCCGAGAGGAACCACATACAAAAACCAATAAAACCTACAATAAGTATTACAACTGCTGCAATTCCGACAGAAAATTTTTTCTTCATTCTAATATTCTCCTCTTACCAACCTTTTTTTGTTATTGTTTTTTTGTGCTTTTTTGCTGCCCTGACTGGTACGTTTCCTTTTGCAGTGAATACAAAAACAGCACTGATCATCAATACGGCAATCATACTAAACAGACAGATGAATACATTCCAATGTACAGCCGGATCGTAGCTTCGGTAGCTGATTAAACCTAAACTTGCAGTAACCGGATAAATATTTGCTAACGTAGCATTTCCAGAGGCAAACATACCGCCATAGCCATAAACAAAAGCAATAATTGTTCCAAGCATATGTCCGTTTGGAATACGGGCAGCGAATGCAATTACAGGCATGACTGCAATATACAAAAACAGACAGTTGAGAATAATCTGAATAAATGTCTGCAATACTGATGTTACAGACATTCCCGAAAATCCCATCATCAAATTGGCAATTACCGTGAATGTCGCACTTACCAGCCCAAAAAACAAAGAAAGCAGCGCGCATACAAGCAGTTTCCCCAACAGCAGGCTGCTATAAGGAACAGGAATCGTCATAATACTTTTCAGCGTATCGTCTTTTCCTTCCCTTGCTATGATATATCCGGCAATGAGTGCAATGCACATGGGGAAAATCGTTGTGGCATTATTTTTGATTACCTGTTCTGTAAAAAAAGAAAATGTCCAAACCGTTCCGTCCAATGCCGTTGTGGAAAAAAGCGTTAATACGACGGAAAGCAGCATTAGGAAAACACCTGCCCATATCATATGATACCGCTTTAATTTCCATATTTCGGTCTTAACCATGCGAAACATATCATTCATCCCCTCTCTTTTTATACATATAATCAATCACTATAACGGAAAGCAAAGCGATAACGGCTAAAATAATGATTGTCTGAAATGTAGTCGGAATTAAATTTTCCAACACCCCAACGCCGTCCATAGCGCCATGTGCAATTAAATTTCCTGCGCTCCACAGAGTTGTAAGCGGAATTGGCATTAGCCAGCACATCATTTTAGGCAGTGCGCCAAAAGATGATTCGGCTGTCATACTTAAAACACTGTAAAAAACACACAATAAAACAGAAAATATATAGTTCTTGCTAAAGAAAACGACAAGGACGATTAACGGCAGCGTCCCGGCTGTAATAAAAATTCCCATTTCCAGAGCAAAAAATAATCTATAAGCAATACTGTTTACTTCTGCAATCAGCCCGCCGCACAGGATTGTTATAAGAGCTGATGTCAAACTAAAAATAATCCCAAAAAAGAACAGGACAATAATCTTTGCCAAAATCATCTGTGTGCTTGTTATGGGAATTGTGCGCAGATTTTTGAAAGTATCATTATCCCGTTCCATAAAAAAGAGCATGGCTGCAATCACCCCGATCATGCACGGTAAAAGCAATTCTACCCCATAGCCCATAACCGACTGAAAGTAATCATTGAAAATCGCTATCTTACTGTCATATCGTTCTGCTGTCTGCGGCATTGTCATTAATACGGTTAGCGGCACGGGAAATAAAAACGCAGAAAGAACAACCAGCCATATAAATTTTTTGCGCTTTAATTTTGCAAATTCACACATAACCAGTTTAAGCAATCCCTTCACCCCCTGTTACACGTTTGAAATAATCTTCAAGGCTTTCTTCTGAAGTTGCAGCTTCCGATACTTCTAAGCCATTTTCTACAAAGGCAGTAACAATTCTTCCTATTGGTAAATCTAGATTATGCACCTGTATTTTGTGGTCGTCTTGTATGGTAAACCGGCTCTCATGGAAGATACGTTCTAAAATTCTTGCCGCCTGTGCCGTATCCGAAACAGTAAAGCGGATATGTTTGCTGCTCTTTGCTTCTAGTTCTGCAAGACTTTCTTCTTCCAGCAATGTACCGTGGTCGATAATGCCTATATCGTCTGCCAAAAGCGCAATTTCGGAAAGGATATGGCTGGAAATCAATATTGTTTTTCTACGCTCATTGCAGAGATCACGGATAAAGGAACGGACTTCTGCAATTCCAATCGGGTCAAGACCGTTGATTGGTTCGTCCAAAATCAAAAGCTCCGGGTCGTGCATAATAGCAAGGGCAATCGCCAGCCGCTGCTTCATACCAAGTGAATATTGGGAAAACAGCTTTTTATCTTTGTAAGGCAGACCAACTAAATCAAGTGCGTTTTTAATTGCGCCTCGATTCGGCACTCCCCGTAGAGTAGCAAAAATGCGCAGATTTTCGGTGGCTGTGAGATTAGGATAGAAGCCGGGAGATTCAATCAGACTGCCAATACGGGGCAACAGCCTTTTTTCATTTGCCTGTAAGGGCTTCCCCCAAATAGTTACTTTCCCAGAAGTCGGCTGTGTAAGTCCAAGCAGCATCTTCATGGTCGTTGTCTTTCCGGCTCCATTTCTGCCAAGCAGACCATAGATACGCCCTTTTTGAACATGAATATTCAGATTGGCAACACTTTTTTGTGTTCCGTATTGCTTTGTAAGATTTTTCGTTTCAATTACATATTTGCTCATTGTAAAACCTCCTTTTCATGTCTGCCATTCTACCACGCCAACCTTGCATTAACCTTGCACCAATCTTGCATTAACCTTGCAATTTGGAGAAGGAAGATTTTTACAAATAATTACTCCCGCCATAAGGGGGCGGGAGCTGATTAGTCTATCAAAGGGAAAAACAGAGTGAAAATTGTTCCTTTTCCCGGTGTACTGTCTGCCGTTATTGTTCCGTTTAATTTTTCAACAAGCTCATGTACGATAGACAGACCAAGACCGCTGCCTTTTTCGGACCGCCCTTTATCGCATTTATACAGCCGATCAAAAATATGCTTTAAGTCCTCCTTGTCAATCCCTATTCCATTATCAGACAGGAGAATTTTTATATTCCTGTTCTGTTCCGATAAAGCGATTTCAATTTTATCTGCATGGCTATGGGAGATTACATTTTGTATCAGATTGTTTAATATCCGCATATATCCGTCCGGGTCAATCTGCACCCGGAAAGGCTGTTCTGGAATGTCAATCGTGAAAACTACCTGTGTATCTTCAAAGATCGGTATCCAGTCAATTAGTATATTCCGTGTCAGCTCTGTTAAATCAATCTCCGCTATGTTCATGGAAAATTCATTAGAACCTAACTTAAACCAATCAAAAAGTACGTCTATATATTCTTTCAAATCATGCGCTTTCCGGCGGGCAGTTTCTATATATTCATCACGTTCTTTTCCGTCAACAATCCCTTTGTGTGCAGCATCCAAATACCCAATCAGTGTGGTAAGCGGTGTCCTTACATCATGGGAGAGGCTCGTCATAAGCTGCCTGTTTGTTTCGTCCGTCTGGTGACAGGCAGAAAGCCTTTTTTCATAAGACAGGATAATATCGTTGATTGCATATGCAAGAGGGGCAACAAGCTCATGTGTTTCTGCTAAAATACGCCTGTTTCCATTCCCATTTTTTATATCTTCCAAAGCGTCAGATATTTCTGCAATCTGCTTTTTTACACGCTGGACGGTCAGCGCAGAACTGCAAACAGATAAAAGGACAATCACTATTTCAATCACAATGATAGCTTCTGTATACAACGGTCATACCTCCTTACTGAAACGGTAGCCAATCCCTTTTACTGTCTGGATATATTTAGGGCTTCCGGGATTTTCTTCTATTTTTTTCCGTAAACGGCTAATGATTGCCATAATATTACTATCATCATACACATATTCCTCGCCCCATACCTTTTCATATATTTGCTGTTTTGTTAGTATTTTTCCTTGATTTTTAGCAAGGAACACAAGAAGATCAAATTCTTTCGGGGGAAGTTCATATTCTCCATTTATTGTGACAATGGAACGGCTATTAAAATCAATCGTCAGCCCGTCAAACTCAAATCTCTGTGTCTGTCCGTCTTTTTGGTTGAAACGGGTATAACGTCTAATCAATGAAACAATACGGGCAATCAGCTCGTCCATATCAAAAGGTTTTGTTAAATAATCATCGGCTCCCGCCCGCAAGCCACGCACTTTTGAAGCACTGTCATTTTTTGATGTGAACATTAAAATAGGCAGACTGCTTTCCTGTCTAATCTGTTCTAATGTTTCAAAGCCATCGAAACCAGGCATCATTACGTCCAGTATGACAAGCTGGTATTCCTTTTCTTTTAGCTGCAGCAAGCCGGATTTCCCGGAATAGCAGCAGTCAGCTTCTATACTCTCTTGTAAAATACTTTGTTTAATCAATGCACAAAGCTCTTTATCATCATCAATAATTAAAACTTTATTCATGTATTTTCTTCCTTTCTGCTTTCAAGCGGGCATCTGTTGGTTTTTCAGCGTTCTTTGGTATCAACCACAAGCGGCTGAATTTTGCCACACCCGGTATGCGGTTTTCCTCACATAGCTTTTGCACCCGTCTTTCTGAAATGCCCCATTTCTTCGCTGCTTCCGGGGCAGAAATATACTCTAACATCTTCATTCACCCTTTCTCTAATCTCTATCAGTATAATTATATGCGTCCAGCCGAATAACTTCAAGATACTTTTCGTGGAGTCAGTGGAAACTTGCGGATTTTTTGAGAGCATACCTTTATGGGCGGTAACACTCATCGAAGGGCTGTTCATCATAGTGTTGAGGTTTCTTGAAAATCCTATGCGGCAGTTTGTCTGGAGGGAGCGGTCATTGTCCTTGCCTGCATCATTTTTTCAGAGTATGCGTCCTCGCGCCTGCTGTTGATAAGGATGCGGCGGCAGTGACAATGGTGTGGGGGTATATCGGGGAGCTTATCTTCAACTTCAAGCTGATCTGCTTCCAATTCCTTTAAGGTAGAACTAAGCGTCTTATAAGAAATTTCACCAATATATTTTTTCATTTCATTGAATCGGACAATACTAAATTCCATAAGCGTATAAAGAATTGTCATTTTGTATTTCCCGTTGATGAGGGAAAATGTGTAGCTAAAACCTGTTGTTTCCAGGCATTCCTGTGATATACAGCGTTCGTCTATTTCGCCCACTCTCCTTTAGGTATGTATATAACTTTCATGTTAGTATCGCACTTATAGGTGCGTACTTGTTTTCTGTTTTATTCTCGCTATAATCATAATGATGTAAGGGTCAAAAGAGTTGACAAACAACGCCATAACCCTCCATATAGTACCTTGAAAATTTCACACAACCGTTTTAAAGCCGCTTGCTTTGTATACTTAGGCAACAGTCAGGCTGTCTGTTCCTTAACCATTACGTTAATATCGGATTTTGCGCATAGTGTCCCCTGCCCTTTCTGTAAGAGAAGAGCTTCCTGAAGTTCAATGCTCCGATTTTACAGCCAAAGAAGAACCTGCCCCGCAATAATCCTCTGACCGGCATCCTGTCTGCACGGTACAGCCGTCTGAGGATGGATG
>VIQU02000078.1 GCA_010206225.2 Lachnospiraceae bacterium MD308 | reverse complement strand
GGCAGATACCGTTCATCCATGATGTGGTACTGCCGCCTGTTTGCCATCATGATGTGTCAACATCTTGATGCGTGGGCGTTGCCAAAGTCATCCCTGCTAAAAGATCTCTTTGAGCAAACCGCTTAACTTCATAAGCAATACCATTATAAACCATGTCGGGCACAAGGTCTATGAAAGTGCGCCATTTTTTCGTCATTTATTACTTGTCATATCTCTTCTGGATAATATTTACTTTTCAAGGTTCATCCGACTGGTGAATCTTAGTCGGTAGGCTCAAAATTCCGAGAGCCTATAATACTCTTCCTTTACCATCTTTTCTACAAGCCATCTTTTCTCCTTTCTCAAAAAGAAAAGAGCCTGCATTACTTTTGGTCAGACATTAGTTTTTCTAATACTGCCAGTTTAACTACTTGCGTCATAGTCATGTTATGATTTTTGGTGTATTCAAGTAGCAATTCATGTTCTTCACCAGTCAGTCTGATTGTAACCTTCTTATCAGCCGGTTTTTCAGCCTTAGGTCGTCCCATCTTTGCCAATATATCACCTCCATCTGAACATAGTATACTTTATGTCCGACACAAAGTCAAGTATATTAATGCAAACTCTTTCATATTCTTATATATTTATTTATAGAATTCCTCATCTTCTATATGAAATGTCTCTAGATATTCATCGAGAATATCAAGATTCACAAGTACCAGTCGGTTCATCTTGTAACAGGCTTTAGCGTCTTTTGCTAACTGCTGGAACTTTGATAAACTCATTGAATACATCTCTGCACCCTCTGGATATCTGACAAATCTCTTATTATTTGTTTTCCTTGTTCTGCTATCCATTTTGTTCCATCTCCAATTCCTCTAATACCATTTTACGTGCCACAGGTAATAAATTAAGCTGCATAATCATAGCTCTATCTATCGCCTCTCTAATCTCTGATTCTCCAGGAATATATCCTGACTTAAAACGAACACATCCCTTATTCAAAGTTTGAATATCCTCTGGCATGAAATCAGATCTGTTGCTCAGTGCATATCCTCTTACTTCCGAAGGTTCAACAATTACATGAACAGGATTATCTTTCAGTTTAGATGACAACGGTACCACTGAAATCTGTGGAGCCCCACCATGATTACTTGCATCACATGAAACCACAATTCCCGGTCTTATTCCTCCCTGTACACCATGCGGATTACGACCAAAATCAGCATATACAACATCAAACTTCTTATATTTATCATATCGTTTCTTATTCTTTTTCATAATCTAAAACCCCCTTAACTGCATAGCCAGTCTGCCATCATCCACTGTAACAATAATTCCACCAGCTGACTGAATCTGTGCAATTTTTATAAACGCATCAATAAGATTGTCTGTAAGAACTCTCATATTAGCGACTATTACACCATCCACCTGTTTTTTTCTTATCTTATTCACAATCTGCTGCCACTGCCTGTCCACATCTTTTTGTGAAAATCCGTGACGACGTTCAGTTCCAACAATCATGTACTCCTTATTCTTCACATACTCATGAATGTATTTACTCTGTTTGTCTTCTAAGCGATCCACTTTGTCTAATGGTGCACTCACCGACAAATACTCTATACATTCAACAGTCTTTTTCTTTCTTCTCATAACATAACCTCCTACGAAGCAAGTTGCTCGGCTCCATCTAACATATAAACAAACGTATTTAATAGGTAATTTCTCTTTACTGGTTCCATTCCCAATAATCTCTGATCAACCGATAAATTGTCCTGTCCGATGTTTGTACCAAGTATCTCTGATGTATCAATTTCTAAAAGTGTATTTGCATCCACAGATAATGCTTGCATACATATAAACAAATTCTGTAAAGTCAGACCTCTTATTCCACACTCAATCTTCTGCAATGTAGAAATACCAATGCCTGTCATCTCACAGAACTCTTCTTGTGTGTATTTCTTTTCCTCACGCAGTCTTTTCAGACTCGTGCCAATTTTATATCTATCATATTCCATCGCCTTGTCCTCCAATGCCTTGTGCCATTTCTCGAATCATCTCTACAGCTGCCTCTTCTGTCTCATACTGTCCAAGCCACTTCCCTCTTGAATCATGTACTACTGTTCCGAATGCAGTCTGCGTAAATCTGCAATCCTTCACAGCCGGGACTTGTTTGTCCCGACCAGAAAGATTTCCTGCTGCCTCTTCACCAGAGAATTTCGTTAGCATCCAAAATCCTCTGCATGAGATGCTGTAATCGGCACGGGGCCAACTTCAAGTGAGTACAACCACAATCCCATATCCTTGATTGTTTTCACAAACTCTTCAATATCCAGGACATCATCAGTGATATCATTAAGACTTCTGACTACAACAACCTCAACCTCTGCATCTTTGATGACATCAAAGAACCAACCAATTTCCTTTCTGTCATAATCCTTCACACCGGATGCATCTGCATAAACAGTATCTATCAGAACTCCGTTAGAAACAGTCTTTGCGTTCATCTCCATAACCATCTGAGCAATATTTAATGGTGCTCTACGAGATTTCACAAAAGCAATTCCTTTTACAATCTCCTGATTCTCTGCTTCTCTGTTTCCTACTACATTAAAATCTGTCTGATTCATTTTGTTATCTCCTTTACGATTTTGTATTGGAGAGTTTTGGCGCCTCCACTCTCGTGGTGTGCTGCTCCTGAGCACATACTAATGATAACGCGTCTTTCGTTTTGAATCTCGACCGTCTAAGTCGCATTCCAGCAAAAAAGACGACTTTGTAAGTCGCCTTTTAAATAAATACTGCTTTTAATACATTTTTTGCTCTTTCTAACTCCATAGAAGACAAACCATTCAACAAACTTGCAAGCTCATTATCGCCGATAACATTGCTTGAATCTCCATAGAGTAAGAAATCTGTACTAACTTTTAATTTCTTTGCTATAGAAAAAAGATATTCTGTTTTTACGAGTACCTTACCACTCTCAATTCTACGATATTGTTCATAACCAAGTCCTACATAATCTGCCATCTCCTGCAAAGAAATCTTACAGTGTTTTCTTGCAGTAGCAATTCTTTTCGCAATATCACGAATCTTGTCTTCATTCAATAGCTCTACAACGCTATCAGCGATAGTATCACCTCCTTCCGATAAGAATCTAAAATCACTGACTACTCTTCGTCAATTAGTGAATACTCTGCTCCACATACTGGACACTCAACATCAAAATCACCATTAAGCACCAGGCCAATATGTCCACAATATTCACATTCCATCTCGTCTTCATCAAACAATGACATATCTCTCAACTCCCTTCACATAAAAATGCCAAGTTCTAAAGCATTTTTGCTTCCGAACTTGGCACTATTATAATTCAATATATTGCATCACGGATTTTATACAAAAAATCCATTTTACTTTTTGTTTAAAAACTCCCATATTACCTGACTAATATATTTATCTGTCCAATCAGCCAGTTGTTGCTCATCACAACGAACTCTCTCACACTTTTCTAAATACTCTGAATTTACATTCCGTACAAATTCTTCTGAGCTTTGATCACGGCTCTTTATATAGTCATTCCCTAGATTTTTAAATCTTTCCAAATCACTCTCTGCGGACTCTAACTTTTTCTTTAATTCCAAAATATATGCTTCTCTTGCTCGTAATTCAGATTCATAGGTTAAATGAGCATCATCAGGCATATAGTTTTCTTCTCTTATTCTTTCTTCAATAGTTTTCCATGTTTTTGCACCATGAGTATATTGATTCAAGGTCTCTTTCTTAATTTGAACATCACCAGGACTGGTATATGCATTCAAATAGTTATAATACTCATTTCTCTCGATTTTGCTATCATACGAATCTGGATTATCTAATATTCTCTCCTTGGACACATCTAGCATAAGCCTCTTTATTAACTCAGCAATTGCAACATCAATGCTCACATTCATTGCATTCATTCTTTGTTCCAATTCTGCTTTCTCATCATCTCTATCTCCATATACAAAATTCATCCACTGCTCAAACTTTTCTGTTTCCTCTTCATTTGCCTGCTGTGCCATACTGATAAATTTATAATTCCAAAACAAATCGTAATTTGCTTTATCTATATCCACACAAAGACGCTGAAGAAGTGCACCCATATCTTCCCCTTGTTCATCAACATAACTTAAAATGAACTGTGTCATAATCGGAACTAATCTTTCAATCCAAATTGTAATCCTATTTGATGTAAAATGACTAGGTAGAGCATACACCATATTTTTAATTTCATCTGGTAATTTATCTATATCATCCATCATTTCTTTATAAAATGTGCAGATATTCTTAGCTGTAACGCCTTTAAGTTCCTTATCTGCCTTTACCGCCGGATTATCCTTATAATATTTCACAAGTAATGCTAATAATTCTCCACATTCTGCTGGGAAAAAATTTTCACTACTATTAATCTCTTTATCCATTTTAAATAACATGGGATCAATTCCATAATGTTCACACGCAGAATTTAATCTGTTCATAAAAGTCTGTTCTGACTTACAATCACTTAAATAAGCCATCTCTTCTGTCGTAAAATCTGCTTCTCTTCTCTTTTTCTTCTTCGCCATGCTGAACCTCCTTACGCTTCTGCAAGAATCCCTAATATTTTTTTTGCTTTTTCTCTTAAAGAAATCGGAATATTGGATACTAAAATTGCCAACTCATCACCTATATCTCCTCTATTTCCAAACATCAAATAATCAACACTTACTTCCAAGACCTGTGACATTATATAAAGATATTCTGTCTTACACGGCAATTTCCCATTTTCAATTCTTGAAATCTGATCTTTACCTATTCCTATTATATCTGCAAAATCAATTGCTTTAAACCCTTTTTCTTTTCTTTTATCTTTAATGCGTTTCCCCATTTCTCTTATTTTCTCATCCGACAATAGCTGTATTTCCTTATTCATATCTTCCGTCCTTTCAAACTTGTTCCTGACTAACTCGTTCGAGAACGGACAATTACTCCTCCAATATGTAATTTTCTGCAAACAAAAAGGACACATGAAAAACAGTCCCAGTCCTCAAACTGGTTTCTAATTTTTCATGCGTCCTTAGGATGACATCTTTGCGTATCATCAGCTTACGCTTCTTGCAGATGTCTCCCATATCATGATGACCACTAATTCAATTGTCTTGTCCTGTTATGACATAATATCTGTCACAACATCTGATGCCTGACTATCTATATTAGATATAATATTTATCCTCTTCCACCTTATCCAGCAATTCGCCTTCCTTGAAATTCTTCAAAGTCATTACCCTGCCACAATGATGACACTTCATTATAACTCTCGGCAATACCGGATAATTCTTGTTACCTGTTACCATGTATGAAACTTTCATACTCTTCTTGCACTTCTTACAATAAAAATCTATAACTTTTAACTCTTTGTTCAATTCAGTTCGCTCCTTATTCATACAAAATCATCAATCTACAATTCTGTACTCGTAAAGGAAAGGGAAATCACCTTTGCAAGCCTTTCGCCGGGAGTTCCGATGAATGTCTGCACATTCCCCAGCTATGCTGATCTAAAGCCAACTGATATGAATTGTGCTGCCAACACACAATCACATCAGGCTCCGGCTCTTTCCATAAACCACATATTGTTATCTTCATAGAAAAGGAATATTTCCTTTCCATCTACCACACAAGTATATCTCTCTCCGACACCACCAGCCTTTGTACTGGCTGCTCTGCGCTTGTCTTTTACTCGGGTAATCTCATACTTTCTGCCATCTTCCCATGTTATCTCTTTTGGAATAAGCAGTCCGTCCTTTGAAAACTCTGCAAGTACATCAACATATACCTTATTGCTCAATATAATCACCTTCCTTACAAGATTGCTATTGCTCTCGGACATTCCATCTTCCTTGCAATATAGCCTTTTTCTTCTAATATTTTCAGATGTGCATAAACACTTGAAGTCGATGCCACCCCTACCATCTTGCATATTTCCCTGATAGTAGGAGCATAACCATTAACTCGCTGATATTGCATAATGCTTTCATACACATTCTGCTGTTTTTCCGTCAATGGTGCTCTGTCTACCAGGTCAATCCTCGTTGCTTCGCTCATGTTCCGCCTCCCTCTTTATCCAAAATATCCATGTGGATGAACCGTATGCTCTTCCTTTGCATTAACTGATCATAAGGCTCTATCTCTGTACATGAGTCCCCTCTGGATACTGTAAAATCCAAATCTTCTGCGTATCTCATCTACTGCTGAATCCATCTTCATCTGCTTTTCACGCTTTTCCACACTTGAGAACAGATCTATCTGTTCCCAATAGTTATCTGTTACTAAGTCTGCACCTCTTACACCAACACTGCGGATTGGTTTGCTCCAGTTATAGTTTCCCTTAAATATCTGATATGCATATGCAGCTATCTCTCCGGTGATGTTTGTTGCATGATCAATCTTTTTTTGACGGGTAAAAGAGAATAACTCATTATCCCTGACACTTATCTCAACCACCCTGCACCGGAATCCGTTCTCACGAAGTCTTGCTGCAACACTCTCAGCCAGAATATAAAGAACAATCTTTACATCCTCATCGCATACTAAATCCTTTGGTGTCGTTGTGCTGTTCCCCACCGATTTGATTGGAGCATGGGTATTCTCCAGTCTGACAGGCGAATCATCATATCCATTAGCAAACGACCATAAGATACTGCCCATCTTTCCAAGATGACTGTTAAGCAGCTCTTCATCTGCCCTTGCAAGATCACCTATGGTTTTGATACCAAATAATGCAAGCTTTCTGTTCGTACTTTTGCCAACGTATAGAAGATCTGCCAACGGAAGTGACCAAGCCTTATGCTTAAACTCGCTCTTATACATAGTCGTAATTGCATCAGGTTTCTTATAGTCTGAACCAAGCTTTGCAAATATCTTATTGAAAGAAACACCTATACTGACTGTAATTCCAAGCTCTTTCTTCATCCTTGCACTGATTTCTTCTGCAATAAGAAGTCCATCTCCTTTAAGAGAACTGCTTCCCGTCACATCGAGCCAGCACTCATCAATCCCATATGGCTCCTGCCTGTCCGTATATTCTGCATAAATCTCATGAGCCATCCTTGAGAACCTAAGATATAAGTCCATTCTTGGTGAAACAAATGTAATGTCAGGACAGACCTGCTTTGCCTGCCAGAGTGCCATGCCTGTTTTCACACCGTGTTTCTTGGCTGTGTAGTCGGCTGTTAAGACAATCCCATGTCTTGCCTCCGGGTCACCGCCTACTGCCAATGGCTTTCCTGCAAGCTCCGGATGATGCAGATGCTCAATCGAAGCATAGCAACAATTAATATCTGAATGAAGTATTACCCGATCTTCCATCGTACCACCTCCTGCTTTTAATCTGTCACTACCATAACTTTCAGTCCAAGTATATGAGTAATGTTTCTTACAGGGCATAGTATAACCCCAAGAATAATCGACTGTCAACGGACACATGTGTCCTTTTTCTCATTATATTGGATTTTCAACTTGAATAATTGGTACTATTGCTATATACTATGGAGTGAAAAGAAACATTTGAAATTAACTAAACGAAAAGAAAAGAGGCGTATGTATGTACTCAATCGGAGAAATCATTTCAACATATAGAAAAAAGAAAGGCTTGCTCCAGCAGGATCTTGCTGATGAACTGGCAAAAGAAGGTATCACCATTTCCTACAAAGCCATCTCCAACTGGGAGAGAAATCTTGCTGAACCAAGCGTTACGATATTTTACAAAGTGTGTAGAATACTTGGTATCACTAATATGTATGAAGCATATTTTGGAGTAAATCCTGCCGATCCATTTAGTTCACTTACAGATGAAGGCAAAGAAAAAGCTATGGATTATATTAATCTGCTTCATGCATCTGGAATGTATGAGAAACAGACCGCTAAGATAATTCCATTCCGTAGCATTGATATTTTTGAAAATGCAGTATCTGCTGGAACTGGTAACTTCCTTGTAGACGGACCGAAAGAGACTATCCGCATAGATGCATCAATCCTGCCGGAAGATACTACTTCTGGTGTTCGCATCAGTGGTGACAGTATGGAGCCAGAGTTCCACGACGGGCAAATTGCATGGGTATTACAACAGGAATCTGTTACGAATGGAGAAATCGGCATCTTCGCTCTAAACGGAGAAGCCTATATTAAGAAATTAAAAGATGATAAAGATGGTCTATTCCTTATCTCCCTCAATGAAAAATATGCACCTATCAAAGTTGGAGAAAATGACCGTTTAGACATATTTGGAAAGGTTCTTGGAAAATGTAACCCTTCTGACCTTACAGAAAGTGCAATTTAGGATACTGGCTGATTAATACAAGTCCTGTTATTTGGACACTTAATCATCCATAATTGATAATAAGAAAATATCTATATCTATAGCTATAGCTTTGAAAGAAGGGATTTTATGGCGATTACTAACAAGATCAAGGAAATCCGTGAGCAGAGAGGCATTTATCAGGATGACCTTGCTGCCGCAATCGGATACAGCACCAAAACAGTCGGTAGAATAGAACGAGGCGACAGTACCCCATCTGCCGAGTTTATGTTGCGAATATCAAAATACTTTAATATGCTTGTGGAAGATGTCTTCCATATAGAGGATTGAGCTGGGCAACATGAAACCCAGCTCTTATTTACTATACAAACTAAATTTGCGAATAACCAACAATTGTTCGAAATGTATTTTACATATGCTTTCATTCAAGTAAAGTACCCATATAGAGCAAATCCAAGAAATGTCGTATTACGGCTGGTAGTGTAAATTAATTTGTGTTTTTGGAAGAAAATGGCTCCTTTTTGGTAAGAATTAAGATATGACAATTCTTATAGTAAAGGAGTGTTTTTATGGCAGTTGCAAAGGAGCAGATCCGACAGATTATTTCACAAAACAACATTAACAGCGTATCAGATGTTTATTCTCTTCTCAAAGAGAGTTTCAAAGACATCCTTCAGGAGCTTATGGAAGCAGAACTGGATGCTACCCTTGGTTACGAGAAAAATCAAAAGGGTGGCTTGCTGACAGATAACAAACGGAACGGCCATTCCCCTCCCCT
>VIQU02000077.1 GCA_010206225.2 Lachnospiraceae bacterium MD308 | reverse complement strand
GGGCAATTGGAAATAAAAACGAATTACTAATTCGTATTCCAAAAGATCAAAGATTTTTCAAAGATTCAACATTTGGCAAGACTGTTGTTATGGGTCGTAAGACTTTTGAGAGTTTTCCGAATGGACTACCATTAAAAGGCAGATTAAATATTATATTAACTAATGATATTAATTATCAAGTTTGTAATGCAGTTGTATTAAATTGTTTGGATGATTTATATGACGAATTGAAAAAATATGAGACTAAGGATATTTATGTTATCGGTGGAGAATCAATTTATAAGCAACTGTTAGATAAATGTGATACTGCTTATGTGACTAAAATATATAGTAATTTTGAAGCAGATTCTTTTTTCCCAAATCTTGATAATAATACAAAGTGGGAAATTATATATGAAAGTGAAAAGGAAACTTATTCCAATATTGAATATAATTTTTGCACATATAAGAGAATGGAGAAGATACATATATGATTATTGTCTTACTAGGGGCTTCCGGAACAGGGAAGTCCACAATCGAAAACGAACTGGCAACACATTATGGCTTTGAAAAGATTATTTGATTGGAGGTGGAATTATACTTTTGGACAAGAATATTTTTATAATTAATGGTTCAGGAGGTGTAGGCAAAGACACCTTCGTAGAATTAGTATCAGTTGAATTGAACAACAAATTAAAAAGATTTCACACAGTAATTAATTTTTCGTCTGTAGACAAGGTAAAACAAATCGCAAAAGAAATTGGATGGAATGGAAAGAAAAGTGAGAAAGATAGAAAATTTTTGTCTGATTTAAAAATACTAACAAGTGAATATTGTGATATGCCATTTGAAAGTATGAAAAGTAAAGTAACTGAATTTATGGAAGATGAGGAAAATAAATTCTTATTCTTACATATTAGAGAACCAGAAGAAATTACCAGAGCAGTTAAAGAATTTCGTGCAAAAACTGTATTGATCATTAGAAATTCAGTAAAACATATCACTTCTAATATGGCAGATGAAAATGTATTCAATTATAATTATGATTTTGTTATTGATAATAGTGGTACAAAAGAAGAATTAAATAATAAAGCAAAAGATTTTATTAGGGAGGTTATAGAAAATGAATAGAAGTATTTACCTTGCTGGTGCCATGAACAATTATTTTAATACGGATCAGCATGATTATCCTAAAAAATGGAGAGATGATGTGAAAAATTATGTGAGTAGATTCTATGATAACATTACAGTTATATCACCAACAGATTATTATGAAATTGGTAAGAACTATCACAAATCTGAGTCTGAAGTTATGCGATTTGATCTTAGGATGGTTAGAGAAGCAGATATAGTATTATGTAACCTTCAAAATTTACATACCTCGCTTGGAACTTCAGATGAGATATTATATGCATTCATTAAAGGTAAGCCAATCATCGGATTCTTAAAAGATAAATCAGAAATAAAAAATATTCATCCATGGAAAATAGAGCAGATTGACAGAATTGAAACGGGAGGAAATGCTATGGAAAATGCATTAAGCTATATATATAGTCATTATGTATTATGAAAAATACATATATCACTCCCGTGTCAGAAGAAGTTGGACTACTAACAAGATCTGCACTGTTAGATAATATTACAAAAGCATTTGAAACGAGAGAAAATAAATATGAATAATACGATTAGGGTTAAATTAAATAATATAGAAAATGCTCAAAAGTTTGTTGAAATATGTAACCAATTCGAAGACATAGATATTGATTACATTATTGGAAAATATTCTGTTGATGCGAAATCTATTATGGGTGTCTTATCAACATCTTTAGGACGTACTGCAAATATAGAATTAAATAAAGCGGATAGAAACTCAGTTGATCTATTTTGCAACCTAATTAGATGTTGGATTATGGAGGAATAATGATATGAGAATAAAATTGAATACAATTAATGATGTGAATAGTTTTGTTAATACTAGCACGAAATATTATGAAGGTGATATTGATGTAAAACAAGGAAGACAAATTATAGACGGTAAAAGTATTCTTGGAATATTTAGTTTAAATTTGACACAACCAATAGAAATTAGCATTAATACAGACAACGTAAACACGGAACGAGATTTTTACAATTTCATCAAAAAATGGGAAGTAAATGATGAAGATTAATGTTGCATGAAGTGCCTGTTTTATCGGCAAAAGTGAGGTGGATTATAAATGAAAGTTAGTTTATTTGACGGTTTTTTGGATTTGATTTTGATTGGAAAGTGGTTGTAGGTATTGGAATTATAATTTTGGGATGTGCTTTATTAACAATGTGAGGAGGAAATAGTTATAAAAACAATAGTAATAAATTTATTTGGTGAGCCAGGAGCCGGGAAAAGTACAGCTGCTATGGATATCACCGCAAGGTTAAAAAGAAAAGGTATCAATGCAGAATATGTTTCTGAGTTTGCAAAAGATAAAGTATATGAAAATAATGGAGAAGTTTTTAAACATCAGGAATATTTGTTTGGTAAGCAGTCTTTCAAGATGGGCAGAGTAAGAGACAAAGTTCAAGTCATGGTTGTAGATTCTCCGCTGATCCTTTGCATTGTATATAATAATGATAAAACACTTGGAGAAGATTTTAATAAAACCGTTCGTAATGTATTTGATTCATATACCAATAGAAATTACTTGCTTACAAGAAAACATACATATGAGGACGAAGGAAGATTCCAGAACGAAGAGGAATCATTAGAAGTTAGAAAACGGATCATAAGTGCGTTAGATAATTTGGGAATTTATTATAATTTTGCAACATCGAGCGAATTGGATTGTGAGATTATAGCAAATAAAATTGCGAAGGAGATTAGAGAAAATGAACAGTAAAGGACATTTGTTTATTAGCCTTGGTAAATCGGCTATTAGAATTATTGGTGGCATTGTTGCTTTGGTTAAGAAATCAGTTGTTCCACTAGCAATAGGAGTTATTGTAGCTGAGATTGGTGGGGTATTGGAAGAATTGGTTGATAAAAGATAATGGATAACGGAGGAAATAGTTATTGCTAAAAGTAATAAAAAGAGATTGTACAGAAGTAGATTTTCAAAAAGATAAGATTTCAAATGCAATACTTAAAGCAATGAAGAATGGGTCAGGTATCGTTAAACCTAAAATTGCTGAAGATATTGCAAATGAAATTTACACAGAAAACAAAGATAAAGATGAACTTAGTATTTCTGATATAGAACAGTTGGTGTTTGATAAATTAATTTTAAAGAAACAGAAATTAACAGCAAGAGCATATGAAGGATATAGAAGTATCAGAGAATTCCAGAGAGAAAACACGAACACAATAGATAATGAAATAATGGAATTACTTGATGATAAAAGTGATTATTGGAAAGATGAAAATGCAAATAAAAACCCAATGTTAAACACTACAAAAAGAGACTATATGGCTGGCATTGTAAGTACAGATGCCGTTAGAAGGTATCTTCTGCCACCAGAAATTGTTCAGGCACATGATGAAGGAATTTTACATTTTCATGATGCTGACTATTTTGCCCAGTTACTTCATAACTGTTTTCACAGCAAAACAGAGTTTTATACATCAAATGGAATTAGATCTTTTTCTGATTTTCATGATGGAGATAAGGTTAGAGTATTAGACAAATACGGAAATTTTAAAACAGCAACCGTTAAATGTTATGGAAAACAAAAAATGAATAAAGTTGTATTTACAACGGCAAAGAGATCCAAAACAGTTGTTTGTACGGATAATCATAGGTGGTTGTTAAAAGATGGATCTGTAACTACAAAACTAAAAGTTGGAGATACATTATTTGGAATTAAAGAAAAAGAAATAAGTAATCCAGAAACGATTCGTGAAGCTGAAATGTTTTCACTTGGATTCTTAGTTGGAGATGGGTGCGATCATAGTGGAAAAAATTATGGTTATCATCAAATTAGACTATGTGGACATAAGACAGAATATGCATCAATTATTAAAATGGCAGGTTATCAAGTGAATAATATCAAAGATTCACACGATTTAATCGCTACTAAATCAGGAATAAAAAAGCAAGATTTTCTTAATAGTTTTGCATGGAAATATTTTGATGAGGATGATAAAAAATGGTTGTTTATTGGATTGTGTAGTGCTGATGGTGCTATTAATTGTAATAAATTATGTACAACAGATGATAGGGTCATAGACTTGATTCAAGAAACTTCTTTTGCCGCAGGTTATTATATAACGAGTAAAACTATAGAAACAAGAGACACAGAATATAAAAAAGATTCAACAATAACAGCATTTAGATTTACAAAAAATCAACCAAATAATCTTTGTTGGAAAGTAGAATCAATAACCCCTTATCATACAGGAACAGAATATGATGCATGGTGTATTGAAGAACCAACAACGCATAGTTTTATATTAGATGGAGGAATGATTACAGGAAATTGCGATCTTATCAATTTAGAGGATATGTTGCAGAATGGTACAGTTATAAGTGAAGTTCTCATTGAGAAACCACACAGTTTTTCAACTGCTTGTACAGTAACCACACAGATTATTGCACAAGTAGCAAGTAGTCAATATGGGGGACAGAGTATATCTTTAGCACATTTAGCTCCATTTGTAGATATAAGCAGAAATAAAATTAGAAAAGAAGTTGCAGAAGAACTTTATGATAATGGTCTAATCAGTGAATATAATGAACACTATGCAGAAGTTTCTAATATCACAAAAGAAAGACTAAAAAAGGAAATAACTAAAGGCATACAAACCATACAGTATCAGTTGACAACGCTTATGACGACAAATGGACAAGCTCCTTTTATCACGATTTTTATGTATCTCAATGAAGCGAAAAATGAACAAGAAAAAAATGATCTTGCGATGTTAATTGAAGAAATGCTAAAGCAAAGAAAACAAGGTGTAAAAAATGAAGATGGAGTATTTGTCGCACCAGCTTTCCCCAAATTGATTTACGTCACTGAAAAAGATAATATTACAGAAAATTCTCCATATTGGTATCTTACAGTATTAGCAGCAGAATGTTCTGCAAAAAGACTGGTTCCAGATTATATTTCTGAGAAGATGATGATTGAATTGAAAGGGGATGTATATACATGCATGGGCTGCAGAAGTTTTCTTACCCCAGACAGATTTACAGATAAAGGAATTGGAAATATAGCAAATGCAAAGAACTACATTCCTGATATTCATAAGTATTATGGAAGGTTTAATCAAGGAGTTGTAACAATTAATCTTCCAGATATCGCATTATCATCGGATGGTAACTTTGATAGATTTTGGGAACTGTTTGAAGAAAGAACGGAACTGTGTCATAAAGCACTCAGATTAAGGCATGAACGACTATTAGGCACTCCATCAGATGTTTCGCCTATTCTTTGGAGATATGGCGCATTAGCTAGACTTAAAAAAGGAGAAGTTATTGACCGTTTATTATATGATGGATATTCTACAATTTCTCTTGGATATGCGGGCTTATATGAATGTGTAAAATATATGACTGGATATTCTCATTCAGATGAAAATGTTGGAGAGAAATTTGGATTAAAAGTAATGCAAGCATTGAATGATAAATGCAAACAGTGGAAAGAAAGTGAGAATATTGACTATTCAATTTATGGTACACCACTTGAATCAACTACATATAAATTTGCAAGAAAATTGAGAGAAAGATTTGGCGTAGTAAAAGGTATTACTGATAGAAATTACATCACAAATAGTTATCATATACCAGTATTTGAACCTATTGATGCCTTTGAAAAATTAAGAAAAGAATCAAAATTTCAAAAACTTAGTCCAGGAGGAGCCATTTCTTATATTGAAACTCCAAGTATGCTTCATAATATTCCCGTATTATTAGAGGTTATTAAATATATGTATAAAAATATTATGTATGCAGAAATAAATACAAAGAGCTGCTACTGTGAGAAGTGCGGATATGATGGAGACATTCCTTTAGTCGATTATAACAATAAGTTAATTTGGCAATGTCCTAACTGTGGAAATGAAGATGCCTCTACTATGGATATTGCGTTTAGGGTTTGTGGATATATTGGCACAGCGAAAAACGGTGGCAATCAGGGAAGATACGGAGATATTCATGACAGGGTATATCATTTAGACAATATGGAATGCGAAAGTGTAGGTGATTAATATTAGATATGCATCTATACGATCAATGGATATATCAAACGGAGAGGGCATAGGAGTTGCCCTTTTCGTTCAGGGGTGTCCGTTTAAACCACATTGTAGAGGGTGTTTTAATCCTGAAACATGGGATTTTGATGGTGGAAAAGAATGGACAGCAGAATCAAAAGACAAACTCATAAAATTAGCAAGTAGACCATATATAAAAAGGCTCAGTATTCTAGGAGGAGAACCTTTGGCAAATGAAAATCTTGATGGTGTACTTGATTTAGTCAATGAAATCCGTATTTTATTTCCGCAGAAAACTATATGGTTATACAGTGGCTACACATGGGAACAGTTATTTGAAGATGATAAATTCGATATAGAAGGTGGTATTTGTGAAAATCAAACTAGAAGAGCAATAGTACTTTCAACAGATGTTTTTATAGACGGAAGATATGTAGATTCTCAAAAAGATTTAACACTAAAGTGGAGAGGGAGTAAAAATCAAAAAGTAATTGATGTTAAAAAATCAATCCAACAAGGAGAAGTAGTGCTATGGTGCAATTAGATAAAAAAGATAAAGTATATTATTCTCGTATACTTCCAAAGGTGAAGATATATGAAGTTTGTGATTTGATAGTTAATTCTGTGGACTATGAATGGTTTGTAGCTGTAGATAAAAGAGATAAGCGATCATATTTATTCAATTATAGTGATATTGATAATATAGTGTTTACTGATCGTAATTTAGCATTATCTAAAGTACTTGAAGCAGAAGAGTCTGCACCTAAGAGCGAGTTACATACAGAATATGAAGAATATTAGAATATAAGGGCGGTGACAAATATATCAAATTATTTAGTTACACACTATAAAGGCAGCTACAGAATAAAATGTGAGTATGATAAGTCTACAAACCAGTTTCAAAGGAAATTAGATGGTACATTTGAAGATATAGATTGTTATATAGATTGCTATAATAATATAAGGATTTTTTATTATGGGAAGTCTATCTTAGAAGTTTATATACCCTCTAGGATTAGAGGGTGCAATATCATAAAAGCGATAGAGAATGAATTCAATGATAATATTATTTTCAATGTTGTAGAGACTGATTCAGAAGTGTTATTCCATTTTAAAACTAAACATATGGATGAATTAAAAAAATATCTAAGACCAAAAACAAGTGGTTCAAATATCAGTCCGTTCAGTTCAAGAAATTTACCGAAAAATAAGAATTATAAAATACCAGATAAAGAATTGATATCATATAAAGATATAGTTGAAAAAATAGGTAGAAAACGAATATTAGATATATCACATGGGACAAATAATTTTTTGAAATCTTTAGTTACTAAAAGTAATACGTGGGAAGACATTAAAGCAGATATGGCATTAAAAGGATTGTCAGGAAGAAATTATATTCATTCAATCGGAAAGTGGGATGAGTATATAAATTATTTGAAAGAGATGTGTGGTACATGCGAATGATTATTACGAGTGAATGTGAAAAATGCATTCACTCATCCATTGATGAAACAAATAAGGGTAGAATTAAATTGTATTGCCGTATTAAAGACAAAACATATTATTGGGGACAATGCATTCCATGTGAACATAAAGAAATAAGTAGAGAAAAGGAGTCTGTCGATGTGGGAAATTAATTTACATAAAGAATGTAAAAAAGATAATTTGGCAGAATACGGGTTTCGTAAATGTGGAGCTGAATATAGATTGAATATTCCATTATATAAATATAAGCACACTCCGGTTATAAGTGTAAATTTTGTTGTTTCCATATTTGATAATTATATTGGATATGATGTGATAGATAACAATTCTGGAGAATTATATACTCATTTATATAATAGAATGTATTCGAATCCAAAACATAATAAAGTTCTAAAGAAAATAATCAAAGAACTTAACATTCATCTTGGAAGAATGAAAAACGCAGGAATAATATCAGATTATAGAAAGGTGAGATAAACATGAAGAAAGTTGCAAAGTTTGAAAAAGTAAGTTTAAAGCAGTTCATGAGTGATTGGATCAGTACATTTGGAAACAAACCAAGTGATACTATTACAGAAATTTATAGTGATATAAAACTGCCACAAAGAGCTACGAAAGGATCAGCAGGATACGATTTCTTTTCTCCAATAGACTTCACATTGCGTCCTAACTGTACCATTAAGATACCAACAGGGATTAGATGTAATATGGAACCAGACTGGGTGCTTTCCTGTTATCCAAGAAGTGGACTTGGGTTCAAATACCGTCTTCAGCTCAACAATACAGTAGGGATTATTGACAGTGATTATTATGATTCTGATAATGAGGGGCATATTTTCATGAAATTAACTAATGATACAAATGAAGCAAAAATACTAAAGATTGGAAAGGGTGATGGTATTGCACAAGGAATCTTTATGGAGTATGGTGTTACATATGATGATAATGCTTGTGATATAAGAAATGGTGGGTTTGGAAGTACGGGAAAGTGATACAGGATGAATTAATTTCATCCTGTATTTATTAGAAAATAAATAAAAGGAATGATTTACATAGGCAATATAATAAACACTAACAAAGATTTATTGTTGAATTTTGCAATTGAAAATGGTATTATCAATGTAGATAATATTCTAGAACATGTGGATAGCATGAAAAAGAAAGAAATTATTAAACAACATCCCTATGATATATGGGAAGCTTCTGATGGAAGATGGAAAACATATATTAGAGATGATACAAAAAGCAACAATAGAAAGCTTGTTGCTAGAAGCACACAAGAAAAAATATATGAAATAATTATTGATGAGTATAATAAGAATATAAATGTATTAACGTTTGAAAAAGCTTATCGACAATGGATTGAATATAGTTTAAAAAATCATGATATAGAAAAAGGCACTGTAGATAGATATGAATGTGACTATAAAAAATATTATGCAGGTACTAATTTCGCTAACACGGATATATCTATAATTAGTGAAAAAAATGTTATTGATTTTTTAAAGAATATTATCAATGTTGATAAAGAAGAAGATAAAATCAAACGAAAAGCATTTGTAAACATTAAATCAATTATATCATCAACTTTTAAATTCACTAAAACTGAATTAGGAGTTAAATGTATTCCGATTACAGAAACATTAAACAATCTAAAATTTTCTGCAAAAAAATTTAAACCTCATATAGTAATAGAC
>VIQU02000076.1 GCA_010206225.2 Lachnospiraceae bacterium MD308 | reverse complement strand
CATACAGGGTCTTAATAGTCATGCAAAAAAACAGAAAGAATTGTATATATTTTCCTGATATGGTTATACTATAAATACAAGGAACTCTTCGACAGCAAATCGACAACAATAAAAATGTTAAACCGACAAGTAATTCTTTACATATCTAATTCATATCAGAAAGTCTTGCTTTCCATAGACACAGGATTTTTTACAGCCTCTACAAGTTAAAAGTGAACTTTTCTTACAACCTTCCATTTTTTATCCAGCCAATCTTTCCATCTTATTCAATTTCTGTTCATACACATTCTCGTATTCATTTGGTGATAGATATCCACAATGACTGTGGATTCTTACCGTATTATAAAATGTCTCTATGTATTCAAATACCAATTTATAGGCATGTTCATAATTTTTTATTTTAAATCGATTCAGCCATTCTCTTTTGATCAATGCATGAAAGGATTCAATACAGGCATTATCCCATGGATACGCTTTTTTCGAATAACTTCTCTTCATTCCAATGGTTGCCTCTACATACTCCCTGCACACATACTGGATCCCCCGGTCTGTATGCAGAATTAAGGGTTTCTCCACATTCCTCCTTCTTTTTGCCTTTTCTACCGCTTTTACGACATGTTTTGCTTCTAATGTATTACTTAATACCCATGAGATGATCTTTCTCGAGTACAGATCCATAATACTCGTTAAGTATACAAAGCCCTCGTAAGTCCAGATATAAGTGATATCCGAACACCAGACTGCATCCGGTTCTTCCGGATTAAATTTTTCTTTCAGAATATTTCTCAGCCTACTGCTTAGATCCGGTTCGATTGTTGTAACGGTATAAGGTTTCACGTACTGTGCTTTGATCCCCAATTCCCTCATATAATTCCCCACTGTTTTGTCTGCTATTTTTTCTCCTTCCCTGCGCAGACATTCTGCTATTTTGGGGGCTCCATAATTCTGATGGGATTCCTGATAAATCTCAACGATCCTCTCTTTTATCTGCTCCTTTCTCTTCTCCCGGGTGGAAGGGAGGCGGTTTTTCCATGCAAGGTATCCGCTTCTTGAAACACCTAAGATCCTCAGCACACCAGAGACATTCGGCCGGCGTTTCCCCTCTTCCAGAAGCTGCTCTTCATACCGGGCAGTCTCCAGGAAGAGAGCCTCTGTCATTTTCCCAGTATGCCGATTGCTTTTTTTAAGATATCTAAAGCATCTTGTGTATCACGTAGCTCTTTACGCAGGCGTGCAAGTTCCTTTGCATCATCACTCTCAAAATTCCCCCTTCCTCTGGTTGGGACTGTCCCCTCATTTGCATTCCCGGGTGGAAGGGAGGCGGTTTTTCCATGCAAGGTATCCGCTTCTTGAAACACCTAAGATCCTCAGCACACCAGAGACATTCGGCCGGCGTTTCCCCTCTTCCAGAAGCTGCTCTTCATACCGGGCAGTCTCCAGGAAGAGAGCCTCTGTCATTTTCCCAGTATGCCGATTGCTTTTTTTAAGATATCTAAAGCATCTTGTGTATCACGTAGCTCTTTACGCAGGCGTGCAAGTTCCTTTGCATCATCACTCTCAAAATTCCCCCTTCCTCTGGTTGGGACTGTCCCCTCATTTGCAYCATATATCTTTCTCCAGTTAGAAAGAGCTGTCTTACTAATCCCCAGATTCTTTGCACACTTAGCAATCCCAAGCTCTGGATGATCCTTCCAATACCTTACTGCATCATTCTTAAATTCTTCTGTATATTGTGTAGCCATGTTCATTCCTCCATCTGTTCTATTATACTTTCCTGTTGGGAATTTTCCATGTCTAACTTGTACTAATTATATTCTAACACCACGTCTCAAATGTCACACAGAAAGCAGGTTCCACACTCTCCCTGAAAACCATACAGTGCATGGCCCTCTCCCAATTTTTCTCGTCTATCACCTGATAAGTATTCATCCCAGCTCCTCCCTTTTTGTTTCCCCACACATTTCATTTTCTTTTGGCAAATTTCTCTTTTGCGTATTCATAGGCTTCCCGGATGTATGGCTTTAAATCTTCAAAAGTCTCTTCCGATGGGTTCAGCACACACATCCACCCCATCCACGCATAGACCGGATGCGGCAAAAAACAGTCAGCCGCAGAAAAATCATAATCCATTTCCACAACCCCGCCTGCCCCTGGACGTTTTGGCACAGCCCCGAACAGCTTCACAAACGTATCCTTACGGACACCCAGGTTCACCCGGTAAACCCCCGGCCTGTTAAGCCTTGAGCCTTTATCATTATCCCCGTCCTTCTCCTTGACCGTCAATATGTACACTCCCCTTTTCAGCACATGTCCGGGATTATAAAAAATCCCCTTTTCTCCCCAACTCTCCACAAGGACGCTGCCCTCCAGATTCTCCAGGCAATACTTCAATATCTCATCCGACTTCATATCCCACCCCTATACTTTCCAGATTCTTTTTATAAATCTCCAATTCATAAGTTTTCCCACTGCGCTGGTCTGTCCTCCGCTCCGAATACTGATAAGTCAATCCACAGGATAAGGCCAGTGCCCTTGAAGCAAGATTCCCTGCCCGTGTAGAATAATAAAATTCCTGCCCGTCTAAAGAAATACAGTATTCCATCAATAAACGCAGGATCTGTTTCCCATATCCCCTTCCCACATACTCTGGCCCCAGGGCAATACCAGTCTCATGAAAAATATGCGGCTCTGTTTCCTCCACTCCGGCAAAACCAATGGCCTGCCCGCTGCCCCTCTCATAGACCAGCCACGCATCATGGGTTTCCTGCCACGCGATCGTCCTCAGTATCCTCTCTCTGGCCCCATCCTCCTCAGCCGTCACTTTCCATACCATATATTCTGCTGTTTCCGGCCTTGACCACACATTCCGGTATATCGATCTCCAATCCTCATATTTTGCCTTTCCTAGAATAATATCTTCTGTCTCCATCCTGCCTTCATCCCTCATAAACACCCCCATCATAGCCAGACCGCCCAGTCTCCGTAATCAAAAGTTCCGCTCCCATGACGCAGTTTCCCGCTCTCCTTCAATCCCTGGAAAGCATCCCTCATACGGCCGATGATCTCCGGCTGGATATCCAGGGAATGGTGCGCCGGAAACACCCTTTCCACAGGAAGAAGCGCCATCTTTTCCAGTGAGGAAAGATAAGCTCCCGGATCTGTAGATGGATAATACACAAACAAGGTATCCTTGTAGATCAGATCCCCTGTAAAAAGATATCCTCGCTCCGGTTCCCAAAAGCACATATGCCCCGGTGAATGTCCCGGCGTATGAAACACCTTTATCATCCTCCCGCCAATGTCAATCTCTTCCCCGCCGTGCAGAATCATGGACGGCCTCCCCTGGAACATCTCATAGCAGCCCACATCATAACCTTCCGGCAGTTCACAACGGTTAACTACCATGCCCCTGACCGTTTCCATAGGCAAAGGAAATCCGCCCGACAGCCACCCCAGTTCCTCTTCATGGGCATAAAAATCTAGAAAATATTTATGCCCTCCGATATGATCCCAATGGATATGCGTGGCAACAGCCGTAACTGGCTGGTCTGTCAGCTTCACCACCTCGTCATAAATATTACAGATCCCAAGCCCCGTATCGATCAGCAGGCTCCGCCCGGAACCATTCAGCAGATAACAATGTGTTTCCTCCCAATGCCGGTATTCGCTGATGATATAAGTGTCCTCGTCTATCCTGTCAACCGTAAACCATTTATCCATCTGTTCCCTCCTGAAAATCTTTATCCCTTTCCATCTGCCGCCTTTTCCATTGTATGGTAACAGAGATAATCCCCGCCCCCTGTCTCAATCTTCTCATAGGTTTTTATCCGGTATCCCCGTTTCAAATACATACTTTCCGCTGGAAAAGACGCATCAATATGTACTGCCTGATATTTTCTGAAAACCATATCTTCCAGGAAATCCATCAGCCTGTTTCCATAACCCTTTGCCTGGTGTTCCGGTAAGATAAACAGCCTGCAGATCTCATTCCCCCGGATGCTCCCGGTTCCCACAATTTCCCCCTGCACCTCCGCAAAATAAATATCTTCCCTGGCAAGTGCTTCCCTTATCCTCCGTTCGTTATGCAGGTCCAGAAAAAACTGTACTGCCCCAGAAGGATAATAATGGGGATAGACGGCCCTTATTGTCTTCTCCACAATCTCCGCCACCTTCACCGGACATTCCGCCCGCTTTAGCCGCATACCAAAATCTTTATCCTGCATCTGCCTGCCTCCAGCCTTTCAAATCCTTTGCCATACACAATGATTCCGGCATATCCTCATACGGGCCATAATTCGGAATCACCTGAAAACCCAGCTTTTTATATACGGCACAGGATTCAGCCAATAACTCCCCGGTTTCCAGAACCATTTTTTTATATCCCAGTTCTACGGCCCATTCCATCAAAAGGGCGACAAGCCTGCTCCCTATGCCCCGTCCCTGATATTCCGTATGTACAAACACCCGCTTCAATTCTATCGTTTCATCATCATATCTTCTGATAGCCCCACCGCCAATTACCCGGTTCTCTTTATACACAACGATTGCTTCCTGAATCTCATCCAACTGGTTATATTTTTGGTATTTGTCTCTTTCTATCTTTTTCCCGACACGTCTGTCCAGATCCATGTCAAGAAGCCTGCAGTTTTCTACAAAATCCTTATTCTTACCATCTGTTCTTTGAAATTTCATATATAAAATCCCTCCGGAAATTGAAAGCCTAAAACTCGTACCTTGTCCCATGTGAAAGCAGCAGCCCATCTGTCAATTCCACACATAAAATAACCGTGTTCTCATCCCCAAAATCAGTATGCCCGTTATCAATCCATTCAGAGAACACTTCTTTCAGCCTCTTTGCAATCCTATAGTTTTCTTCCTTTCCAAAATAACCTAAATTTATCCCCCTGCCATGTGCGGTAAACCACTCACCAGCTATTGCAATCACAGGATTGTTTTCTAAATGTTTTATTTTATTTGAAAGCGCATAGGTAATAACATAAAACGCTCCATTCTCATAATAGGCATTTACATACCGTACATAAGGAACTCCCTTTTCCGCTGTCGCCAGCGCAATCACCATATCTTTTCCAAATCGCTCTGTCATTATTTTTTCAGCTTCTTCACACATTTTTTTCATATGCCCATCTCCTTTACCGCTTCCAGATCGGAAGATCAGAATTTATATTTCCTCTTTCAACAGAGAATACATTTTCATATCGATCACTTTCCCGTTTTTTACCGCATTATTTCTTAACGTCCCCTCATACTGAAAACCTGCTTTTTCCAGGACACGGCAGGATGCCGTATTATACGCAAATGGCTCTGCATAAATACGGAGAATATCACTTTTCTCAAAAACATATCCACAGACCTGTCTTACAGCCTCTGTCATGATCCCTTTCCCCCAGAACCCTTCCGCAATATAATATCCCAGCTCGGCTGTCCGCCTATGGATATTCCCCTGACGGAAAACACCGATACTTCCCACCACCCGTTCATCTGCTGTTATGGCAAAAGCAAATGTTTCATTTTCATCCGCAGACAGCATAGCAGAGATAAAATCCACTCCGTCTTGTTCCGTATAAGGATACGGCAACCCATCTCTAAGATTATCCTGTACTTTTCTATTGGAAAGAGCCGCCGCCAAATCCGCCGCATCCGCCAAATCCCATTTTCTTATTTTACAAATCACTTTTCCGCCTCCCTGATGGATTGTCTTCCATAACAGACTCTATTATACAGCATATCGCCAGCCAATGGAACGGACTTTCTAAGAACTTACCAAAAACAAATCAATACATATACAGCTACAATGTACTTACATAAGAAAACTCCGACATACATCAATATACATAAGTATTCTCTATTTTACCTTCAAGTCATATATTACGGACGCTTCCGCCCGGAACATCAGCCGCTCCCCCTTTCCCAAATCACGCTGCCAACGCGTCCTCCACGATACCCGCCGCATCCAGAAGACGGGGTTCACATAGTAAATTGAAAAACCAATCTGTTCTCCGGTCAGATCCCGAAAACAGAAAAAGAGCATACGAAGAACCTTTCCCGGAAACTGTTTTTTTATCCGAAAAAGGATTCGTATGCTCTTTATTGGTTTAAACCCTCAAATTAATATAGGTTTTTACCCTTTTCACTTTTAAAAGTCAGGGTAATATAGCAACCAATATTTCTTCACCAAATCACTTCTTTACTCTCAGAATATAATACCCGTATGAATTCCCATTGTACGTATAAGCATTCTTTATCTTTCTGAATATATTATTCAAATAAACTTCACGCATAGATTTCGCCTACTCATCAGGTGCATCTTCGCTTATTCAAATGCGAAGTTTGAGTTATTTATTCATCAATAGTAATTTGTTCTTCTATAATCTTTCCTCTGTCCATTTGGTGCCGCAGCTTTCTATTTTTTACGCTGTCAAAAATAATAGAAAAATCATAATCATCAGGATATAATTTCTCCGCAGCCACATGGAGTTTCATTCTTTTGCGGTTAACCCATATTTTTTTATCCGCCATCTGTACTCTCAAAACTCCTTTTTCATTGGCTGTCTTGCAGATAATGCCAATCTTTTTATCTGGATATACAAGAACACTGTCTCCCAGTTGAAATTCCAGAGCTTTTTGTGCTGCCTCATTCCTTCTTTTCCTTTTTTGAATACCAGATATCCTCCTATTACAAAAAATAATTAACTGCTTGCACTTTCATATCTGTGTACTCCATATGACCAAAATGATAATGCAAAAAGAGTAAAAATACACACAATTGCTGCTCCAAAAAACAGACCCTTTACTGACAGTGCCCCTATAAATGCCTGTGTCGGCAACGTTGCAATGATTCCATATGGCAATACACAATAAAAAATAAACTTATAAATTCCATAAAAAGCAATCCCTGGTATTTTCAAACACAAGTCAATCGCTGTCCCCTCAATTTTCGTTAAATTGTTTACAGAGAAAACAAAAAAAGCAAAGCATCGTATCAAGAGTTCCATATCGTAGTATAGGATCGTCATCATAAAAACCAGAAACAGATATTTAATCATATTAGACCATGAAAAACCCATGTCTATTTCTTTCACCCCATACACAATAATACATGCACTGAAAGCCAATAGCGGTATGGAACCTGGATTTATTTTTTCAAAAGTAATCCGCAACAGCGGATTTACCGGTTTGGTCAGATACAAATCCAGCTCACCTGTTTGTATTTTTTCAGGTATGGAAATCACTCCAAAAAAGTAAATGATCATGTTAAGGGCATTGATCAGGGAAAATGTTCCTACAAAAACAAGGATTTCTCCATGCCCCCATCCACGGATTTTATCCACATGCCCGTAAATTGCCTCAAAGGCAAAAAGCTGAACCAGAAAATAACTGGTGTCAATAAAAAACGGCCCAAAGAATCCCAACCGGAATGTCATGATATGGGATAGCCTTAATTTCATTAATTCTGTCAAAAATTTAAAATTATCTTTCATATTCCTGCTCCGTCATATTTCATTCGATAATGTTCATAAGTTACTTGATTTAAAACAAGAAAGAAAATGCACCATATACTTAAAACAAATAAGCCTGTCGCTGCTTCATCCTCACATTTTCCTATAAACAGCATACTTGGGAGATATGTAACATAATAGAATGGCAGAAATCTCATGCCGGCTATCATCCATTCCGGCAAAAGTGCAAGGGGAATCACCGCTCCTGTTACAACTGCTGATAAATTATCCTTTATCATGAGAAAGGTACTGATCTCCTCAAATTTTAAAGTTAAAATGGTTGATTATCTCAAAAAAGCCTTGATTTACGGGCATACAAGCAGGATTTCAAGCTGAATTTACTACCAATTTACTACTTTTGAGGGAAAGAGCCTTGATATGCCGCCCGGAACCCTGCAAGCCCAAACACCAGCACACAGCATTGAGAAAGAATAAATGAAAACTGAATACGACGCAAACGCGGCGTTTCTCTATCCCTACACGGGAGAACAGGAACGCCGCTTTTTTATGCCCTCATGTTACGCAGTAGGGGCAAAAAGAGCCTTGCTACAAGCGGCTTTACGGGCGCGTTTTTAACAGGGACAGGGATTTATACCTAAACCCGGCAAAACGGCGTTCTATCGCGTAACAAATCCACAACCAAAGGAGTGATGAAGCTATGGCAGTTTTCCGAGTGGAGCGCAACAAGGGCTATACCGTTATGAGCAACCACCATTTACGCAACAAGGAACTGACCTTAAAGGCAAAGGGGCTTTTGTCGCAAATGCTGTCACTTCCCGAAGATTGGGACTACACCCTTGCGGGGCTGTCACAGATCAACCGGGAAAGTATCGACGCTATCCGCACCGCCATATGGGAGCTGGAAAAAGCCGGATATATCAAGCGGCAGCAGGGGCGCGACGCAAAGGGCAAAATGACCGCCATTGAATACACCATTTACGAGCAGCCCCAGCCGCCGGACGACACCCCGCCGGGATTGGATAACCCGACATTGGAAAATCCAACACCGGGCAACCCGATATTGGAAAATCCGACACCGGGTAAACCGACGACGGAAAATCCAACGCAATTAAATAAAGATATACAAAAGACTGACTTACCAAAAAAAGAAAAAAGAATTACTGATGAACAAAGTACCCATTCCATTCCTATCCTTTCCCCTAACCCCTCTCCCTCTGACAGAGAAGCGGCTATGCCGCCGGAACGGAAACGAAAGGAATCGGACGCACAGACAGCTTTTGAGATTTACCGGGAGATCATCAAGGACAATATCTCCTATGACATTCTCATGCAGGATATGAAGTTTGACGGGGACAGGCTGGACGAAATTGTTGACATCATGCTTGAAACCGTCTGCACCCGGAGAAAGACAATCCGCATTGCCGGGGACGACTACCCCGCCGAGCTGGTGAAAGCAAAGTTTATGAAGCTGGACGGCGAACATATCCGCTTTGTGCTGGACTGTATGCGGGAGAACACCACCAAAATCCGCAACATCAAGCAGTATTTACGGGCGGTGCTTTTCAATGCCCCGTCCACAATCGGCAACTATTACACGTCCCTTGTGGCTCACGATATGGCAAACGGCGCACTTGCGCCACAGGAGCCGCACGACCCCTATTCATTCAAACCGGGCGAAAGCCTGTAACCACAAAAGGAGGATTTTATTATGGCACAGAAAATGACGGGAGCATTGGTATTTGACGAGCGCACAGACCGCTACGACATTCGCTTTGACCTTGCAAGCTATTACGGCGGGCTGCATTGCGGGGACTGTTTCGACGTGTTCACCCGCGGCAAATGGAAGCCGACCCGTATTGAAATGAACATGAAACAGGAATGGTACTTGGTGGGTATCAGAGCCGACGACCTTAACGGGCTGCGGGTGCGTATCTGACCGCCGCCCCATAGAACACCCCGAAAGGAGGGACAGACCCCATGCAGGACGAGATCAACGAGAAAACCGTTGCCCTGTATATCAAGACCGGGAAGCTGACCGCCGAATTGCTGCAAAAGGCAATGAAAGCCGCCCTTGCGCAGTCAAAGAAGCAGATCGGGAAGCAGCCCCACGGGAAACAGACCCTAAAGCAGCTCATGAAGCAGAACACGGGCGTTTCCAACATTGAGATCACAAAGGAAAATATCAAGGCGTTTGAGCATACCGCCAAAAAGTACGGTATCGACTTTGCGCTGAAAAAGGACGCGACGGAAACCCCGCCCCGCTATCTTGTATTCTTCAAGGGCAGGGACGCAGACGCATTGACCGCCGCTTTCAAGGAGTTTTCCGCAAAGAAGCTGACGCAGGACAAGAAGCCCTCAATCCGAAAGGCATTAGCCGCTTTCCGGGAAAAGGCAAAGGAGCTGAACGCCAGCCGCCAGCAGACCAAACATAAGGACAGGGAGGTATCGCTATGAAGCCGGAAGTAAAGAAGTTGCTTATCCTAAACGCGCCCTATCTGCTCTTTGTGTACCTGTTTGACAAGGTGGGCGCGGCTGTCCGGCTTTCCCCCGGCATGGACGCAAGCCAAAAAATCTTACACTTGGGGGAGGGCTTCACCGCCGCCTTTGCTTCCGCTGCCCCCAGCTTCCACCCCGCCGACCTGCTGATCGGCATTGCCGGGGCGGTGATTATCCGGCTTGCCGTTTACATGAAAGGCAAGAACGCGAAGAAATACCGCAAGGGCATTGAGTACGGTTCCGCCCGCTGGGGGACAGCCGAGGACATAAAGCCGTACATAGACCCAGTATTTGAGAACAATATCCCGCTGACACAGACGGAACGGCTCACCATGAACAGCCGCCCGAAGCAGCCGAAATACGCGAGGAACAAAAACATTCTTGTAATCGGCGGTTCCGGCAGCGGCAAGACAAGGTTTTTCGTCAAACCGTCGCTCATGCAAATGCACAGTTTGGACCTATGTCAATACTTTGGACAAAAAAAGTCGAAAGATTATGCTGCTTTTTTTAGTTCCTCATCCTCCTTTTGCTGTGGTGTCAAATAACCAATAGAGCTATGTATCCGCTTACGGTTATACCAGCCTTCTATGTATTCAAAGATTGCTCTGCGGGCTTCCTTTGAATCCTGATAAGTATGAAGATATATTTCTTCCTTTTTTAGTACAGAATGGAAGGATTCAATACAGGCATTATCGTATGGATTTCCCTTACGGCTAAAGGAATGCAGGATTTCTTTCCTGCTCAGGCAATCT
>VIQU02000075.1 GCA_010206225.2 Lachnospiraceae bacterium MD308 | reverse complement strand
GGGTATCCGGGACATAAGGCCTGTTCCCGGTCTGTGCTTCCACCAGTGCCGCGAGCCGGTCCATTCCCGACCGCAGGTCCGTGTATCCGCAGACGATATAAACGGCCTTGAAACATGTGGCGTCATTCAGCATGCCGCACCGCCTTTAGAACTTCTGCCAGAAGGGGCATGGATGTGGATTCTGTTACATGGATGGAGAACCCTTTTATGGAAATATCCAGCCCGGACTGTGGGGTTCTGCCTTCCTGTTCCCGGCACTGTAAAAGTTCTGGCTCTACAGGAACCACCTGCTGTGCGGGAATTTTCCCTTGGATGGTTTTCAGGCAGGCCTCCCTTACGCGGCGGAGCCGGTAATAATAGTTTGCTTTTGTGATGCCGTGATGGGCACACCAGGTGACAACGCTCATGCCGGCTGGACGACTCTGGCAGTCCCGGATCTGAGCCGCCCATTCCTGGAGACGGCACTGCTCAGCCACTATGGTTGTTTCTGAACTCATAGACTTACCTCCTGATATCGGTGTCAAAAGTTGAGGCTTAACTTTTGATACTCATGATAGAAATATAGTCTATTGTCACATATTTATCCTTTACAGTCGAGGTACGCACTATCTACCGTTTACNCAGGCCTCCCTTACGCGGCGGAGCCGGTAATAATAGTTTGCTTTTGTGATGCCGTGATGGGCACACCAGGTGACAACGCTCATGCCGGCTGGACGACTCTGGCAGTCCCGGATCTGAGCCGCCCATTCCTGGAGACGGCACTGCTCAGCCACTATGGTTGTTTCTGAACTCATAGACTTACCTCCTGATATCGGTGTCAAAAGTTGAGGCTTAACTTTTGATACTCATGATAGAAATATAGTCTATTGTCACATATTTATCCTTTACAGTCGAGGTACGCACTATCTACCGTTTACTATCAAACATTGTTGCAACGCTAATGCATGAAATGGTTCATTACTATTGTCACATAAACGGCATTAAGGATACCAGCAGAGGTAATACCTATCATAATAAGCGCATCAAAGAAGAGTGCGAAAAACGTGCACTTCTTATTAATGCAGCGACTGGAATTGGCTATAGTGTTACTCGTTCTACTCAAGAGCTGATTTCTCTGGTTGATGAAATGGGATGGAACAATAGAGTGAAACTCTATCGAAAAAGGCTGAATGGGAAAGAACAAGGCATAGATATATTCGCCACTCCTGGCGAGGACGGAGAAAAGGTTAAGAAAAAGTCCAGTACTCGTAAGTACATCTGTCCTAAGTGTGGTATGAGTGTGAGGGCAACAAAGGTAGTTCGCATTGCCTACATAGAATGCGATAACACGCAGATGCAAGAGGTTGTATGAATTTTACGAAATCAAAATTTGAGTTAGAGACATTATTTCTTTGTAACCTACTGGTTGGTCGGCAAATAAAGAAATTGCTGATAAACTTTTACTATAGATTGAGCGAAGGAGTTCAGCTTGGCGGTGATCAAATATGTACTATTTAAAATTTATTTAACTAGCTAGGGTTACTTATACCCCTTAAGGCAGGGAGAACAGTAAATTCATAAAGTCATGTGGTATGCAACAAAGGACATAAATTGCTAAGTAATGCACGATATAGCGTAGTACTTTGTTGATATACCGGGCAGTCGGTGGGATATTAACCATCCTGATGAGTCTCTGAAAATTGAGACGAAACTGCAAGTCATTATTTGGGAAATCAAAAAAGTAACCCATTGGTTGGTGTCAGAAGAATCCATCATCTATTATTATAAGGATACATTCAATTAAGGAGGGCGTAACAATGAAAAAGATAATTGAGAAGCATGACAACAAAGACCGTATCATATGTGTCACCAATATTGGTAAGCATGAGTTCTACTACCAGCCCTTTGGCACCAAAGACCGTTTTTGGTTGTTCGATACCAAGGATTTTTCCAGAACCATTTTTGCGTACTTCCGTGACAACGGAAGAAACCTCAATGGTAGAGGTTTTGGCTTAACTATCAAAGAACTCTATGAATTCAAAGGTTATCGCAACAGTGAGCTTGCCAAGATTATGCTCCGTATCCCTGGACAGGTTGAGTATGTGATTCGTGAAAGTTATGGGTGTAAGGAGAATAATGAACTACTGACTGTAGATATCAAACCGGTTTCTTCCCGTCATTGTTATGAAGACTATGCGTATGCAGCGTAGGAAAGGAGGGTTTTATTTGAAAAAGTATCTGGATCTTATGAGTTGTAAGACGAAGATTAAATGTACAGGAGTTATTTTGCTGGCATTAGTCGGCTCTATTTTAGCATCCGTTTGGCCTGTTTGTTTGGGCAAACTCTATACTACAATCTCCAATGGTGGATTAAACTCTATTGCACAGGTTATTGCTGATGTAGCATTGTTTGGGTTGATTTATCTCTCTGCTGAATGCATTTCGATTGTCCGTCGAGTAATGCTTGACTGCATCATAGTCTCTCATGAGGCAGAAATCAGAGAAAGCAGTATTGAAAAATTCCTTAAAATGCCTGTAGCCTATTATAGTGGTAAATTAAGCGGGGAAAGAACAGCACAACTGAATCAGGGCGTAACTGGATTGAGTCAACTAATTAAGATTTGTTGTAATGATGTGTTTGCAACTGTGTTGATTGCAATTTGCACACTGTTCCAAGTTATTGTGAATGCTCCTCTCAGTATGGCGGGTATCATGATGGGATATTTGGCGCTTATCATCTTGATTTCCATATTTCAGATTCGTTCTCAGAATGGAATCCGTGAAAACATCATCTCTCAAAAAAATGCACTTGATGGCCAAGTTTGTCAGTCAATCGCCAATTTGGAGCTGATTCGTAGTATGGATGCGGGTGATTATGAAAAGGTGCGTCTGAAACCTGCTATTTGTAAGATAAGTGCTACTGAAAAAAAGCATCACAGATATATGGGTTTCTTCGATTGTGTTAAGCAATTTTTTAAGATTACTTTTCAGGTAATAATTCTGTTCGTTTCCGTTGTTATGATTTCTGCCGGAAAAATGGCTCCTGGTGCTGTGATTACGGTATGTTTGCTGTTTCAGCAGCTTATTAAGCCAATTGATGAAGTGTATCGTTTTATGGACGAAACGGCTTCTTCTATCGTAAAGGCTAAGGTTCTTACAGAGGTTGCATCTAGGAGTTTGGATCCTGTCTTTTCTATAGTATCTGTTGAAAAGCATGCTGATAGTAATGATATTGCTCTCAAGAATGTTGTAATTACGGATCCAACTGGCGAAAAAGAACTTGCTAGTTATGAAGAACTACATATTCCTGGTAACTCTACTGTTGCTGTAGTAGGTGGCTCTGGTTGCGGAAAAACTACTCTGATGAGATGTCTGAATCGTTACTTTCCCTATATTACAGGAAACATAATTCTCTTCGGAAACAAACTTCATGAATACAGCCAGCATGAGTTGACTGAACAGCTTATGTATGTTCCTCAAAAGGCTTTCTTCTTTGCAGGGACTGTGAGGGAAAATCTGATTTATGGTCTTTCGCGAGAGATTTCTGATGAAGAGTTAAATAATGCGTTGCGAAATGTATGCCTGTATGATGTGCTCGCATCTAAGGTGCGTAAAATACAGGATAGTAATAATCTCTGCACCATTGAAAGTGTTCTTGATTATCACATTGGTGAGGGAGGGGCGGGATTGTCCGGCGGCGAAGGTCAGAGACTGTCTCTAGCGCGAGCATTCCTTCGTAAGCCTAAGATGTTCATCTTCGATGAAAGTACGACTGGACTTGATGGCGAGACTGCTCAAACGGTGTTGAATCATATTGAAGAATATGCAAAATCCATTGGAGCTGGTATTATCTATATTTCTCACGATGATAATGTTATTCATAGATGTCAGCACATTATCGAGTTACAAAACAAATTAAAAGAGATGCATAAGGCTGCATAAGGAGGAATTCAAGTATGAAAATGTTTGAAAAAGATACGAGAAAAGGTCAGTTGGTAAGAGGTACTATTTATATGGAGAAGGAACACAGAGGTCCAGGCAAACACATTCTGCCCCATGAGCGTAAGGGGTTAATGCGCATTGAGTTCGAAGAAAATGATTGGGACTTATTCCAAATGATCTACGGTGACGAGGATGAGGCAGTAGCTGCTGTTCAGGTACTCATGGATGCCCCGCCTGAAATCCAAATTCTCGCAGTTCAGCTCATTAATCTTATAGAGGAGGTAGAATAGCATGAATATTAATTCTGTAAAATTTGAAGTTCCTGTGCTAGATGAAAATACTAAGAATCTTTACACAAGACTCTACGGAGAGAAGAACGGGGAACGATTTGTTGATATTCTTTCAACATCTCCTGATGAAATTGCTGTTATTTCCAGACTGATTGCATTTCTGGTGGACAAGAAGAAAGGAGTTGATTGATATGGATATACTGAGGACTGCCAGAGAGATTGGACTGTTCGAAACAGCGATTAACTTAGCAAAAGTCAGCGATAGTGCTGATGTCATACATAAGGTTGGGACTTCTATGCCCTTTCCAGATGCAAATATTGATGATCGGGTGGGCAATGTTGCCAACTGGCTTCTTAACTTTAGAAAGAAAAAATATATGTTCCTTACTCCTGAAATCGCACTTGCTGAAAAGATTGCAAAAGAAGCTGACGATAGCATAGAAATCATTATTGCTAGCCCTTGTGATATGGATGCAGAAGCAAAAGAGCGATTGAGGAACAATCTTCCCCATGGAATAACGGTAACCGTATTGGAAGAACCCTTCTTTCCAACAGGGTTCTTTCCAGGGAATGGGATGATGGTCGTGTGTGGTTATTCAGCCAGTGATAGGCCAATGGTTCTTCCAGATGTTTATCGAATGGTCGAACACTATAGTGGATTCCTTGGGAAGACGGTTTTTGTTCCATATGTCGAATTGGAAACTTCTTCTCGATACGATGGATGGATGGAGGTAAATCAGCAAAGATTTAGGACAAAATGGAGGAGTGTACTATGAGTAATGCTATTAGCATCAATAAAAGAAATTTGATGTCAAAGAACAAATCTCAATCCCACGAGAGAAGTATTCGGAATATAGTTGGCTGTAATGCCTCTTTGCTATTGATTGCAGTAATGTTTGTAATCGGTAGTGGTGTTGCGATGAGCTTTAGCATCCCGATCAAGAACATCATGTCAAGCTATTCCTATGATGTTTTAGTCATTCTTATCGTAATGGAACTTTTTACAAACCTCATCGCAGAAACAGGAATTATGCAGCTGTTAGCAATTAAAATAGCTGAGTTATCCCAAGGACGAAAAAGACTATGTCTGATGATGTTTGGTGGAATGATGTTTCTTATTTCATCTTGCTTGAATAATATTACTGCAGTAATGATGATTCTTCCCATTGTGTTCGTTCTTCTCAAGACATTGGAAGTCGATAAGAAATATGTTTGTGTCTTCTTTGCAACTATCCTAGCTCTTAGCAACACTGGAGGTGCAGCAAGCCCTGTTGGAGATTTCCCTGCTATAGTTATTATGACAAGTGGTATCACTACTTTTCTCAGCTATTTGACTCACGCTTTTCCGCTCTTTGCCGTTACTTCTGCAATGTTGATTATTATTTGGGGTATGCGTATTCATAAGGAAGCTGATGACGGAACTATTCGTAAGCTCGCAGTAGCTAATCTTAAAAGTCAATATAAAAATATCCAAATTCGTTATGATGTGCTGAAATGGCTTGCTGTTGTATTTGTTGGCATGTTTCTTGCGTGGAGCATCGTGCCTCAAGAAACCCTTCCGCCGGAAATTATTGCGGTTTTGGGTTATGTTGTAGCCATGGTTATTTGCTCTATCAAGAAAGTCAAGGTCGGACAAATTATGGATTTGAAATCTGTACTCACGATAGGTTCTTTCTTGTTTTTTGCGCAGGTAATTAGTCAGACAGGTGTACTGAATCTTGTGGCTACTTATCTTCAAAGTAATATTACAAATCCGAAACTGTTGGTCATGGTCATTATGCTCATTACATCTCTCGTTGCCGGAGTGTTCAGCGCTGGTCCTGCTGCTGCAGCTATGATGCCGATTATTGTACAGATTTGTAACGGCCCTCTGAATGCACATGCAGATTGGATTGCTGTCGCATATGCGGCTGCAATTTGTGCAGGTTCATCACTTTTCATGTGGTCTGCAACAGCAGGATTCATCCTTTCTGGAAAGATAAACAGTGCTCGTATAACAGAGGAAAGTGGGAAAACAATCAGTTGGAGCATAGGTCAATATCTAAAATATGGCTTTGTAAACTATGCAATTCAAATCACCATTGCACTGGTAGCTATGACAATTATCTTGTAGGGAGCAAGATTATATATGATGAACACAAAAATCTGGGAGATGGTTTTAAACCGTCTCCACATTAAATATCATGAACACCAAATGCCTGCTAGTACTATCTTTTTCTGCAGGTTGCCTAATAGGTTGTCATTTAATATGATGGTGCATCTTGATGGAACGGTTCGGTTATGGAGATATATTTGTTTTGATATGCCAAAAGAACAAGTAGGACTGAATTTTGCCTATACCAAGTCTGAGAATAACGGTGCAGTTGTTGGCTATGAAGTAACTGACGAGTGTGACTTGAACTGTTATGCCGAACAAATTGTAGATCTCCTTGAAAAGAACGCTGAATTTCGTATTATAAAGCAATTGAATGGTTTTTCGACTTTAATCACCAGGATGAGTTTTCGATATAATCAGCAAGTGTGCTCGTAATCTGCTGGTTGGTCGAAATTGCTGATACACATGTTTACAATAAGGTCAAACAGAAAAAGGAGAGAAATTGCTTATGCAGGTTATTAAGAAAAGTAGTTCTGGAATTCAAAGTCTGTCCCTTGAGAGTGTCATGTTATCTCTTAGGAAGATATTCTTGTCAGGCGTGATTACGATGGATTCTGCTAATGAAATTATTCAACAGCTTCTGTTCCTTGAAAGTGAGGATGACACCAGTCCCATTACCATTTTAATAGATTCTCCTGGAGGCGAAGTCAATGCAGGTCTTATGATTTACGATCAACTAAAGGGAATGGAGAGCATCCCTATAAAGATGCATTGCACAGGGTTTGCGGCCAGCATGGCAGCTATTTTGCTTGCGGGAGGTCAAAAGGGTAACCGCCTTGTTCTTCCTCATTCCAAAATTATGATCCATGAACCCCTCATTTCTGGAGGTGTTGGAGGCAGTGCAACTTCTATCCAGAGAACTGCCGAGTCCATTATGGAAACAAAGCGTATTACAACAGAATTACTCGCTCAGGATACAGGCAGATCTATCGAGGAAATCGAAAAGTCAATCTCTTATGATAATTTTATGAATGCTGAGGAAGCGATTGCTTTTGGCATTTGTGATGAAATTGTGAGTCGTGTTTAAGGAGGTGCATCGTATGAAAAGAGACCCTATTGTATTGGGGGAGAATTACATCATTTCTGGTTATGATATTGGAATTTCTCGTCCTAATGACAATGCCTTAATCGTCGGAATTAGCGGATGTGGCAAAAGTACATCTGTGATTTTGCCTACTATTGGCCGACATAAACATAGCAATCCGGTTCTTTCCTACGCAAAGGAATCTGATGCTTATGCAATGGCCGGATATCTTAAGAGTAATGGATACACAGTAAGAGTGCTCAACATTGTACATCCGGACAAGAGCACTGTTTCTTTTGATCCGACAATGTCTATTGAATCTTATGAGGATATCGATGCGCTCTCCGCCTCTATTGTCAATACCACAATCAAAAATATGGTAGATGACTACTGGAACGCAAAAGCAAAACCATTACTGAGTAGTCTGACCGCTGCAACATTTATGACTTCCGAGGAAGGCTCATCTCCGGAGATGGCAGATATACTGAACCTGTTTGATAGTCTGATTCCGGAAGAAAATAGTTATTCTGTTTCAACGCCATTGGATAGTATGTTCCAGGCACTTGCAGAGACGGCACCCGGATGCTATGCAGTTCGTGAGTATAATGCGTGGCACTCTCTGCCCTATAAGACAGCTTCTTGCGTGAGAGATACTTTGGCTGCGGCGTTAAGTTCAGTCTTCCCTGAATCAATTCGGAAGATGATGCAAGAAAAAGAGCAACTAAATATTGAAAGGTTTGCAACTAAAAAGGAAGCAGTTATTGTGATAACCAGTGCTGTGGATACAACTCAACAGTACTATGCAAACCTATTTTATCGCGATATGATCAGACAACTTCTGCGTTTGGCTGCCGACCGACCTAATGGTGAACTTCCTCGCGCAATCAGGTTTTTCTTCGATGATTTTGCTTGCACCGCACCTATTGAAGGATTCGATAGCGATATCAGTCTTTTCCGCAGTGTTGGGATTTCGGCGATAATGCTTCTCCAATCAGAATCTCAGCTTGAGAAGGTATATACAAAAGAAGGAGCAGCCATTATTCGTCAAAACTGTTCTGTGTATTGTTACTTTCCTGGGGGGTTCGATGACCGTTCTTGTGAAATCGTTTCAAGGCGCATGAATATGCCTTATGAGGACATCCTTTATGCGCCGCTTGGTAAGGTGTTTATTATGCAGTCAGGTAAAATGCCAGTCCATATTCCGCGCTACGATACATTGCATAGCAAAGAATATGCAGAATACTTGAAAGCAAGTAAAAAGAAAAAAACCCAAATGGCCGACCGATAAGAGATGAAATATTATAGTATGTTTTCCACCTTTCATCATTGAATTTAGAGATACAACTTAATGTAACCCATAGGTTGGACGAAATAAAAAATCCATACTGACATAATATGGACAGAATTTAATTTTTATAGATCGGAGACGTAGAAAATGAAGCCAGGATGTGAACGTCATAAAATATTTATAGATGAAATGAGATCAGCGATGAAAAAAACAGAGATGGAAAAAAGCCAATACAATATGGCATCAAGTGCATCTTCCACAGATTCTGATGAATACGCATCTCTGCAGGAAGAGTTGGAAAGACGGTTTGATGAATTGTTTGGCATTTTTGATGATGAATAGCTATAGAAAGAGTGCTGGAAGAAACCACGAAAGATAAGGGAAAAGAGGTAATATATATGCAATGTCAGTTAGTTAAGGAGGGACTTAAATAGTCCTAAGCCTGTTATTGTCTATAAATAAGACAATGCAGGGGATATAAGTTGAATATCAGCCTTTGTTTGATACATTCAAATAAATACAAAAAGTTTTTAGCGAACATCAAATAGACGGATAGCCATCCGTCTCAGACTGTAGACAAAGTTGGTGCTGGGCATGAAGCCCAGCACCACTTTCTGTCTAAACTCCCTTTGGTTAAGGTCATTTTTTGGATTATATATATTGTAAGTTTTAGGTTTTTTAACATTATGCATATACTACCTTTATTTAGTTCATTGACAGCACAATATGTCCCTGAAAGGTTATATGATATTGTTGTAAAAGAATAAATATATTTACAGAAATATAGATATAAACATCTTATTATTTATAGGAGCAGATATACCTAAGGGGAAAAATATTCTAATAGAATGTAAAAATCTTGTCTCATAGTGAACATTATAAACACTGTGTTTCGTGTAGAAAGCCCGATTTTTCAATACTTCTGAGAAGAGGGTGCATATTATGGCGATCTCCGGTCTCCATTTGTCCTTTATTGGGATAGGGATATATAAGATACTGCGGAGAGTTACCGGTTCTTATCCGATTGGCGGGGTATTTGGTATCTTATTTCTGATGTTGTATATTCTTATGGTTGGGTTTACCGTATCTGCGGTGCGGGCCTTAGTGATGTTTCTATTCCGGGTAGGAGCGGATATGGCGGGGCGGCATTATGATGCGCCGACGGCGCTTTCTGCGGCGGCGGTTGCGGTGTTAGTGTGGCGGCCGCTCAGTCTGTATGACGGCGGATTCTGGCTGTCCTTTGGGGCGGTGCTTGCGGTTCTTGCGGTGGTGTCGGTGGTGCAGGAAGAAATATCTGTGTACACATTACATAACAATGGACAACAGGTGAAGACAGAGGCGGATGGCTCTCTGTCTGTATATTTAACGAGATTTTGGGAGTATGTACGGCAGGTAATATTACAGGGACTAACAGCCAGTGTCGGTATCAATCTGGTCATTTTTCCGATTTTGCTTTATTATTTCTTTGAATTTCCGCTCTATTCTTTTATTCTGAATCTTTTTGTAATCCCACTGATGTCGATATTGTTATTTCTGGGAATGGTAGGAAGTTTGTTGGCAATGTGGTTTGCTCCCATATCCACTTTGCTGTTTTGGATATGCAGTAAAATTTTGTGGGT
>VIQU02000074.1 GCA_010206225.2 Lachnospiraceae bacterium MD308 | reverse complement strand
CGGCAGATACCGTTCATCCATGATGTGGTACTGCCGCCTGTTTGCCATCATGATGTGTCAACATCTTGATGCGTGGGCGTTGCCAAAGTCATCCCTGCTAAAAGATCTCTTTGAGCAAACCGCTTAACTTCATAAGCAATACCATTATAAACCATGTCGGGCACAAGGTCTATGAAAGTGCGCCATTTTTTCGTCATTTATTACTTGTCATATCTCTTCTGGATAATATTTACTTTTCAAGGTTCATCCGACTGGTGAATCTTAGTCGGTAGGCTCAAAATTCCGAGAGCCTATTTACCCCCTTTCTAATATAAAATTTATCAATAGTTTCATAAGGCCGTAATCGCGTCAACAGCCGTCCAATGTTATCTGTATTACCTGATGTCTCTTCTGCCACCTTTTCCCTCAGCAACAATTTCTTCAGCGCTACTATAATATCTGGAATACTGAGGCTTTCCTGTGTATCAAAAATTTGGTTTATTACTTTTTCTAGCAGAGCTTGCTGAAAGTAACTGTCACATTTAAAAACTTCCAAAAATGTGTCTGTCACATCCTTTTTGAAATTCTTTTCATCTCGTACACGAAAATTCCAATTTAAAGCATTATCAAACTTAAATCGATCAATTTGAGACTGATACTTAAATTTTTTATTCATCATTTCCTTATTGGTATAACTTCCTGAGTAATCAATAATGAAAACTGTCTTTCCTGCCTCAACGTAATCTTCAACTTTTCGACAAAGAAAGTATGTCTTTCCCTGGCCTGACCTCCCCCAAGTGAGAACATGTCCATTCAAATCATCAGAAAGTCTTATTTCCAATCCGTTTCTTGTTTTCATTGTTATCTTCCTCCCAAATCTGTTATTTCCGGCTCGCCGATCACATTAAATATCGCCTTTCGAAATTGATACATTTCCACTCTCTTCCCTCCAATTTTCAATCTCCGGGACAACCCTTCAGAATCAGTCTTTAAGTCGCCACTTTCCCTCAGATCATTCAAAATAACCAGTTTATATGGCATAAGACCAATCCCCTTCAAAATACTTTGCATAAATTGAGGCGGTATCCAAAAAAATTCATTGTCATATACGCAAACTGCATCTACTATTTCGCATCCATACTTTTTCTCCACAATCGGGTAATCAGCAATATGCTCCCGCACTCCATGAATAAACGTATCCCTAATTTCTTCTGAATCAAACATATCATTCAGCAACCTTCTCCAGTTTATATTTCTCGGTAAATTCAATGTGCTGTTAAAATCGATATTGTATGCTTTCCAAAACTTTTGATACACAGTCCATGCCATTTCCCATTCAAATCCATCGTAATATGCAACAGATTTTTTTAAATTTTGTAAAATGCCACGAATTTCATCAAGATTCTTTTCCAGATATCTAACAAAAAGCGTCATAACTGCCTCAAAGCCCTCTTGATTCAATGCTATTGAAACTGCTTCTTGATCTGCAAAAAATGATTTGTCCACATATACGTTAATCGCCCTCCTATCCAAAATTCTTCCCGAACCAAACACTGCAAGCGCTGTATTTACATTCCTGTGGATTCCAAAAAAGCAATTGTCTTTTTCGCATATCTTCGTAATTATTTTTGTAACATTTTCATGAATTTTACACCTGCGATAATATTTGTCGCTATCTTTAACCTCTGCATTCACCAAAAGGACTTCATCATTTACTTTCTGAAGCTCTTCTCTCAAATCCTTATCCTTCATCCCTGCCATTACAACCTCGCTCTTATCTCGGTTGAAAAGCTGCAGCATTTTTACAATTTTACTCTTTATTGAAGAATCAAGCATCACAAAGTTCAAAAAACTTGAGGTTTCTACTCCTTCATCTGCAAATATACTTGACAGCAAGCCAACAATTGGCGCTACGGAAATCAATGTCCTCGCTTTCCAACTTTTTACATTCCTTTCTGCGGTAAAATAAGGCGCACTTTTTTTCTCAGCTTCTTTCACATAATTGAATTTTTTTTGAAGAATTGGAAACTTTGGAAAATCTCTTCTCGCCGCAAAATTAACCGTTGTTGCGTCCAAAAACTTCCCATTGTTCATTCCCGCTAACTCTGGTAATGCCCACGAATTTGTACAGCAATTTATCTCTGGCGCAAATTTTTGGAAAAGGGCTGCTTTAGCATGCTGGATCTTTATTGCAGTGTTAAAAATGATACCCGCTCTGATAAAATCTGCATAAAGCCCGCTCTCAGTAACTTTTCCGCACTCCCCCACTATCCAGTGCTTCGTTTCCGCAAACATTATTCCGAACATTTCTTTTCGCTCTGGAATTTTCTCAAATTTTAAGCGATACACATTCCATGCTCCTTTTGCATTTACAAACAATGGGGAATATTTCGATTCACTATTATCGCTATAATGCTCAGCGAGACAGATTGTCCCTTGTGCATCAAGTATAATATCACGACTTGTCACTATCCTTCTTTTTTTTCTTGTTGCTTCGTTTAAACGTTGTTCCACTGTATCAACGTACCCTTGCAGAGCTTGAGCCTGTTGAACTACATTCGCATTAATGGACGCAACATTCTCCGCAATCTGATGCTGTTCTGTAAATTGTAAATACGGCTGCTGCATACTGGGATAGTGCTCATACGCCTGTGGCTGCGGTGCGGTTTGTACATCGTTGTTACCGATACGTTCAAATAATTTGCGGTTCATATGAAAATCCTCCTTAACTCAACATCTTTTGCAAAGCTTCGCTGTTTTTTCCTGTGCACAAGCTTATAATAACACCGAATAAAACAAAGAACAGCACACCACATTTTTTATTTTTTCAAAAAATGTGGCATACTGTTCCAAACTTTAGATAATATAATTCAATTTATCTATTCATAATAACTTCTTTCTGAATATATTGAAACAACAGATTATCATCTGTAATACACAAACTACCCCCAACAATTTCATTTACCTTATCATTAATCAAAAACGATTGTTTCCTATCGTCCACTGACCTCAAAAAAATCTTCTCTTGACTATTACATATACATCCTATTCCAGCGAAGCCTATTCTGTTTTCATTTAAAAACTTTTCATAATAGACATCCAATGAATCAAATGTTTCTACTTCCTGCTCTTTAAAAAACTGCTTCATCAAAGCCAATGCATTATCATATTTTTTAATTAGTATTGGCATCTTACTTTTTAAAAAATTTATACAATATTGTAAAAAGATTATCTCATCTAATTCCCCGACTTCATCTTTAATGGATTTAGCTAAGTATATGAAGATATCCACGACCTTCTTTCTACTATAACTACCCGGCCACTTCATTACCTCTTTCACAAAGTCACCTAAAGATTCTTTCAAATCGCCTTCAACTTTAACACTTCTACCCTGCAAAAGGAAGTCCGCCAGCATAAATGTTTCTACAGACGTATTACACCCCGTCAGTTTTTCATACAGCCATATATCATCAACTCCAAAATCAAGTTTCAATTCATTACATAAGGTTTTTAAGTTATTCATCTTATCCCAAGCATATTTTGAATTATTCTCTACATTTCCATTGTACAAATTTTTAAATCCTGGAGTCAATACGAATGCTCTAATAGTATTAACCGCAAAATTTTTCATCAATGCCGAATTTCCTTGTTTTCTTACAGTTGTTTCCTCTAACTTAACAGCCCAATAGTCTTTATTTCTATTTTTAAATTTCGTCCTTGCATTTGCATACTGCTTCTTCAAATCATCATCCCATTTTGGGGCATAAACACTCACGTAACGTTTTTCAGCCGCATCATACCGCCTTTTATTCAATACTTCTAAATAAATATCACATTCACATAAATCATCCAAAAGAATCTGTTCCCAAATAGCCTGTAAAAACTCATCTAAATTTCTTGCAACTGTCTCTTGCTGTTTAATCGTTTCTCTGCATATTCTCACTTGAGGAACAATTTCACTTATATCTGTAATGCAATTAACAACTGAATCCAGTAATTCTATTTTTTTTCTACTCTGTTTTGAATTATTGAAGAAATATGTCTCTAATTTCCTTCCCTTATCAATCTCCTTATATACAACATATGATTTTTCACCATCTTCCTCAATCTCTTCTTTCAGATAAGCTATCAGCGCTTTTTCACCATTTTTATCATCTTTTCCATTCAAGTACAGAGTTATTAATTTCTCTTCATTTTCCTCACTCTCTTCACATAAAAATGATACTGGAATCCTATTATATGTAACCTTTTTTATCTCACTATTCTTATCAGAGTGTTCTCTTTCATTATTCCCTTCATTAAGATATATGTACATAATTTTCTTCCCATTTTCATCCACCTTTTCCTCTAAATATCCTATCGAATTATCCTCTTTTAAATATATCTTTCTAATTTTTTTCTCGTTCTCTTCTCCCTCAATTGCTTTATCAAAATATATTTTTTCCTTTACACCTTCATCAACTTCTATAATTGATATTTCATCTTTTTCCTCACTATGATATGCTTTTAACATATTTCTGTTTATGCCAAAAGTTTTTGATAGAGAAGCATTTATACAATATTGCAACCCTATAGCTAAATCTATTTTTAGAAACTCTATATTTTCTATAAGCAATCTTCTATAATTATAATCTCCGATTTTATCTGGTAATTCAAAATCATTCAATACTACTCTGAAATAGTCCTCTACCTTTCCTTTCATCCTACTCCTCCATTGAAACAATGTATATTTTGGCAAAGTGTCCTAGACAAAAAATTTCTTTTCATTTTAGCACAAAATTACAGTTTATTTTATATCTTTTTCGTTTCTCTTTTTTTATCTAGGACACTTTTCACTATCTTTCCTTAAAATTAGTTCAATTAATGATAATGCTACTGATCATAATTTAACATTATTTTTGTAGCATAACAGATTCATTCATATAATTCAAATCACATCTCTACAATATCACATACTTTCTAAATTTTAAACATGATCTGCCTCACAAATTCAATAAGTCCTTCCCCGAATACAAGTATCAGCACTAATAAAACAATCACGATATCTACTTTTCTCATACACTCATCTTTCCCTAAGCTGCTATCTTAATCTCATCATTCTCTTTATCATAATAATATACGGAATCCGACAGCCATTCCTCCGGTGCCTTCTCCTTCCACTCCCCATTGATCTCTTCTACCATCAATTTTAGGATCTTCTCATCTGTCTTCCCGTCATCCACCACAAGTATTGTTTCAAAGACAGAGCTTGGCAGTATGTATATTTTTTCTTTGTATTTTTCTGAAAAACCTTTCAATAATCCCCTTTTTAATATTGCCTGTGCCCCGTGATTCCCATTCTCCATCCTGCATACGTACAGCTGTGCTTTATCCGCTTCTTCTCTGAATTCTTCAGGGACGAAATGTCTGATATCCATAATGGTACATTCCTCTCTTTCCAGATTGTCAAGCGCCGCCTCCCACAGTTCATCAATACCGGCTCCCCATTCCGATGCCATCATCTCCGTCACGGGGATAAGTACTTTGTTCTCCTTAAGTTCCAATACCTCAACCATAAACACCGCCGCAAGGTCCAGATAATCTTTATACAAACGTTCCTTCAGACATTCCGCATTCTGCTCTTTATTGATAAGCTGAAGCTGTATCTTCTCTTTTACATTCTCCCACACACATTGCCGGGGTTTCCTGCTATTCCTGCTGCTATCCATTTTTCTTCCTCCTGCCGTTTCTCAACTTCTCTTTCTTTCCCTGTTTACTTTTTATTTTATCAACTACGCCGCCTTCGTCTTCGTCCTTTTCAATCCGGCTAATGCCTTCGTATAGACATCCTCTGTCATCTCTTCTAAGCTCTGGATATTATACCTTCCAAGCACAGCCTCCATCAGAACTCCCGTACGCTTAAGCTCTTTCTCCAGTGCCGCCCGCTGGATCTCTGTAATGGCACCTGCTCCGGCATCCACATTGGACTCTAGAACGGGCTTTTTTCCCTCATTTTCCCTTTGTTTCCCCATTCCAAACACCTTCTTTCTCTTTCCATTCACGATCACCAGATAAGAAATCTCACGTTCCTCATTGTAGTCAATAGCTTGTACTGAAAAACGTTCGGATGTCGTGTAACGGTCGCCCTTTGGTTTAATACTGACAGCCTCCGCAGAAACCCAGATAAACGGAGCGGTATATAATTCCCTCCCGATCCCCCAGTTAAAACAGGCTCGCTTAAAGGAATCTGAAGCCTGACCTTTCTCCTTTTCTGAATAACTGACCGTCCCCACATCCTGTTTAGCGATCCACTGCTGCTTCTCCTTATCCCAGATCTCCACCGTACAGTAAAGGTTTCCGTCAATGCTCTGGTGCGTCCGCCTCCACCCGAAGGGCGTAAACGTCTCGTCTAAAATCTTCTGGTCTACACGGGCGTCTTTAAATAATAAAATGCTCAATCCTTTCTCATTGATCACAGATACCCGGCACTCAATCTCATCCGCCCTTAACAGACGGATAAATCCGCTGCTATTGCTGCGATTACATTCATCCTTATCTCTTCCCATTTCTCCCATGCCTGCCATTCCTTCTTCCCGCGCTGAAAATGCAGGCTCTTCTCCTTTGCTCCCATTCCTTATATTGCCGGCTTTTTTTGCCAGTTCTTCCTTGATCCCGTTCTTTCCTGTCATAATTCATTCTTTCCCCTTTCCGCAAAAACAGGAGACCGGGCAGCCTCCTGTTTTCACATACATTATTTAATTATCCTGATATACTGATTTCAAGTTTTGTATATCCTCTTGTTCCCGTTTTTCAGCGCATTTATCCAAAAAATCGACATCCGCACACTCAACTTTTATAACAAGAAGATTCCTAAATCTCTTCCTGCCTTTATCATTTCAGATTTGTAAAGATGTTCGAATCGAACAACTTTATTGGATTTAAAAAATTCCATTTTCTCTTTGTTCCGGCAAATTTTATATCCTTTTACGCCGCCTTTACCAAAAGTCTCCGGTACTGTGTAGTCTTCCGGTACTTCTCATAAACCTCCGGGCATTCCTCTTTCAACCGCTTCTCATCGAGCCTCTGACTGGATACACTCTTCCACGATACACGGTATTTCCCGTTCTCCGCTATTTCCGCCTCTCCGAGATAGAGCTTTAACTCCTGCTCGATCTGCCGTTTCTCTGTCTCCATATCTTCTATGTCTTTGGCAAGCTCCTGCCTCCGGCTCAGTTTTTCATCAAATCCCGTAAGCGCTATCGTCTCCGCCTTGGATTTCTTAAAATATTCTGCGATCACGCTGTCTGCAAGCTCAGAACCGTCCGGCGCCGGAAGCTTCCCCTTTACGACATGGTTCTCCCAAAAATCTTCCTCTATCCGGATCAGGTCTGCGATCATCTCCTCATCCCGTTCTATCTTATAGTACTTAAATTCCCTTCCGTAAATGAGTACGGCGATATACCACGCGTCTGCATTACATACAGACATATAGTGGAGGCACTGTATCTGGTATGATAAGGGGATTCTTCCATCTTCCCATTTCTCTGCCATGTAGGGGCTTGCCGTCTTACACTCAAGCCCGGCATTCTCGCCCACGACTATCCGGTCTACATCTGCGATCATAAAGGGATGGTCCTCATCATAATACATAAAGTTTGCTTTCCTTACCTTTTTCCCCGTCGCCTCCATGAACCGCCTTGCGACATAATCCTCAAACTCCCTTCCCTGACGCATGGCTTCATTGTCGAACTCATCAAGATCATCCATGATCTTGTCCTGATACACCTGCATAGCTGTACGGTAAGGGTTCAGACCGCATACCGCCCCGGCGTCCGAGCCTCCGATCCCTTTTCTCCGGTATTCCAGCCATTCCGGTTTTTCAATCCCAAGTGTTGACACTAATTTCTTCACGCTATCCTCTCCTTCCTGCGTTTTTTATATCTGCTCCATATTTTTGACAGCTCCCCGTTCAGGCAGTACATGATGTCCTCCCTCTGGGAATCCTCGTATTTCATCCACCTTTCATAGAGGAACTCCAGTAACCTTGGAAATGCCGTTACCGCCTCCAGTGTCTCTTCCCCCATATTTCCGCTCATCTCCAACAGCGCTTCATAGATACAGATAACACTGTCGATACGGTAAGCCGCCTGAAAGATCTCTTCTTTCTCCAACTTCATGATCCGGCTCTTGAACTGTCTCAGTTCCCTTCCAATCTTTCTGCAGAAGGTCTTTTCCAACTGCTTTCTGTACATATACATATCTTCTTCCCTTTGTCCTCCCCGCTTCCTTACGCTGCGTTTACCAGCTGGTACGCTCTGTCTATGAGCGGGTTGCCTTCCACTGTCTTTGAAAACAGGTTCTCCTTATAACTGGCCGTTTTCCTTAAAGGCTGCGCATGGGTCGCAAAATCCGATACCGCATTGATGAACCGATACGCATTTCTTCCTACATCCTGAAGGTCAGGCGCTTCAAAATACCGTAGCTTCATATCTTCCTGAAGCCTCTTCATATTCCTTGCCTGCTGCGGCGTGGAGCCTTCCTCTGCCGGAAGAAGCACCTCTATGTATTCCATGACCTTCTTATCTGTGAGCTTCTTCATCCTTAAAGCCTCAAACTCTTTTCCAAGCTCATCCATATAGGATTCTGCCCTAAAGAGGGTATCCCTTGCCTCTGTGATCTTTCCCCTGATATCCCCGATATGCAGCATGGACCATGAACGCTTCGCTGCAGACAGCGCAAGGTTCAGCGTATTGTTGCAGACTACCCTGATGGGCGTAAGGGCGATCTTCACCGCTCCCGAACCGTCATGGGTATTGGAGAACAACAGGTACGGGCTGATCCTCTCCCCGGAAATGATATACTCATGGGGCATATGTGCAAGGAGCCAGACTTTCCGCCCGCCCTGTAAGCTGCCCGCTGTCTCATAACGCACCCCTTCCCCCAGAAGGGAATCCGTAAATGCAAAGGCTTCCGTATTCTGGATGACCTTATAGCGGTCCGTCACCACGCCAAGCACCCTCCGGTCGGAATCCCGTACATTTGCCTTGTAACCATTGATCAGTTCCTCCGTCTCGGTATAAATAGGCTCCCTAATCTCCCGAAATTGTTATACATAGGTTTTAAGCTTATTCCCCAGATTCCTTATAAAATCGGTGTTTAACCCGTGTTTTTCCTTTACAAACATATGTATAAATGGTATAATAAAAGCAGAAAATTATACATGTGTTGGAGGGAATCAACATGGCATCTCTGGTCTATCTAAAACACAAAAATGGCACCACATACGTTTATGAAAACGTCTCATACTGGGATAAAAAGTCAAAAAACCGAAATCAAAACGTAAGTGTATTGGACATCTTGATCCGGATACTGGATCAGTGCAGCCAAATGGCATGCGTGGCGGCAATCAGAAAAATATTATGCCCAAATCAGAAAAAGAGCCGCCCAAATGCTTCACTTACAGTTGTGGCGTCTCCTCCCTTTTGGATAAGGTATGTACAGATATCGGGCTCGGACATATATTGAAAAAATCTTTTCCCAATGACTGGGATGCCATCCTGACATGCGCCTATTACCTTGTCAGCGAAGGGCAGGCGCTGTCCAGAGCCGAAAAATGGTCTCAACAGGCAGTCACGCCTTATGGGGCGGTGCTTGCCGACCAGCGGATCAGTGAATTGCTGATACGAATCACGCCGGAACTCGTCCAGGGCTTCTTTTCAGCATGGATGGAACATAACAGCTGTGACAGATATTACTGTATGGACATCACAAGCGTTTCATCCTATAGTGAGTTGTGAAC
>VIQU02000073.1 GCA_010206225.2 Lachnospiraceae bacterium MD308 | reverse complement strand
TTTTGGAAGTTGGAAAAAAGCAAGAAAGACAATGAAAAAATATCGTTCGTCAGTCAAAGGGTTTAAGGAGCAGCAAAAGGGTTTTATGATTAAAAAGATTAGATTGAATGAAGACAACTATTATTATTTGAAGTAAAAGTATGACAAAGCCGGGAATCGCATGAAAGCGGAGGATTCACCGGAATCCGATTAATTATGTAGATCCTGATGGGCATTGGATTACTATGATTTGCAATAATAAATATTAGAGCTTGAAAGGACGGATAAGAGATGAAAGTAAAAGCTGACTTTGCATTAACCTGTGAGAACAATAAATAAAGACAAATAGAAATCTGCTTATACTATTAGATGCATTGAGTAAATATAAGCAGAAAGATAAATGGATAGGAGATGCCATATACAGCATTGATCAGGACGGGGACCTATATAAATAGGTATTAGAGTTTTTGTACAACTTTGTATCTCAATGCGTTCGTGCAGGAGGAAAGTCAATGATTAAACCTAAAAATGTTTTAAAAATAAAAGACATTTATCAAACAACTAAATCAGGAACCGGCTTCTGAGACGGCACAGGGAATAGAGAGCGCTGATAATAAAGAGAGCACTAATAATAAAGACCGGATTAAGACGGTTACGTAGGAAAACCTGCATAATGGGAACGGACAGCGGATTAAAAAGAGTGAAGGCGCGAAGGAAACCAATTACTTCTATCAGGACGGCGTAGTGTCCTATACAACAGAAGGAAGCGGGGATACGAAAGCGATACAGAATCTGCTGGGGCTTGAAGACAACGTTTGCTTCCGTTATTATCTCTATAATAAGGATATACAGGGAAGTACGACAAGCGTCCTGAATGAAGACGGGGCAGGCGAGTTGTCTTATGTGTATGATGACTTCGGAGAAACAGGGATCAATGGAAGCAGCGCGTTCCAGAATGAAATCTGCTATACGGGCGGAATCTATGATGAGACAACGGGACTCTATTACCTGAATGCGAGGTATTATGATCCGGAGAATGGGAGATTCCTGACGGAGGATACGTACCGGGGAGAGCTGAATGAGCCGGATACGCTGCATCTGTATGTGTATTGTAAGAATAATCCGATAAATTATATGGATCCCAGCGGGCATAAATTTTTAGGATTTTGGAATTCAAAGCAGAAGTATTTTGCGTATAATCAAAATGCGCCACAAAAATATTTTGGATATTATGATATTTATGATTATGCGGCAAATTATTTTGGAATGCGGATAGGAAGTATCAAATTTGAAACTAAAAAATCTAAAATTGAATTTTGGAAAGGTCAATATGGGGAAATGCATGGACACAGTATATCATCGGGGTGTGAAATAGGATTATATTATTCCTCTGGTCGTTTTTGGAACTGTGCATATCAAAAGAATCGGAGAATTCGGATGAGCATGTCATTATACAAAAGGGGATATAAAAGTAAAATGTTTACAAGAGACAGTGCTTCTTCTACGGATCAAAAAAGGCATGGTGGTTGACTGCTTTTCAACCATATATGTATATGCCCGGGAAAAAAAGTGCGAGAGCAGAAGACCTTAAGATGACAGGTATGTTATGGTTTGACTCAAGTAAAAAATATAAAAAAGATATGGAAAATCTTTCTAGACAAATGACTAAAAAAAGGAACTATAAAAATAGATGGGGTAGATTCGAGGTTATAAAAAAGAACTCATGGAAAGTATTAGAATTTACTTGGCATTATAAGTAAAAGGGGGAATTATGAAAAAGAAAGCATTATTAATTCTGTGGCTGTCCATATTGGTTTGTACAAGTTGTGGAAGGTCAGAGCAGGCGGATAAATTATATTATTCTATTAGAACAGATAATCTGCAAGGACTTAGGGAAGTCCTTGCAGACGATCCCCAAATTAATTTTAATAAATTAAATCATCATGAGTTTACAGCTTTTAAGGAAGATGACCGGAGAGCTTTTTCATTTGCCATGGATGGGTGTGCGGATGAGGTATTTATTTTAGAATTGTTATCATCTGGAAAGATTGATGTGAACAATCCGGAAGATGGAATGACATATTTGAATTATGCCATAAGCAATGGATTTTCCCTTGAAATAGCTGAAAGCCTTATCGGGAATGGAGCAGATATAAATGCCGGAGAAGAAACATGTCTGGAAGCTCTGTTGGAAATTGCTTATCCAGATATGTATGATAAGGATGAACGTATAGATTTTTGCGTAGAGCATGGAGCAATTGTGGATGAAAGACTGTTGGCGGCAGTGTTGAAAAACAGCAGTAAATATATATATATTATGGACGTGATAGAACTGCTAAAGAGAGAAAAAGCGGATATTTCAGAAGAGTACAGAGGATTAATCGCGGCGGCGTCAGGAGATGAAAAAACTTTTTTAGAAATTGCCTTAGAAGAACCTAAAAGAATCGGAGAAATAGAACTCATATCAGCGGCGGGAACATGTACGGCAGATACTTTGCACCAATTGGCAGAGGCAGGCTATGATTTTGACATTGCGGACGAGTATGAGTGGACTCCGCTGCATGCAGCTGCAATGAACAATAATAAAGAAGCAGTGGAATTTCTTATAGAGAAAGGATTGGACTTGAATGCAAAGATAACGTTCTCGGAAGAAAGACCGTTGGATATGGCTGTTATGGGAGCGAACTATGAAACAATAAAGTATCTTTTAGAACAAGGAGCGGAAGATGAAAAAATGTGGGAACTTGCTTGCATGGAGGAGACAGGTGATCTGATAGAGTTTTTAGTAAAGGAAGGATATGAACCAACGGGGATGGATATATACGACGCGCTGGTTCATGGTTCAGACCGGGTGTTTGAAAAAATTATAGAAATGGGATTTTCAATAGACGGCACGGATAAAGAGGTTCCTGTAGATGGGGTATATACGGATGAACGCATGCTCATATTGCTGCAGAAGGGAGCCGCGATTACGGAAGATACGCTGAGCCATGCGGTGGATTTAAGAGCTTATGATGCGATGGATTTCATTTTAAGGAACAGTGGAAATATCGGGCAGGAGATGGCATTGGCCGATGCAATCAGCATGGGTGATTTTACAGCAGTGAAAAAAATTGTGAACCATGGAGCGGATATCAATCGTTTTGTGGAAGTGTCGTCGGTAGAAGGAAAATATACGGCAATGCATGTGGCGGCATGGAGCACGTCAAGAGATATCATAAAATTCCTTATCAGGCATGGAGGTGATTGTACGGTAAAGGACAGCAATGGGAAGACGCCGTATAAATGGGCAAAGGAAGTCGGGAGTAAAGAAAATATGAGACTGCTATTAAGAATGTAAAATGAGGGGTTAAATTATATGGTGAAAAATTGTATGGCAATAATAAAGAAGGTTTTAAAAATATGTGTTTCTATTATTCTTGGACTTGCCGTTTTGCAGATGCTCCGCTTTGCAATAGAAACTCATGCATTTGACACTTCTAATCTTAAGAAACTGTCGGGGAATTATCTGAAAAGTGGTGAATATAACATGGGAAACTGTGTTCTGGTACATAAGGAAAATGGAATCAGCACATTTCCATTTGTATTCGGGAACCGTTTATATCTTTATGACATTGAACGAAGAAAATATAAGCTGGTTGCGAATACATGGCTGCCATTTACAGAAATCGGGACACTTATCACGTCGGCTGATAACAAAGTTTATTATAATCTTCTTATCTGGGAAGGTTCGTCAATAGGTGGGGATGTTTACGGCAAAGATTTGAAAACAGGCGAGACAAAAAAGGTTCCTGAATTGGCGGCGGATACCATGTATCGTGGATGTTCTGTTTACAAGGGAAAGATTTATTATCGGAAAGAGGGTATAGGGGAGGAGTTCAGGGAGTATGAAGATTACGGGATTGTCTTTGCGGCGGATCCGGACAGCGGGAAGGAAGAGGTCTTTATGGACGGGGAAGTGCAGTATTTCAAAATATTGGGGAACGTTATGTACTGCTGTAACAGGCAGGATGGAAGGCTGCATGCAGTGAACCTTGACACAGGGGAAAGGAAGAGCTATGAGTTTGACGGGAGGGAGGTGGCCAGTCTTATTCCGGGGGAAGATAAGGAGGTGCTTCTGAGTGTATATTCGGCTGTCAATCCGGATGACGAGGATTTGTTCGAGGACTCGTTCGAGTTTGTAAGGCTCAATATAGAGGAAGGAACAGAAACGCTGGAGGGCAGCAAACTGGGAGAATGGATTGCCCATTACAGGGATGGCATGGCATACACGGAAGACGAATTCTGCGTTTATAAATATTGTCCGGAAACATGGAAAAAAGAAACGATTATTAATGTATTAAAAGAGATGCCGGTTTTAAAGGAAGAGGAATATAAAAGTAATGTCTGGAACGAGATAAGCTTTTGCGATGATTATATTACGATTGAAGTTTATTATTATTCTGATCAGGGAGAAAAAGACCATTCGGAGCTGCTGGTATATGATTATAACGGCGGACTGGTGTGTAGGGAGAAGTTGTGGTGAGTCATGAAGAAAAAGTGCGGACATGGGAGGAAAATACCATACAAATTGATTATAGCAATGTAGCGGTGAAGATACAAACGAAAGATTACAAATAAGGAATTAATTGAGGTTGTCGGAAAATCGAGCAGGGAACCTGTTTCAGAGCGATAGGTTATATTGTTGGAAAAGTATTTTAACAGATTTTGGGGAGATGGCCGCCCTGTTTCTGAAGGTTCAGTGGGGGGGATATTTTGGCGGTCAGCTATTGATGGTTAATTTTGACGACCGCAGATTAGAGAAAAGCATAATGATGGAAGAACAGGTAATCTATATGGATAAAGACAGATATGCAGCTTTGAAAGATGGGCGAATAAATGTTTGCTTTTTGCGGAGATGAATTGCTGGATACAGTGATGCTGAATTAGGCATTTAAAAAGAAAAAGGTGTTGATTAAGTGAAAAAATTTAAATGGTTAAGACTTAATACAAAAATAACATATTATTCGTGTATCATGTTTTCTTTGCTGGTGGTTTGGCTGGAATATCCATCTATACTTTCTGGAAAAATAGAAATCATAGAAACAATGTGGTTGTTGAGTACAATTATGTTTGCCAATGCTATTGGAACGGCTCTGTATTTGTATTGGATGAAATTAATTGCATATATTCAAATTGATGGAAAAATAGTGAAATTCTATGATCTGAATAAACGAGAATATGTGGTTTCATTTGATGAGATAAAGCGAGTTGTGTATACATCAGATAAGTGGGTGTTTGAAATATGCCGGGATAAGAAATTCTTTGCATATCGAAAAATATGGAGACCATATGTAAAGAAAGATGGAATAGAACATATAGATGTTTTGCCAACAGATTTTGCGGGAATCAGAATAGATGAACGTTAACAGGATAAGGTCAAACACTTACGAATACGATAAAGCCGGAAACCGGACGAATAAGGGAAAGGGAAGCGCGCAGACAGCTTATACCTATAACGGTCTTGATATTACTGGTACTTGGGGGATGTAGGAAAAGTTTTTTATGGCTTGAAAAATAAGATTAAGAAGAAAGTAGAAAAATTCTTTGGAAAGTAGAGAATAATATGAAAAGATGTATATTGGAAATTTGTACAAAGATGATGATTCTATTTTCTCTAATAAATATAATATCCTATTATCCTGTGACATATTTAAAAGAAAATCAATTGAATGTCGAAATATTGAAAGAAGGACAAACAGATTCTCAAATCGAGCTATATGATTTGAATACGATATTAATATTTGATGATAGTGTCTGGTGTCTGAATAATTCAAAAAACTGCGTCATGGTTTTTTCTAAAGAAGGTATATTTAAAAGGATATTTAATTTGCCGGGAATAAGAGATAAAGGTTCTAGTCAGATGTATATTTATCATGATCAGCTTTGTATTAGGGATAAGCGTAACGTACTATATCAATTTGCTTCTATAGATGAATATAAGAAGATTAAAAAAAATGATAACGAGGTGCAAATTTTTAATAAAGCAGGAAAGATGATAGATGAAATAGTATTGGATAAAGAATATGATGATGTGCTCTTGTTTTTAGAAGGGCAATGCTATCTTAACTTGAAAGAAAGTGATGAAATAATCATTTATGAGGAATCGGGAAAGAAGCAAAGAAAAGAAATTGATTATGAAAAACTGACTAATTCTCTGGGGAACAAAAAAGACTTATCAGAGAATGTAATATACCAAATAGGGGGAGTAAATAATAAAATTGTAAAAATAATAGATGGGAAAAAAGAAATATTAAGGAGGTCTGGTGTCGGAGAATTGCTGTTTTTGTCTGCTGATATGCACTTACTGCTAATTATCTTATTAATAATTGTACAGTCTGCCAGATATTTTTTACAACATATATTTTGTGTGAATGTATAAAGTAGATGTAATATCAGGTGTTGATAAGTGAAATATATATTCACGATGCATTAGAGTGGTAAATTTATAAAGACGGAAATACAACAGAAGGAAGCGGAGATACGAAAGCGATACAAAATCTGCTGGGGATTGAAAACAACGTCATCATGGCGGAGTATGCCTCAAAGATATCCGGGGAAAGTGTGACGGAAAGCGCTGAAGATAAGGAGGCGGAGGCAGACAGAGCGGCATCTGAGGAAGTAAAAAGTGACAGCTTTAATTATTACCTATACAATAAGGATATACAGGGAAGTACGACGAGTGTCCTGAATGAAGACGGAGCAGGCGAGTTGTCCTATGAGTATGATAATTTCGGAGAGACGAAGATCAATGGAGGCAGCGCGTTCCAGAATGAAATCTGCTACACGGGCGGAATCTATGATGAGACGACGGGACTTTATTACCTGAATGCGAGGTATTATGATCTGGAGAATGGGAGATTTCTGACGGAGGATACGTACCGGGGAGAGCTGAATGAGCCGGATACGCTGCATCTGTATGTGTATTGTAAGAATAATCCGATAAATTATGTGGACCCTAGCGGGCATTGGAAGTTGGCATTTGCGGGAGCGGGATATGGCTATATAGTTGGAAGCGGTGCTACTGCTGTTGGAGTAGGTACTGTAATTGTTGTGGGCGGTTCTATTATAATAATTACAGGAATTATTTTGGCAAGTACATATTATCGACATAATAGGGCAGTAAAAGTAAGATTAAAACAAAGAAAAACAAAAGCAAAAACCTCTACGTTTAAAACAGGAAAAAAAGTTCAGAAAGGTATCAAAGAGGCTGTTAATTCAGATCCTTATGCAAGAGCAGGACAAAAGAAACAAGGGCGTGAGAACAAAGAAAAAAGGAGATAATTGGAATTCAAGAAATAATAAAAGGGATAAAAAACCGGCGCGCCCTAAGAAACACACGCCATCAAAAACTCATAGAAAATATAAGAAGAAATAGATTTCATATGAAAGACTTAAATTAAAAGTAGTATAATATATTCAAATCAACTGGTTCGTATATTTGATTGGATCTTTGACTGTCGTGATGTCATCAGTTGATGTAGTTACCACTATGTCTCTTTCTGCTGGTTTATAGGATGAAAATTCATTCTGACTATATAGTTTGGTTATTTAAAAATATTATAGTAGTAATTGTTTTATAAATATGGAAGTGAAAATTAATATGGATTTATGGATTATGAGAAAATGGGAAAAACGCTATGATACATCATGTATTAGACATGGAGTGAGACTTCGGTGTGATAAAAATATTGATCCGGAGGTACGGAGAGCATGTATAGAATTTTGCAAATGGCTTAGGTCAAAATATGAATTCCCTATGAGGGTTCCGATATATTTGAAAGACTCTGTAGCGATAAAAGCGATGGACGGAGAGATGGTGAGTGCAACTTTTTTAGGCCATATGATAAATATCAAGAACCATATATAAGGGTTGCAGTAGGAGATTATCAAAAGCTTTTAAAAAAAGAAAGAAGGATGATGTTTTAGCATCTTATATATGCTCCATAGCTCATGAACTAACACATTATTTTCAATGGATTAATGGACTGGAATTAACACTAATTGGCGAGGAACGTCAGGCTGGCAGATATGCAAGCTTAATTCTTAATGAATATGCAAAAACAAGAGAGCATCCTTAGAAAATATGTGTTTGAAAAGCATTTGTGCTAATGAGAATTCAATAAAGATATAAATATTTACACAGAGTGTGATATTCAGACAGGTAAGTGCCGGAGGCGGGGACATCAGCGGAACTGTTTCTGACACTTGTTTCTGAGTCAGATCAGGAAGTGGACAATATGGCTGATAAAGGTCAAGCTAGATCATTCAGGAGAGTCTATATAATGGAAACGGACAGCGGATTAAAAAGAGTGAAGGCACGAAAACTAATTACTTCTCGGAGAGACAAAGATCAATGGAAGCAGTGCGTTCCAGAATGAAATCTGCTACACGGGCGGAATCTATGATGAGACGACTGGACTTTACTACCTGAATGCGAGGTATTATGATCCGGAGAATGGGAGATTTCTGACGGAAGATACGTATCGGGGAGAGCTGAATGAGCCGGATACGCTGCATCTGTATGTGTATTGTAAGAATAATCCGATAAATTATGTGGATCCTAGCGGGCATTTTGTATTTAGTGTAGGAGTAGAAATTAGTTATGCATTTCTTCTAGGATACTATAAAACTGTGGCTCTAGCTATTGATGGAAAAGGGGATTTTAAAATTCTAATGACAGTGGGCGGGATTGTCAACACAGCTTTTGGAAGTGCATCTTGTTCAGTTGTGGGATGTTTATATATTAATTATAATTCTGTCCAGAAAGTAACAAGTGGAATTAGTTCGTCGATTGGTGGTGTTGTTTCTGTAGGGAAAAAGTATTCTTTGTCAGCAGGAGTGGACGTTTCCGGAAAAAGTAGATCACTTGTTATAAGTGGTAGTGCAGGGGTAGCAACTTCTGTGAAAAGAAAATATATAGAATGCAAATTAGGAGGTACGGTAACTAGTAAAAAATATAATTTAAATAAAGTGTTAAAAAAAGACAAAATAGGAAAGAAGTACTCAACAAAATTAAAAGGAAAAACTATTACCAAAAAAAGCAAGCAAAACATATATAGAAATTTCCTGTAAATCTTTCCCTAAGAAGTTTAAGATTTATTCTGTAAAAAAATAAAAGTAAAGTAGGTAAAATATGTTTCAAGAAAGAATTTGTTGGGAAGGGAGATGCCAGAAGGTATTTTTCCTGAAAGAAGATATAGGACATATATTTGTAGGCATGGTAGTTATCTGTTTTATTTGTTTCTGGAATGATTTATTATGCAATTCTATTTTGGGAGTTGTTATTAATATAGTCTTGATATTTGCAGCATTCTATGAAGTGATTGGTCAATTTTTAATACGTTATTACTACTGTAAAAATGTGTATTATCGTATCAAGAGTAATCAAATTGAGATAATAATGAAGATGTTGCACCGGGAATATATAAGAAGATATGCGTTAAGCGATATTACTGTTATCAGTAAAGTAATATATAAAGGAAAAGCAGGTAGCATCCATTTTGGAGATGCAGAAAATAAATATTGGGAAAGAGGAGCTGGATATACGGGAAAGATAAATCCTATAGTTACGGGAGGAGGATTATTAAGAGCAAGCGACAAGTACCAAAGTGGAATTTTGTATGGTTTGGAAGATGTGGATTATGTATATCAAATTATAATGTCTTTAAAGAAAGATATGTGAAAAAGGAGTGGTGGTGTTAGAATATAATTAGTACAAGTTAGACATGGAAAATTCCCAACAGGAAAGTATAATAGAACAGATGGAGGAATGAACATGGCTACACAATATACAGAAGAATTTAAGAATGATGCAGTAAGGTATTGGAAGGAACATCCAGAGCTTGGGATTGCTAAGTGTGCAAAGAATCTGGGGATTAGTAAGACAGCTCTTTCTAACTGGAGAAAGATATATGATGCAAATGAGGGGACAGTCCCAACCAGAGGAAGGGGGAATTTTGAGAGTGATGATGCAAAGGAACTTGCACGCCTGC
>VIQU02000072.1 GCA_010206225.2 Lachnospiraceae bacterium MD308 | reverse complement strand
CAGGTTGATGAAGAGAGAGAAGTCGGAGCATTAGGATAATATTTATGAAGTTGAGTCAGAACATGGTTCTGATAGGCGGAATGACCGCCAACATTAATAGGTTTCAATGAAACACACCTCCAAATCAAAAAGTCTGACCGGCGCTGCCGGAATAATATACCTTGTTAATCAAGAGGCGCGAAGCGCCGCATTTTTAGGGGCATATGTCAAGTATTTTTTTGAAAAAAGGTGGAGAAAAAATAAAAAAGGAATCTCAAAAGCCAGATAAATAAAGGCTTAAAGATTCCGAGAGTCTATTTTAAGCAAAAGGAGAAATTTAACTATGAAAAACGCAACAGTAAAATGGTTCAACGCACAAAAAGGCTATGGATTCCTTACAGATTCCGAAACAAGTGAAGACGTATTTTGCCACTACTCACAGCTTCAAATGGACGGATTCAAGTCATTACATGAGAATGATATGGTTACATACGAACTTGGAATGGGAGCCGGTAAGGACAGTAGAGAACAGGCAATAAACATCAAGCCGATTTTAACAATACAAATGATTGAAGATTCCTTAAAAGAAGATAATCTTCACATTCAGACAATGAAGGATGGCTATGGTGCAACAAAGTATCAGGTAGTAGACGGAAACAATGTTCTCCAGACGGATGAAAACGGTATGACATTCATGGAATTGGCAACATACGCAAATTTTGAGATTGTGGAAAAGTCAGCGTAATAAATGTAGAAGTAAATATTGTAACTAATCGAAGGCGGTATTGTTACATTGATACCGTCTATATATCAAAAAAGGAGAGATACAGAACATGGGAAAAAATTATAGTGGAATGAAACAAAAGGAACTTGAAATGGAATTGTTGGAGATTATAAAGAAAAATTATGAAAAAGGACTTCTACTATTGGATCACAACTTCGACATAAAAAGAATGAGAGATTTGACGAAAGTATCTGATATAGAGGAAATTGACGATATTATCAGTATTATGCGTCATATGAAAGGTGTTCCAAACTTTAGAAAATATTTTTTGAAGGACACTGACAAAATAGAATTTAAACTTATACAAATCATAGATGATAAAGCTGTTGATGTGTTGTCATTTGATAGTTTTTCAAGTATTACCGATGGAATTATGCAGATATATTTGACAGATAGATTAAAAGATAAACAAGTGCCTTATGGTTCATATCCCATTGTTCAGGTGCTTAATGGTAAATTTATAGGTACTTTAGCAGTGATGTTTTATAACGACAAACCATATTTGGATTGCGCAGAAGATAATGACTGTATAAGATGTGAAACAGTTTATGGCACAAAAGATATTTATAGAGAAGCAGCGAGAAGACTTGTTGAATCAAAATATGGAATTAAAGCATCCTAATACATTTTATTATAGTAGGCGGTATATTTTTCAATGTGCTGCCTAAAACGAGAAAAGGAGGAGCATTATATATGGGAAAATCTATATATGATCTTATTGGCGAAGAAAAGGAAATACCATGTTTAGATAAAGACGGTAATATCCAAGGCATAGCAAGGATCAGAGACGAAACCAAACTTAACGGCACTTTAAGAGTACAGTTTGATTTTGTAGGACATATTAGACCGTCTGTAAAAGATGAAATGATAAGAGAACTGAAACAGTTTGTGAAAAAATATTATTCATAGGAGAAGATAAGATTATGAGACGAAGAACTACAACAAAACAGTTACAACAGGCAATCACAAATAACCTGTTACATATCGTAAAAGCGGAGGTTTATTATAAGACTTCCAGAAAAACAGAAACCATAGACATTGATAAATTCAAAGATAGTTTGGATTTTCTTTGTGAATCAGGTGTATTTGCTGATTTTGTGGACTGGCACTTTGAGAGAAATATATCTACAAAAGATGAATACATACTTGATTCAGGTGCAATGAATCCATATTCAGAAAATGTTGTAACTGTTTATTTGTATGTTACGGATGGTGTGAATGTAGAAGATGTAGATAGAACATTATTATTTTTGGAGGAGGAATAAATTATATAGTAATAGATAGAGAAAATAAGAAAAATTTTATTGTTTACAATCAGCGCATGGCAGGTTATTTGATGCAGAGAGGTTTTGTACTCATTGATATGCAGCCAGATTTGAAGAAAACTGGTAGAAATGTATTCTTTTTCAAAGATACACCACAGTTAAAGTCGGCAATAGACGAATATATGAGCCGATAATATGGAGGGTGTGCCAATGAAGAGAATTAAAATGACATATGAAGATTTTGAAACATATTTACCACAATATAAATTTGATGAAAAGCAGATACAATTTTTCAAAGATACTTTTGAAATTATTACCCATAACAGAGATACAGATAAAGTGACTTGCTTTAGCCAGAGATGCGGCATAGGAAAATCTACATTTATTCATACATTTATGCACTGCTGCATAGGCGATTATCTATATGGAGGACGGCACGAACCTCAAGGATTAGTAGTTATTACTGATTCAATAAAACGATTGGAGGAGCTGTCTAATAGTAGCAAAGACACTTTAGAAGCCAAAAAGTTTTGGGGTGAAATTTTTGAATCATGGGGAATAAAGGAACATTATAAAGAATTTGAAAATAGCGTAATCGTTTTAAAGTCTGATGAACCATTCAAAGAGCAGTTGATTAAGCAACATTACAGACCAATCGTTTTATTATCAACGCAAAGATACTTTATGTTGACGGATAGTGTAAGGGATCGGTTGTTTTCATTTACATATAAAGGAAAGCCAATGAAGAGGGATATAGTCATTTTTGATGAATGCCCTCAATTTTCCGAAACTATCACGATAGATAGCGATAATCTGACCAGAATAGAATCAGCTTTATATAAAGGTTTGTCAGATGAAGTTAGTGATAAAGAATTTGTCATAAGAGAATTTAAGGCTCTTAAGGACAGATTACTTGATCAGATGGACGAAAAAGAGAAGTTGCTTAAAGATTCCAATGTAACTATTTACTGGAAGGATGAAAGATATTCCAGCATTACACCGAATGATACGCTATTGTTCAAAGTTTTGGCTGAAAATATGGAGCCATTGACAAAACAATATAACTGCATATTAAAAGATATGCTGTGCTTACAGGAAATTGCGAAAAATGGTGCAATTTTTAATTCAGTTAAAAAGAAGCATGGTAATTATGAGCGTTCTTTTGTAATGGTAAGAGATAATAAGGAATATTTCTATTTGGGAAAAGATAAGAAATTTTTCGTGTTTGATGCAACGGCAGACATTGATCCACGTTATGATTTAGATTATGTAGAAGTTATAAGTGGAGAAAGATATAATAAGCCGTTAAATATGCTCATAACAAATGTGAAAATGTCTACAAGCAAAAATGTTTTATGTAAGGGGAGTAAAAAATCCAATATCTCAACCAATGTAATCATTACATATCTGAAAAATAAATTGAAATATGGTATCGGCAAGCAAAGAGAAATATTGATTGTTGTATACAGTGATTTAATACATAGATTCCAAAAAGAATTTAGGAATGTAGGATATTTTGGAAATTTGAAAGGATTTAATGACTTCAAGGATTTATATAGGATGGCACACGTTGGAATGAATAGATTCCCGAATATGGCATATTATTTTATCTATTGTGGGTGTCATATGGAAGAATACCATAGGTTATCAGAGATGGGAGAAGATGAATCATTAGATTTTTTTACGTTGCTTAGTAAAAACCACAATAAAGAATATGAGTATATTATCAACAAAATAATGCTTAGATGTATGCTAGCCGATTTTGAACAGAATATATTCAGGTTAGCGATAAGGAATTATGAGAGTACAGATAATGTACATATATGGACTTTCTATAACACAGATGATTACCTGTACAGTGAGTTGTCTGCTATGATAGAAGATAGATATAAACCATATGGAGCATTGTTTGAATATGAAGATACACCAGAAGAACTAAAGATAGAAAAAGTTAAAGACAGAAAGCCTCCAAATGGTAAAAAAATGACTAATGCACAGAAAATAATTAATTGGAGAGAAAAATTATCAAAAGGAACAGAATATAAGATTCAGATGCTATTAAAAGAAACTGGTTTAACTGATAAACAATTGCAAAAAGCAAAAAGTAATAATGAAGTGCTTGCTAAAATTCTGGAATCAGATAAAACAGATAGAAAAGGATATTATAAGGTGAGTTAATTTTCACCCCGATCACTGTAGTTAATGTTTGAAATAAAATAATCCCCCCTTTTTCCTAATATATTATATTAGCGAATAGGGGAGAAAAACAAAATTAATTATAAAATCAGCTAATCAGATTTAGGGGGTTACCTAATATATTAGAGAATCCCACCCAAAATTAATATTCATTCCATTAAAAACCCCTTTTTAAAAAATTAGATGACGGACGGATTAAAAGTTTGGCTTTCAGTAGTGAAGCCGTAGGCGAAACGGATGAAAGACATAACTTTTATATCTGTACGGACAAGCAGATTTTCCGTAGGAAAAGATGCGCTGTCAAGGGGGTGTGGGGATTCCCCACATATGGAGAAGGAGAAAATATAAATGGAACAAAGATTTATTCAACATGGAGATGACTTTGTTGTTATAATGGGAAATACTCGTTGTACAAATGGTGAATGTCCATATATCAAATATGTAGGAGACTGCCCAGGTAATATTGAAAATTGTGAATATCGTCAACAAAGAAATGATGCGTTTATTAATTATACATTTGATGGTCTAAGATAGTCTGGCAATCAGAGATTGCTCACAAGTGTAGAATTTTGGATAAGGAGAAATGAATATATATGGCAAATAAAAAACAAGAATTTTGTTTTATATGTGGTAAGACAAAATCAGAAGTAGATAGACTATTAAAAGGTAAATTTGGAGGATGTATTTGTAACGAATGTGTGAAAGAAGCCTATAAAGTATTAGATGAAGATGAAGAGGATGAAATCTCTGAAAATATGCAGTTGGCAACTCCATCACAGATTAAAGCACATTTGGATCAGTATGTGATTGGTCAGGATGAAGCAAAGAGAACACTATCAGTTGCAGTTTATAATCACTATAAAAGACTAAGACAGAATAAAAAAGTCAGATGTAGAGATTCAGAAATCTAATATTTTGATGATTGGCTCTACTGGAAGTGGTAAGACATATTTAGCACAAAGTTTGGCGAAATTTCTTGGAGTTCCCTTTGCTATTGCTGATGCGACCACACTCACGGAGGCTGGCTATGTTGGCGAGGACGTGGAAAATATTCTTTTGACACTATTACAGAATGCAGATTTTGATAATAAGTTAGCTGAAAAAGGAATTATATACATAGATGAAATTGATAAGCTATCACGGAAAAGTGAAAATATGTCTATTACCCGTGATGTAGGCGGCGAAGGGGTTCAACAGGCATTGCTGAAGATTATAGAGGGTACTGTATCAAGAGTTCCGTTGTCTGGCGGTAGAAAGCATCCACAAGCTGAATGCGTAGATATTGATACAAGCAATATTTTGTTTATTTGTGGCGGTGCTTTTTCGGGATTAGAGAAGATTATAGAACAGAGAGACAATAAAGGTAAATCTATAGGATTTAATGCAGATGTTAAAGTTATCGGTGATAACGACAACATGGATTTATCAGATGTGCAACAGAAGGATTTAGTCAAATACGGTCTTATGCCTGAATTAATCGGTAGATTACCTGTCATAACAACATTGAATCCGTTGTCTGAATTCGATCTTGTCAAGATACTCACGGAGCCGAAAAATGCACTCACAAAGCAGTATCAGGAATTACTTGCTATGGATGGTGTAAAACTGGAATTTGATGAAGATGCACTGAAAAGGATTGCTGAATTAGCAATTAAGAAGGAAATAGGCGCAAGGGGATTAAGAAGCATTATTGAAAAAGCAATGCAAAATGTGATGTTTTCTATTCCTGATAGAACAGATGCAAAAAAGGTTGTTGTAGCTGTTGGTGTTATTGATGGTACAGAAGAAGCAGTTGTTTATGGTAATAAGAATAAGAAAATTGCGTAAGGTGTGGTGATTTAATGAATAGAACATATAAAACTGCTATTATGGCAGACTATTTCACGGAGGATGAACTTGTAAAGAAGATAGGTCTGCCTAAATATTATTGGAACGATGTCATTATGAAAGAATTGATTGATAATGCCCTGGACTCTATTGAGCCGTTATTAGAAAAGCGAGTAGATATTATTCGTAGAGTATATGGTCTTGGAATTTTTGATAATGGCGAAGGAATATCATGCGATACGGTCAAAAATATATATGATTTTAACTACTATATCAGTAAAAATCGACACTTTGTAACAGCTTCCAGAGGGAAACAGGGGAATGGACTCAAAACGATTATAAGTATCTGCTTTATAAAAAAATGGCGGTTATTATGGCATACAAACGATGGTGTAATATTGGAAGCCAACATTGATGCTGATCTTGTAAAAGATGGTATCATAAATGTAGATTTTAAGGAAATTGGAGAAACAGATAAACATGGCGTAGAGATTGTCGGATTTAATGAGCCACGAGAAGGATATTATACAAGTTACCTTTACTATTACGGTGTATGTAATCCGGATGTATTATTTACACTTGACTATTTAGGAAATAGTTATTATAGAGGACCAACACAAGAGCCAGTAGATAAATCTAAAAATATATCACTATCATTTTATGGTTATGACACTTATAAAAGATTTATCCGTGACACTCAGGATGGCAATACAACATATAAAAATTTTTTAGGCGAGTATTTCGGTACAAGAGTAAAAAATGCAAGTAGGATTAAAGGGAAAATAGAGGATATAGATTTTAATAGTGATGAATTTATAACAGATTTTTTGGAATTAAAAAATTTCCAACAATCAAAGAAATATACACTATTAAAAAATCAGACAATCGGGCTGGATAATATTATCAATACGAATATAATTGTTGAAGATACTGATAGTAGTATTGGATTAAATGATAGGATCATTCCGTGTATAGTGGAATTTTCCGTACACAAGAATGCTTTTAAAACGGATTCTAAGAAAGATAAAGCCACAAATATACAGTGCTATGTAAATAATACTATTACATACCTTGACGGACGAAGTATCTGCTTTAGGAATGATTATTATAAAATTGGAACTTCTTCTACATGTGCGTGTAATTTAGCTGAATTGCTTAGAAACTATAATAATTTCTCTTTTGTATTCCATATCATATCCCCATACTTGAAGTTTTTAGATGCCGGAAAGACAGAAATTGATATTAGCAGTTTTTTCAATGAACTACTGGAAAAATTGAATAAGGTAATTGCAAAAGAAAACCGTGCCTTTAGTTCCGAGAATAAGAAAACCAATAATAGGGCGGTCATGAGGGATTATATGACGGATGCTTTTAATATGGCAAGTGATAATGGGAGATATGCGATTACAGCCCGTCAGATATGGTATAAGATGCGTGAGATTTCAGGAATTGAGGAAAAGAAACATACCTATGCAGATTTTACGCAAGAGATTTTGACAGAATGGATTGACGATAATCCAGAGTATGAAGACAAGGTTAATTTTAGCGATAGGGGTAATTTCTTTGTTGACGGTTCACAGAATGGGTTAGGAACAGCAAATGTAAGAAACTTTATAAATACAATAGGTACGTCACAAAATATCTTCAAGTGTTATGGTGGGATTAGTAGCAATATCCACATTGAGCCTGATTTTGACTTGATTTATAAGTATGACAAGGTTCTATATATTGAAAAGACAGGTTTTGATGCGATCTTTAAAGCTGAGAAGGTCGGAGAAAAATACAATATGATTATTGTATCTGGTCAAGGATTCTCTACGAGAGCGGCTAAAACTTTGTTATATAAATTTCAGCAGATGGGATTAAAACTGTATTGTCTGCATGATCTGGATATATCAGGGATTTATATTTTAGATTCTTTTGGCACTCCTAATAAAAAGTTTAAAGAACACATCTATATGGAAAATCTCGGTGTGACATTGGCAGATGTGGAGAAATATCATATAGAGCCTGAAAAAGTGGATATAAAGCAAGAGGATAAGAAGAAACTGAAAAATTTGTCATATGAATATCGAAGATTTTTTGATGCTGGTACATCTTATCGGCGTATAGAGTTAAATGCTTTTACAACAGCACAAATACTTGAAATCTTAGAGAATAAGTTATCTGCAATAAATAATCTTCCTACAATCAATTTAGAGGAATCGCTAAATGTAGACCATAAAGCAATCAGAGAAACGGCATTCATGCGTATTATGGCAGAAAAATATAGGGAACAACTGGATAAGATTCATGTTCCTATTGATTTATCTGCTTATAAAGGCAAATATACGGTTGATATGGCGAAAGAAGAGATTCCAGATATTGAGGAACGATTGATCGAGAAATATGAAAGGGAAATAGCACAAAAACTTAACATTTCTTAAATAAAGTAGAACTTGTTGGATAATATTTTCAAAATGTTAAATTTTCAAATGGAGAAATAATTATATGAGCAGTAAATTTAAAGTGATTGAATCATCAGATGAAGATAAACTTCAAGAAATGGATCGTATCAGTAAAATTGCCAAGTTAAATGAGATATGGGAGAGATATTTCTTTGATATGGTAATGAGATATACAAAAGAGTATGGAACTTTATATAAGCTGCCACAAGACAAATTAGCGAAAGTTGGACTTGCTGGTATTAAATATATTTGTTCATGCCGTGATGTATCGAGAGAGAATGTAAGGTTGGGAATAGATGAACCTAAGACATTAAAACAGAATCAATACCGTTTTCAAATGATAGATAGTATATTTGGCGTTTTAGGATGTCTGACATTGAGAAATTTCGTAAATACGTTTCCAATAGAAAAATATTATAAAGGCGAGAAGTGGGAAGAAAAGGATTATTTTTACACAATGGAAGTTCTGAATGATATGGATTGGGATAAACCAATAGGCAGAGATAAACTATCAGAATTATTGTGGGATTATGAGAATGAAGAATTAAGACATGCTTACATTGAATTTACTACGGCAGCGAGTGCAATCTTTCGGGCGCAGACTGGTAAAAGTATAGCGGAAACATGGTGTGATAATATGGGTATTCCAACATATACAGAGGATAAAGAGACAGGGATCATGAAGAATAATCGGACAGGCAATATTATGAAACCTAAAAAGACAAGTCATATTCAAATTGTAAAATAATTTTTTATTCAGCGTGGAGTATTGTGCATGATTTTTATTATTTATAAGGGTGAAGCACATATATTTCACGCTTAAATGGCTATGAAATGCGTATTTCAATAAGTGGTGAAAATAATAATGATCGGAGGAAGAAACTATCAGAAATATCATACAGAAGGTAATAAGAAGCATTGAATTAAAAGGCGATACAGGAAACAACATTGTAAGATATATTGAAAATGATAAAAAAGTTAGAAAATATAAACATACCGTTAATGATAGTGAACTGATAAGAGCAATAGAAGTTATAGATAAGCAACATATACATACTGAACGGTATGGTAAGCTGGAACTGGTATATGTAGAAGGGCTTATATCATTAAATGTCAGATATAATATTCCAAAATACAATAGTTTAAAACAAAATGATGGAATTTTGATTCTTCAACATTGGAAATGGATAGACGCTAATAAAGGCAAGAAGGATTTAGATGGTAAAAATTTAACCCCTAAATTTATATTAGTACAATGTTTTGATGAGAATAAAAATCCAATCGTAGAGCGTTTTAAAAGAGTAATCGTTGGAAGTGGACACAACAGAGGGAAGAAAGCCTTATTTATCAGAGAAGATTTATTTGAAAAAATAGATAAAATAATATTGGGTGGAATAGATGATTATTCAGCAATCAATGGTTATCCATATTACAAAAAGGGATATGCAAAGTGGAATAGTTATTATGGTTTAACAAGTACCGATTCAAAGCCTGTAAAGTATGTTCCAAATATAGTAGTGATAAAAGATTTTAAGCGTGATGTGGAAGATACATTTGATACGGTAATTCAGACAAAGAAACTTAATCCAAATTGGAAATCAGGTAATGATGAAAAGGATAAATATATCAAAGAGTATTCTGTCAAAAATAATGATAAGAGGTTATATAATCCTGATGGTGGGGGGATTATGCCCTTTGATGGTGCTGGACTGGTATCAGTAGAATGTGCTAAAAAATGGGCAGAAGAATTGGATATACGAAACAAATATGAAAAGCGTTATATACCGGCAGCGTTTCAGATTAGAGTGATTCCAGGCATTAAAGGAAATTTATATACGTTTGATATTAAACCATTTGCAAAAGAAAACGGATGGGTAATTACGGATATAAAGGGCAGAAAGCACGATCTTAGAAAAGAATCTGTAGATATTATCCTTACAGTAAGTCAAACAAAGTTTATCAGCCTTTTTGATAATGATATTGAAAAGTGGAGAACGGTATTTGATGAACCAGTCATTTTCTATAAAAAGGATGAAAACGGCGAAGATACAAAAGAAATAGAGTGTAGTTATAAGCGTACTTTTAATATAAGCGAGTATTCAGAAGATGTATGTGATATTAAAAAGAGAATGCTTACTGCTTATCAGCATTTATTGACAGTAAATTTTGAGAACACAGAAATTGAGACATTTTCTCGAAATACAGTGGATATGATGAAAGAAATATCCTGTGATGTAAACGAGTTTTTAAAATTTAGAAGCTGTACAGCAGATGGAGAAGAGCATAATAAAATGGAATGGATACGAATACCACCTTATTATAGGGCGGTTTATTATGCTTCAGATATAAATAAGCCTATTATTTTTGCGGATGATTATTTCAAAAGAAAAGTAAAGGAAGATATTAAAGGGATTATAAGTCGTGTATTATCGGGCAAATTGTATATTACTGGCAATTATCAGGTTCTTACACCAGATATATATGCACTTGCACAGTACGCTTTTGGTAAAAAGGTAACAGGGTTACTACAGTCGGAAGAAATCTATTCTTATTGGTGGATATATCAGAATGAAAAATTTTCTAAGGAAGAAAAAGATAAGGACGAGTTTGCCTGTGACAAATTGGCTTTGATAAGGAATCCGCATATTTATATGGAATCCAGAACTGCAACTATGGTGTCCGATAAAGATAAGAAAAGATACAGTCTTATTAAAAAATGGTTTAAATATCAAAAAACAGGAATTGTTACAGATTCGTAAGTAGGTAATAATCCGTATCTACAAATTCCCTTCCATTTTTGATAAGATAATTTCAAATGATGGAGGTGATACTAATTAATACGAATGATAATATAATCTCAAAAGCTGCGCTTTGGGCAGACCGGATTCATACGTTCCAAGAAAGCGGTTTATCCCGCAAAGACTGGTGCCAGCAGAATGAGGTGCCTCAATCCACCCTAAGCTATTGGATTCGAAAGATTCAGGGAAAGGCCACGCAGACGGAAAGCAGTTCTGATCCGGTGTTCGCAAAGCTTCCTTCAGAACGGGAGCTGCG
>VIQU02000071.1 GCA_010206225.2 Lachnospiraceae bacterium MD308 | reverse complement strand
AGTTTAAAACTGTGCGGTACATCAGGGCCAGTATCCTTATGGGCGAGCTAGAACAATCGCGGATTAAAGGATGCTATCTGGAATACATCCAGAAGCTGGCAAAGATAGATTTGCTGGCAGTGGATGACTTCGGACTTATGCCGCTTGATTTGGATAAATGCCGGGATTTTTTCGAAGTAATAGATGCAAGGGATGGACGTAAATCTACAATCCTTATTTCACAGTTTCCAATCAAGTCCTGGTTTGATATGTTTTCAGACGGAACCTATGCAGATGCCTGCCTCGCCCGTATCACTGACAAAAAGCATTCTTACCGTCTTGAAATGAATGGACGGAGTATGCGTGAGCCAGTGTGATAAAGTCGATAAATAGAGAGCGGCGCTGATGCGCCGTTGGGAACGGAACGGCTGCGCCGTTCACACGGAACTGCCGTTCCGATTTAGCGTAATCTACATAGGATACTCTGCGAAAATATACACTTATATTTACAGAAAAAATAAAAGACTGGAAACTCGCCGCTTAGTTTCCAGTCTTTTTATATCATTGTATTTTTGCTTTCTCGGACATATTATCACGTATGCTTTTTTTTATTCAAATAATTTTTAAATACTCTCGAACAGAGAAAATAAATCTTAATGCAATCATTTACCATATATAATATTATAAATTTTTGACCAATTACGAATTGATGCTAACAACACCTTCCATGCCGGTTTTATCTGTTCTGGATCTGTCATCTATACGATTAAAAAGTCTTCAATCTGGACATGTCTGATGATACAATCAAGATGATGTTTTGAACTTACCAAAGAATTCCACGACTATTTTAAAGAGACCTGTGGTCGTGTCCTTACAAGTGGAAAGGAAAAAAACTCTCTGGAAAGAAAAGTCCAGTATACAAAATTCGTTGAGGTTACAGTAGTAAAAGTTGCTGAGATCATATTAAGAGAACTTGAAAAAGACCGTACCCTTGCATAAACAATTTACATAAAAAAGCTGAAAAGAAGGTTACCTCACCAGCTTTTCAGCTTTTTAATCCTTTAAATATAATCCAAATTTTTCATTAACACATTCTCTGGTATCTTTTGCAATCATCCTTGCACTGTTTAAATCCATCCCTATTGATTTTGCCACTTCTAAAATATCTTTCATTCCCGGATTTTTCCCATTACCATGAATAGTCGTTGCATGCTCACCTCCAATGGAATAACTGAATGTCAGATCATAGGCCGGTGATAGTATCCACCTTTCTTCTTTTCATTATATAAAAATGTAAAATTGGGAGAATGATCGTCTCTATTATGTGCAAATACATTAAAACATATAAGCCTGAACACTTTTTCTATTTCCAAATAATCTTTCGTTAGTTCTAAAGTCAATTTCAAGTGAAATGAAAGATATCTCATCTGGCGTTCTCTGATTAAAATAAAATTCATTCATAGCTAATATTTTATCTCTTTTGAATTTCTGTGTCTGATTTACTTTCTTTAACCGTGTGCCTTCTGCTACATGGGAGTTCCAACCTCAATCAGATTTCCATCCAAATCGTAAAACCGAATTACCTTTTGTCCCCAGCTATGTATCATAAGCCGATTTACATACTGCACCTTTGGATAAAGTCTCTCCAGCTTTTCAACAAATCCTTCAATATCGGTTTCTTCAAAGTAAATCTCGCATGAATTACTTTTCGGAATTATGTCGCGGTTTATGAAGTTACTCCAAATTTTCTCATCCTGAAGCACAAGTCCTTCAGTTAGGATCATATTACCGTCATTATCCAATATCATCTCAAGGCCAAACAGCTCGTGGTAGAATTGTCTGGCTTTATTAATGTCCTTTGTGACAATCAAAACATTTTTCATTTTCATGATCAGTGTCCCTTTCATTTTTCTTTACGATCCGCATTCTGTATTAAATCAGCAGGATTAACCAAACGCTATAAACTGCTCATCAACTGCCTCTACAGAAAATTTTACTATTTATTACATATTCTTAAATAAAAAACTTCCTTGACCTGAAGAAAAACTTATTCTAATGTAAATTTCTCAAAAATATGTTATCATAATAGACATACATATCAAATTATAGGAGGTTTACCATGACTACAGACATTAATTTTGACCAATTACGAAAAGACGCTAATGACATTTTCCATGCCGGTTTTACCTGTTCTGAATCTGTCATCTATACGATAAGAAAAGCTTTCGATCTGGACATGTCTGATGATGCAATCAAAATGAGTTCAGGCTTTCCGTGGGGACTCGGCGGAGGCGGCTGTATCTGCGGGGCTTTAGCCGGAGCTACTATGTGTATCGGATATTTTTTCGGGCGCTCTACTCCGGGTGATCCGAGTAATATCAGATGTTTTGAACTTACCAAAGAATTCCACGACTATTTTAAAGAGACCTGCGGCGGAACCTGCTGCCGTGTCCTTACAAGAGGAAAGGAAAAAAACTCTCCGGAAAGAAAAGCCCAGTGTACAAAATTCGTAGAGGTTACGGTAATAAAAGTTGCTGAGATCATATTAAGAGAACTTGAAAAAGACCGTGCCCTTGCATAAACAACTTACATAAAAAAGCTGAAAAGAAGGTTTGTGTAAACCCGCGGCGGTACGTGCCGCCGCAGGTCTACACAACACTCTCTTCTTCATAAAAATGATAATTCGGCTCATACGTAAGCGCCCCTATTTCGTTGCTGATCTCCAAAGCAATCACAACTTTTGTCAGAGAAATCAAAGATAATCTATTTTTTTATAATCAAATAGAAACTCCCTCACCTGCCGTTTCAGTCTCTTCTTCTTCCTCGTCGCCTTTTCTTACCTTGGCAATGCTGGCTACTATATCGCCGTCCTTAAGATTTATAAGTTTGACGCCAGAGGTTATCCTTCCAAGAACAGAGATTCCTTTACACTTCATACGAATCACGATTCCTTCCGTATTGATGATCATAATCTCGTCATTTTCATGAACCGCCTTAACTCCCATAACATTACCTGTTTTTTCAGTAATCTTATAGCATTTTACACCTTTTCCGCCTCTGTTCTGACAGGTAAATTCTGACAAGTCAGTCCGTTTGCCCATTCCTTTTTCAGACACGATTAAAAGCTCTTCACCCTGTATATTAAGCTGCATTCCTATGATCTCGTCTCTGTCTGTGAGATTCATTCCCCGTACTCCCATTGACGTTCTTCCTGTAGGCCGCACATCCTTTTCATTAAATCGGATACACTGACCATACTTCGTCACAAGTAAGATTTCTGCATCACTATTCGTATATTTAACTTCGATAAGCTCGTCATCCTCGCGCAATGTAATTGCCGCAAGTCCCGTCTTACGTACATTTGCATATTCTTTCATAGAAGTTTTCTTGACAAGACCTTTTTTGGTCGCCATAAAAAGATATTCTCCGTCGCGGTACCCGTCGATTTCTATTACCGCGCTTATCTTTTCATCAGGCATAAGCTGCAGCAAATTTACAATCGCAGTCCCTCTCGAAGTACGGCTCGCCTCTGGAATCTCATATGCCTTCATGCGGTATACACGGCCGGTATTGGTAAAGAACATGAGGTAATGATGTGTATGAGACATAAAAAGTTCTTCTACATAATCTTCTTCAAGAGTCTGCATTCCCTTGATTCCTTTGCCGCCACGATTCTGAGATTTAAAAGTATCATGGGACATTCGCTTGATATATCCAAGCTTAGTCATAGTAATCACTACATCTTCTTTCGGAATCAAGTCTTCCATGGAAATATCAAACTCATCAAACCCGATAGAAGTCTTTCTCTCATCTCCATATTTATCTCTTATAACGATAATTTCTCTGCGGATCACTCCAAGAAGAAGTTTTCGGTCCGCGAGAATCGCTTCCAGCTTTTCAATCTGCTTCATTAGTTCATTGTACTCAGTTTCCAGCTTTTCTCTTTCCAGACCAGTCAGCGCGCGAAGACGCATATCCACGATTGCCTGTGCTTGAATCTCGGATAATCCGAATCTTTCCATAAGTTCTGTCTTGGCAATCTGAACCGTCTGGGAACCTCTGATGATCCGGATCACTTCATCAATATTATCAAGGGCGATCAGCAGTCCCTTTAATATATGCGCCCTTTCTTTTGCTTTATTTAATTCGTATTTTGTACGGCGCGTAACAACCTCTTCCTGATGCTTTAAATAAAACTTCAGCATATCAAGAATATTCATTACCTTCGGTTCATTATTCACAAGAGCAAGCATGATAACACCGAAAGTATCCTGAAGCTGCGTATGCTTAAATAGTTGGTTTAAAAGTACATTAGCATTCACATCCCGGCGAAGCTCAATAACGATCCGCATACCTTCCCTGCTGGATTGGTCGCTCAAATCCGTGATTCCGTCAATCTTCTTATCTCGCACCATCTCTGCTATCTTTTCGATCAGCCTTGCTTTATTTACCATATAAGGTAATTCCGTAACAACAATCCGACTCTTTCCGTTAGACATAGTCTCAATATCTGTTACAGCACGCACGCGTATCTTTCCGCGTCCTGTACGGTATGCTTCCTCAATTCCCCTCGTGCCAAGAATTATGCCCCCTGTCGGAAAATCAGGCCCTTTCACAATCTGAAGAATCTCTTCAACTATAGTTTCTTCTTTATCCGCAATCTGATTATCAATGATCTTCACAACTGCATTGATAACTTCTCTTAGATTATGGGGAGGAATATTTGTCGCCATTCCAACAGCAATTCCAGAAGTACCGTTTACCAGAAGATTTGGAAATCTTGCTGGAAGCACTACCGGTTCTTTTTCCGTCTCGTCAAAGTTCGGTGCAAAATCTACCGTATCTTTATTGATATCGGCAGTCAACTCCATCGAAATTTTACTCAAACGAGCCTCTGTATAACGCATGGCAGCAGCGCCGTCCCCGTCCACTGAACCAAAGTTTCCATGTCCGTCGACAAGCGGATATCTGGTAGACCACTCCTGAGCCATATTAACTAAGGCGCCATAGATAGAACTATCACCATGCGGGTGATATTTACCCATCGTATCACCGACGATACGCGCACATTTTCTATGAGGTTTGTCCGGCCCGTTATTCAGCTCTATCATCGAATACAGTATTCTTCTTTGAACCGGCTTTAAACCATCTCTTACATCCGGAAGAGCTCTCGAAGCAATAACACTCATCGCATAATCAATGTAAGAGGTTTCCATTGTCTTCTTAAGATCCACTTCATGGACTTTATCAAATATATTATCTTCCATCTTCCTCTTTCCTTTCTCTTACATCAATCTATACATCAAGATTCTTGACATATTTTGCATTTTCTTCTATAAATTCTTTTCTTGGTTCTACTTTATCACCCATCAATGTTGTAAACGTAAGGTCAAGCTCAGAGGTTGACTCTTCATCCATCGTCACCCTGAGAAGAATTCTGTGTTCGGGATCCATCGTAGTATCCCAAAGCTGTTCTGCATCCATCTCTCCCAGACCTTTATAACGCTGAATCTTATTATTTGTATCGCGTCCAACCTCTTTTAATATACCGTCAAGCTCTTCATCACTATAGGCATACCATATTTTTTTATTCTTCTCTAACTTATAAAGAGGCGGCTGAGCCAGATATACATAGCCTTCCTTAATAAGCTTCGGCATAAATCTATATAAAAATGTCAGGAGCAATGTACTGATATGAGCGCCGTCTACATCTGCATCAGTCATAATAATGATCTTATGATAACGAAGCTTTGAAATATCAAAATCATCATGGATTCCCGTGCCGAATGCCGTGATCATCGCCTTTATCTCTGCATTCCCATATATCTTATCAAGTCTCGCTTTCTCTACGTTCAGTATCTTACCCCTTAAGGGAAGAATCGCCTGAGTTGCCCTGTCTCTTGCTGTTTTCGCAGATCCTCCCGCAGAATCTCCCTCCACAATATATATCTCACAATTCTCAGGATTTTTATCGGAACAATCCGCAAGCTTTCCAGGAAGAGACATATTATCAAGCGCAGACTTTCTCCTTGTCAGATCTCTGGCTTTTCTTGCCGCTTCCCTTGCACGCTGCGCCATAACAGATTTCTCAACCGTCATTCTTGCAACAGCTGGATTCTGTTCCAAATAAATACCAAGCTGTCTGCTTACGATACTGTCAACGGCTCCCCTTGCTTCACTGTTTCCAAGCTTCTGCTTCGTCTGTCCTTCAAACTGAGGATCTTCAATCTTAACACTTATGATCGCTGTAAGCCCCTCTCTGATATCTTCACCAGAAAGATTCGGCTCACTCTCCTTCAAAAGCTTATTCTTTCTTGCATAATCATTAAAGGTTTTCGTTAAAGCATTACGAAAGCCTATAACATGAGTTCCTCCCTCTGGAGTCGTGATATTATTAACGAATCCATAAGTATTATCACTGTAGGAATCATTATGCTGCATCGCCACTTCCACCGAGACATTATTCACTATTCCTTCACAATAGATAACATCTCCATATAATGCCGTCTTACTGCGGTTCAGATATTGAACAAACTCCTTAATTCCTCCTTCATAGTGAAATGTTTTTTCAATCGGCTTATCTTCCGGTCTATCATCCCGAATTACGATCTTAAGTCCTCTCGTTAAAAATGCCATCTCCCGGAATCTTTGTTTTAATACATCATAATCAAATACTGTCTCTTCAAAAATAGTATCGTCAGGCATAAACGTAACCTTTGTACCTGATTTTTCTTCCTCGCATTCTCCAATAACACGAAGCTTATCCACAACTTTTCCACGCTCATAGCGCTGCTTGTATATTTTTCCATCCTTTGAAATCTCTACTTCGAGCCAGTTAGAAAGTGCATTAACCACAGATGCACCTACCCCGTGAAGTCCGCCCGATACCTTATATCCGCCGCCGCCGAACTTACCGCCCGCATGAAGCACCGTGAATACAACTTCTACAGCAGGAAGTCCGGCCTTATGATTAATCCCTGTTGGAATTCCTCGTCCATTGTCTATAACAGTAACAGAATTATCTTTATTTATAATAACGAGAATTGTATCACAAAATCCTGCCAATGCTTCATCAACAGAATTATCCACAATCTCGTAGACCAGATGATGAAGACCTCTAAGAGACGTACTTCCGATATACATACCCGGACGTTTTCTTACCGCTTCCAGACCTTCCAATATCTGAATTTCATCGGCACCGTATTCATGCTGTACTTTTTCTGTACTCATTCAAATCCTCCTAATTCTCTTTTGCCACCTGCCCATTCTGGACATGGAACACTTTATTGATTGAAAACCTGTGATTTACAAAATCTTCAACACCTGTACAGGTAATAAGAGTCTGTATATCATTAATACTGTCTAATAAATAGTTTTGCCTGTGTTTGTCAAGTTCAGACAACACATCGTCAAGTAATAATATTGGTGTGTCGTGAATTGTTCTCTTTACAAGTTCAATTTCTGCTAATTTCAAAGAAAGAGCTGCAGTTCTCTGTTGTCCCTGCGAGCCAAACTTACGGATGTCCAAATCTCCTGACATAATACATATATCATCTCTGTGAGGACCTACGGAAGTGCTTTTTATTCTTAAATCTCTTTCTCTGTTTTTTTTAATTGCCTGATCCAGCGTAAAATTCCCGTTGCTTGGTTCATAGATGATTTGTATCTCTTCTTTATTTCCTGTCAATTTTTTATGTACGGAAGATATGATTCTGTTCATATCTTCTACAAACTTCTTTCTTCTGTCTATCAGCTTATCCCCATATTGTACTAATTGCATCTCCCATATTTCAAGCGTATCTGTAATAATTTTTTTATTTTCAGTGTTGATATCCTTCAGCAAATGATTTCTCTGATTAACAATACGATTATAATTCGTGAGATTGCTCAGATATATTTTATCAAGTTGAGATAATTCTAGGTCAATAAATCTTCTTCTCTCCGCCGGACCATTTTTAATTATATTCAAATCCTCCGGTGAAAAAAAAACAAAATTTATAATGCCGAATAATTCGCTTGCCTTACGAATCGGAAGCTTATTTATTGCTATCCCTTTTGGAGCGTTCTTTTTTATATGAAGATCAATCTGATAACTAATTCCTTTTTTTTCAACAACAGTCTCAATATGGGACTCATCGTTTCCAAACCGAATAAGCTCTTTATCTTTCGCTCCCCGGTGGGACTTTGTTGTTCCTGAAAAATATGCCGCCTCAAGTATATTTGTCTTTCCCTGAGCATTATCACCATAAAATATATTGGCTTCTTCATCAAAATTCAGATTTAACAAATCATAATTTCTGAAATTTTTTAATTTTAAAGATTTAATTTTCAATTTTGATTTGCTCTCCGTTAAAATCAACAATATCCCCGGCAATCAGTTTTCTTCCCCGACGAGTATCTGTCTCGCCATTCACGCTTACCAGACCTTCCTGTATCACATTCTTAGCATCCACTCCCGACTCTACAAGATTGGCTGCCTTAAGCGCCTGCCCTAACTTTATAAAATCATCTCTTAATTTTACTTTTATCATACTATCACGCTTTCTAAAAATATATAATGTCTATGATATTGCATTAAAATTAACCGGAAGAATCAGATAGATATAACTTTCTTCATCATCCTTGATAAAGCACGGAGCTTTTGCATTCATAAGATATAATGTTATTTCTTCATCATCAATATTACGCAGAGCATCTAAAAGAAATCTGGGATTAAATCCAATCATAAGATTTTTCCCCTCTTTGTTAATATAAATCTCTTCATTCATAGATCCGATCTGTGATCTGATCTTAAGCTCCATAATTTCATCATCTATATTAATAATAATAGGTTTTTTATCGCCTTCTTTTACAAGAAGGGTAGCTCTGTCAATACAGCTTAACAATTCCCTTTTATTGATTCTGACCTTAGTCTCATAATCATTGGAAAGCATCTGGTCAATTTTAAAATACTCTCCCTCAATCAATCTCGATACTACAATCGTCTGGTCAAACTCAAATACAATATGATTATTCGTATAAGAAATATTGACCATACTTTCTGCTTCTCCGGATAGTATTTTGCTTATCTCAATCAATGTCTTCCCCGGAACAATTAATTTTTTATTATTCACCTCATCTTTGAGTCCGATTCTGCGGATAGAAATTCTATGTCCGTCAAGCGATACTACTCTCAGCATGCTATTATCAATTTCAAACAATTCTCCTGTCATTAGTTTATTGCTTTCTGTATCAGAGATAGAAAATATAGTCTGTCTTATGACTTCTTTTAAAGTAAACTGAGAAATTGTTATAGAATCTTCTTTTTCAATTGCAGGAAGATAAGAAAATTCTTCTCCGGGCTTACCGGAAATATCAAAAACTGCTTTTTCACACACAATTGTTGTCTGTAGGTTATCGTCTGTAGTGATCGTAACATCGTTTTCAGGAAGTTTACGAACTATCTCTGAAAATATCTTTGCATCGATCGCTATCATACCTCTATCTATAATTTCGCCTTCAACTTCTGTCTGTATTCCCAGTTCCATATCATTTGCAGTGAATTTAATAATATCTGTAGTAGCGTCAATTAAAATGCATTCAAGAATCGGCATCGTTGTTTTGGAAGGAACTGCTTTTGAAACAATATTAACTCCTTTTACAAGATTTAATTTGCTGCATATGATTTTCATGTGTATAACTCCTTTCGAAAAGCAAACATATATAAATAAATAATTTTTTCCGTCTTATTCTTAGTAGGGACTGTGGAAAAGAGGAAAAGTGCATCAACCCCTTTATTTATCCCTACTTTCAGATTTGATAAGTATGTTAAAATTACTCTATTATTTAACAGGATAAAATTGGGATAACTTTCTGTGAAAATTTTTTAGTTTCTTTATAAAAAGCTTATCTATAGTTGTCCACAATTTTATTAACATCAGACAGGATTAATTTTCTTTCTTAATATAGAAAGAGTATTGGAAAAGGATTCACTGCTTTTTGCTTCATTTTCTATCTTCTCAATCGCATATTTAACTGTTGAGTGATCTTTTCCGCCAAGAACAACACCTACAGCTTTCAGTGATGATTCGGTCATAGTTCTGATAAGATACATAGCAATCTGCCTTGGGAATGCAATTTCAGAATTTCTTTTATTGCTTTTTAAATCAGTAACTGTAACATTAAAATGTTCTGATACAATGTCGAGAATCAGTTCAGGAGTGACCTTTCTGTTATTTTCTGAAGAAATAATATCCTTTAAGGCTTCTGCTGCAAGAGCAATGTCAATTGCTCCTTCGTTATGATTTAGCTTATAGAGAGCAATCAGTTTATTGAGAGAACCTTCTAATTCACGGATATTGGTTTTTACGTTGACCGCAATGTAATCCAGTACATCGTGAGGAATTTTATATTTTTCTAAATGATCAATCTCAATTTTTTTCTGAAGAATTGCCATTCTGGTTTCATAAGCAGGAGAAGATATGTCAGCAATCAGGCCCCACTCAAATCTTGTGCGAAGCCTTGCCTCTAAAGTTTCAATATCCTTTGGAGGTTTATCACTTGATATAATGATCTGTTTTCCAGAAGTATGCAAATGATTAAAGGTATGGAAAAACTCTTCCTGAGTACTTTCTTTTCCGATGATAAACTGGATGTCGTCTATTAAAAGGACATCGTTATTCCTGTATTTATTACGGAATTTTGATATCTCAGATTCATCTCCGGCCGTCTTACCTTTTTTTAAAGCTTCAATCAATTCATTCGTAAAAGCTTCGCTGGTTACGTACAACACTTGTTTTTTAGAATTTTTTTCCAAAATAAAATGAGCAATGGAATGCATGAGATGTGTCTTGCCAAGCCCTACTCCGCCATACAGAAAAAGAGGGTTATATACTTCGCCGGGTGATTCGGACACAGCAAGAGATGCCGCATGTGCAAAATTATTATTTCCTCCGACTACAAATGTGTCAAATGTATATTTGGGATTCAGACCGGCTTTTTCAAAAAGCGATTTGTTCTTTCTTTTAGAATCAGTCTCAATTGACATATTGCGGATTTCGTTTAATTTTTTATCATCTTCTGATACAAATACAACGTCATATTCAATTCCTGTAATCTCAGCGATACATACTTTAAATGGAAGAAGATATTTTTTTTCAATATATTCGACACTTGCATTCATATTGACCATAATATAGACGGTATCTTTAATTACGTCATATACTTTTAAAGGCTGTATCCATGTTGTAAATGAGACATTTGACAATTCGTGTTCTGTTCTCAGATATTCGATAATGTCGGCCCACTTTTCCTCAACAATGTTCATATACATAACTCCTACTCTTTTTAAGACTTCTTATTATTTTACATCAAATTTTGGATTTAAGCAATTATTATTCCGTGTGGATAACTTTATAATAGAAGAAAATGGCTTGTTTTCTTGATAGAAAAAGAAAAAAATTTTTAAGTTAACAAGATTTCCACTTAATATCCACAACTTATCCACAAAATGTGGATAAGTTGTGGATATTTTTACAATAAATTAATTAAAAATAATGAAAGGTTTTGCTTGACGGACAAACAGTAATTTAATATAATTAACATTGATGTCTTATGGAAATACGTAGGGAGTGAAATACGTAGGGAGT
>VIQU02000070.1 GCA_010206225.2 Lachnospiraceae bacterium MD308 | reverse complement strand
AGGTAATCTACCATTTCGAGCTGCCAATCGCTTGCAACCCTACGCCGCTACACTCATCACGGCTAGTCGTTGAGCACATCCCTGTTCGGGACTTCGCTACTGATTATCCAATCCTTATAATTTTCAGACATTCACGCTTGACCATGTTTCATATCTACGTTGTAGTTTATAAGGCTCTAAGGACTTTCCAGTGATTAGATAGATTATTTTTTTCTGCTTATTACTAAGCAGTGTGGCGTGAAAAATTCACCACTGTTGATATTCTTTAATTCTCTCTGCAAGTTTCTCATTCTTGATGGTGTTAATATCAATCTTGCCGTTTTTAGCTTTTTCTTTCAGAGTATTCCACTCTTTTTTCGTATAACCGCCATCTTTAGCATTTTTAATCGCAGATTTACTTACTTTCTCGGCCTGCTTATTATACCGCTTGTAACCTTCATTCTGTTTCGTGATTTCTGTATTGACTTTGGAAATCTCAGTCTTAAGATTCTTGTTTCTGTTAGACCATGAACGGTATGTGCTGCTTGCTTTTAGATCTACGCTTTCAATCGCACGCTCAATACGGTCAATCGCTACCTCAATCCAGTCAAAGGTTTCTTTGAATTTTTTGGTATCTTTCTTTGTAGTGCTTTTCTTTTTAGTAGTTTTTCCTTTTGATGTGGATTTCTTGGAACTGGTTTTTTTCTTCTTTGTGGTGGATGAAGATGAACTGGTAAGAGTGGGGCCACCATTACCAGAAGCATAAGCAGTACCACTTAAATATGCTTTTCCCCTTGAATTGATTGAACCATTCTTTAGTAATTCCTCAGTCTGTTTTGCATTGAATACTACAGAGCCAGCAGGAATGTGAGCGAACTCAGCACCATTATCACCTACTGTGAACCACTTGTTATCACGAGTTGCAACGAGTTCCTGCCCTTCCTCACCAGTAAGTGCAGTTTCACTCTTTTTAGTTCTCCACTTGTCCTTTATAAATGAATTGTCTTCAATAGTACCTGACGCAAAAGCGTGACCTGATGATTTTGGAATGTTGTGTGGAGTTTTGGATTTCTGTCGCTTATCCTTATCATCTTTTGATGGTATGATTGCGTCTTTTGCTGTGCCGGACTTATGGGCTGTACCGCTTAAATCATTAGGTCCATCATACTTACGGTGTACTATTTGTGTGGCTGATGGAACAGTAGTAGACACATTATTCGCAACATATCTGTTAACTGCTTGACTTGCAGCAGGTGCAGTAGTAGGAACTAATTTTCCCAGTTTTTGGTTTACAATCTGCGTTGCAGGTGTTGCCTCTTTTGAAACTTGTTGACCTTTTACTTCATTGACAGTCTGAGTAACAGATTTATTATCACCTTTAGTTACCTTTGTACCTTCAACTTCATTTACAGTATAAGTGATTGTACCATCTTCATTTTTAACGGCATTAACTGTCTGCTCTACATCGCCAACATTAGCAGTATAAGAAATAGTACCATCTTCGTTTTTAACAGCTGTTACAGCACTCTGTACACCATCTACATTTGCTGTATATGTGATTGTGCTTCCAGCTTTTAATGAACTTAATTTTGAACGAATATCACTATCACTTAATTCGGCATTTACAGTGATATGTTGTTCTTTATCAAAGTATTTGTCCCATGCTTTATTAATTTCTGATGTATCAGCTTCTGGTGTAATTTCAGGATTTTGGTCTGAAAATGAATTTAAAATAGCTTTCTCTAATTCCTGTTTATTAGCCAGTTCTGCTTGGATTTCTACCTTTTCTTCACCGCTCGCAGTTTTTAGTTCATTTTGCAAGTCTGCGATGCTGTTTTCGGTTGTCTCTAATATAACAGGTAATTTTACTTCTTCATTATTTAAACCAATACCTTCTTTAGCTGTATTAATATACCGTTCATTCCCCGCAATTACATTTGCGTAGTTTTCAACAGAATTATCGCCACCAGCAATCTTGTCTTTGTATTCGTCTATTTGTTGTTGGATAGTTGCCAAACTGTATTCAAACTCAATATGAACAATTTGTTCTTCGCTGGTAAGTTTTGATAAGTCATCCTGATATTTTTGGTATTGCTCTTCCCATCCATCTTTCCCGTCTTTACCATCAATGAGTTCATTAAGTCTATCCTTTGTTTCGCCTTCGTCCATAGAATCACGGATGGCTTTGATTTTATTCAATGCATTTTCATAATCAGTAATACCTTCACCACTGAACATTACATCATCCCACTCAAACCCATAGGATTCAAGATTACGTAATGCAGCTTCAGTAGCTTCGATACTGAGTCCCATATCTTTAGCAGCCTTGGCAGTATTTTTAAATGTCCCTGTAAGTCCTGTTTCGTCTTTCTTAAGTAACCCTTTGTCTATTAAGTCATTTTGAAAGTTAACAGCACTATCTTTTGGATTTTCAGCGTCAAAATACTTTTTATATAGTTTTTCGGCGTCTTTATATTTCTTCTCATAAACCTCAGCAATATACTCAAAGTCACCGCCATTTTTCTTTAGCTGACTTTCTACATCAAACTTAGGAAGCACCCATTCAATAGACTTCTGCAAGTCATCGGTTCCCCATTTGCCCTGTTTGGCTAAGTCTCTAGCTTGTGTTGCATAATCGGCAAATTTAGTCCAATTAGCATCCTGATTCTCAGATTTAAATGCAGCGTCTACATCGGACAAGGTAGTACCAACCGCACTGGCTTTTTCTTTTGCCTGCTCTGCTGATTTGGCAACGTCTTGGAAGTATTTGATGAAGCTATCCTGTGAAACTCCGATATCATCAAGGGATAAGCCTAGCTCTTTGAATTTATTAAGGGCATCCTCGGCATTTCCGCTTTCGGCTACAACATTATTAAGGTAATCTCCGATTGCATTTCCAGCAGTGGAAGAGAAGAAGGAGTTTAAGGAATTGAGGTCTTTTTCTTCGGGAGAGAGGTTAAAATTAAACACCATATCAACAATATCTTTTACCGCTTTGGCATCATCCTCAAAATCATCAATAACTAAGCCTGTCTGTTCGTCATAAAAACTCTTAGATTCTTCACTTAATTTTGTAGCAATTTCAGTAGCTTCGTTTTTATATTTCTCTAAATTTTCCGTTGCTTGTTCAAATTGTTTTTTATAAGCTTTTTTATCAGCCTTAGAAGTAGATTTATCATTTAATTTATCTTGGGCTTCATCAATCTGTTGCTGTGCCCGTTCCATTTCACCAACTAATTCTTGGACATAACGTTTACGATCTACCTTATACTTTACATCAGATCCGTCAGGGCGATGATTTGCCGCTTCGCCATTTGCCTTTTTAAATGATATTTCCTCTGACGCAAAATTGATAGACTTGCGTGCATCTTCGGCGGCTTTCCTCTGCTGGGAATCAGCAGTAGTTGCTAATAAATTTTTGCGGGTTTCAAGTAAGTCATTCTCACGTTCTAACTTGTTGATGGTGGATTCATCCGTCAGATTAATTTTCTTGCCATCAATCGAACGTATTTTATCAATCATTTCATCAACAGTTTCTGCTCCTGAAAACTTGATATCATAATTATTCCCTATTGATTCCAACGTAGATTTATATTGGTCAGTCTGGGAATTAAGATTTTCTAATTCTGATACCGTGTTTGAATAAGCAGAAGCCGAATCTTCTAAATGTTTCTGGGCGGTATCAAAGGTAAGAGTGAATTTATCGTCTAAGAACTTAAATCCTTTATATGCTGCAACGGCTGTTCCGATTGTGGCTATTAGTGGCAACATTGGTTTAAGTGTTGCGTACAGACCTTTGAAGGACTGTTTGAAACTGTTAATAAATCCTGTGGATTGTGTAGCTGCTGCGCCGATTTTTATGGTTGAGTTTTTAATTTCATCAGTTTCATTTATAATGTTTGAAACAGTGGTTCGATATGCCTCACCACCCATAATCGCAGCCTTATTTACTTCGTCTATGTTGTTTCCAGTAAGTTTGCCAGATTCCTTCAATGCATGTACTAATTCATCAGTACTTCCTATACCTTTATCTAATGCTTTTCCAAAGGTTAAAGTACCAGTGGCAGCTTTTGCAGAAAAATCAGCATCTTTTGCCATCGCAGTCGCTTGAATAGTCAAACTATCAGTTAATCCTAATACAGCAGATTTTGCACGAATTTGTTCCATCGTATATTGGCTGATGCCATTTGAATTTAATCTCAGGAAATTATTAAATGATTTTTTGATATCACCGGTCATATTTTGAATATCGGTTATTCCCTTGAACCTTGAACCTGACATTTCTCCAAAATTTTCAAATAAATTTCCTAAACCTTTAAACTGCAATAATATTTTACTCATATTGTTGGATTATATGATAAAATATGGTATTATAATAGAAATTTTATTATTAAATGAAATGGAAGTGTTTTGATGTCTAAGGTTATATGTCCTGAATGTGATACAAAAAATAATAGTAAAACAATAAGATGCAAAAAGTGTGGTTTCTCAATTGCAAAATATATTCAAGAAAATCATTTTGATGATTATAGACATATTAATATATGTCCTAATTGTGCAAAGGTAGAACTACCTTCCCATTTTACTCCTTTGCAACTGAAATGTTCGTATTGTGGGACTAAATTAATACATACTGATAAATGTACTAAAAAACAATGGCGTTCTATTCCATCGGATGAACATTTTAGTACAGATTTAGCGTATCTTACTGAAGATATGGGTATAACGGATTATTCAAAAGAAGATTATGAAAAAAGAACATATGCAGACAGGATACAATTTGAAAAAAATTATGTGGTTCCAGAAATTAAAGAAAAACCAACAATAAAATGTCCATACTGCAGTTCAACAAATTGTAAAAGGATTACAACAACTAATAGAGTAGCAAGTGTTGCGTTGGTTGGTATTGCATCTAATAAGATTGGTAAACAGTGGCATTGTAATAATTGTAAAAGTGATTTTTAAAGCATAAACATATGTTCAATCTTAACATATTAATATTAGTATGGTAAAATATTCCTATAATTTATAAAATATGGGGATATTTTTTTTTATGAAAGTAGCGCAATTACAAGGGACACCTTGGCACCCGGAACAATTACATAAATCTTGTAACGATGGAAGTAAATATTGTATATATAATCATAAGATATGTAGTTGTGTTGCAAATAAAAAACACTATCATAAAATATGTGTTGGTAAAGGTGATTGTGAATGGTTTGAACCTAAAACAGGAACACCTAAAATATATTCTGAAAAAATATATAAGTTAAATAAAACAAAAGACAGAAAGGAATCTATTAAACAAATGAAAACTTCTAATAATATCCAAAGTGACAATTCAAAAGAAACAAAAGAAGAAAAATTCTTAAGGCTATCTAAAGGCAGAATCGATAAAATTGAAGAAGCTATTAGTAATCTTGAAAATCTTTCTGATAAATATTCTTACTCATATACTGAAGAGCAAGTAGATAAAATGTTTGATTATTTAGAAAAACAGCTATCTGATGCTAAAGATAGATTTAAAAATAAAAAATCTTCTGGTGGATTTAGTTGGGAATAACACATGTCATGTTTAGATGAAAAGGATGGTAACACAAATGAAGAATAGAAAATGCGGCTATATTGTTTTTATTTTTATTTTTTGCTTTATTTTTTCTGGCAACACATCTTTTGCACATTCAGGTAGAACGGATTCAAGTGGTGGGCATCACGATTATAAAAATAAGAGTGGCTTGGGAAGTTATCATTACCATCATGGATATGGCCCACATTTACATGAGGGAGGTGTATGTCCATATGAATATAATGATGAAGAAACTTACGAACCGCCATCTCCTTCAATTTCTTTGAACAAATATCCCAAAAGTTTAAATATTGGAGAAAGTTCTGGAGTGGAATTTTCTGTTGAAAATGCGACAAGTGATGAAACATCAATTAAATCGAGTAATAAGAAAGTAGCAGTAATAAATTCTGATAATACAATAACAGCGAAAGGCGAAGGTATATCTACAATTACAATTAAATCATCTGGTGTAAGTTCTTCTTTTAAATTGGTAGTTAAGTCCATTCCCGTTTTAAAAGTCAATGTAAAAAATAAAATAGAAACAATTCAAGTCGGAGAATCTTATAAACTCAAAGCAAAAGTTTCGCCCAGCAACGCTTCTAACAAAAAAATATCTTGGAAATCAGATAATGAAAATATAGTTTCAGTAGATAAACAAGGTGTAATTAATGCAAAGGCGGAAGGTACGGCAAATATTTCATGTATGTCAACAAACGGAATTAAAGACAAATTTGCTCTAAAAGTATACGAAGTGTTTCCTGAGAAAATTGTAACAAATTTTGAAACTCTTCAATTAGAACTTGGACAAACCGAGACTCTGGAAATTCAAATACTGCCTGAAAACGCAAATAACAAAAATTGTGATGTAACTATTGATCATGAGGATATAGTTAAAATTGATGATAGTATGAATCTGRAAGCTATTAAAGACGGAAATGCAAATCTTACAGTTAAAACCGCTAATAATATTATAAAAGAAATACCAATAGAAGTTTTTCATAATCCTGTTAAATCAATAATAATTGATGATAGTAACATGAAGTATTTGCCGATTCCATTTTTAAAACATTGCATTGATAAAAATTCCAATATTMAATTATCTGCTTCTGCACAGCCACAAAATGCATCAATTAAGGATGTAAAATGGGAGAGTACAAATTCAGATATTATAGAAGTTGAAGACAATGAATTTAAAATAAATGGAACAGGTAAAGTACTACTTATAGCATATGGTCATGATTATGTGAGCGAGTCATTTGTTATTAATATAATTGGACAGACAGAAATTGCTTCATACATACTTATTCTTTTGTTTATAATTGCTATAATTGCAACCTTGATTTATAAGTTAAAGAAAAGAGATAATATGTTTAAAGCAAAAAGTAAGTAACAACAAACTCAACAGCAAATCAACCCAAATGTCCTAAATGCGGATCAACAGCAATTCAAATGGTGCCACGCAAATTTAGTTTATTGACTGGATTTGCCACCAATAAGGTTGATAGGGTCTGTGTGAATTGTAAACATAAGTGGTGATTAATATTATTAATGAAGGTAGGTGCTACATATTAATCTATTACAAGAATATAAGGAATTATACTATAAAGAAATAGAGTTTAGCGAAAGGCTCAATAATAAAATATCAACTTGCATAACATTTTTAACTATCTTAGGAAGTGCATTGATATTTCTTTGGACTCGTTTAAAAGAATATAAAATGCTATGGTATACAGGAATATATATTGCATTTTGTATTATTACATCAATTTTGTTTTGTATATGTGTTATTGCTTTTTTCATAACATATTCTGGTTACAAAACACAAATGTTTCCTATAAAAGATTATGCATTACAAAATATGAGAGTTTTAAATAGTGTTAAAACTGAACAAAAACAAGATGCGTATATCTTACTTGAGCAGAAAATGGCAGAGCGTTTTATAAACGATGCTATTCATAACAGGAAATTAAATGTTACTAAAAATAATAGGCACAGATTACTAATTCAGATTATTATGTCAACTTTTATTTTCATATTCTTAACATTCTCTATAGGTGTGTCGATAGATTTTTATGAAAGTAAATGTATTAATGACAATGTTCAACACATATACACAGAAGGAGGTGAATTAAATGCCAGATGATGATATAATTAAAATGAATACAGATATTGTTATAAACGATGTTAATGGACAACCTATACCTGTAGAAGTACAATCTCCAGAATATCTTACAGAAACCTTTTCTTGGGATGGTATTGAGAGAAATCACGCAATTAAAAAAGATGAATAAAGTATAAAATAAAGGATGGAATCGCTCTCTTCTATTTTATACCCACAATTCTATTTTTTCAGAATCATAAGATGATATTTCGATTATATTTCCTGTTTTATCAATTAAAATAATATCATCAGTTAAAACAATTTCATTATTCAATATAGTTGCCTCCTTTATGAAATAATATATAAAAAACAAAATATCCCTAAATGTCCGACATGTGGATCAACTAATATATCAAAAATATCAACCATGAATCGTGCAACTTCGATTGTTGGACTTGGAATACTTTCTAAAAAGATAGGTAAACAGTGGCATTGTAATAACTGTAAAAGTGATTTTTAAATCATATCAATCACATCCTTTCAAAAAATATTAAGAGCTTTAGAAGAAAAAGTTTGAATGTAATTTAGCAATACGGATCAATATGATTCATAGGATTGATAATATTAGTTTCATCACAGTTTAAATCTTCAAATTGTTGATTAATTTCATCAGTAACAAGTTTTAATATTTCTTTTGCTTCATTATATGTACAGTTATACCGATGAAGTAACTGAGATATTTCAACTGTTAAATATAATTTTTTACTATTTGGATATTTGAATTTCAAATAATCATTCCTTTCTATGGAGGTGTTTTATGCAAATTAATATTGATTGTTTTAAGGATGTATTGCAATTTTGTGTTGACAATATTGATTATGAAGAAGACGGCGATAGTTGGAATACAAAATATGTTAACTTAATTATGCTGTATGAATCCCCAAAATTAAATTATGATAAAAAAGATATTATGCGTTCGGTTTTAAAATTAATTGAATGTGGTTTTATCAAAATATCATCAAAATTCCCAGACAATAAACCCTATTTGGAAAGATGTTCTATTGAAGATGTAACATTTAGAGGATATCAATTTATTGAATCTGTCAGAGAACCTTCAGTTTGGGAGAAAACAAAAACTATTGCTACCAAAGTAGGGAATCATACACTTTATTTTCTTGAGAGTGTTGCTCATGATTTAGCAGTAGAAGCTGGTAAAGAAGCTGTAGCTATTGCAATGTGTAAAAATATGTGATTTGATCGATTTTTAAATAATATTAATCGCAGCCTTAGTTTGATTCAGTGCTTCCAAAGGTAGATTTTCTATAGATTCATAAAAATCACCTTTGTAAATATATTGACCTTCACAATCAACACAATAAGGAAAGCCCATCAGGATATTGTATATAATTTTAATATCATACAAAGAAGAACTTTTTTCGCAAGCAGGTAATCATCCGTACCTATACAAAACTGGAGCAAACCTGTATGATAGAGACAGATTTGCTCCAGTCTTATTTCACTTCTTAATGACATACTTTACAAGCTCTTGCTTTAGGACATTTTGATTTTGATCCACTATAGATTGTCCTAGAACGACTTAATGTAGGACAATCACTCGTACTATGATAAACAGATCCATTAGGAACCCAATAAACATTTTTGGTATTCTTCTTGGAAGTTTTTTTCTTAGCTGATACTTTGACCGTACAAGTAATCTTTTTTCCGGATTTTGTTGTGATTGTAATTTTCACAGTACCTTTACGTCTTGCCTTAATTTTGCCCTTATTGGTAACAGTTGCAATTTTATTATTATTGGATTTATATTTCTTTATAGAATCGCCTTTTGCATATTTAGGCTTTAAAGTATATGTTTTAGATACTTGTAATTTTATTGTCTTCTTAGTTAGCTTAATAAAAGGTTTTAATTTTGGAATCTTTTTCGATTGTACTTTATAACATTCTATACATTCTCTTTTTTTAGTTCCGGTTTTATTAATGGTCGCAGATTTTGATACATACCAAGAGTCCCAATCATGTTCTCCGGTTGCTGGTATGCTTCTTACTTCATCCTCAAAACAATTATAACAAAATCTGGATTCTTCTCCGGATTCTCCGCAAGTTGGATCAACATCTGTGAACCAATCACTCCAGTCATGATTACATACTTCCGTGGCATAAGATTGCAAAGGGCAAGTCATAATCATAATTGATACAATTAATAGAGTACACAATTTCTTCATCATAAAATTCCTCCAATTATTAATATAATTAATTATAATTATACAACAATATAAAGAAGAAAACTACTATTAATGTCTTTTGGTGAGGTACAATAATATTGATATGATAAGGACTTTCTGGGCAAATGCAAGTTTTTTTATAATGAAAAAAATATGTAAGAATTAGAATTGTTTTTTGTATCATAACAGGTATGTTCTACAGCATATCATGCTGATTTATTACACTATAAATAATGCGTACCTCGATTGCCTACCGTTTACTTTTAATCTAAATTACTTCATACCAAATCGTTCTCTTCTCTTCTCTTATCTATCCATTTCTTTATTCTATCCGCTAACTTATCTTTTTCCATAGGTTGATATGTAATCTCAATTCTATCAAAATCTTTCGTGTTCAACATGATCAATTCATTCGGATTTTGAGAATTATCAATAACAACATCTGTATCCTTGTCTAATTTTTGATAAGTAGCTAATACAATAATTGGCTCACTTTTAAAAGGTTCACCATATCTATACTGTCCCAGATAAGAACTTCCATCTTTCATAAAAACCCTTATCCATGTGTGAGGTTTGATAACATCATCCCAGATATTTTCGTTTGTAGTTCTTCCAACATGTAATTTATGTAGCAGTAAATTAAATTGTCTATGAGATGTTATCCTACCGATTAAGATTCCCAGCGTTGCACTTACACAAAAATATGATACTACCTTGTAATAATCACTATTAAAATCTATATTGTATTTACTAATGAATATATCATAAATTGTAGTTAATAAATAATTTGCAGCAATACTTTTAATGATTAAATTATTGAAATCCTTATTATCTTTAAAGGAAATCCAATAGTAAGAAACTAAAAATACGTATCCATATACTACATATGAAATTATTTCTGGGATACTGTTTATTAGTTGTTCTATCCATTCTGCATTTATAATTAATCACCTCATTATTTTACTTTTTTATTTTCTTTTGGTTTTACTGGTGGAACAACATTATTAATTTGAACCTGTGTTTGTTTTGATGAAATTTCAATGATTGGATTATCTTTTGAACAGTTTACTGATTTAAGTGGAATAGTGGTAGTTTTATTTTTGCCTTTCATAATATGTCCTCCGTATAATGATTTATTTTATTATACAGTAGAACAAAATAGATTTCTATAGTTAATATATAAAATACCCGATACACCATTTAATGGTGTTTGTTCCGTCCGAGTAGATCTTCTGTTTCCTGATCTGCTCAGCTACCATGGTTGTTTCTGAACTCATAGACTTACCTCCATATGTTGGTATCAAAAGTTGAGACTTGACTTTTAATACTCGTAAAACTATTCATTAGAATCTTATATATGTTGATAAAAATATAAAGTTTTCATAAAAAAAGACGATAATAATATTATATAGAAACAATATATTTGCAACAAATAAATTGTTAGATAAATTGAAGGAGGATGAACTATGGATAAACAATTACCAGATATAAAAAAAAATGATCAACTATCAAATGTGAATATCAATATTGATATAGATATGCATAACTGTAAATTAGTTACAGTTGAAAATAAAACATTTGGTATGAATCTAAATATATCTCAAGGAATCAGTGTGCAATATGCTTCCAGTAAGCAAAAGATGTACAATGGAAATGAATTAATTTGAATTACGATAGGAGTAAACTATTATGTCAAATGATTTACAAACATCAAATATAAATCGTAATATAATTAAAAAATCTGTACATTCTGTTTCATATAAAAA
>VIQU02000007.1 GCA_010206225.2 Lachnospiraceae bacterium MD308 | reverse complement strand
AAGGCGATAAGACTCCCTGCGACTCTTCCAGCATGGCCTCCAAGCTTCTTCCCCTGCTGGAACGCTGGCAGTTAAAACCGCAAAATCCCTTCTTCCTTATTTTCCGGCTTTATCAGCAGCAGTTCCTGGACCAATCCATCCACAGGGGGCTGATTAATCCCCGGCACCTGGCTCTTGCCGGTGACGGCACCCCTGTCCGTACTGCCGCACAGCAGCGGAAAAAGCGCATTTGCCGTTGTAAGGAGAAAGGCCGTTCTTCTTGTGACTGTAAACGCCATTATTCCCAGCCCGACTGTAACTGGGGATGGGACTCCCACCGGGAATGTTATTTCTTCGGCTACCACCTCTACATGTATGTGGCTTCCGATTCCTTCAGCGACCTCCCTGTGTTTCCGCTTTTAGAACGAGCCTCCCGGCATGACATGCTTTCCTTCCTGCATTCCTTTTTCACCATGAAAGCGTATCTTCCGGAATTCCAGATTGAAAAGCTCCTTCTGGATTCTGCACACGACGCTTACCCTGTTTATGAATACTGCAGGCGGGAACATATCACACCGTTTATCGACCTCAATCCCGGACATACCGGGCATTTTACCTATAAGGACGATTTTACAATCGATGACGATGGTGTCCCTGTCTGTAAGTTGGGCTTACGTATGCATAAAGATGGATATGAAGCTGCCAAACACCGGGCAAAATACGGCCTCCCGGCATGACATGCTTTCCTTCCTGCATTCCTTTTTCACCATGAAAGCGTATCTTCCGGAATTACAGATTGAAAAGCTCCTTCTGGATTCTGCACACGACGCTTACCCTGTTTATGAATACTGCAGGCGGGAACATATCACACCGTTTATCGACCTCAATCCCGGACATACCGGGCATTTTACCTATAAGGACGATTTTACAATCGATGACGATGGTGTCCCTGTCTGTAAGTTGGGCTTACGTATGCATAAAGATGGATATGAAGCTGCCAAACACCGGGCAAAATACCGCTGCCCAAAATCAAACCGGAAACGTGGCTGCTTCTGTGAACACCCTTGTTCACCGGCGAAATATGGTAGAACCGTACACATCTTTACCGATGACAATCCAAGGTTATTTAACATACCGCCAAGGGACTCTAAAGCGTGGGAAACGGAATATGATAGAAGAACTTCCGTGGAGCGCTCCAACAAGCGCGAGAAAGAGGACTATAAATTAGAAGACGGCAGGTACCGCTCTACGAAGATGTGGTACTGCCGCCTCTACGGCATCATGATGCTCCAACACCTTGATGCCTGGGAAATGCCCTCCGTCAAGGCATTTCAAAAATCATTCTTAGGTTTAGACGCCTAATAATGATATATTAAGCGATTCCATAAGATTTTTCAAGGCATAGTATCCGCTATGTCCAATGTTTATGTCCNTATAAATTAGAAGACGGCAGGTACCGCTCTACGAAGATGTGGTACTGCCGCCTCTACGGCATCATGATGCTCCAACACCTTGATGCCTGGGAAATGCCCTCCGTCAAGGCATTTCAAAAATCATTCTTAGGTTTAGACGCCTAATAATGATATATTAAGCGATTCCATAAGATTTTTCAAGGCATAGTATCCGCTATGTCCAATGTTTATGTCCATTTTTCTCAAATTTCTTTTCCTGCACGATATTCAGTTGTCAATCTTCGGTTGGGATCTCATTCATTGAGATTCCGAGAAGTTATTATCGGACAAAACACCGCTTTCTACTGTGATATAAGGCATTTTCCATTTCCTCCTATTTTTTCTGTTTAATTTTCTCCATGATTAAATAACTTCCATTCTTCGTTATAAGACATATTTTTAAAGGAAGAATGCTCTAAAAGTTTTTTATAGAATAACAACTTTTTTTGTGTCAAATCAAATGCGTTCTGTAAATTAGTCATTTGCTTTTTAATATCCTCCATGTGATTTTGTACCATGGCAAAACGCTGTTCAAGGGTTTCCCCGCCCTGTAATAACAGTGCAACATATTCTTTAATGGAATGAATGGGGATATTTGCCATACGCATACACTGTATCATTTTGATCCATTCAATGTCCTCATCTGTATATTGCCTATATTTTTGGCTGTTTCTAGCTATTTGGGGCAGTAATTTTTCCTTTTCGTAATATCTCAAAGTTGCTGTTGATAATCCTGTCATTTTGGATGTTTCCTTTGCTGAATACATATTGATCCGCCTTTCTTCTTAATCATAAACTATGAAGTGCGCTTCAAGTCAACAAGAAAATTATATCATAACAGTAAAAAGATATTAGGATTTGGTGGTGGGCTATATTATTTTTTTATTTTTAATGCTATGCCTTTTCCGTTCGGCTATAACTCATTTATAAAATGTGTTATTTTTTGGAATAAATACGTTTTCTGCTTATAGCTATCCTTATATAATTTAACTGTTGCCTTGTTTAAGCCTTGTTATCTTCAAGATTTTGTCTATGAAAGCTTTGAAACGATTGTGGGAATGATTGGTGGAAAATGGAAATTAACAATAATATATATGCCGGCATTTCATGATGTGTTAAGATATGGGGAATTGAAACGTTTGCTTGCGCCAATCACGCATAAAAGATTGATAAGTCAATTAAAAGAGTTGGAAAAAGATGGGCTTAACACAGATTCTCCTGTAATCTTATTTTCATCCAGACAATGATGGATATCAGCAGCTTCTCCTTCTTTTGTAGCCGCTGTGGTCTCGATAAAACAGGCTGGATCGTTTGGAGTTTTCCGGTTCTTCTTTGTACAGGCAGAACATCTTTTAATGTTCGAGTAGAGCTGAGTAGATGCTTTGAAACGCTGGAATTTATTCGTTTTCTGATATATAATAATCTTATGTTTATCTGTGGATTGTTAGCAGAAACTATTTTCATAAATGTTGCAGTATACAAAAAATTTGATTCAGGGAGGTACTTATGACATTACAACAGCTAAAGTACATGATTGTGGTGGCAGAGAAAGGCTCTATTACAGAGGCAGCAAAAGAACTGTACCTTTCACAGCCAAGCCTTTCTGGTGCCATTAAAGATGTCGAAAAGGAGGCAAAGATTACGATTTTTAACCGATGCCGGGCAGGTGTGGCATTGACGACTGAGGGTATGGAATTTTTGGGATATGCAAGGCAGGTTGTACAGCAAATGGGACTTCTGGAATCAAAGTATATCCATAACGAGACGGCAAAGCAGAGATTTTGTGTGTCCTCCCAGCACTATACGTTTGGAGCAAACGCCTTTGTAGAACTGGTTCAGCAGTTTGGTCAGGAGCGATATGAGTTTATTCTGAATGAAACCCAGACACATCAGATTATTATGGATGTGCGAAATCGTTTCAGCGATCTGGGTATTCTTTATCTCAGTAAAAATAATGAGAGTGTGCTGAGAAAAGTTTTGGAGGAAAATAATCTGGAGTTTCATGAGTTGTTTGCAGCAACCCCACATGTGTTTTTAAGGAGGGAGCATCCGCTGGCAGGCAAGGAGAAACTCAGATTAGAGGATTTGAAACCATATCCAAGACTCAGTTTTGTACAGGGAAATTATGAATCTTCTAATTTTTCAGAAGAATTATTCAGCAATGATATTGTAGAAAAGAGTATTAAAATTAGCGATAGGGCTGCGATTGTTAATTTTATGATTGGATTAGATGGGTACACTGTTTCTAGCGGTATCTTTCCTAAATATCTGCATGGAGATTCGATTATTTCCATTCCACTGGATGAAGATGAAATCATGCGTATCGGATATATTCTGAACAAGGATGGGGAACTATCCGAATTGGGCAAAATTTATATCGAGGCTCTGAAACAGTATAAAGAGGAATGATCCATAGGATCAGCCTATGCTTTGGCATAAATATTAAGTATTACCTATTTCATAACCTTCCATTGTATACTTCTACATGGAAGGAGGCGTTAGCATGCCGGGTTATGTAATGGTTAATTTTTTTATTTATTCTGTCATCAATGCCTTTACACCGGGACCGGGTAATATTTTGGCATTAAACACAGTAACCAATTATGGATATAAAAAAGGGAGACCTCTTTTTTGGGGGATTTTTGCCGGATATTATGTTGTGCAAATGATATGTGCCATTTTCGTATTCGGGGTAAGTACTTTTTTGCCGGATGTGCTTGGCATTATGAAATATATAGGTGCTGCCTATATTCTGTGGCTGGCAGTCCATATTGCGATGAGCAGACCGGATGCGGATTCTGTAGAAAAATCCGCATCTTTTCTAAAAGGATTTCTGCTGCAGTTTGTCAATGTAAAGATTTATTTGTTTGGCATAACAGCATTGACGGGATATATTACGGATTTCAGTGCCTCGTTGTGGGTTTTGCTTTTGTTTGAGTTTATCATTGCGACGATTGGAACTGTTGCAACTCTCACATGGATTGGCATGGGGGTACTGATACAGAAAGTATATCAAAGGCATTACAGAGTGATTAATGTGATTCTTGCACTGACGTTATTGGAGTGTGTATATAGTATGTTAAAATAGCGAAAGAGTATGTCTAATGCAAATAGTTTGATATATTGGTGTTGCTTAGTTTTAATCCGCGTCGCGTGTTCACTTATGAGATGATTTCGGGTATTGTTTAGAATGAGGAATATAATGAATACTTTCGCAAGGCTATAAACAACCATATCAGTAATCTTCATAAAAAATTGAAAACCGCACCGGACATACCAAATTATATTAAAAATGTTCATTGTGTTGGATATAAATTTGAACCAGCGGTAGAAAAGCAGGACAGTATAGCCTGTTTCACCGTCAAGCAGGTTTTCTAATTTTGTGCCAGTTATGGAAGGCACTTTCCCAAATAGATCCCCGTTTGCCGTAAAATCCGGATCGGAAGGACCGATGAGCGTAACCGTTTCTCCGTCACGGCCTATCTGCACTGACTGGTCTTCAAGCACGGTAACTCCGCCCTCATCCAGTCCGGCCTTAAGCCGTCCATACTCTGGCAGGAGTGTTTCGTGGCTGCCCGTCACATAGTATACAGGGGCAATCGCTGCAGCCTCTTTTACAAAGACAAGGGCGGTGCCAATGTCTGTATGCGAGGAATCCACCAGATCTCCGGTTATCACGATAATGTCCGGCTTGCTTTCAGCCAACATCCGCAGCAGTGTGTTATTGCCCTTCCCAAATTCGGCATTGTGCAGGTCAGATACCTGTGCGATCCGGAACCCGGGAAACGCAGGCGGGATGCGGTTGCTGGAAATGGTAAAGGCACCCGCCATCAAAGCCGTGTTCTCCACGCTGTCCATAGGAACAGAATTAATAGCAGTGCGGAAACCGTGCTGAATATGGCAGCCCGTTTCGGAGATGGTTTCTTTTTCATTCCTTGCCCCTTTTCTGTTTTTATTCCTGTAAACAGGCGGCATCACATTAAATGCGTGTCGCTCCATTTCTTCATGTCTTTTAAGATTGGTATAAAACTTTTTCCCAAGTCAGTCAGGGAATACTCCACTTTCGGCGGTACTTCCTGATAGATATAGCGGGAGATGAAACCGTCCTGTTCCAGTTCCCGGAGCTGCTTGGTAAGGGTCGACTGCGTGATGTCCCCAAGTCTCCGCCTCAGTTCCCCGAATCGCTGCACATCATATTCCGCGATGTACCATAATATCGTTATCTTCCATTTCCCGCTTAAGATGTTCTGTACCCTGATCATAGCCGCGCATTGGGGTAGCGGCCCTTTCATGTTGCTCATAGGTGTCCCTCCTTTTAACGGCATTATACTATATCCGTCCTATCTGTTCAAGGTACTATGTTTTTTAATACCGGTATCATTTTACGCACTATAAACAAAAAAAGACTGTACTTTTATTTTCCTTCACAAGTTGCTATCATGTGATTCAAGAAAGGAGGCGGGCTGGAAAAGTACATGGAGGAAAACGGTATCCGGGATTTAAAGGAGATCAGGGGTATCGTCAGTTAGATTTTTACAGACAGGAAGGAGAGATGTTTTATGCATTACACGGGAACGATATGGAGGCCGCCCTATGAGGCGGGGAGCGCACTGGTACAGGTGACGGCAGGCTGCACACACCACAAATGCAAGTTCTGCACGCTCTATGAGGATGTGCCGTTTAAGTTCCGTATGTCGCCTTTATCCGAGGTGGAGGCGGACTTGAAGGAGATCAGCCGTTACTACCGGAACGCAAAGAGGGTATTCTTCACCGGGGCGAACCCTTTTGTATTAAGTTTTGACAAGCTGAAAACACTGGCGGAACTGGTACGGAAATATTATCCCAGAGTGCAGTCTATCGGCTGTTTTGCCCGCATCACGGACATCACGCCGAAGACCACGGAGCAGTTAAGGGAGCTGCGGGGGCTTGGGTACAACAGCCTTACCATCGGCGTGGAGGCGGGTGATGAGGAATCCCTGTCCTTCATGCATAAAGGATTCGGCACGAAAGAGATCATAGAAGAATGCAAAAGGCTGGACAAAGCAGGGATGGACTATAACTTCTTCTACCTTGCCGGGATATACGGCTCCGGGCATATGGAGGAAGGGGTGAAGAACACGGCGGAGATGTTCAACCAGCTCCACCCGAAGGTCATTGTTTCTTCCATGCTGACGGTCTACCCGACCTCTGAACTATACCAGGAAATCCAGGCTGGGAATTGGACGGAGGAAACGGAGATAGAAAAGCTGTATGAATTGAGGACGCTGGTCGGCAGTCTTGACATAGACACCTATTTTGCAACGATGGGCGCATCGAACTGTGTCAATGTGGAAGGGCATCTGCCGAAGGACAGGAAACGGATGGTAAAGTGGCTGGATGAGGTCATCGGCGCTGTGGATGAAAAGGAGCTGCGCAGATACCGTGAGAACCTGCGGCACCTGTAAGGAGGGTAAACTTGATACAGGATTTCTCCCCTTACAGGCTGGACATGGCATACAGCGATATGGTTCCGGCCACGGATGACTGCTTTTTTTCCTTCCGGGGAGAGGATGTGCTTTTGCGGGATATGGGAGGACGGGCGCAGGATCCTCCCGTCCTTCCGGGATTTAGGGCATCCGGCAGGAGAAATGGAAAGCAGGGCGGTATTCCTGTTACGGTATTCTTATGCTTGAAAGCAACTACTACATATAGTGGTTACGATAGAGGATTGATATGTCATATTAGCCTCCTTTAAACTGTATTTCATGAAGGATTTTATCTTTGTGGTACATTTTAAGGAGTTTTCTTTATGTTCAAGAAAACAAGAGTAAGACAGATCATAGATCTGTTTCTAAAGAATCTAAGTGACCGATAGATTTCCAATGTTCTCGGCAGCTCCGTAAGATTGACAGACCCATTTGAATAATAGGGTTTGCCTGTGCTCTTTCCGTATTTTTTATTGTAAAAATAAGTATGAAAAGCTGTAAAAATCTACGTTGAATTTTACAGCTTTTTGTGTATAATATAAGTAGCAGAAACAATATAAAATCAAGGAAGGAGCTGAAAGAATATGGCAAGTATTTTACCAGTATCTGATTTGAGAAGTTATAATGAAGTCCTGAAGAAGTGCCACAAAGGCGAGCCTGTATATCTTACCAAGAATGGTAGAGGACGTTTTGTGGTTATGGATTTTGAAGATTATGAACGTGATCGTGCGGAAAAGAAGCTTTTGATGAAGATGCAGGAAGCCGAAGAAGCAGTGAAAGACGGCGAAGGATGGCTGGATTTGGATGAACTGAAGGCACTTGTGGGGGAATAAGATGTTAAAATTACGGATTAACCCGATTGTTGCAAAGGATCTGAAGAATATTCGGGATTACATTGCTGAAGACAATGAGGAATATGCGGCAAAGGCCATAAAGGAAATTTACGGTAAATTTGAGAATCTTCAGATGTTTCCGGGAATGGGGGCGGATCTTTCCAAACGGGTAAGCTTTCGGACAGATTATAAATATGCAATATGGGAAGATTATGTGATTATCTATAAAGTGGGCAGTGAGTATGTAGAGATTTATCGTGTAATTAACCGGTATCAGGATATTACGAGAATCTTCGATTGATAAACAGTATCTTCATAACACCGTTCAGGACAGAAAAGTTATGTAGAAAAAATTCCTTATTATCAAAAATCTCAGTATGCGTGGGTAAAGAAGTTTATAAAAGCAAATAAGCTGTCCCTGCTGGGCGCACATACGTCGGTATTTTATTGACGCAGTACCCAAGGGGAAGCAGTATGATTATAGCCAGCCAGCCGTTCAGGGAGTACAGTATTGCAACCGTCTGTTTGCGATCGAGGACTCTATCAACAAAAAATATTCCGGCGATTATGCAAAGCGGAAACAACTGCGTCTCGAGAAGGAAGAACTGGCTGTTCAGCAGTTCCGTAGAAGGAGCGAATGCCAGTGCGGTAGTCTACACAATGGTTGAGATGGCAAAAGCACACGGCCTGAATATTTACGAATATCTCAAATTTCTGCTGGAGCATCGACCAAGTAAAGATATGACTAATGAACAGCTGGCGGAACTGGCGCCGTGGAGTGAAAAACTTCAATCTATCAAAAATCGCATGTGAATTATAGTGAATTACTCCAACTCACAAAGGGCTGGGGTAATTTTGTATCTGACCGCATTAACATTTGGCGCTTACTTTCTACAAGTATTAATCATTTTTATGAAAAACTCTTGCTGCTTAAAGATATGATGAATACTGAGACTGCAAAGAAAATGGCCGGATATAGACAAGCTGTTATGGAGGAGTATCTTGAAGAATTTGTAGCAAAATGGGAAGGAGAAAGGTGATATGCTGGAGGTAAAATTTTATGATACAGTTGATGAAGATTTGTTGAAAATTGCAGTCATTATTTCACAGAGCAATGGAAAATGGGTATTTTGCAAACATTGGGAACGAGATACCTATGAGGCCCCGGGAGGTCATCGTGAAGTTGGAGAAGATATTTTGGGAACTGACAAGAGAGAACTTCAGGAAGAAACAGGTGCTATTTTGAACTTATGGATGAGTTGCCTGAAAGCTGGACATATCCGTTGATTCAGCCTAAATTGATCGAAAAGTATCTGCAGATAGAAAGGCAATATTACAGTCAGATACAGCTGGCAGCAAAACAGGCTATAGAATATATAAAGAATATTATTAAACCAGGAATGAATTTACTTGAGATTCGAAAGTTATGCGAGGAAAAATTGTTAGAGTTGGGAGCAGATTCGTTCTGGTATTGGAATGTTGGTGCATTTGTGTTTGCAGGAGATGAAACATGCGTTTCTGTATCTGGTAAGCAGTATGTGACTTGACGGATATGGGACGACCTTTGTATGAGAGATACGGATTTGTAAAAATGGAAGATGAAATGGAGTTAAAGGGATGAACTGGAAAAAATTATTTGCAATACATATTCTAGAAAGAGGATATGATTATTACATCGAAAATGCCGTTGAAAATTTAGATGTTTCAGATGATATTATCAGAGCCGATGTAACAGGTTCAGAGGATTATGAAGTAGAGATATTTTTAAGTAGCGGAGAAGTTACAGATATGTATTGCTCTTGTCCTTATGCGTTGGATGGTAGAAACTGCAAGCATATGGCAGCAGTACTGTATGAATGGTCGGAAAATGAAAGGGAAGAGAAGAAAGAAGAGAAAAATGCAATAAATACAGACTTGTTTCAACCAGCATATACTATAAATGCCTACAAGAAAAAATTGACTGCAGTTGAGGATCTTGTTAGTGGTGCTAATGAAGAGGATGTGCGTTCGTTTCTGACAGCTGTTTTGGCTGGGGATGAAAAGCTACTACTACGTTTTCATAATACAATTAATAAGCAGGTGACGAGGGAGGATATCAATAACTACATCGGACAAGTAGATATCATAGCTGACAGGTATTTGGGCAGAAATCATTTTATCAGCTATTACGAGGCGGATGGTTTTGTATCAGAATTGGAAGAAATTATTGATGAGGATGTACGCCGAATGATAGATAATGGCAACTATTTAAGTGCCTTTGAGGTGATGAATCACATTTTTGTACTAATTGGGGATGTTGATATGGATGATTCTGACGGAGGCACTGGTATTTTAGCTGATAGGATTTATCAGCTATGGTTGGAGTTGCTTGTAAAAGTTAGTTCGGAAGAAAAAAGAAAAATGTTTGACTGGTTTACCTCTCATTTGGATGGATCTGTTATAGATTATTTAGAAGAGTATTTAGAACAAATTATCGTGGGAGAATTTGAAGAAAAAGAGTATGAGCAGGCAAAGATTGATTTAATAGAGGATATGATTGCAAGGTCGGAGTGTAAGGATTCCGATTGGAGCAGAGATTATGGAGTAGGAAAATGGGCAGTCAGATATTTGGAACTGTTGAAGGAGAAAAATGCATCGGATGAGAAAATAAAGGAAGTGTGTAATAGATACTGGAAGAATTCATCAGTAAGAAGGTACTATGTTGATATTTGCATGAAGAAAAAGGAATATGACCATGTTCTTCAAATTTTGGATGAATGTATATTGCTGGATAAGCAATATAGAGGTTTAATTTCTGAATACAGCGAGAAGAAAAAAGAAGTTTATCTTTTACAGGGAAATAGAAGCGCCTACATAGAACAGCTTTGGAAATTAGTGCTGGAACATGAAGCTGGGAATTTGGAACTGTATAGAGAATTAAAGAAACAATATACTGCAGATGAGTGGCTTGTAAAAAGAGAGGAAATATTCAAGAAGCTTCCGGCGTATGCGCATGTGGAAAGACTGTATAAGGAAGAAAAGCTATATGACAGATTGCTGGTATATGTATTAAATTCTCCGGGATTGTATGCATTACAGGAATATGAAAAAGTTTTGAAAAAGGAGTACCCGGAGCAGATGTTGAATAAGTATAAGGATGAAGTAAGTAAGATGGCGGTTCGCACAAGTGACCGAAAGAATTATGCCCATATGGTATCCTTGCTGCGAAAGATGCAACAGATGAAGGGGGGTTCAAAGCTTGTGGAACAAATAGTTGCTGAGTGGAAGATCAAATATAAAAATCGTCCGGCTATGATGGACGAATTAAGGAAATTGTGATGTTTGAGGTTCTTATGGATAGAAAGACAAATAAAGATAAGCGAAGAAAAAAGCGTAATATTTATGATTTTGAAATAGAACAGGATGAGAATATTAGCTTTATTGCCGGTTATACTTCGGGAGGTTTTCCTTATGGGAATCCTCGGGAAGAAGCGGATGATGAGCAGGATAAAGTGGAAGATGTATTTGTCTGAAAATACGATGTATTGTGCAATTTTGTGAGGGCGTGACAGCCTTTGCTGTCGTCAGATAAGGAGACTTTTATGTAGGATGCGGTGCAGTTTCCTTTCAGGGCTGCGCCGTATCCGTTTGTTATGCTACGAATTTGAAGTCCTGCGGATTATTCCGTATTTCTTCCATCGTGGCAAGGATTTCTTTCTCCGTGGGAATATCTATCATACCTACCGCCGTAAAATAAATATCTACCTTCACATGGCTGTGACCGCTGGACTTGTCGCTGTTGTGGACTTCGATACGCTCAATCAGCGAATTGACAAGCGTAGGGGTAAGTGACTTAATGTCGGTCATCTCCCGCAAAGTGCGCAAGATAAGCCTTAAATCCATTACCCGTTGTTCAGCGTTCTGCAAGGTCTGGGGTCTTTTGCTCTTGCATAGGACAGAGCTTCGCAAACGCCCGACAGCGCTCCTGCAATCATAATCTGGTTGGCAAGCTTCGCGTGCTGTCCGCACCCTGCCTTTCCCTGATAATTGATATTCGTTCCCATAGCTTCGAACAGCGGCATGCATGTCTCATAGTCTGCCCTCGATCCTCCGGCCAGAATTGAGAGGGTTCCTGCCTTGGCTCCGGTATCACCTCCGGTTACAGGGGCATCCAGCACATGGAATCCCATCTTCATTCCTTCTGTATAAAGTTTCTCTGCCAATGCCGGACTTGTTGTCGTCATATCAATCAGGTAAGCACCTGGCTTAGCACTCTCCAAGATGTTTCCGGCACTGAAATATACTTCCTCTACATCTTTCGGGAATCCGACAATTGTTATCACTGCCTCACAATCTTTTACACAGTCTGCTATAGATTCGTGAAAAAATGCTCCTTCACTGATAACATCCTCTACTTTCTTTCTTGTGCGGGCATAGATATGCAGTTCGAACCTTGCTCTCATCAGATTACGCACCATGTAGAGGAAGTCTTTAATATCAGATTGTCGTAAGTAGGAAAAAAACCGTATCTGTCAATTCATTTGTATTTCTGATACAATAACTTCAAATTATGGAGATGATACTAATTAATACAAATGATAATATAACTTCAAAAGCTACTGATTGCTAATAAATATTTATTAAGCAGGAGGCTGTTATGATCAGTGTAGGAATTGATGTAGGAAGCTGCCAAAGCTAATAGCCGAAACCGGTGATGTCAGAAGGTTCCATAGCGAGAAAGTACTTCCATATTGAACAACTGCGGTTTGCCCATATTGCTTTTCAAATTGAGGCGCTTCAGAACAGATTAAGGAAAAAGATTGTATCACAGCCATATTTTTGGAAAATGAAGATATCTTACAAGAAATCAACAAACATTCTGAGTATAATAAAGAGTGCGAGGAGGTGTTACCATGCAGAAAGAAGTACGGACAGTCTGCTATGATGACGATTTACATCTTGAAGCATATCGTTTTGAGGGAATCGTACAGCCGTTTCCGAATCATTTTCATGATTACTATGTGATAGGTTTTATAGAAGCAGGTGCACGCTGTTTATTCTGCAAAAATAAAGAGTATACGGTAGGTCAGGGAAATATTCTGCTATTTAATCCTAACGATAGCCACAGTTGTGTCCAATGTGACGGCGGAACGCTGGATTACAGAGGTTTGAATATTCCAAAAGAAACGATGCTGTCATTAGCTGAAGAAATAACAGGACAAAGTGTATTGCTTGGCTTTTCGGAAAATGTTATTAAAAATGATGAGCTGAATCTTTATCTTCATTCTTTGCATCAGATGATTATGGACAGTGGGGAAGAGTTTGAAAAGGAAGAAATGCTCCTGCTCCTTATTTCGTTGCTTGTCGAGCAATACGGGCAAACCTTTGAGAAGTGTGTACCAGAGTGCAGTGAAGAAATAGAAAATTCTTGCATATTTATGGCAGAGCATTTTGCAGAGCATATTACACTCGATAACCTTTGTAAGTGCAGTGGTCTCAGTAAATCGACATTGCTCCGTGCGTTTACCAAATCAAAAGGAGTTACGCCATACAGGTATCTTCAAACGATTCGCATAGGCAAGGCAAAGGAACTGTTGGAGCAGGGCGTAACTTCGGTTGATGCAGCGATGCAGACAGGCTTTTCCGACCAGAGCCACTTTTCAAATTTTTTTCATATGTTTATCGGATTGTCGCCTGCCGCATACAGCCGCATTTTTAAGGAGGGTGGCAGGAATCGTGGATAAAAAAACTACCACAGGGCATATCACAGCTCTGGTTACGATTATGATATGGGGAACGACTTTCATATCCACTAAAATATTACTTGCAGATTTTACACCGATAGAAATACTGTTTTTTAGATTTTTGCTCGGTCTGCTTGTATTGATTGTCATTTATCCGAAACGTTTAAACATAAAGGATAAAAAACAGGAGATTCTGTTCGCTGCGGCGGGGTTATGTGGGATATGTTTATACTATCTGCTTGAGAACATAGCATTGACTTATACGATGGCTTCTAATGTCGGCGTTATTATTTCTGTCGCCCCGTTTTTTACTGCTGTTTTATCTCATGTATTTCTAAAGACAGAAGAAAAACTGAAAGTACAATTTTTTGTTGGTTTTATAGTTGCTATGATAGGGATATGCCTGATCAGTTTTAACGGTAAGGAATTAGAGCTGAATCCCATTGGTGATATTCTGGCGGTTGCTGCGGCATTCGTATGGGCAGTTTATTCCTTGCTTACACGAAAAATCAGCAGCTATGGATTGAATACGATTGGGACTACAAGGAAGATATTTACATATGGAATTCTTTTCATGCTTCCGTTTCTCTTTGTTCTTGATTTCAATTTGGATGTGCAAAAAGTTATAAAGCCAGAGTATGCCATAAACCTTATCTATTTAGGTCTTGGTGCATCAGCCCTTTGTTTTGTTACTTGGAATTATGCGGTAGGGGTGCTTGGAACTGTTAAGACAAGCGTGTATATCTATATTGTTCCTGTCATTACCGCCACTTCATCCGTTATTGTGTTAAAGGAAAAAATTACATGGGTTGCTGCAATAGGAATAGGGCTTACCTTAATCGGCTTGTTTTTTTCGGAAAGTAAATTGAAATTTAGGAAAAGAGGAAAATGAAAATGAATGTAGAGAATGAAAAATGTGTGATAGTTGTCGATGAGAATTTACCGCTTGGGATTATTGCAAATACCGCCGCTATCCTCGGCATTACTATGGGAATGAAAATGCCCGATGTTGTCGGGAATGATGTGCTTGATTTAGAGGGCAATCCCCACATGGGGATTATACAGTTTCCCGTACCGATATTAAAAGGAAATACCGAGATACTGAAAAAACTCAGAACAAAGTTGTTTGAGCCCGGGTTTGCTGAATTGACAGTTGTTGATTTTTCTGATCTAGCACAGGGGTGTAAAACTTACAATGAGTTTACCCGTAAAATGGCGAATACCTCAGAAAGCAAATTAAATTATATTGGAATCGCGGTCTGCGGAAATAAAAAGCAGATTAACAAGCTGACGGGGCGTATGCCTTTGTTACGGTAAAAAGGAAAACAGAGGGGCTAATTCCTCTCTTGTAATCCGTTGTTCCTCACGGGCATCTTTGACTTCCTGATTCAATTCCAGAAAGTCAAAGATGTGAACTACAAATGCTAATCAACAATTTAAATAATTAGATAATACTGATGAAATGGAGATGAGGAGGTATAGAAATAATTTAAAATATTTTGAATGCCCTGCAGTTTTGTCAGTCGGGGTTGAATTGATTGATTTTCTGTGTTAGACTAAAAAATATTTATATTCCTTTTGCCGCCGGGTAAAGGGGATAAGCGTCAGTCTTTCTATCGTTAGGCCGTTGAAGATAGAAGGCGCTGGCGTTATTTTTTTGTTTAGGAGGGTAAGCATATGAGGCAACCGTCTTGTGCAGGGGAATTTTTCAGGTATACAATTTTAAGTGTTTTCGGAACACTAGGCGTATCCTGCTACATTTTAGCAGACACATTCTTTGTCTCCAAAGGGTTAGGTACAAGCGGACTGACAGCATTAAATCTTGCTATTCCAGTATATAATTTTATTCATGGTACAGGGTTAATGCTTGGCATGGGTGGAGCGACAAAGTTTTCCGTCTGTAAAAGTCAGGGAAATCAAGAATTGGTAAACAGAGTTTTCACAAATACGATATATCTTGTTGTATTATTTTCAATCGCATTTATGCTGCCCGGTTTTTTTGCTTCAAGGCAGTTGGCCTTTGCTTTAGGTGCAGATCAGGCGGTATTAGAAATGACGATTACTTATCTGCGGTTGCTGCTACTTTTCTCTCCGGCTTTTATTTTGAATGATGTGTTGCTTTGTTTCGTGAGAAATGACGCAAATCCACAGCTTGTTATGTGTGCAATGCTTATTGGAAGTTTTTCCAATGTAATACTGGACTATATCTTTATTTTTCCCTTAGATATGGGAATATTCGGAGCAGTTTTTGCAACAGGAATATCACCGGTTATCAGCATTTTAATCATGGTTCCCCATTGGGGGAAAAATAAAAATTCATTTCATTTTGTAAGAACGGGAATTTGCATGAGAATCGTCCAGTCGGATCTATCACTAGGTTTTCCTTCCCTGATCTCACAAATTTCATCTGGAATCGTAATGATTACTTTTAACGCGATTATTTTGAAATTAGAAGGAAACGTTGGCGTTGCTGCCTATGGTATTATCGCCAACATTTCTCTTGTTGTTGTTGCAATTTATACAGGAGTCGCACAAGGAGCGCAGCCGCTTGTCAGCCGCTTTTACGGGCAGGGGAACAGACAACAAATTCAAGCCGTACTGTGTTATGCTATATTTACAACACTGGCATTGTCAGGTATCTTATACACGTTGATTTTTGCTTTTGCACAACCGATTGCAGCAATTTTTAATAGTGAATGTAATGCAGAGCTTCAGGAAATTGCTGTAACGGGATTAAAATTGTACTTTATGTCAGCGCCGTTTGTGGGGTATAATATTATCCTTACAACTTTTTTTACATCCATAGAGAAAGCTTTTCCGGCATATATTTTATCTGTATTGAGAGGACTTGTTTTAGTGATTCCGACAGCATTTTTCCTGTCTTTTTTATGGAAAATGATCGGTGTATGGTTTACCTATCCGGCAACAGAAATTCTTGTAGCATCGCTTGGATTTGTAATATATAAAAATAAATATAGGGAGGAAAAATCGTATGAAAATTGAAGAAAAAGTGCGCTGTTTGTTTTGCCGAATCTAAGTATGGCTTATTGTACATTATAATAAAACTGGATAAGGAGGATATATGAAAAAGACATATTTGACAAGAGGCTGGGTGGTTGGTCTTCTTGCTGTTATCTGCTGCGCACTTTGGGGAAGTGCGATTACAACGATTAAAAAGGGATATTTTTTAATGGGCATTGACTCTTCCGATACGGCGTCCATTATTTTATTTGCTGGTCTGCGGTTTACTTTGGCAGGTGTACTGGTAATAATTTTTGAATGTATTCATCAAAAGAAGGTTATCCGGCTCGCGGTCCGGACGATAAAGCTGGCATTTCTGCTATGTCTGGCACAGACTGTAGGGCAGTATTTCTTTTTTTATATCGGTGTTGCTCATACTTCGGGCGTGAAAAGCAGTATTATTACCGGACTGGGATATTTTTTCGCGATTTTAATGTCCTGCCTGATTTTCAAAACCGAGAAAATAAACAAGCGCAAGCTTGCGGGATGTATATTGGGGTTTGCAGGGGTGGTAGTGATGAATCTGATGGGTAATCAGCTGGATATGGGATTTCGCTTGTCAGGAGAAGGGGCGCTGCTTTTGGCACAGATTGCCTATGCGTTATCTACCGTGCTGATTAATAAGTTTTCACAGAAGGAAGCGCCGGTACTTTTAAGCGGCAGCCAGTTCTTTCTTGGAGGGCTTTTATTGACTGGAGTCGGATTTTGCATGGGAGGAAGAATACATGAAATAACCAGCGGTGCAATTCTGATTCTTTTGTATCTTGCGTTTGTGTCGGCTGTTGCCTATACTTTGTGGTCTGTTCTGCTCGCTTATAATGAGGTATCAAGGGTGGCAATTTATGGATTTGTAAATCCGCTTTGCAGTGTTTTGTTATCAGCGGCAGTATTGGGAGAAATAGCGCAGGCATTTAATGCGGGTACGCTGGCTGCATTGTTACTGGTATCTGTGGGAATCTGCATAGTGAATTGGAAGCTTCCGCAAGAGGCTGCTTGACAACTTTGTTAATTTTATATACATTAAAATTAACAAAAATTTTCAAGTGTTTGAGGAGGAGAATATAGATGAGAATACAGCCGGATAACGAAAAATTATCTTATATTGGCAGAATTGATTGGAGCAATCCGGCGGAACCGGTTTTTGTGTATCCCTGCACTTCGGTGGATATGAGATTTACAGGAAATATACTGAAAGTCCATGTAAGAAACCGATCTGCTTACTGTGATAATTATCTGGGATGCATACTGGATGGAAAGCAGTCTGCATATCTTCTCCCAAAAGAGGGAGAAGCAGTTTGGGAGATTGAGGTAGAGCCGGCGGAAGGTCAGGAACATGAAGTCATGATTTTTAAAAGGCAGGATGCCTGTCATGAAGTTAGTTTCCTTGGGGCAGAACTTGAGGAAGGGGCAAGACTTTTGGATCTGCCAGAGAAATCTGGGAGAAGAATAGAAGTATATGGGGATTCTGTGTCTGCAGGAGAGGTTTCAGAAGCAGTTGGATATGTAGGAAAAGAAGATCCTGAGCATAATGGAGAATTCTCAAATAGCTGGTATTCATACGCATGGATGACAGCCAGAAAATTAAATGCACAGATTCATGATATCGCACAGGGAGGGATTGCCCTTTTGGATGAAACGGGTTGGTTTCATGCCCCTGACTATATTGGAATGGAGACTGCGTGGGATAAGATTCATTATAATCCTGATCTTGGGGATGAGATGGAGTGGGATTTTTCGGGCTATACTCCGCAGGCAGTGATAGTAGCGATCGGGCAGAACGACAGTCACCCGCAGGATTATATGAAGGAAGATTATTCTGGTCAGCGAGGTGTGATGTGGAGAATGCACTATAAAATGTTCCTCGAGAAATTAAGGAATAGATATCCGTCAGCGCATATTGTCTGTTGTACAACATTGTTAAACCATGATAAAGCATGGGATGATTCGATTGGACAAGTGGTGAAAGAGATTGGCGATGAGAAAATCACACAGTATATTTTTGAGCGCAATGGAAAAGGCACTCCCGGGCATTTGCGGATACCGGAAGCGGAGGAAATGGCCGGGGAACTGGCGGCATATATAGAAAATCTTAATATAGAAGGATGGGAAAGCAAATGAGCCAAAACTTCCGTTTGACTTTTGTTCAAAATCTTCTAAAATAGAATTAGAAAATCTTAAGGAAAGGAGGGGCGCATATGGCAAGTATCAGGGACGTTGCTAAGGAAGCGGGTGTTGGCGTAGGGACGGTATCGCGATTTTTGAACGACAGCGGGTATGTATCAGAGGAAGCCAGACAAAAGATTGAGGATGCGATGAAAAAACTTGACTATATTCCCAATGAACTGGCAAGAAATCTGTATCATAAGAAGACAGGAATCATAGCGGTACTTGTTCCAAATGTTTCTAATCCGTTTTTTTCGGAGTTTGTTGATTATGCTGAAGCGGAGCTTTACCGGTACGAATTTAAGATGATGCTCTGCAACACAGAAAAGGAGAGTAATGCGGAGCTGGAATATCTGGATATGTTAAGGCGTCATATTGTGGATGGAGTTATTACAGGCGTACATTCTCTGGATGTGGAAGAATATAAAAAGATACATAAGCCGATCGTTGCACTTGACCGTTATTTGGGAGAAGATATACCAGTTGTTTCGGTGAATCACAAGGAGGGCGGACGACTGGCAGCAGAGACGCTGATTGCCAATGGATGTAAGAGAATTTTACATTTTAAAGGAGCGACGGAAGTTGACTCGCCTTATCATGAAAGGCATTATGAATTCGAGCGTGTTATGAAAGAGCATAATATTTCGACGATTTCTTATGAACTTGAGTGGAACCGGCTTGATTCAGGATATTATAGGGAGGCTGTTAAGGATATATTTTCAAAGGGAATTGAATTTGACGGCGTGTTCGGTGTTGACCGTCTGGCAATTGAATGTATGAATGAGACAATACGCAGGCACAGGAAGGTTCCGAGAGATGTGAAGTTTGTTTCCTATGACGGAACTTATATCACAGAGATGGTAGAACCAAAGATGACGGCAATTGTGCAGCCTATTGAAGGACTGGCAAAGGAATCAGTACGTTTGATTCACCGTCTGATCAGCGGCAGAGTTTATAAGGATAAAAATGTGGTACTGGAGGTAGAATTAAGAAAAGGGAATACTACTATTGTCTAGTCGGCAGTTTGTTAGGTAAAAATTAACAAAAAATATTTTGTAAATTCTGTAATTATATACAAAGTTATATGTAAAATTAAAAAATCAGTTGACAAGTTATGCCAGTGTAATATAATGGAATTATAGAAATCAAAGAGGCGCTTCTTTTGGATTTTATTTTTTGCTCTCGGTGGAACGGGTTCCATAGAGAGCATATCCCTAACAAACTTATTTTTTTAACGAATGTGGAACGGGTTCCATAGCAAAGACTGTATATGAAAGAAGGAGGAAAATTATGAAGAACAAAAAACTAAAAAGATTACTGTCGGCAGTAACGATTGGGGCGATGATGCTGGGACTTATGACAGGGTGTTCCGGAGGCGGATCAGAGGAAGCTCAGACTGATGAGAGCGGCGCGACTGTTATTAAATTTGGTATTCACGTGGCGAATCCGGCTGAGCAGGAAGCGGTTACGAATAATATTGTAGAAGCATTTAATAAAGCGAATGACGGAAAATATAAAGTAGAGTTTGAGGCGGCGGATACGGAGACTCATTCAAAGAATATGAAGTTAAAAGCAGAAGACGGCACACTGCCTCAGATTTTTTGGATCGAAGGTTCAGAGGCAGCGGAATACAGCGAGGCAGGCGTTTTGATGGACATGACGGAATTTCTTGACGAGAATCCCGATATTAAAACAGCGCTCGGAGGCATGGACGCTGCATTTAAGGATGATAACGGGCAGTATGGACTTCCGTACCAGTGTAATGTACAGGGGATTTTCTACAATAAGGAGCTGTTTGACAAAGCAAAAGCAGCATATCCGACAGATGCGACAACTTATGATGAATTCATCGAAATCATTAAAAAATTAAAGGACAGCGGCGTTACGCCTCTCGCGATCGGCAGTAAAAACAGCGCGTTTGCAATGTGGGAGTTTAATGAGTTTCTTGCCCGGTATGGATGGGAAGATAATATTGGAAACATTCTGGAGGGAAAAGATAAATTTAATAATAAGGAACTTGTGGCATGTTTTGAGAAGCTTCAGGGATTGAAGGATGCAGGGGCATTTCCGGAGAATATGGCTACAATAGAATATTTTGATGCTAAGCAATTATTTAATGAAGGCAAGGCAGCGATGTTCGGCACCGGACAGTGGGACTGCGCGGAATTTGACGAGAATATCGGAGATAAGATTGGATTCTGGTGGGGGCCAAGATTTACTGATACACAGAGTAATCAGGATATTGTCATGAAGGTTCCTTCGGCGCCGATAGGAATCAGCGCGGCAGTAGCAGATGATGAAAAATTAAAAGAAGGCGTATATGAATTTCTGAAGTTCTATTATGGAGAGGATGCAGCAAAGATTTCTTATGAGGGTTCTATCTTCCCGGCTACGAGCTATGAGGGCTTAGCAGCTTCTGACAGTCAGTATTCTATGAATACTATGATTGAAGCGCTCGCAAATGGATGGGGAAGCCCGCAGGCAGCGCCGGATCTTACCGTGTCTTCCGCGGTTCAGGAAGCACTGTATGATGGAATATTCGGCGTCCTTCAGGGAACATATCAGCCGGCGGACGCACTTGACAAGATAGATGCAGCGTTAGCAAACAGTCAGTAGATCCTGATGGATGGAGTGGATTCCGGTGTCAGATGTTATATGGCACCGGAATTACATGATAGAAGAAACTATAAAAAGGCATGAGAAAGACGGGTTAAAATTATGCATTGGTTAAGTAAGAAAAAATACAAGATAGGCCTTCTGGTTCCGACACTGCTTGTCTACTGTATATTTATTATGCTTCCGATCGTGATAGCAGTAAGATACAGTTTTACAAAGTATTCAGGAATCGGTCAGGCGAGGTTTACCGGGCTTAAAAATTATGTTAGATTGTTTCAGGATAAGATATTTTGGATTTCTTTAAAAAATACGATGATTATGTTTGTTATGGCGTTCGTTCTTTTGCTGACATTGTCTTTTCTGATTGCACTTTTATTGAACAAAAGATTAAAGGCTGTAGATTTTTCAAAGGCCCTAATTTTTTCGCCGGCGATTATAGCGCCCATCATTGTTGGTATTATCTGGGTATATATATTGGATCCAAACATTGGCATTATCAATAACGTTCTGGATGCGATCGGGGCGGAAGGGCTAAAAGCTAAGTGGATCGGCGGAGATAAATTGTCACCGTACAGTATTGCGGTTATCTATTTCTGGCAGCAGTTGGGATATCTTGTGACTATATTTATTGCAGGACTCAAGATGATTCCGGGAGATGTACTGGAAGCTGTAAAGATTGACGGAGCCAGTGCGGTGCAGGAAGTCAGATATGTCATTATTCCAATGATGCGTACGACTATTTCTACGGTAGCTGTGCTGATCATTACAGGCGTGTTTAAAATATTTGAAATTGTACAGCAGACAACTGGAGGCGGTCCGAATCATCTGTCTGAGACATTAGTAACATACAGCTATTCAATGACATTCTCAAGCAGTGATTACGGATATGGAATGTCACTGGCGACGATTACATTTTTACTGTCATTGCTGATTACGGCAATTTACAGTACTGTAACGAAGGAAAGAGAGGGATAAGGGATGGTAAATAAGAGAAAAAAGGCTGTTCAGTATATTTTAATGGCACTTATTACGATAATGGTAGTATTCCCATTTGTGTGGATGCTGGTTCTTTCCTTTAAGACAAATTCAGAGATATTATCTTCACCATTGTCGCTGCCAAAAACATTTAATTTTGAGAATTATAAGCATGCGATGGAGACATTAAATTTCCCGAGATTGTATGGGAATACGCTCTTTGTCTGTATTATTTCGCTGGTAGCAGAGCTTGTTATTACATTTTGCAGTTCCTTTGTACTTGCAAGGATGGAATTTAAGAATGAGAAGATAAGAAAGATGTTGTATGGATTTTTGATCATGGGGTTGTCTATTTCCCCGTTTATTCTTTTGTTCCCGGTATATAAGATAAATGTATTTTTCGGGCTGAGAGGGAAGCTGGCGCTGATTTTCCCATATATCGCCACTTCGATTTCTTTTAATACGCTGCTTCTTGTCGGATATCTGAAATCTCTTCCCACTGAGATTGACGAGGCGGCGGTGATTGACGGATGTAATATATGGGATTTGATGGTAAGGGTTATTCTTCCCATGACAAAGCCCGTGATTGCTACGGTTGTTATCTTCAACGTTCTGTATATCTGGAATGAATTCCCGTTTGCATCGGTTATGCTGAGGGATGTATCAGATTATACACTGTCCATGGGAGCGTCATTCTTTAAAGGAACCTATACGGTTGATTATGGCGGAATCGTAGCGTCCAGTGTCATGATCATTATACCGGAACTGATCTTCTACGGAATTTTCCAGAAGAATATCGTGGAAGGCATGACGGCGGGAGCAGTCAAGGGTTAGTATAAATATTACAATTAAGAGGTCAACAGGTAAAGGAGAAAAAATATGAGTAAGGTATCAGGACTATTTCAAGATTTGACAACGATTAAGAAAGCGAGGAACGGCAGACTTGCAAGCTGGGACCAGAGAGGTAAGAATCAGGATTACTGGGAGATTCCGGCGAAAGAAAGTATTGTGCTTGGAGAGGTAGAGGGGCCGGGATGTATCACCCATATCTGGATGACGTCATCCTGCCGCAAAGTGAAGGCGCCGAGTATTTTAGATCCGGTGATGAATGCGTCGGCAGCGCCGGTTATGGAGATCCATCCAGCGTTAGGCGTGATATGGGATGACTATGATCCGTTTTATTACAGGAAAGCGCTGATCAAGATCACATGGGATGATCAGGATACGCCAAGTGTTTTGGCTCCTTTCGGCGATTTCTTCTGTATTGGAAATTGTTATCCGGGGAATTTCAGCTCTCTGCCCTTTAATGTATCATTAAAACCGGAGGAGGCAGGCAGATATGGAGCGCCGTGTTCCGTATCCTGTTATTTCCCGATGCCGTTTAATAAAAAGGCGAAGATTGAGATTGTGAATGAGAACGAGCTTCCGTTTATTTTATATTTTAATATTGATTACGAGATGTATAAAGAGCCGCTGGATGAGAACACCGCTTATTTCCATTCCTGCTGGAGACGCGAGAATCCTTGTGACGGCTGGGGACCGGATGTACAGACCAATTCTCCGGAAGTAAATAATGTGACTAATTTCAAAGGAGAAGGGAATTATACCGTTTTAGATGTAAAGGGAACAGGACATTATGTAGGATGTAATCTGACTGTTAAGCACTATCAGGGAAGCTGGTGGGGCGAAGGAAATGATATGTTTTTTATCGACGGAGAGGAATATCCGAGTCTTAACGGAACGGGGACAGAGGATTATTTTAATCATGCATGGGGCATGCAAAGGAATGCATATCCGTTCTTTGGAACGATTGTGCATGAAGGTGATACGGATGGTTTTCAGGTGTCGTACCGTTTCCATATTACAGATCCGGTGCGTTTCGAAAAGAGCCTTCGGGTAACGATAGAACATGGGCACGCAAATCATCTGTCTGATGATTGGAGTTCTACTGCTTACTGGTATCAGACGCTGCCTACAGAAGAAGAGGTTACGATTTTGCCTGTAGAAGAAAGACTTCCTAACGTACCGAAGCTTCCAGAGAGAAACTTAAAAATGCCAAAGCTTACAGAAGAGATGAAGGCGGCAAGACAGTCATGGGAGAAACGATGGGAAGAATATGCTCCGGCAAGAGAAGAACAATTCCGCATTAAGGAAGAAAAGGCACGTCGGGAGTCAAAGCTGAACACGGAATTTGCAAAGAAACTCCGTGATGAATATAAGTAGGAAGCGTTTGGAGGAGTTTTATGTCTAGGGAAATAATGATGCGCAATATTGAAAGAGCCCAGCGTGCGATTGATGAGAATAAAGAAACAGTAAAAAAAGGTAAGATGCGCCAGAGATATCATTTAATGGGAGAGACAGGATGGATCAACGATCCGAATGGGCTTATATATTATAAAGGAAAGTACCATTTCTTTTTCCAGTTTAACCCATATTATGGTCACTGGGATTATATGCACTGGGGACATGCGGTAAGTGACGATATGCTCCATTGGGAGTATCTGCCCATTGCTCTTGCGCCAAGTGAAATTTATGATGACCATATGAGAGGCGGATGTTTTTCGGGAAGCGCCATTGAACATGATGGTAAGTTATTCTTAATGTTTACGGGAGTTACGAATGATGGGAAAGGATTTGAGCAGACGCAGTGCATTGCGTACAGTGATGACGGGATATGCTTTGAAAAATATGCCGGCAACCCTGTTCTGACACCGCCAAAGGGAGTTCCGGCTCATCAGTTCAGAGATCCGAAGGTGTGGAAACATGAGGATATTTATTATATGGTCTGCGGCGCCAGCAGGAATAACAAGGCGCAGGCTCTCTTGTACCGATCGGAGGATATGATACACTGGACATTTTTTAACGTACTGGCGGAGAGCCGGGGCGAATGGGGTTATATGTGGGAATGTCCGGATTTTTATCCCATAGGCGATAAATACGTCCTGATGGTTTCGCCTATGGGAGCGGGAGAACGTACTGTGGTGTATATGATTGGTGATTTTGATTACGAGACAGGCAAATTTTCCTATCAGATAAACGGGGAGATTGACTGGGGATATGATTACTATGCGCCACAGTCGTTCGTAGCGCCGGATGGCCGCAGGCTGATCGTAGCATGGGCGAACTGCTGGGACTGGATGCCGTTCTGGAAGGACTGGGGACCGGCGTATAAGGAAGGCTGGTGCGGTTCCTTCAATATTGTCAGAGAAGTACGGATGGCGGATGATGGGACGCTTAAGTTCCTGCCGATAAAGGAACTGGAAACAATCCGAACGGATGCAGGACGTCAGGATAAGCTGATTTTAGGAGAAGAAGAGACGGAAGTTAAGGCGGGAGACGGTATTTCTTTTGAGATGAAGTTTAAAATCGATCTCGAAAACACAAAGGCGGATGCATTACTGCTTGATCTGCGCTGCGGGGAAGGAAAGAAAACGGTATGTACTTTTGATTTTAAACATGGGGAACTGTCCGTGGACCGAAGCAGCAGCGACGGCTGGAGCGTGGGAATTTCCCATAGCATCATGCACTTGAAAGGGAAAAAAGAACTGGATGTACATATCTTTTCTGACCAGAGCTCTCTTGAGATATTTACAGACGATTACAGGAATAATCATTCCAATAACATTTTTGCGGGGAATGAGCAGAATGGAATAAAAATGCGTGCCCGCAAAGGTACAGTGACAGTGACTGATATAGAAACATATGGACTTGAAGAATGTAATAAATAAAGAATCGCAATCCCTTGGAGCAAAAGCTTCGAGGGATTTTTCTATGCAAAACTCAAACTGTTGATTCAACAGAAATATTTCGCAAACTGTTGAAATAACAGTTGACAATCCAAAAAAATGCTGTTAAAATAAAAGCATAAACTTTTGAAACAAAAGTTTCGGTTGAAAAAACAAAAAAACATGATATAATGGAGGGAGTGAATGATTGTGAGATGAAAGGAGAGGGAAACATAGCAGGGTATATGGTTCCCAGAAGATAATATGATGGATTCAATGGAGCAGCGCAGGAATACAATTGTGGAACTGGTGAATCAGAACGGGCATATCAGTTTTGCCCAGTTAAAGAAAAAGATTCCGCAAATATCTGAGATGACGCTGCGAACAGATTTAAAGGCTCTTGATGAGGCAAAGAGAATTGTCCGGGTACATGGAGGAGCAAAGTCCGTAGATGTTGTGATAGGAACGGATGATCTGCTTAGCCGGAGACAGGTACGCAATATTGAGGCAAAACAGTTAATTGCTGAAAAGGCATTGAAGTTTATAAGAAAAGACACAACCATTTTTCTGGATTCGGGCAGTACAACAACGGCGCTTGCAGCTTGTATGCCGGATCAGTCTAATCTGATCTATACGAATTCCCTGACATGTGCAGTAGAGCTCTGCAAGCTGACGCAGCCAGCGATACATGTTATCGGAGGAGCAGCAAACCGTTACAGTATGAGCGTATGCGGAATCCGGGCATTTCAGGAAGTGCAGGGAATTAATTTTGATCAGGCGATCATGGGTGTGACCAGTTATTGTGAACCGACGGGATTCAACTGCGGCGTGGAAGATGAAGCATTTTTAAAAAGATCGGTGATTCAGCGCGCCGATCAGAGAATTGTACTGATGGATTCTTCCAAAGTGGATGTGAAAAATACATATTCTATCTGCAAATTGAGTGATGTGGATATTATCATTTCTGACGGGAATCTTCCGGATGAATTTCTGGAAGAATGCAGAAAATATAATGTGCAGGTAGTATAATGTGCCGAATGCCGGCAATCTGTCAGGCTTTATGGTCTTTGATAACAAAACTTACAATTTGATCTTACATCAGGAGCAAACCAATTTATTTAAAGGAGAAAATTTATGAAGAATAAAGTTCAACGCTTTGGTAAGTTTCTCTCAGCAATGATCATGCCAAATATCGGCGCGTTGATTGCGTTTGGTTTCCTTGCTGCATTCTTCAACAGCAGAGGGTGGATTCCACATGAGGGGTTTGCTACAATCTTTTCGGCAATTTTAATTTATCTGATTCCTATACTGATCGCTTCTACGGGAGGTAAGCTTGTCGGAGGAGACAGGGGAAGTATCGTCGGTGCGATCGCGGTTATGGGTGCGATCATGAGCGACCCGGGTACGACGATGCTGATGGCGGCCATGATCATGGGACCGTTAGCAGGTTTCTGTATAAAGAAATTTGATGAGGCAATAGACGGTCGTATGCCGGCTGGCTTTGAAATGCTGATTAACAACTTTTCGGCAGGTATCATGGGTATGCTGCTGGCAATGTTTGGATTTCTTGCGATCGGACCATTTATGAATCTGATTCTTACGGTATTGACGGCGGGTGTAGATTTCCTTGTAGTAAGAGGACTTCTTCCTATGATCGCGGTATTTATAGAGCCGGCAAAGATTTTGTTCCTGAATAATGCGATCAATCAGGGTATTTTTACACCGATTGCCACATCGCAGGCAGCGGAGGCCGGAAAGTCCATTATGTATATGCTTGAGTCAAACCCTGGCCCGGGACTTGGAGTACTTCTGGCATATATGTTCTTCTGTCAGGATGAAAAGACAAGGCAGTCAGCCCCCGGCGCAGTGATCATTCATTTATTGGGCGGTATCCACGAGATCTATTTCCCGTATATCCTGATGAATCCTGTGATCATCGTAGGTCCGATCGTTGGAAATATTGCTGCGATCTTCTGGTTTACGCTAACTGACTGCGGGCTTGTAGGTCCTGCATCGCCGGGTTCCATCATCGCTTTCCTGATGATGGCGCCGGGAAGTGACATTGTAAAGATCATCATAGGCGTACTGATAGCTACAGGTGTTTCTTTTGCAATCTCTTCGGTAATGCTCCGGACATTCAAGGGTAAGAGCCTTGAAGAAGCCCAGCAGGAGATGGCAAGAGAGAAGGCGAAAGCAAAGGGACTGCCGCTTCCGACAGAGATTCCGGCTGTAAAGAACTCTGCTGGTGTGAAGAAAGTGATCTTTGCCTGTGATGCGGGTATGGGTTCCTCTGCTATGGGTGCGACAAAGTTCAGAAACCGGATCAAGGCACAGAGACCTGACCTGACGGTAAAGAATACTTCTGTAGATAATATTCCGTCTGACTGTGATATCGCGGTTGTTCAGATTACATTGGTAGACCGGGCGAGAAAATGTGCGCCGAATGCACAGATAGTAACAATCAACAATTTCCTCGCAGATCCGGCTCTTGATTCCTTGTTTGAGCAGTTGACTGCAAAAGAAGAGACGGCGGTGCAGCAGGCGGTGGAAGGTACGAAGGAGGCCGTACCAGAAACGGCTGAGACAGAAGAAAACGGCGAAGCTAAAAAGGAAGTAATGGTACGAGAGGGCATTAAGCTGAATCTTGGCCCTGTTTCCAAAGAAGAAGCGATTCAGGCAGCAGGCGAGCTTTTGGCAGAGTTAGGGTATGTGGATGCATCTTATATTCCGGCGATGCAGGAGCGTGAAAAGCTTGTGACGACCTACATGGGCATGGGCGTTGCAATTCCGCACGGCACTTCGCAGGCAAAAGGCACGGTAAAGAAGACAGGTATTGTTCTGCTGCAGTATCCAGAGGGCGTTGATTTCGGAGATGAGAAGGCACAGCTTGTATTCGGTATTGCAGGAATCGGAGATGAACATCTTGATCTCTTAAGCAAAATCTGCGGTATGCTGGAAGATGAAGAGGTTTTGGAAAAATTAAAAACAACATCTGATATAGACTGGGTATTTGACAATTTAAAATAGAAAACAGGAGGTAAGTAGCATGAAAGTAAAAGGAGTAAGATTACACGGAGCAAACGATATCCGGCTGGAGGAGTTCGAGCTTCCAGAGATTAAGGATGATGAGATCTTAGTAAAGGTTGTAAGCGACAGTATCTGTATGTCAACATGGAAGATGGTTCAGGCAGGTAAGAATCACAAACGTGTTCCTGAAAATGTGGCAGAGCATCCGACCATCATTGGTCATGAGTTTACCGGCGATATCGTAAAGGTTGGTAAAAAATGGAAGGGCCAGTTCCATGAGGGCAAAAAATTTGCCCAGCAGCCGGCAATTCCGGGACAGATGGAATCACCTGGATACTCTTACGAGTTCTTTGGAGGAGCAGCAACCTACTGCATCTTTCCAAATGACGTGATCGAAAAGGGATGTATTTGGGAGTACGACGGAGACAGCTACTTTGAAGCCTCTCTTGGTGAGCCTATGAGCTGTTGTATCGGAGGATACCACAGCAACTACCATGTAGAGCATCTTTCCTATGAGCATAAGATGGGTACTCTTCCGGGAGGAAATATCCTGATCCTCGGCGGATGCGGACCGATGGGACTTGGAGCTGTAAGCTATGGCCTTGCGTTTGAGAATAAACCGAAGCGCATCGTAGTTACGGATATTAATGACGACCGAATCGCAAGGGCAAAGGAGATGGTTCCCGTATCAGAGGCAAAGGAAAAAGGTGTTGAGCTTCATTATGTGAATACAGCCAACATGGAGGATCCGGTTGCAGAGCTTAAGGCGATCACAGAAGGCATTGGATACAGTGACGTATTCGTATATGCTCCGATCAAGAGTGTTGCAGAGATGGGCAATAAGCTCCTTGCTGTAGACGGATGCATGAACTTCTTTGCAGGTCCTACAGATACACAGTTTTCCGCAAGCATGAATCTCTATGACTGCCACTACGCAAGAACAAAGATCATGGGTTCTACAGGCGGAAATACGGACGATATGAAGGAAGCTATCGAGAAGTCTGTAAAGGGTGAGATCAACTCGGCGGTGATGGTAACACATGTAGGCGGTATTGATTCGATCGTAGATACGACAAATAACCTGCCGAACATTCCGGGAGGAAAGAAGCTTGCTTATATCCAGTTTGATATGCCGATGACAGCAATTGATGATTTCGGAAAACTTGGAGAGACGGATCCATTCTTCAAAGAGCTTGACGAGTGCTGTAAGAAACACAGAGGACTGTGGTCAAAAGAAGCAGAAGATATGTTATTTGAACATTTCTTAGGATAAATTGATGTGGAATGAGCCGCCTGATATCAGGCGGCTCAAAAATATTTAACAATAGTTGACAAAAGCAACTTGACGGATTATATTTATAGTTGACAAAAGCAACTAAGTGAGGAGGTCAAAGATGGAGGACGATATTGTACTGAAAATCAGGAACTTTAACCGATTCTACCTGTCGGTCATGAATCTCTATGAGAATAATTATCTGAATTCCGATTATTCGATGACGGAATCCCGGGTATTATATGAGCTGTATGGGAAGGAAGGCTGTACTGCGGATGACATCACTAAGCAATTGCATCTTGATAAAGGATATTTAAGCAGGATCATTAAGCGGTTTGAAAAAGGAGAGCTTCTTAAGAGGCAAAAATCAGAACTTGATGCCAGATTCTATAAGATTCATTTGACCGGGAAGGGGAGAGGCGTAACAGAGGAATTGATTGAAAGAACCAATCAGGGGATCAGAAAGATTACAAATCATTTATCAGAAGAAGAGTGCCGACAGCTTGGGGAGGCTATGGATACCATTGAAAAAATATTGAAGGAGTTGAGTTTATGAAGGTTATACCATATGATTCAAAATATAAGGATAAATTTATAGAATACAATACAGACTGGATCGTTGATAATTTTGGTTTTCTGGAAAAAGAGGATAAGGAAACATTTGAAAATATTGAAGAGGATATAAAAAATGGGGCGATGATATATTTCGCTATTGAAGAGGATGAGGTGCTTGCAGTCTGCATGGCAAAATATATGCAGGAAGGAACATGGGAGATCTGCAAACTTGCCTCTAATAAGCATCGCCCCCACAAAGGTTGCGGGAGCGCGGTTTTTGAAGCGGCAATGCAGTGGGCGATCGGGCATGGAGCATCAAGGCTGTTTATTCTGTCTAACAGCAAGCTTAGCGCTGCGCTACATATCTATGAAAAGTTCGGATTTAAAGAAATCAAGCTTGATAATTATGAATATATCCGCGGGGATATTGCATTTGAAAAGATAATTGATTAGTATTTGAAGCCTGTTGAAGATGGGAGCGTGACAATAAAAGCGCTCCCTTCTCCGGGATGGCTTGTGACAGTGATCGTTCCGTGATGAAGTTCTATGATTTTTTTTACCAGAGGAAGCCCCAGACCATTTCCTTCCAGGGAGCGGGAGTTATCGCCCTGATAGAATCTGTCAAAGATATTATGCTGTGTTTTTTCATCCATTCCGATCCCATAGTCTTTTATAGTAATTTTAACGAGCTCTCCATCATTTTCCAGTGACAGATAAATCTTACTTTTGGCGGGTGAGATTCCCTTTTTTTAATAGTCTCGCAAATCCAAGGATAGAGACAATAGGTGTTTTAAATTCGTGTGAGAAGTTATTGATAAAATCCGAGCGCAGAATCTCCATCCCGGCTAGTTCCTCTGTCATCTGATTAAAGCAGCGCGAAAGCTCACGAAATTCCTGCGGACGTTCTAAGTTTATCTTTGTCTGGAAATTTCTCTGGGATACGGCATGGATTGCCTGTATGAGAGTATTGATAGGACGCAGGGGAAGATGTCCGATACAAAGGGTGAGAATAGTCCCGGTAAGAATGCTGATGATACCAGTCTGCACCAGAAAGGGCATCAGAGATCTTTCCGGAGGACCGATCATAAATCCGTGCTTTGACAGAAATATTATAACAGTATTGCTGATAAACATGGTTAAGGTAAGAAGAATAAAGATGATAACGGTACTGATAAACACAATATTAGTTGGAAATCCTGTCTTTTTTTTCATAGCATATCCTCCGTAATCTGGGCTTTATATCCTAACCCGCGGATTGTGACGATCGAGAAATCCGGGCAATCTTCAAAGCGATTCCGCAGACGGTTGATATGCACACTGACAGTCGCGTCTGTAGAATCAGAGGAAGGTCCCCAGATATCTTCCATTAATTGTATCCTTGTGAAAATCTGATTCGGGTAAGATAAAAGCTTGTACAGCAGATAAAATTCTTTCTGAGGCAGTATCTGTTCGCAGGAACCGGATTTTACGGATAGAGTGTCGTAGTTTAAAATAGTGTTGCCTACAGTAAGGCTTCGCTCCGAAACAATCCTGGAACGTCTTAAAAGAGCGCGGATGCGAAGAATCAACTCTTCCTCGTCAACTGGCTTTGTCATATAATCATCCGTGCCGGAGAGGAACCCTTTTTTAACATCCTGCGGTAAACGCCTCGCAGAAAGCATAAGGATAGGAATATCATTATTGCAGTCTCTCAGCATTTTCGAAAATGCATATCCGTCCATTCCGGGCAGCATGATATCAAGTATCATTAAATCTATCTTCGAAATTTCCATAATGTCAAGCGCTTCTCTGGCACAATCGGCGGTAAGCACCTTGTATCCGGCATGAGTAAGCACTGCCCGCAAAAACCGGCGGGTGTTTTTATCATCATCAACAATCAGAAGCTGGAACATCAAAGCACCTCCTCGTTTGATCAGTGAATACATTGGTATCATAACACAGAAATGCAGGAAGAAGAGATCTCCCTTTTTGATTTAACAGTTTTTTCACAGAATGCCTGATATAGTTTAAATTGAGTTTAACTTTTTGGACTATGATGTTGACCATCAGAAGTTAGTAAAAAATCAGAGGGGCAGTCTAATATGGGAAATCAACATACATCAGAATCGTCATCCGATGTTAGAAAGACGAGATTTACTATTTTGAAAGAGCAGCAATGTTCACTGAATATGCAGATACGGTTAGCGATGGAGCTGCACAATGCGCAGGTGCAGGAAGAGCTGCAGAAGGAGCTTATGGATACGATAGAGCAGATTGAACATTTGACATGTCAGCCATCATGAAATACTTTATAAAAGATTGTGACATGTGTATTTCGGATGTGATATCGGCTTTAACTGATTTTTATAAGGAATATGGCTCAATCTTGCAGCTATGTTCCTTTGTTCTTTCATCATAATTGATTCCGACCAAAAGAATATTTCCACTGTAATCTTTTAGGGCTTTTGGATAACATTTTTCTTTTATCTGTTCCAGAGCGCTCTCGGTCGTCTTACTCCACTTTAATTCTATTAAAAGCGCTGGTTTATCAGAGAATTGTTTCCTTGGCAGATATATAATATCCGCTCGTCCTTTTCCGGTTGGCAATTCCTTGATCATAGTATAGTAATTGTGGGCCACATAAAATGCCAGTGAGATTGTATAACTGAGTGCGTTCTCATCATTATACTGTAAATATGGGCTTTCATAATGGGCTTCTTCCGCCGCTTTTGCAACTAAGGCTTCATTACAGCTCCAGACGGCTTCTAATGCTGTGTGAGAATTTTTCAGAGCCTTTGACACTTCACCCCAGTCAGAATTGCTGATGGAGGTAACGTATTCATTCAATATCTCATGGTTTGGAATAAATACTTTTTCTGTATCGCTGCGGTATCCCAAATATCCTAAATGCACAAGCAGTGTCAATACATCATCTTTGGAATGGAAAGTTACCATATCGTTCGTAAAGCTGCGGGTGTTAACAGTTATGCCGTTTTTGCCGTTCATCATATCGATGACAGCATCTTTCAGACCTTCAAAATTCATGTCGATGTATGAACGAAGAGCTTCGAAGGTTTCTGTCTGGTTCCAGTAGTACTGGAATTTTTTAAAACGCATGGCGCTGACTACGGAGCGGGGATTATAGATAGAACCTACATCTTCCAGATAATAGCCATCGTACCATTTTTTTGTCTCTTCAAAATCCATATCGTACCGTTCGCACAAATCTTTGACTTCAGATTCCGTGAAGCCCACATACTGTGCCAAAGCTCCCTGAAAGGTCATGGAGAATTCATCGAACATATTCAAAGCGCTGTGAGTTCCGTATTTTTTAATCGGAAGGATTCCGGTCATATAGCATAATGAGATATATCCTTTGTCTTTTAGAAGATCACGCAGAAAATCAAGGTACATCTTTTGGGCTTCGGTTTCTGATTTATATTCCCGGAAGATGCAGTCCCATTCATCAATGACAAGGATAAATGGAATCTTAGTCTCGCTGTATAGATCTTGCATACATCCAATTAAATCCTGTTTGTCATAATAATCTGCTTGCGGATATTCCCGTAGCATTTCATGGACTGCTCTGCTTTTTAGTAATGTCAGCATTTCTTTCATAGAGTTTGTACGACTTAAAAATTCCTGCATATTCAAAAACAGAACATTATATTGATTCAGGTGTTTTGCATACTCTCATTTCCCGGATTCAAGAAACTGCCCATATGAATACCTCCCCTTTTTACAAGTATACACAAAAAAGCGCTGAATCACAACAGAAATGATATTTCGTTTAAATATCCTGTCATATATGCAGAGGTGCATCATTGTATTGCGGATGCTTTTTAAATGTGGTTTATGACACACAGCTTATCGCTGAATTCAGTCCTGGGAATCTCAGTGAGCGTGTGATTCCATTTCTTTATCGGGAAAAATACGTACCGTTCTGGTTTCGGACTTTCCGCTTTGTGCGCTTGGAAGTAGAGACAAGGGACGAACCAATGACATTGCATTTTGATACGGTGATCTTGCTGAAGATTTCAAAGTGAAGCTACCGGAAAAATTCTTATATGAGTAGATATTTTTCAATATATTTGTATTGCATCATGATATTTCAGGGGATATACTGATTAATATGAATATGATCGTATATGATCGGAGAGGAATGAAAACATGGAGCAAAGGATAGAACAGAAAACAGAACAAAAGAAAGGAGTATCCGCGCTTGATTTTTTCTGCATTGGTTTTGGCGCGATCGTAGGTGTCGGCTGGGCAGTTTCGATCAATAGCTGGATGAACAGCAGCGGAGGTCCCCTGCCTGCGGCAGCAGGCTATATGGTGGCGATGATTCTCATGGTTCCGATCGCACTGTGCTACTGTGAATTATGTACTATGCTCCCGGTATCCGGCGGCGGCATGGCTTATGCATTCCGGGCGTTTGGTGACCGTATCGCCTTTCTTTCCGGGTGGGCGGCATTCGGAGCGTTTATCACGATCATTCCTTGGGAAGCTATCTATGTCGTGGATATCTTAAGTATTGTTTTCCCAGTGCTGAAAGCAGGAACGCCGCTTTATACACTGGCAGGGGCGGATATTTATGTGGGTCATATCATACTTGGAACGGTGATCTCTATTCTGCTCTATTGTATTAACAGAAAAGGAGTCGCATCATCGGCATCTCTGCAAAAGATTCTTTGCATGGCGTTAGTAGGCGCTGGTATCCTGGCGATGATCTGCGCGGTGATCAAATTTGATATCGGAAATCTTATGCCGTTTTATGAAAATACGGGGATAGGAACGCACAGCTCTTTTATTGGAGGTATGGCTTCGATCCTTGCGTCGGTTCCATTCTTTCTTGCAGGATTTGAGACGATTCCGCAAGGGATTGAAAGCGCCGGCGGCGATACAAAAGGAGTGGGGAAGACCGTGGTTGTGACGGTGGTTCTATCCTGTCTGTTTTATGCGCTCTTGCTGTTTACATTAGGCGGCGCTCTTCCGTGGAAAAGTTTCATAAAATTTTCCAATCCTTCTGCGGCGCTCATGTTCAGAGAGCTTTACCCGGGCGGGCTTGGAAATGTTCTGTATGTGTTGATCTTGCTGGGGGCGGTCTGCGGTCTTTTGACTACCTGGAATGGTTTTATGATGGCATCCTCCCAGATCCTTATGGCGATGGCGAGAGTAAGTATTGTGCCTTTCAGCCTGTCAAAACAGCATCCGGTCTATAAGACACCGGTAAATGCCCTGAAGGTCAGTCTGGTCGCATCATTGATCGGACCATTTTTAGGAAGCGGACTGATCGGCGCGCTGACCAGCTTCTCGGCTGCAGGTTATGTTGCAAGCTGGATGATCACGGCATTTTCATTGATCATTCTCCGGAAAAAAGAACCGGCGTTAAAACGGCCGTATAAGATTCCGGGCGGACTGTCTATGGCATGGTTTGCGGCAGTCTGTATGACAGGATTATTTATCCTGTTGTTCGTGCCGGGACAGCCGGTCTTCATGGGCGGCGCGGCGGCTTTGATATTTGCGGCATGGATGATTGCGGGAGTAACCCTTTATCTGATGGATTACCGTGCCAGAAAGCGGTATTCCACTCTTACCCGGGCAACATTCCTTTTTGCCAGTATGTCTGAATCGAATGCGACTATCAGTATGCCGGGGTTTGTGGATAGCTTTGAAGATGATTATAAAGTTATGTCTTTCATCGTTCCAAAGGATGCCGATTATGCGGGCAAGACTCTTCTGGAGCTTTACTGGGGGCGCAGACAGAATGTGTTTATTATTAAAATCGAGAGAAAGACTGAGATCATCCTTGTGCCGGGAGGAAGCACGCATGTATTTGCCGGCGACCGTGTATTTGCGGTCGGTGTTGCGAAAGCGCTTGACCGTTTCCGGGATTATCAGGATGTGGGAGCGAAGTATTCTATAGGATCGCTTAAGGATTTTCTGGGTTACGGAGATACGGAGAAGCAATCACCGCTTAGCTGTATCGAGTATCAGGTGCTGCCTACGGACTCATTCTGTGATAAGCTGATCCGGGAGTCGAGGATTCAGGACCGTTATCATTGCCTGATCGTAGGTTTAAAAACACCTTACAGCAAGATACTGGAGCTTCCTACTGCCAGCACGATCATCGAGGCGGGGGATACTCTCTGGATGATGGGATCGGAGGATGCGATTCATGACTTTGAAGAGCTTTGCAGGCAGGAGGCTTTGGAAAAAGGAGAAGCAGCAGATAAGGAAACCGTTCAGGAAGACTTATAGAATGTCGCAAAATGTTTTATGGTATTTAATATTTGGAGTAAGAATCGGGAGCAGGATGATTTTCCTGCTCCTGTTTTTTGAAAAATGAAAATCTTTGTAACGAATCTGAATGTTATTCGTCTAATGGGTAAATGAAACCAGAAGGAATTATTTTTAGAAGTATTCGTGTATGATACTGCTAATATAGGCAAAATAATATGCTGACAGGGAAAGGGGTGGTGAAGTGAAGATAGATTTTGAAGACATATACGACAGATTTTTTAAAGACGTATATTTTTTCGTGCTTACCATGAGCGGAAATCCGGCGGTTGCTGAGGACATCACCCAGGAAACATTTTTCAAGGCGTTAAAGGAGATCAAACATTTCAAGGGAGACTGCTCTGTTAAAACATGGCTGTGTCAGATCGCGAAGAATCTTTACATCGATGATGCAAGACGAAAGAAGCGTTTTCGATCTGTGGAGGAGAAGCTGGCAGATGGGCCGTCAAAGGCAGAGGACGCAGAGTCTTTCGTTGTCCGCAGGGAAGAGGTGATCTCTATCTATAAAGCGCTTCATTGTCTGGAAGAGCCGTATAAAGAAGTGTTCAGCCTGCGGACGCTGGGTGAGTTGAGCTTCAGAGAGATTGCGGACATATTTGAAAAGAGCGAGAGCTGGGCGAGAGTTACGTACCACCGGGCAAAGCTTCAGATCCGCAGTATGATAAAACCTTAAGGGAGGTGTTTTTGAGTGGAACGGTCTGTAGGCAGATATGACACATAGATTGATTTTGAAGGAGGTATCTTATGAGTAGGATTTCATGTAATGTGAATAAAGATCTGCTCCCGCTGTATGTGGATGATGTGTGCAGTGAGGAGAGCAAGGATCTAGTGGAAGAGCACTTGTCAGAGTGCGGAGAATGCCAGAATTATTATGAAGCGCTGAAGGAGGGGCTTTTGGAAGCGGAGGTGAAAGGAGATAAAGAGAATATTCTGTCGGAAGAAAAGATGAGGCAGGTAGCAGCTTCTATTATTAAGGATATTAAAAAGCAGATATCTCGGAGGCAGATACAGACAGTCTGCGTGGCGGTTGCGATTGCTTTAATATTTATATTTGTACTTGAAGGTCTGAATGGTGCATATATGGGTTCGGAGTTACAGAGAGTTCCTCTGTTTGATACCCGGCTTAAGGTTGGCGATATGCATGTTACAGAGCTTTATCAGCTTCAGAATGGATACCTGTATATCTCAGTAGAAACAGACAAAAAATTCAGTATAGTTTCCAGCGGAAACCTGAATGATAATTTTGATCAGAATGAAGGCGTTACAGATAAGTACACAGGAGAAATAGCATTAAGAAGGGAGCTGTGGGGCGGTTCGATCCAGATGAAGAAATGTTCGTTCATCTATCCGCTCTCCGGGGTAGTTGAAAATAGGGAGGGAGAGCTTGTCGAATGTGAGGATTCAGCCATTTATCTGGAAGGGAAAGGCGATCAGAGGGAAAAAGTCTGGGAAAAGGGAGAGACCGTAGAAAAGGCGCCCCCAGAGATTGAGGGGATGGCGAAAAAGGAGATAGAGGCAGAGGCAGCCCGCCGGCATGCGTGGAACGAGGATGGCGGCGGGGGGGAACGTACTGACCCATATGTAATCATGGATAATGAGAACGGTTTTTAGCGCTGTTTTAGAACGATTAGGGAAGCGTTGGAGGTTAGTTTTTCTGTAAATCGGACGATATATTATATAGAAAGAACGGAATAGTTTTTAAAAGGTAATATAAGGAGGGGTTCGATGAGCAGGATAACGAGTGCGGTTTCGCAGGTTACAGGGAAAAATATCCAGACGGTATCCCCGAAGACAGAGATGAAAGAGACGCCTGAAAGCAGCAGAAAGGATATTCCGAAGGATGAATTTACTCTTTCCGAAGGGTGGCCTGACCAGACAGAGTTAAAAAAGGCAGTCGTCACGGAGCTTGCCACGTTACAGAAGGATTTTTCAAAGGTTCATATCGTGATCGGAACCGGGATAGACGAAAAGAATCTTGCATCCATGGCAGCAGGGCTTGGCGCCGGGAAGCATCTGATCATATCGGGTGAATGGCTTGAACAGATGAGTAAGGATGCGGAATCATTTGAAAAAGGAAAGACGATTCTCAGACAGGTTCTTACACAGCTTTCTAAAGATTCGGAAGGAATTCTTGGGCAGGGCGCATACATCGGGGAAGATGAAGTAAAAGTGTGGGTGGCAAAAGATCCGGCCAAGGAGGAAAAGGACGATCCATATGCCGAAGAAAAGCGTGTGATAGAGCAGATGAAGAAGATGACGGAGGACATGAAGAATGCGAAGAATAAGAGCCGCATCACCGTGTCGGCATCCGCATTTTCCGTATCAGGGATCTATTCACGGCTGGCAGGGGCTAGAAGCAAAGGCCAGGTGCAGGCTGCTATGGGAGATGCGAGACGCAGCATGGGAAACCTGCGCACGGTTGTAAGCCTTGGCAGCCAGAAGGAAGCGGCAAAAGCACGGGCGGCAATCAGTTCTATCCAAAAGGCTCTGGTCAGAGGCAGCCGCAAGATTCGCAAACTGAATGAGGAAGAATTGACAAAGATAAAGAAGAAGAGAGCGACAGAGAAGAAAAAGCAGGAGAAGCTTAAGCTGGAGCTTCAGAAAAAGCGCAATGCCCGTAAGATATCAGACAGGGGGATCGCCATGGAGGGACATCTTGCGGATGCGAATCACGCAGTACAGTTCCGCAATCGGGATGAGGAAGAACGCTACATGGATTATTCACCCTTTGGGGCGGCAGCGGCGGCGGTTTTGGAGATGCCGATAGATACCATAGCGGCGGGTGCTGATATGTCGGGCGGCATAGCGGTTTCTGATATTTCCGTCTCGGCAGGAATATCATTTGATCAGATACTGGCATGATGTAGAGGGAGAGAAAAAGATGAGTATATTGTTTGTAGAATATCCAAAGTGCAGTACATGTAAGAAAGCAGAGAAATGGCTGAGAGAGCAGGGGATTGATTTTGAATCCCGTCATATCACAGAGGAGAATCCTACGGCGGAGGAGCTTTCCCGGTGGCATAAAAAAAGTGGTCTTGGAATAAAGCGTTTTATTAATACCAGCGGTATGAAATACCGGGAGTTAGGTCTTAAGGATAAGCTTGCGGAGATGTCCGATGAAGAAGTGTATGCGCTTCTTGCCACAGACGGGATGCTGGTAAAGCGCCCGGTCATAGTCAGTGAGGATTTTGTGCTTCCGGGCTTTAAGGAAGCAGAATGGAAAGAAAAATTAGGAGTATAGAGAAATATTAAATATCCGCGGACAGTGTGAAAGGTCATGTCATGTGATCCCTACATACTATCTGCGGATATTTGATATTATCCCAGCGCCACATCTAAGATCATCATGAGCGCAAATCCCAACGCCACTCCGATCGTCCCTATGTTCGAATGCTCTCCGCTCTGAGATTCCGGTATCAGTTCTTCCACTACTACATAAATCATCGCTCCTGCCGCAAATGAAAGCAGATATGGAAGGATGCGTGTTACACTTTCTGCAAGGAGGATTGTGATCAGTCCTCCGGCGGGCTCCACAATGCCAGACAGAACCCCGGCGGCAAACGCCTTTTTCCGGGACATTCCTTCGCTCCGAAGGGGCATGGAGATGATGGCGCCCTCTGGAAAATTCTGGATAGCGATCCCAACGGACAGCACAAATGCTCCTGCCATAGTAATACCTGTATTTCCAAGTAATGCTCCTGCAAGAGTCACACCCACAGCCATACCCTCCGGAAGATTGTGGAGAGTCACTGCGAAAAGCAGCATGGTAGTGCGGGGAAGCGTTGTACGGATTCCCTCTGGCTTGTCGCTGTCTTTGTGAAGATGAGGAATCAGGCTGTCTAGTAGAAGCAGGAACGCTATGCCAAAGAGGAATCCTGCCGCTGCCGGAATCCATCCGGCTATGTTCTGCGCTTCGGAAAGTTCGATCGCCGGAATCAGTAACGACCAGACGGAGGCCGCGATCATCACTCCTGAGGCAAATCCCAGAAGCAGCTTTTCAACCTTGCCGTTCATTTTTTCGCGCATAAAAAATACCATCGCTGAACCAAGCGATGTTCCAAGAAACGGAATCATCAAAATCGCAAACGCCTGCAAAAATATCACCCTCTAACTATAATAACCCACGTGTCTCAGTATTTATTATATTCTCTTGTTGAAATAATGCTATACACAAAAGATAAAAATTTCGATTAGATTTTACTTAAGAGTAAAATCGTGGAGAGGATTCTTGAATTTCAAGCGGATTATGCTATAATGAAAAGAAATCCCTGATGAAAGAGGTGAGAGTATGATATTGACAGACAAAGATATAAAAGAAAGAGGCGGCAGGCTTATCATAGAAGGATATGATGAGAAGAATGTTACAGCAATATCCTACGATCTTCATATTCAGGGAATCATTAATGAGGATAAATTAGAGGATTCCTATGTGTTAAGACCGGGAGAAATCATTTTTATTAAAACAAGAGAGCAGATTCAGATGCCAGATGATCTGATGGGGCGAATAGGGGAGAAGAATTCCAGGATGAGACAGGGATTAAGTGTATCCGGGCCACATTATTATCCGGGTCATAAAACATATCTTTATTTGCGTGTGCAAAATATAACCTCTGGAATGATTAAAATTAAAAAGAATGATAATATTGCACAGATTATTTTTGAACAATTGACAGGTATACCGGAAAAGACCTATAAGCAGCAGACGGGGGCCTCTTTTAACGATGAAGAACAGTATCGAGGATTAGCGAAATATAAAGACGAATATGAAGAAAGAATGGAAAAATTGAAGGATACAAACAAAGACCTTGATGAAAAGATAAATCGTATTTATGCAAATATATTAACGATTATGGGTGTTTTCGTTTCGATTTTTTCTTTGATAATGGTTAATTTCTCTAATATTAAAAGCGAAAATATGACGAAGGAATTTATTATTCCCATGAATATCTCTCTTGGAATAGTAATTGCATTATTTTTTGGTATTATATTGATTTTTATTAATAAAGCAAATAACAAATGCTTTTTAGCAGTATACATTGGTTTGTTGATTGTGCTGATTGCAGCGTTGTGTCTGTTTCTTTAACGGCGGTGTAGAAATAGAATGAAAAAGAGCAGTTTACGAAAGGTTTAATCGTAACTGTTCTTTTTTTGATGACAATTTTAAGAAATGTATACTTTTCAATAAAACGGGAGATAATGAGAATTGTTCTCGAAATTGTACATCTCAAATGGTTGACATAAAATTAACAATAGGGTATCTTATACTCGACAGAGAAAACTGACAATTTTATCTTTCACAGTGATGTGAATAAAGAATGGAGGAATTTATGCAACTGGAATGGACATCATTTAAGGGCGGCGTCTGGGAAAAGGAGATCAACGTCCGGGATTTTATCCAAAAGAACTATACACCGTATGAAGGTGACGAATCATTTCTTGCCGGTCCCACACAAGCTACAAAGGAGCTTTGGGAGCAGGTGCTCAGGCTGTCCGAAGAAGAGCGTGAAAAGGGAGGTGTTCTTGATATGGATACAAAGATTGTATCAGGAATTACTTCTCATGGGCCGGGGTATCTTGATAAGGATAAGGAAAAGATCGTGGGCTTCCAGACAGACAAGCCTTTTAAACGCGCCCTACAGCCTTACGGCGGTATCCGTATGGCGGTAAAGGCATGCGAGGATAATGGGTATCAGGTCGATCCTGAAATTGTAGAGTTTTTTATGAAACACAGAAAGACTCATAATGATGGTGTATTTGACGCCTATACCCCAGAGATGCGTGCATGCCGTTCCAGCCATATTATTACCGGTCTTCCGGATGCGTATGGGCGCGGGCGTATTATCGGCGACTACAGACGTGTGGCGCTTTACGGACTTGACCGTCTTATTGAGGACAAACAGAGGCAGAAGGACGGAACGAGAATTATCATGTACTCGGATGTAACAAGGCAGCGCGAGGAGTTGTCCGAACAGATCAAAGCGCTAAAGGAATTAAAAGAGCTTGGCGCGATCTACGGGTTTGATATCTCTAAGCCGGCTGCAAATGTAAAGGAAGCAATTCAGTGGATGTATTTTGGCTATCTGGCAGCGATTAAGGAGCAGAACGGGGCGGCGATGTCTCTGGGGCGCACCTCCACATTTATAGATATCTATTCGGAGCGCGATCTGGCAAATGGTACATTTACGGAGGAAGAGATTCAGGAATTTGTGGATCATTTTGTTATGAAGCTCAGACTTGTAAAATTTGCCAGAACACCGGAATATAATGCGTTGTTTTCAGGCGATCCGACTTGGGTAACGGAATCGATCGGCGGCATGGGAATCGACGGACGATCTATGGTGACAAAGATGTCCTATCGGTATCTTCATACTCTTTCAAATCTTGGGACAGCGCCGGAGCCGAACCTTACGGTTCTGTGGTCCGTGAGACTGCCGGAAAACTTTAAGCGGTTCTGTGCAAGAACCTCTATCATGTCTTCATCAATACAGTATGAGAATGACGATCTTATGCGTGTGACCCATGGAGATGACTATGCGATCGCGTGCTGCGTATCTTCTATGCGCGTCGGCAAGGAGATGCAGTTCTTTGGGGCAAGGGCGAACCTTGCGAAGTGTCTGCTCTATGCGATCAACGGCGGCGTAGATGAGATTTCAAAGAAGCAGGTGGGACCGAAGTACCGTCCGATCACTTCCGAGTATCTTGATTACGACGAAGTTATGGAGCGTTTTAACGACATGATGAAGTGGCTGGCGCAGGTGTATGTGAATACCCTCAATATTATCCACTATATGCATGATAAATACTGTTATGAGCGTATCCAGATGGCGCTTCATGACAAGAAGGTGACAAGGTGGTTTGCGACGGGGATTGCCGGACTCTCCGTAGTGGCTGATTCCCTTTCTGCGATTAAATATGCGAAAGTTAAGGCCGTCCGCGATGAGAATGGTATCGTAGTTGACTATGAGGTTGAGGGAGATTTTCCGAAATATGGCAATGATGATGACCGTGCTGACGATATCGCCTATGATGTAGTGCGTGAGTTTATGCATTATATTAAAGGAAACCACACTTACAGAGGCGGAATCCCGACCACGTCGATCCTTACCATTACATCAAATGTTGTATATGGCAAAAATACGGGATCCACGCCAGACGGAAGAAAAGCCGGAGAAGCATTTGCGCCGGGAGCAAATCCGATGCATCACAGGGACAATAAAGGAGCTGTCGCCTCCTTAAGTTCTGTATCCAAGATGCCCTTTAAGGATGCGCAGGACGGAATTTCCAATACATTTTCCATTATTCCGGGAGCGCTTGGAAAAGAGGATACAGTGCTGTTTGATGAGATCAGTATTGATGATCTGAGCTTTTCCATGCAGCCGGACTGTGCGTGTGAAGAGCCGTCCATAGAAGATGACAGAGATGAGTGACAGCGCCGGCATATTTAGGCGAATGAAACGATGAGCAGATAATACCGATAGTATTCGGGCAGATCAGAAGGAGGATATACGTATGAATATCAGTGAAGCACAGGTTGACAATCTAGTACATTTGATTGATGGTTACGCAGAAAAGGGCGGACATCATCTGAATGTAAACGTATTTACAAAGGAAACTCTTTTGGATGCACAGGCGCATCCAGAGAAATATCCGCAGCTTACCGTCAGGGTATCGGGCTACGCGGTAAACTTTAACAAACTGACCAGAGAACAGCAGGATGAGGTTATCTCAAGAACCTTCCATGAAGGGATGTAGTATGGGGCGGATCCATTCAGTTGAGAGCTTCGGGACCGTGGATGGTCCCGGAGTTCGTTTTGTTATATTCTTTCAGGGGTGTCCTATGCGATGCCAGTATTGTCATAATCCAGATACATGGTCGATGTCTGGAGGGAGTGAAAAGACTGTGGAGGAACTCATGGAAATGTATGAGCGGAACCGGCCGTTTTATCGGGGCGGAGGGATAACTGCGACCGGAGGGGAACCTTTAATGCAGCTTTCCTTCCTTGTAGAATTATTTTCCGAGGCAAAGAGACGGCAGATCCATACCTGCCTTGATACATCAGGAATCGTGTATTGCGATAAGAGGAAAGAGGAATTTGAGCGGCTGTTTGCAGTGACAGACCTGGTGCTTTTGGATGTAAAGCATAGCGCAGAGGAAGGACATTTGAAACTGACATCTAAGAGCCAGAAGCCTGTTCTTGCATTCGCGAAGGCGCTTGAGGCAGCAGATATTCCGGTTATTGTCCGCCATGTGTGCGTGCCGGGAATCACGGACGGAGAAAAAGAGCTTAATGAGCTTGGGCGTCTGATCGGAAAGTGGCGGAATCTGAAAGGATTGGACGTACTTGCCTATCACACGATGGGCGTCTTAAAGTATAAAAATCTGGGGATATCTTATCCTCTTGAAGGAACCGCGGATCTGAGACCGGAGAAGGCGAAAGAGGCAAGGGCGAAGGTGCTTGAGGGAATCCGTGAAGTCAGGGGAAGGAATTAAGAGGCGGGGGTGCAGAATGCGGTATCTGAAGATAACCTGCGGTATATCATCAGCCGGGCGGGATATCTGGCAACATATGTGGAAGAAGAAAAGATGTAACAGGCATTAGAAATGGCTCTAATGCCTGTTGTTTTTATACTGTATTTTTGGTCTAAAGTATGATATGATACTCTGTACTACGTTAAAATTAGGGAGGGTGACAGATGTATACATTTGATGAGATCAAAAATGCAGATCCTGAGATCGCACAGGCGATCACAGATGAGATGGAGCGCCAGAATTCGCATATAGAGCTGATTGCTTCTGAGAACTGGGTGAGTAAAGCGGTCATGGCAGCGATGGGAAGCCCGCTGACGAACAAATATGCAGAAGGCTATCCGGGAAAGCGGTATTACGGCGGCTGCCAGTGCGTAGATGTAGTAGAGAATCTGGCGAGAGACAGGGCAAAGGAGCTTTTTGGGTGTGAGTATGCCAATGTGCAGCCTCATTCCGGCGCACAGGCGAATATGGCAGTGTTTTTTGCGATGCTTAGACCGGGTGACAAGATCCTTGGCATGAATCTTGACCACGGCGGACATCTGACGCACGGTTCTCCGGTAAATATGTCAGGCTCCTATTTTGAGACGTCTTTTTATGGGGTAAATGATGAGGGTGTAATAGACTATGAGGCTGTTCGTGAGACGGTGCTTAAAGAGAAGCCAAAGCTTATTATCGCTGGGGCAAGTGCATATGCGAGGACGATTGATTTTAAGAAATTCCGGGAGATTGCAGATGAAGCGGGCGCATATCTTATGGTGGATATGGCACATATTGCAGGACTTGTGGCAGCGGGCCTTCATCCAAGTCCGATCCCATACGCAGATGTTGTGACGACAACAACCCACAAGACATTGAGAGGGCCGAGGGGCGGTATGATCTTATGCAGTCAGGAAGCAGCAGAAAAGTTCAACTTTAATAAAGCGGTATTTCCAGGTATTCAGGGAGGTCCGTTAGAGCATGTGATCGCAGGAAAGGCTGTATGCTTTAAGGAGGCGCTTGAACCGTCATTTAAAGAGTATCAGGAGCAGATCGTGAAGAATGCGCAGGCGCTGTGCAAGGGTCTGATGTCACGAGGCATTAAGATCGTGTCTGGGGGGACAGATAATCATCTGATGCTTGTAGATCTCAGAGAGGAAGAGGTTACAGGAAAGACACTGGAGAAGCTTCTGGATGAGGCGCATATTACCTGCAATAAAAATACGGTTCCGAATGACCCACGTTCTCCATTTGTTACAAGCGGCGTGCGTCTTGGGACTCCGGCAGTTACGACGCGCGGCATGAAAGAAGAGGATATGGAGACCATTGCAGAGGCGATCGTAATGGTAATTAAGAGTGAGAACAACGTGGCAAAGGCAAGGGGATTAGTAAAAAGCCTGACAGATAAATATCCGTTAACCCTGTAAAATGGGCAGTCGGTGAGAAAGACAAAAAATAATATAAAAAATTCAAATTACATCTTTTCAAAAGTGATAATATGCTGTATTATAGAAAAGCAGCACACAATATATAGTGTGCTGGACAAAAATAGAAACAATATTTTGCGTATTATGTTTTCGGGGGTTATAAAGTGCGTATGGAAGTAAAGACGAATGTAATTAAGCGTAATGGAGAAGAGGTAAGCTTTGATCTTGATAAGATCGTTAATGCAATAAAGGCAGCGAACCGTGAAGTAGATAAGCTCCATCAGATGAATGAATATCAGGTGATGGCGATTGCGGATACGATTGCGGATAAAGTGCAGGAGATGCGCCGTGCGGTGCATGTGGAAGATATTCAGGATATGGTAGAGACTGGTATCATGGAGATGAGGGGTTATGAGGTAGCACAGAAGTATGTCCGCTACCGCTATAAACGTGAGCTTACACGTAAGTCTAATACAACAGATAACGGGATACTTGCGCTTATTGAACATTTGAATGAAGAGGTGAATCAGGAGAATTCCAATAAGAACCCCGTGATCAATTCTACGCAGAGAGATTATATGGCAGGAGAGGTAAGTAAAGATCTGTCAAGACGTGTACTGCTTCCAGAGGAAGTGGTGCAGGCGCATGAAGAGGGGATCATTCATTTTCATGATTCGGATTATTTTGCCCAGAAAGAGCATAACTGCGATCTTATTAATCTGGAGGACATGCTGCAGAACGGTACGGTTATCAGCGAGACGATGATCGAGAAGCCGCATAGTTTCTTTACGGCCTGTAACGTGACGACACAGATTGTTGCACAGGTTGCCAGCAATCAGTACGGCGGACAATCCTTTTCGCTGGCTCATCTGGCGCCGTTTGTGGATATCAGCAGAAAGAAGATACGCAATGCCGTAGTTGAAGAGCGTAAGGACTGCCGTGAGAGCTTGGATGATATGATCATTGACAGGGTGACGGAGAGAAGGCTTCGCGAGGAGATCAAGAGCGGTATCCAGACCATTCAGTATCAGTTGATCACGCTTATGACCTGTAACGGACAGGCGCCGTTTGTAACGGTGTTTATGTATCTGGATGAAGCGAAGGATGGGCAGGAAAGAGAAGACCTTGCTATGATCATAGAAGAAGTGCTGATCCAGAGAATGCAGGGCGTAAAGAATGAGGCAGGTGTGTGGATCACACCGGCATTTCCGAAGCTGATCTATGTTCTGGACGAGGATAATGTGACATCCGATTCCAAGTACTGGTATCTGACAGAGCTCGCGGCGAGGTGTACAGCAAAGCGGATGGTGCCGGACTATATCTCTGCTAAGATCATGAGAGAGTTGAAGCAGGGAGAAGTATATACCTGCATGGGCTGCCGTTCCTTCCTCACGGTTGAGGATTCTCAGAGGAATCCAGACGGAAGCCATAAGTTCTACGGAAGATTTAATCAGGGAGTTGTTACGATCAATCTTGTTGACGTGGCATGTTCTTCCGAAGGCAATATGGAAAAGTTCTGGGAAATCTTAGATGAGCGTCTGGAGCTGTGTCACAGGGCGCTGCGCTGCCGCCATGAGAGGCTTCTTGGAACGATATCTGATGTGGCTCCGATTCTGTGGCAGAACGGGGCGCTGGCAAGGCTTAAGAAGGGCGAGCCGATAGATAAGCTTTTATATAATGGCTATTCCACGATTTCACTGGGATATGCGGGTCTTTATGAGATGTGTGTACGTATGTTGGGAAAATCTCATACTGATCCAGAAGCAAGACCATTTGCCCTGTCGGTTATGCAGAGATTGAATGATAAGTGTAAAGAATGGAAAACAGCGGAAAACATTAGCTACTCTGTATATGGGACTCCGATGGAATCTACCACATATAAGTTTGCAAAGTGTCTTCAGAAGCGATTTGGAGTCATTCCGGGAGTTACAGATAAGAACTATATTACGAACAGCTATCATGTGCATGTGTCAGAAGAGATCGATGCCTTCAGCAAGCTCAAGTTCGAGGCGGATTTCCAGAAGCTGTCACCGGGCGGAGCGATCAGCTATGTGGAGGTTCCGAATATGCAGAACAACATTCCGGCGGTAGTTTCAGTGATGAGATTCATCTATGACAATATTATGTATGCGGAGCTGAATACAAAGAGCGACTTCTGTGAATCCTGCGGCTATAATGGAGAGATTCTGGTTAAGGAGGATGAGACAGGGAAGCTTGTATGGGAGTGCCCGAACTGTGGGAACCGCGATCAGAATCACATGTTTGTGGCGAGAAGGACCTGCGGGTATATCGGAACACAGTTCTGGAATCAAGGCAGGACTCAGGAAATAAAGGACAGAGTACTGCATTTGTAGAATTTGTGCCGCTTCTGTTTTCAGGTGAGAGAGGAGATGGCTGAATGAAAAGAGAACTTGGAATTGCGAGATGTGGTCTGGCTTGCTGTCTATGCTCCGAGAATACCAGATGTAACGGCTGCAATTCTGGTGAATGTCCTGATAAGGATTGGTGTGAAAATCGAAAGTGCTCCATCAAAAAGGGATTAGCTAATTGCTTTCTCTGTGAAGAGGACTGCAGTAAAGGTCTTTTGTCAAAAATCAAACCATATGGATTTACGGTATTTGCTAAACGGTATGGGGTTGAAACTTTGCTTGACTGTCTTGAAAGGAATGAAAAAAACGGGGTTGTCTATCATCGGGAAGAAATATATGGAGATTATGATGATTTTACGGGTTTAGAAGAGTTGATCGAATTTATAAAAAGCGGAGAAAAGTAAGTCGGGGATATGTTTAGAAGAGGTGCAATGTCGCTGTATTTCCACCGCTGGTTGCATATATGTACAGAGTTATGTATGGAAAGCAACCGGATTGTTTGATATCGTTTAGGTATCAAAACAAGGAGGATAGAACAAGATGAATTTTTCAGAAAAATTATTAACGCTTCGAAAGGCAAAGGATCTTACACAGGAACAGCTTGCGGAAAAGCTGGATGTTTCCAGACAGTCCATTTCAAAATGGGAGAGCGGTCAGGCGACACCGGAATTAGAGAAAATAGTCGCATTAAGCGCAGTTTTTGATGTTACAACGGATTATCTGCTGAAATCATCAGAGATAGATGATTTGTCAGTAAAAACAGAGATGCTGGAAAAGCAGCAGCAGGCTATACTTGTCCGGGAACAGAAACAGCGGCAGATTCTTGCATGTGTCATGTATTCGGTGGCAATATATTTGATTTTTTTGGCGGTATATTTCATTGGACATTTTTATTTCGAGATATGGAATCCGTCAGTGATTTTTGCCGAGTTTCTTGTAGCTTCTGCTATTGCGATTATTATATGCGTAAAGAAAGTGGATAAAAAATTGTAGAATTTTATCGTCGCAGGTGAAAATACAAAGTTTGATATTGATATCTCTATCGCAGAAGGCGAGTTTGGGGAGTAGGGTAGGGCGTTGGCTGATCTCTGTTATGATATAAGTTTTGTGTAACAAATAAAAATTACAGCAAATTTTAGGGAGACGGTTTCTGTCTCCCACATTTTTTATATAAATACTTTTTGGTAATATTGTTGGCAGGATGAATTGTAAAGAGGAGAGATAGAATTATGTGGTTATCAAATAACGGAAATCTATTGACGGATAAGGATCAGGAGCTAATCGCGCAGGCACGGAAAGCTATCCGCCTAAACTATGACGGAATTAATTATAATCATACTGTAGGGGCAGCGGTTCGGTGTAAGAGTGGAAATGTCTATACGGGCGTCAATGTCTATTCCTTGCATGGAGCCTGTGCCGAACAGGTTGCCATAGGGGCAGCGATCACTCAGAGGGAGCGTGACTTTGAGACGATCGTGGCGGTCCGGGGAAAGGAAGGGGAAGAAATCATACCGCCTTGTGGGAACTGCCGTCAGATGTTGTATGATTATATGCCGGAATGTGAAGTGATTCTCATGGTTCATGAGGAGGAGCAAAAGATCAGGGCGAAGGAGCTTTTGCCATTTGCATATAAAGCAGAAGATTAAATAAGGAAAGCGGTACAAGGATGAATTCATTAGCCATATGTGAAGACGACGGTTATATGCTGGAAAAATTAGAGGAAATGGCGGAATGCTATGTGAAAAGCAAAGGTTTGCATACCGGAATACGGACATTTATGTCAGGTGAGGAGCTGATGCGGGAGCAGGGGGCATTTGACGTGCTTCTTTTAGATTTGAAGCTCCCTGGTATAGACGGTGTGGAGGTGGCGAAACGATTTGGCGGGAGGAGTCCGGTTATCTTCGTCACGGCCTATAAAAAATATGTGTTGGATGCTTTTGATGTGGGGGCGGTACACTATCTGGTAAAGCCGGTTACAAAGGAGAGACTTTTTCTTGCCCTTGACAGAGCCAGGGAGCGGCTTTATCAGACAGAATGCAGAACCCTTGCTCTGATAAAAAACGGAGTGTTTGAAAGGATACTGATTAGTGATATTACGTACTGCGAGGTGTTTGACCACCGGCTTTGCATTCATACGGTGGATGGCTGCTATGAGTATTCTGGGACACTGGATATGCTGGAGGGGCAGCTTGACGGACGGTTCTTCCGCTGCCACAGAAGCTTTCTTGTAAATATGGCGCATACCTTCTCGGTGGAGAGGGGAACGGCAATTCTTGACAGTGGGGAAAGGGTGCTGGTATCAAGGAGAAGGCAGCAGGAATTTATGCAGAGGCTTTTGGATTTTCTGAAGGATGAGGTGACTGGATGGTAGAGACAGGATTCTATTGTGCTGGGTTTTATATATGGTGGGTTTTTCTCAATGCTCTTCTCTGCTTTTTTGAGATATTATTTTTGCAGAATCTTACCCGGGTCAGGAAGAAGGCGCATGCGCTGGTCTGTCTTTTCATAAACTGCGTGCTTACATTTCTGGTCATGTACCTGCATAGCTCCGAGGTGTGCAGATTAGTTCTGCACGCAGGCGTAATCTTCTGTTTTGCTGTTTTTTCCACGAAACTTAAGATGTATGAGACGATTGCTCCTGTTTCGATAATCCTTACTTTGTATACATTTATGGAAGGATTTCAGACGGTTTTTATGAGTCGCCTTGTACAGAAAACTATGAGTGAGCAAATGGGGATCACAGTACAGTTGGCGGTATCGGGACTTTTGGCAGTCCTGATGGCAGGAGGCCTTTGCGTTATCTCTGAAAGCCTTGCGCGTATGAGGGAGGAGAAGGAGTCTTCTTATCGGTATATTCTTGACCATCTGGGTGAAGCCAAAAGGAGAAATGAGCGGTATCTTGCATTTCAGCATGATATCGACAACCACCTTCTGATCCTGTCGGGATTGGTATATGAAAAGAGATATGCGGAGGCAGAGAATTATTTCAGAAGCTTAAGCAGCCGTTCGGATAATCTGATTGTTGGGATTGACACGGGCAATCTGGCGGCAGATGTTCTTTTAAAAAAGAAGATAAGCTTTGCAGAGACGAGGGGGATACAGGTAAGCTGTGACGCTCATTTTTCAAAAAGGTTCTTCATAGAGGATGCGGATCTGTGTACTCTTCTGGCAAATGCCATGGACAATGCGATACAGGCATGTATGAAGAGAGAGCAAAAGAAAGCAGAAATCACAGTTCAGGCAGGAATGAAACAGTATTTCCTGTTCATCATTGTGACGAATACCGATGATCCGTCCAGTCAATCAGCAGTGTCTGGCTTTGGCGGAGACAGACAGGATCCGTTTTGTGAGAAGGATTATGGAACCGGACTGAAGAATATGAAACGGACAGTTAAGAAATATGGGGGAACCATGGAGATAAAGAGGGATCAGGGGCGGTTCAGCCTTAGTATACTGTTGTGTCTCAAGCCGTCTGCGGAGGGAGAGTGACCATTTGCGTAAAACGGCTTGTTGTGACACAAAGATTCTCCGATATATCTGTGTACCACATGAATATCTCATCGGACATAGGATATACACCTCTTGTCTGCCGAGAGTATGGTGTGAAAAAGACAGGAAAAGGAGAAGGAAGAATATGATGAACGCATTAAGAACGGAGTATGTTAATCCAAAGGCTGTGATGTGTCAGAACAACCAGATGAATTCTGCAAATGTGAATACGGAAGAGGAGAATGAAAAGAAACAAAGGTCATTAGAGGAGGAAAGGAAATCTATACAAAACTCGCTGCTGCTTTTGAAAGCCACATCCAAAGACAGCGTGGGTTCGGAAGAAAGTATCAAGTTGCTGGAAAAGCAGCTTGAGGAACTTGAAAGCCAGATTAAAGCGGTGGAAAAGGATACGGCTGAGATTTCGGCAGAGGACGGAAAAGCTATACAGGAAAACGGGGAATTTATGATAAGGAATCGTTTTGATGTGTACGTAAAGGGAGAGTGATGCTGTCAAAGGCAGCAGGATATCATGCCCGAAGGTCGATATAGCCTGCGAAAAAGAGAGGATGGAAGGTATGGGTATATTTGATAGCCTGAGAAAAAGGAAGATTCAAAAGTATACAGATGTGTGCAGATATATCTGGAAAAATTATGTCCCGGAAGAAGGACAGGCGGACAGTCTGCAAGGAGAGCTGTTAAGAGAGATTGAAAAGCTGCGCTGGGAGGCGCAGGAGAACGGGAATATCAATTGGGACGAGGATTTTGCGTATTTTTGCGGTTTTATAAGTAACAAATTATCAGAGCAGTCTATATTTTCTGAGGATGAAAAAGAAGAAGCAGCATCGATTATGGCAAGGCTGAAATCATACGGTGAATACAGCAGAAAAGTAAATGATGGGGAGATTCCGCAGGATGAAATCGATATGAACAGGATCGCTTATGTGGAAGATGATCTGTATGATATCATATGCGATAAAATCGCCCGGCTGCATATGGAAAATCCAGAGCCAATGCCTTATGAAAAAAATAAAGCTATATGCAGATGAAGTTGAGATATGTCTTTTTCGGCAAGTGATGTGAGAGGTATGAGTATGAGAAGAGTCGTATTGTTTATTGCTATGAGTCTTGACGGATATATCGCTGACAGTGAGGGCGGTGTGGACTGGCTCAAGGGTCAGGACGAGAATGCGGAGAATGTTGATGTGTATTCGGATTTTGTAAAAGACGTGGATACAGTTGTCATGGGGTGGAATACATACCATCAGATAGTTACAGAGCTGTCGCTGTCAGAATGGATTTACGCTGATCTGTCCAGCTACGTCATTACCCATAGGGATGTGGTTTCTGCGGAGAAGATCGTATTTTCACGGGAAGATCTGTGCAATCTGGTGAAACGGCTGGCTAAGGAGAAGGGGAAGGATATCTGGATCTGCGGAGGGGCAGAGATTATCCGGCAGTTAATGCGGGAGGACATGATCGATATTTATTATATTTCTGTGATTCCGGTAATTTTGGGAAAAGGTATCCGTCTTTTTGGCGGACTGGACCGGGAGATACATTTGAGGCTGCGGGAAACGCAGTCTTATAATGGGATAACGGATCTGGTGTATGAGCGGAGAAGTTCGTTTTTCTGAGGGTAAGGGAGGAAGAGGTCTTGAAAAGCGAAGAGGATTTAAGCAGAGTCATGGAGGCTTATGCCGATATGGTGCGCAGGATATGCTTTTTGCATTTAAAGAATAAGTATGACACAGAGGATGTCTTTCAGAATGTATATTTGAAATACTTGCTTTATGACAAGCCTTTTGAGAGCAGGGAACATGAGAAAGCATGGTTTGCGCGGGTGGCGATCAATGCGTGTACCGATCATCTCAGGTACGCAGCCCGCAGAAAATGGGTGCCTCTTGATATGATCGAAGAGGAGAGAGAGGTTCTTGACGACATGTCTTCGGAAGTCTTAGAGGCGGTGCTTTCGCTTCCGGAAAAGTACAGGAACGTCATCTACCTGCATTATTATGAGGATTATCCTGCGGTAGAGATCGCAAGGATACTCGGGAAAAAGGAAAATACCGTTTACTCATGGCTCTCAAGGGCGAGAGAGCTTCTTCGGGAGAGGTTAGGAGGTGAGTGGGTATGAATGTGATTCGCGACAGTATGAAAGAGATTCGGGCGTCGGAGGAGCTTAAGCAAAATACGATGGAGTATCTGAGGGTGCAAAAGCGGCGCGCCAGATTGAAAAGAATACGCTGGTATGCTTTTGCGGCAGCATGTATATGCCTGCTCCTGACCGGAGGGGGATACACGGTATATATAAGGCCGGTATCCTATATCAGTATAGATGTCAATCCTTCTGTGGAGCTTGGCATCAACCGCTTCGGGAGAGTCGTGGAGGCAGATGCATATAACCAGGATGGAAGGGATATCCTTGACAGGGTGCCGCTGAAAAATGTGCCTTATCTTAAGGCAATCGGCCGCCTTCTTGGAGATGAGAATGATTCCGGCTATCTGACAGAGGATTCAAGGGTGTTTATCACGATTATTTCAGATAGGTGGGAGACTATGCTTGAGGAGATCAGAGGGGATGAGATGTCCGAAAAGTATGGCGCGCAGACTTATACCAGCGATCTGGCCAGCAGGGAGGAGGCGCATCAGTATGAGATGTCCTTCGGGAAATATCGGGCATGCCAGGAGCTTTCTCAGTTTGATGAGTCTGTTACCATGGAGGAGTGCCACGAAATGTCCATGGGCGAGATCGAGGACAAAATTGAGACCTGTAAGGGGCATGGACATGAAGAAAGCGATGGAAGTTACGAGGACTTTGAAAACGGCGGAAGCGATGAAAACTACGAAGACTCTGGAAATGATGAACACAACAATGATAACGGAGGAAACGAAAGCCATGGTGGACACCATGACCACAGGCACTGATACTTTAATGTGAGAAAATGACTGACGGCGGACATTTCCTGTGCGGGGAAGCAGCTAAATCTGTATGTGCAAAAAAATAATGATTTTTTTGCAAGGATTGTAAAGACCAGGACGTATTACTTATAAAAGACAAATTTTTACAATACAAGGAGGCACAGGGAATGAGAATATTAAAGAAATGGAAAAAAGCAGTTGTAATCATGCTGACTGCCGTCGTGCTGTCGGGAAGCTTCAATGCTCCTGTTATGGCTCATGGTCATCACAGCAGCAGCCACCACAGCAGCTCTTACAGCAAAAGCCGAAAGGGAGTCTACTGCCCTTACCATCATAAGAGGCATAAGAAAAAGAGCAATTGTAAGAGATACTGCAAAGAGCATAAGAAAATCCATAAGAACGGAAAAAGACATCATTCAAAACACCATTAAAAGCATCCCTGCAGGAATCCATAAAGAATCATAGAGTTCAGGATTCCAGCAGGGATATTTTTTGACTTTAGTAACGAATTCTTGTAAGGCGAATTTGTGAAAGTTAAAAAATCATTTTCATTCGTCTCATATTGAGGTATATTTATATTACAGGAGTAAGCGCTCTATAACCCACCGGATACCCACTGGTTGGAACTGCTCACACAGTACAGAGCCGGCGGTCTTAGTAAAATTTTATTTTAGTTATGATTATGCAGTAACACAAAAATATAACTCGGTAAATTGTTAATATCGTTTTGTCAAAAACGCTATATTTAGACTATGAAAATCGTGGTTTTCGTCATACCGAAAAAGAAAGGGACATTTTAATATGATTCAGATCAGAAATGAAGAAGAGAAAGACTATGATATCGTTGAAGAGATAACCAGAAAGGCATTTTATAACAAGTACGTGCCGGGGTGCACAGAGCATTATCTGGTACATATCATGCGGGAACATGAGGACTTTGTACCGGAGCTGGATTTTGTGGCGGAGTTAGACGGCAGGGTTATTGGAAATATCATGTATACGAAGTCTAGACTGGTCGATGAGCAAGGCAAAGAGAAAGTTATCCTGACTTTTGGACCGGTAAGCATTCTCCCGGAGTATCAGAGACGCGGGTACGGGAAAATGCTTATGGAGCATTCTTTTCGGCGGGCAAAGGAGCTGGGATATGAAGTCGTCGTGATATTTGGAAGCCCGGCAAATTATGTAGGGCTTGGCTTTAAGAGCTGCCAGAAATACAAGGTATGTGTGGAAACAGGAAAGTATCCGGCGGCAATGCTGGTAAAGGAGCTTGTCTTGGGCGCGCTGGATATGAAGACATGGACGTTTTACGACAGCCCGGTGATGGCTGTTAATGAGAAAGAGGCGCAAAAGTATGATGACGGTCTGGAAAGAATGGAGAAAAGACAGCAGCCAAGTCAGGAAGAGTTTTATATCATGAGCCACTCATTTATCGAATAGAGGATACGTTTAAAAAATCTTAATATATATTAAGAGAATACCGTGTTGAGTACCTTTCTTGATGAGACTATAATATATCCGGAAACTATAATATGAAGGAGCTGGTTTGATGAGAGGAAAGAAAAATACAGGATCAAAAAAGGTAACATTAGGACTGCTTATAGTGTATCTGGCTGTACTGACGTGGATCATATTATTTAAGATGGAGCTTGATATAGAAGCGCTCCGCAAAATAAATCTCCGAAGTATGAACCTTATTCCATTTGCAGGTTCCGTGATCGTGAATGGCAAGGTGGAGCTGTCGGAGATTATTCTGAATATCGCCGTCTTTATTCCGTTTGGAATATATCTTTCGATGCTTGGCCAAAACATCAGCTTTCTTGGAAAGGTTCTGCCCATATTTGCAGTGAGTCTGCTGTATGAAACTCTGCAGTATTGTTTTGCCATTGGTGCAAGTGACATTACAGATCTGCTGGGCAATACTCTGGGCGGGGTGATCGGTATCGGTCTGTTTGCCGTATGTTCAAAAATACTGGGTGAAAGGACCGTCAGAATCTTAAATATCCTGGCGTCGGTGGGAACGGTCGTCACGGTGGCGTTTCTTGCGCTGCTCATCGTTGCGAATATGTAACTGGCAGCAGGCGTGAGAATTTCATGACTAGTATAATCCGCACTAATTAACCTTATGTTTCGATTGGCTAAATTTCCATCTGCCACGTTGTCGTCAATCGGCGTAGCGCCCACTACGCCTCATTCCTCCGCCTTGCATATGAAAATTTATTCTGCACCGAAACATAAAGGCAATTAGTGTGGATTATACTAGAGTTATCTCATATTTGGAAAATGCAAAGCGCAAAAGATGAAAAAGGAGTGGAAAAGTAGGATGCATCGGGAATGCTTTGAATGTGATATCAGTCAGATGAAAAAGATCAGTGCATTTATGCAGCTAGGCAGGGAAAAGGAAGGTCAGCTCATTAATCTTGCAGGTGATTATCTTAAGACCTGCGATATGTCAAAGTCGAATCCGGAGATCATGGGCGAGATATGGGGGTTGATGATAGATGTTGTAGGGACGGATAATCCTTACAAGGAGATAAAAAGCTACTATAATCAGCTTGTGTTGTCCATGTCAGATATGATACGCGGTCTTATTGATCAAAGCGGCAGGCGGTTGGAATGTGGCTTAAAGCTTGCCATAGCAGGAAATCTTATTGATTTTGCGGCAAGACACAGATTCGATGAAAATACTTTTAAAGAATTGATACAGGATATTGCTGAAACCGAAATAGCAATCGATCATTCAAAGCAGTTGTTTCAGGCAGTCAAGAGCAGTCGTACCCTGCTGTATCTTGGTGACAACTGCGGCGAGATCGTATTAGATAAGTATTTTATCTCGCTGCTGAAGGAGTATAATAAAGAACTTTATGTATATTACGGAGTGCGCGGGAAACCGATCGTGAATGATGTTACAGCGGATGATGCCAGTGAGGCGGGCATGCAGGAGGTTGCGGAAGTGATTTCCAACGGTGACGGTTCGCTAGGAACGGTTTTACATAGAACGTCGCCACATTTTCAGAAAATCTTCAGAACGGCAGACGTTGTTATCTGTAAAGGACAGGGAAACTACGAAGGACTGCAAGACTGCGGGAAAGAGAATCTGTTTTTTCTGTTTATGGCAAAATGCGGCATTGTTGCAGATCCGCTGGGCGTAAAAAAGATGTCGGTTGTCTGTATGAAAAAGGGCGGCATAGGAGAAAGGAGAGAATATGATTCTTGAAACTAAAAGATTGTATATGAGGGAGATGAGTCGGTCTGATTTTGATCCGATCTGCAAGATTCTGCAAGATGAGGAGACGATGTACGCATATGAAGGTGCATTTCGTGATGACGAAGTGTGGGAGTGGATTGACAGGCAGATTTTACGCTATGATAAACTGGGGCACGGATTGTGGGCGGTTATCCTGAAGGAATCCGAGGAGCTGATCGGACAGTGCGGACTGACCATGCAGCAGTGGAAGGACAGAGAAGTACTGGAGATCGGATACTTGTTCAGACGGGAATACTGGCATAAGGGCTATGCCATAGAAGCGGCCAGAGCGTGCAGGCAGTATGCCTTTGAGGAGCTTGGTGCAGAAGAGGTCTGTTCGATCATCCGGGATACGAACACTGCATCACAGAGGGTCGCACTCAGAAACGGCATGACAGCGTCAGATACGTGGACAAAGCGTTACCGTGGCGTGGATATGCCTCACTGCCGTTATATAGCAGTCCGAAAGGTCCGCAGTTAGATGTGGTCTGGATGGGAAAAATGATCGGAGGGCATAGATGACGGAACGAATCAAAAATTTTGTACAGATGTATTTTGAAAATATTCCATACTCCGAGGAGACTCAGCAGGCGCAGAAAAAGATTGAGAAAGCTCTGAACCGTGAGTTTGAGCGGATGCGGGAAGAGGGTAAGCCGGACAAACTGCCGGGGAAAAGAACGTCAGAAGCGGATACAGAAGAGGCAGAAAAATGCTTAGAAGAGCTATTCAGCAGATATACCAGACTGTCAGATATGGCTGTTCTGGCTGGATACCGCGCGGAAGATGCTGGAAGATGGCGCCAGACGGGAGGAGTCAGAGATATAAAGACACTGCAAAAAGAGCTTGCCGGACAGCGTCGGAGAATTTACGCAATCTCGCTGCTTAGTGTTATGATCTTTGCCGAACTGATATGGCTGATCTATGATCTGGCAGCAGGTGTGCCGTATGTGGGTTTCGTTCTTCTTTATATTTTGCTGCTTGGCGGAATCATTACCCTTCTTGTTCGCAGATTTTAGTCGATCGAGAAGGATTGCGGGTCAGAAAAATATACCGCCGGGTCGTTCCAATATCTCAGAGGTCTGTCCGATCGGTACGCAAAGCGCAGGCTTAATGGCATTGCTCTGTTTTTTGCTGTTATGACAGTCTTTATTCTGTTAGAACTTGGTTTTTATTTCAGGGGAGGCTCAAAACTTGACGAACTGGTTGAAAATATTTTCCTGAATATTATCTTCATTGAGGTGCCGCTTTATTGCTGTATTAAGAACCGGATGCTCATGAAGATGATCCAAAGAAGGATACATCTTTCTGAAAATGAAAATTATAAAAGACATTTGGCGGGGATAACTGTTTTTTCGGCTGTATACTGGACGGCAGCGGCGACAGTTATCATATTTTGCTGGGGAAATATGGAGTATCCGGTCAATTTCCTGATCGGGGCGGCAATTATCTTTCAGGCAATGATATGGGTGTATGATTTGGTGTTTCGTAAAAGCGCCGTTTATAAAAATATTGTGATAAATAAACGCAGGATTGCGCTGATCACGGCAGCAGCCGTCACGTTCTCTGGGTATTTGGCGTTGCGGCGTGATACATGGTACACTCAGAGGTATATCAATTCCGTTCCTGTAGTGAAGCATAGCCAAAATGATATTGATTATGATGAAGAGACGGGGATTTATACGATTACGTCTTTGAAGGAAGATTTTAAAATCCTGCACCTTACAGATATTCATATAGGCGGAAGTCTTTATTCTTACCGGAAGGATCTGAAAGCGCTCAAAGCGTGCTATGCGGAAATCGAACATACAAAGCCGGATCTTGTTGTTGTGACAGGCGATCTCTGCTTTCCCATAGGAATCATGTCAATGTCGCTAAACAATCTAGCTCCGGTGCATCAGTTTGCGGCTTTCATGCGGAATATGGGGATTCCGTGGGCATTTACCTACGGAAACCATGATACAGAAAGCCTGGCGGCGTTTTCTGGACAGGAGCTTAATGAAGTTTATAAGTCACTGTCCTACAATACGTCGGGGACACTTCTGTATCCTTATGTCCAGCCGGATATCACAGGAAGGAATAATCAGTTGATTGAGGTACGAAATAAAGATGGGAGCATGAATACCGCTCTATTCCTTATCGACAGCAATAGTTATACCGGAGAGGGAATCAATGTATATGACTATATCCATGACGATCAGGTGGATTGGTACGCGGCACAGGTGGAGCGCCTGAATGCTGAAGAGGGGCGCACAGTTCCTTCTATGGCATTTTTTCATATTCCGCTGCAGCAGTACCGGACCGCGTACGAGCTGTATGAGAAGGGAAGCGAAGAAGTGACATATTTTTTCGGGGAAAATAATGAGAGAATGATCGATAAGATATGTTGTTCCGATTACCCAAGTAAACTGTTTGACAGGATGTGTGAGCTTGGCAGTACGGAAGCTGTTTTTTGCGGACATGACCACTACAACAATATGTCGCTGGAGTATAAGGGCATTCGGCTGACCTATGGTATGAGTATTGATTATCTGGCTATGCCGGGGATTGAAGACGATACAGAACAGAGAGGAGCGGAGCTTGTCACATTGCACGAGGACGGGACATGGGAGCTTGAGCAGATTCCCCTTGACTCGATAATGGATGTATATGAGCAAGCGGAAATATGGGCCTTAAAAAGTTTCTGAGGACGCTCGATTCTCTGAAGCGAAGTGAAAGTTTATTTGAGTTTTGAAAGGGGAGAAAGTATGATAGAAGGAATTGATATCTGTAAAAAATTCGGAGAGCATATTATTTTCGATCATTATAGTTTTAGGATAGATACAGGAGAATTTGTGTGTTTTGCAGGGGCGAGCGGGACCGGAAAACAACGTTCTTACATATCATTGGTCTGATTGAGGAGTTTGATTCGGGGCGGCTTCTGATTGATCATAAAGAGATTACGAAAAGGAAAGATAAATTACTTTATTATCGCCAAAAAGTGTGCTTTTTGTTTCAAAACTTTGCGTTAATAGAAGGGAAAACAGTTGTGTTAGTAACACATGACGAAGAAATACAAGGGCAGTGTGAGAGGATTATATACTTAATTTAACTAAAAAAAGCAAGAGAATGATTGTTTTTAATGACTGAACATTGAACGAGGGTAAAGGATATGGTAAAATTTAAGAAGTAAGAGTAAACTTGAAGGCACGAGGGAATGGGAGGAATGAATATGGGAAACTTTATGAAAAGAATGGCAGTTTTGTTAGTTTTGACAGCAGCATTGTTTATCGCTGTCCCGGTTTCGGCAGAAGCTAAGGCGGCAAATAATAAGCTGAAAGTGAATCAGACATATACGAAGTATGATATTACCGGTGATAAAAAGGCGGATACTTTGCTGATCTCAGGAAACTGGGATAAAGAATATGAGGAGTTTTCGAGTTATGAGGTATATATCAACGGGAAAAATGTATTGAAAAAGAGCAACAAGTATGGCCCGATCTACAGTTTGGATATCAGGCGTTTAGAGTTGCAAAATGGGAAGACATTTCTTTCAATAGTTCCGGGAACATATAATGACGACGTGCCGGGAGCTGCGATATACCAGTATAAAGATGGTAAATTGAAGCAAGTTATTGATTTAGATGCAATGTCTAAGATTGGCTATCATAACAGTATCGGGAGCATAAAGGTGTCAGGCAATAAGATTACTGTAAAGTACAGGGTAATGTCATATTCTCTCGGCGGGATTAGTTTTTCTCTTGATTATCAATATAAAAATGGGAAGATGGTACAGAAAACTACCAATACCAAAGTTTCTGAAACAATCATAAATTACCAGAAAAAAACTTACTGGACAGCAAACAAAACTATGAAGGTATTGAAAAGCCCGGGAGGAAAAAAGACGGCAACACTGGTAAAAGGCAAAAAGGTAAAGATTGACAGGATCTATATTAATATGAAACATAATCAGATATATCTTCACGTGAAGATAAAAGGAGGAAAGTCCGGATGGGTAAAAGGGCTGACAAAGTATCCTTCCAAAACTTTGTTTAAAGAGGTTATGTATGCCGGTTAAGTAAAGAACTATCATATAACAGAAGTACACGTTGTGAGGCGATGGCCCGGAGTGTGTGCTTCTTTGTACTGGTCATAGTATTGAGTGAAAGGCGGGGTCAGAGTGAATTATGGCAATATAAAAGAATGCGATATCGCAGACGGTCCGGGTGTAAGAGTCAGTCTGTTTGTGTCGGGCTGCAGGCATCGCTGTAAGGGCTGCTTTAATGCTGAGACCTGGGATTTTAATTACGGAGTGCCTTACACGAAAGAAACAGAAGATAAGATCATTAGCCTGCTCGCGCCGGATTATATACAGGGGCTTACACTACTTGGCGGCGAGCCCTTTGAGCCGGAGAACCAGCAGGAGCTGGTGAAGCTTTTGCGAAGAGTAAAAAGAGAATATCCAAGTAAAGATATCTGGAGCTATTCTGGTTATCTTTATGATACTGACCTTAAGGAAGGAGGGCGGGCATACACAGATGTGACAGAGGAGATGCTGTCGTATCTGGATGTGCTGGTGGACGGCCCGTTTATCGAGGCGCAGAAGGACATCACCTTACAGTTCAGGGGCAGTAAAAACCAACGGGTGATAAAGCTTAAAAAGGGAAAAGATGCGGGAAGGCTTTATGAATCCTGAAATATGGATGTAAACAACTATTTAAAGGACCTTGTTATATAATATATGTAAGAAAGGCAATCTGACATATTTATATGACGAGGTTTTTTGTATATTGTAATACAGGTGTAAAGACTGCTGTTATATAGCCTATAGCTGGAAGTATCGAAAAATATTTAACAATTCACATAAAAAAACTAATTTTTTTCAGGCCAAAACAAAGTATTATATATAATATCAGGACATGGTGTCAGGGCTTACATAAAAAGTATTGCTTCAAAACCTATAGGTATCATGAGAGATGTTACAATAAGGAAAAAGACAGGCGGGTGCATGGAATGGAAAAGATTAAGATCTTTCTTGTAGAGGATGAGATTGTTATAAGGAACGGGATTAAAAACAGTATAGAGTGGGAGAAGGAAGGGTATGAGTTTGTGGGCGAGGCAAGCGACGGCGAACTTGCTTATCCTATGATCTTAAAAGAAAAGCCGGATATTCTGATCACGGATATCCGTATGCCCTTTATGGACGGGCTGGAATTAAGCCGTCTGGCAAAGCAGGAGCTTCCGGACATCCGTATACTGATCTTAAGCGGATATGATGAATTTGATTATGCGAAAGAAGCGATCCGGATCGGCGTTACAGAGTATCTTCTAAAGCCGGTCAGCGCTTCAAAGCTTTTAGATTCGCTGAAGGGGGTAAGTCAGCTTATCCGGCAGGAGAAGGAAGAGAAGGAGCTTTTGAAACGATATGCGGAGGACATGCAGGAGAAAACAGAGCGGGAGAAGCTTAAGTTATTCGGCCAGTTAATATCAGGCGGGTTGTCTACCGCAGAAGCGATCGATCTTGGCAGGCAGTACGATATGAACCTGAGCGCTCATGTGTATGAAATGATATTATTTAAGGTTTTCAGTGTTATCGGAGTGGGCGAGCAGTCAGGGGGTGTGGTAGAGGCCTGCGAAAATCTGGAGAATATGATCAAAAAGATTTCATATGTATATATTTTTCAGAGAGGGATTGACGGATGGGCGTTTCTTTTGACGGCAGACGATGAGGAGCAGATGGAGCAAAAGACGGATCGTCTTGCCAAGCGGATAAAGCTGATGATGGAGGATTACAAGGAATTGGAATATTTCGGAGGAATCGGAAAGCCAGTAATGAGGCTTCGCGAGATTCCGCAGTCTTTTTCCGATGCAGACCATGCATTTTCCGGAAGATTTTTAAGCGAGCTTAATCGGATCGTGCGTGTGGGTGAGCTTAAGAATATGCAGGGACTTGCAGATTTTGAAGTCCGGGGCTTTGGAGAGATCGAGCGGACAAGGGAATCTGTTGAAAAATTCCTGAACAATGGGACGCAGGAGGAGGTTGAAGGTTTTACAAGGGCATATATGAAGGAAATGCCAGAGGACAATTTCAAATCTATGCTGATGCGCCAATATATTGTTATGGACGTGTATATCGTTATCATGTCATTTTGTGAAAAGATCGGGACTTCTGACGAAGCATTTCAGGGGGAGGCAGAAGGCTTTAAGGATTCCATACAGAAGATCCACACCGCTCAGGAAATGCAGGAGTATATGCGCCGGTTCCTGTCGAGGGCTATCGAGCTTCGGGATATGGTGAGCGGGCGGAGATATTCGGATATCATTGAGGCGGCCAAAGAAAAGATTGAGAGTACATATATGCTGGAGGAGATATCCCTCAATACAGTTGCTGCCGGAGTAGGTATGAGTCCAAGCTATTTCAGCTCTGTTTTCAGCAGGGAGATGGGGAAGACCTTCGTAGAGTATCTGACGGGAATCCGGATGGACAAGGCAAAGGAGCTCCTTATGTGCTCCTCAATGAAGACCTCGGAGATCGGATATGAGGTGGGGTATAAGGATCCGCACTATTTCAGCTATCTTTTTAAGAAAACACAAGGTTGCTCGCCGAAGGAGTACCGTGCAAGAAGAAAGGAATAACATATGAAGAAATATATCAGAAATTCATTAAACCATCGGCTGCTCAGGATTTCGCTGACCGTATTTATGCCTATGCTTTTTGTGATGATATATCTTCTGGTCTCTCTGTCCAACGCAACGGATGCTTACCGGGACATTACCCACAATATCGTGTATGCCAACCAGTATACTCAGGATTTTAAAGGGCGTATTGATTACAGTATGTATCTGGCGGTTATTAACCAGAAAAGCGTCGAGGAGCTTGAAGATGGCAAGATGCTCGTGAATGGATATGTTACTGTGAACCCTTATAAATATATCAATGAGATGGAGCGGGCATGTGACAGGATGTCCGAATGGGCGACAGTTGCCACCAGCCGTAATCGGATCAAGCGGGTGAAAAATACATTGCGTTCTCTTGAAAAATGTGTGAAGACGCTGGAGGAAGGAAAAAACGGGAACTGGAAATATCAGGAACAAATGGACTATTTTGATATGAATATAAAAAACCTGACGACTCTGATTCAGGGGGGAATTCAGGATTATGTATATATAGAAACAACAAATTACGAAAATGTCCGCGAGGCGCTGGATGTAAAGACACGGCAGAGCTTTATGCTGTGCGGTGTCGTAACAGTATTTGCGGTTTTTATAGCGGGTTATATGACAATTCGGGCAACAAGAAGTATTACGATACCAATCCGCGAGCTTTGTGATATGACAGAAAAGGTCGCAGAGGGAGACTTTTCTGTCCGAACGGAGAAGGCGGATTTGGATGAGATTGGAGTGCTGTCCCAGAGCTTTAATGATATGACAGAGGAAATCGGTACATTGGTAGAGGATATAAAGACACAGCAGGAGAATCTTCATCTCACTGAGACAAAATTATTGCAGGCGCAGATCAACCCCCATTTCTTATATAATACGCTGGATACTATCGTCTGGCTTGCAGAAGAACATAAGACTGATGAAGTTGTTAATATGGTTACGGCGCTGTCCAGCTTCTTTCGGACTACTCTCAGCAAAGGAAGGGATTTTATCACTGTCGAGGAGGAGGAATCACATATCAGAAGTTATCTGAAAATCCAGCAGTTCCGTTATCAGGATATTTTAGATTACAGTATAGAGATAGATGAGGAGCTTAGAGAGTTCGTGCTCCCTAAGCTGACATTGCAGCCGCTGGTGGAAAATGCCCTGTATCATGGTATCAAAAACAAGAGGGGCAAAGGCATGATACGGATTACCGGAAAAAAGGACGGAGAGAATATAATTTTTAAGGTTCATGATAACGGAAAAGGAATGACGGAGGAGAAGCTTTTTGAGCTTCGCAGCAATATGCGGAAGAAGAAGCTGGATAATAATGTAAACAGCTTTGGCGTTATCAATGTAAATCAGCGGCTCCGGCATTATTACGGAAAAGAATACGGACTGTCTTATGTGAGCAGACAGGATGAGGGAACAGAGGTTACCGTACTCGTAAAAGCGGAAAATATTCAACCTTTCACTTAAAAAATCAAACTTAATTCAAAAAATCATAAAAAAATGTAAAAACTGGAAATGAAAGTCTGTTTAAAATTTATTCATAATATCTTAACATATTATCAAGATGATCGACACAGAGTTGATCGGAGAGAAAAGGAGGATAAAACATGAAAAGAAAATTAATCGCAGCTTTGATGGCTACGGCAATGGTGGCTACACTGGCAGTAGGATGCGGCGGAGGCGGCAGCAGTGACGGCGGCAGCAGCGACGGCGGATCGGAAGGCGGATCAGAAGGCGGCAGTGATGTAATCACAGTTGGTTTTGCACAAGTTGGCGCTGAGTCTGACTGGCGTACAGCTAACTCAGAATCAATGAAGGAGACATTCAGTGAGGCGAACGGATATGAACTGATCTTTGACGATGCTCAGCAGAAACAGGAGAATCAGATCACGGCAATCCGTAACTTCATTCAGCAGGAGGTTGATTACATAGTTCTTGCACCTGTTACAGAGACAGGATGGGATACCGTTCTTCAGGAGGCAAAGGATGCAGACATTCCGGTTATTACTGTTGACCGTATGGTAGACGTATCGGATGACAGCCTGTTCGTATCTTATGTAGGCGGTAACTTCCAGCTTGAAGGCGCTAAAGCCTGCGAGTGGCTGAAAGCATATGCTGACGCGAAGGGAATCAAGGAGCTCAACATTGCGCATATTCAGGGAACGATCGGTGCATCTGCTCAGATCGGACGTACAGAAGGTCTTGAGAACGCAGCAAAAGAGTATGGCTGGAACATTGTAGCTCAGCAGACAGGTGAGTTTACACAGGCTAAAGGACAGGAAGTTATGGAATCCATGTTAAAGCAGCATGATAACATCAATGTCGTATACTGTGAGAACGACAACGAGGCATTCGGCGCTATCGACGCGATCAAGGCAGCAGGCAAGACAGTTGGTCCTGACGGGGATATCCTTGTACTCTCTTTCGATACAGTAAAAGCTGGTATCGAGGCTACAATGACAGGTGAGATCATCTGTAATACAGAGTGTAACCCACTCCATGGCCCGCGTGTAGCAGAGCTTATCCAGAAGCTTGAGGCTGGTGAAGAGGTTGATAAGATCGCATATGTTGATGAAGGAATCTTTGCATACGGCTCAGATGTTGCAAAAGTTACAGTTGACGGAACAGATTACGATGTAACAGAAGTAACACAGGAAGTTATTGACGGACGTGCATATTAAGAGGATTCATAGAGAATTGCGATTTCCTGTTTGAGTTGCCATGAATCCGGAGGAAGCTGCCGGCGGCGGGTTTCGCAGGTAAAGGGGCGCAGCAGGATAGAAGGGATGAGAAGCCCTGTCCGCTGCGTTCTCTTTATGCCCAAAAACAGGAGATTTTTAAGTGTAGCAATGATGGAATGAGTAAGAAAGCAGGTGAGACTTATATGGAACAGAATGTTGTACTTTCTATGCGGGATATCTCTAAGACATTTCCCGGTGTAAAAGCTTTGCAGCATGTTGATTTTACTCTCAGGGAAGGCGAGATCCATGCGCTGATGGGAGAAAATGGAGCGGGAAAATCTACACTCATCAAGGTTCTCACAGGTGTTCATGATTTTGAGGCCGGAGAGATCAAGATGGCGGGAAACGATACGCCGATCGTCAACAGATCGCCCCAGGATGCACAGAATAACGGAATCAGTACAGTGTATCAGGAGGTAAACTTATGTCCGAACCTTACGGTTGCGGAGAATCTTTTTATCGGACGCGAACCGAGAAAAGCAGGATTTATTGACTGGAAAACAATGAACAGAAAATCTTCAGAATTGCTGAAGAGTCTTGATATAGATGCGAATGCGACAGATAAGTTGGAGGAGTGCTCTCTGGCAAAGCAGCAGATGATCGCGATCGCGCGTGCAGTAGATATGAAATGTAAGGTGCTTATCCTTGATGAGCCTACTTCGTCTCTTGATGACGACGAGGTTGAGAAGCTGTTCGTGCTGATGAGAAGGCTCCGGGGCGAAGGGGTTGGGATTATATTCGTTACCCATTTCCTTGAGCAGGTGTATGCGGTCTGCGACCGTATCACAGTCTTAAGGAACGGCGAGCTGGTAGGTGAATATGAGACAAAGGATCTTCCAAGAGTCATGCTGGTAGCCAAGATGATGGGTAAAGATTTTGACGATCTGGCGGATATTAAGAGCGCCCACGGCGAGCTTAAAGAATTTGTGCCTGTTATTGAAGCAGAGGGTATTGGAAGAAAAGGAAGTATCAGACCATTTGATTTTACAGTCAATAAGGGAGAAGTCGTGGGACTTACAGGACTTCTCGGCTCTGGACGTTCCGAGTTGGTCCGCGCAATCTACGGTGCGGATAAGCCAGACAGCGGTACGCTTAAGGTGAACGGAAAAGAAGCAAAGATAGGTACGCCGCTCGATGCCATGAAGCTTGGCATGGCATATCTGCCGGAGGACCGTAAAAAAGACGGTATTATCGCGGATCTGTCTGTGAGGGAAAATATTATCATTGCTCTGCAGGCGAAAAAAGGTATGTTTAAACTGATGAGCCGCAAGGAAATGGAAGAAGCGGCGGATAAATATATTGAGATGCTTCAGGTGAAGACCGCCAGCCGCGAGACACCGATCAAGAGTCTGTCGGGCGGAAATCAGCAGAAGGTCATTATCGGAAGGTGGCTTCTGACAAATCCAGAGTATTTGATCCTCGATGAGCCGACCCGTGGTATCGATATCGGAACAAAGACAGAGATTCAGAAGCTGGTTCTTGATCTGGCGGATAAGGGAATGGCAGTAACATTTATCTCCTCGGAGGTGGAGGAGATGCTTCGTACCTGTTCGCGTATGGGCGTACTCAGAGACGGTAAAAAGGTTGGAGAGCTTACCGGTGAGGAGCTTACACAGGAAGGAATCATGAAAGCAATTGCAGGAGGTGAGAGCGATGAATAAAAACGGATTTGATATGAAAAAACTTACATCTATGCGTTTATTCCTGCCGATCGTATGTCTGGTTGCCATGCTTATCGTGGCGGCGGTCACCATACCGGGTTTCTTTAAGATATCGATCACGAATGGAGTTCTTTACGGATATCCGATAGATGTTATAAACCGTGCGTCAGAGCTTGCCATTCTTGCGGTAGGTATGACGCTTGTAACAGCGGCATCCGGAGGACAGGATATCAGTGTTGGAGCAGTTATGGCAGTTGCGGGCGCGGTGTGCTGTCAGATCCTTTCCGGCGGTGAAGTGTCAGTGACGAAGCTTGCAGCGCCGCTCCTTCTGGCAATGCTCGTTGGTGTTCTGGTAGCAGGTGTATGCGGACTCTTTAACGGAGTGCTGGTATCCTATCTTGACATCCAGCCCATGGTTGCGACACTGATCTTATTTACGGCGGGGCGGGGAATTGCCCAGCTTGTCACAAAGGGGCAGATTACCTATGTCCGTGTGGATTCTTATATGGTAGCGGGCGGTTATGTAGGACCGATCCCGACGCCGATTATCATTGCGGCGATCGTTGTTATAGTTGCGTATCTTGTACTGAAAAAGACGGCTCTTGGACTTTATATAGAAAGCGTTGGTATTAATGGAAATGCGTCCCGTCTGGTAGGTCTTAATTCCAGAAGGATCAAGCTTCTGACTTATGTACTTTGCGGAACTTTGGCAGGCGTAGCAGGAATCGTGGCATCCAGCCGTATCTACTCGGCAGACGCCAACAACCTTGGGTTGAACCTTGAGATGGACGCGATCTTAGCAGTTGCTCTCGGCGGCAATATTCTGAGCGGCGGTAAGTTCAGTCTGATGGGTTCCGTGATCGGAGCGGCGACGATTCAGACATTGTCGACATCACTGTACGCAATGGGTGTATCAGGCGACCAGCTTCCGGTATATAAAGCGATCGTCGTTATTGCTATTGTTGTACTGCAAAGTCCGGTATTCAAGAAATATACAGCAGGGCTGAAAGCAAAGAAAGCTGCGCCGAAGGCAGCGATGGAAGGAGGTAATCAGTAATGGGAAAAGGCAAAAAGAAAATAAGCGGCACTGGCTTCCTGCTGCTGATTACGGTTGTGCTCTTTGCGGTTATGTATGCGGCTGGTATGGTTGTGTTTGCAGACAAAGGCTTTGCAAAGCCGCAGATGTTCTTTAACCTGTTTATTACCAATGCGGGTCTTCTTGTTATCAGTATGGGGCTGACTATCGTAATGATCTCCGGCGGTATCGATATCTCTGTTGGATCAGTAACAGCTCTTGTGTGTATGGCTGCGGCATATTCCATGGAAAATATGGGGATGAGCGCTTATACAGCGGTTGCCATAGCCCTTGGGATTGGCGTTGCTTATGGTCTGGTACAGGGGATCTTGGTAGCGTATCTGGATATTCAGCCCTTTATCGTTACGCTGGCAGGTCTGTTTTTTGGACGTGGTATGACGGCGGTTATCAGCAAAGAGATGATTTCTATCAAAAATGAGACATTCCTTGCATGGGCGAATTATAAGATCTATCTTCCGATAGGCTCTTACAGTAAGAGAGGAAAGTTTTTACCGGCATATATCTATCCGACAGTCGTGATCGCGCTGCTTATCGTATTGATCATTATTCTGGTAATGAAATTCACAAAGTTCGGACGAAGCGTATACGCAGTAGGCGGAAATGCCCAGAGCGCTATGATGATGGGGCTTGACGTTAAGAAGACAAAATTAAAAGCGTATGTCTTAGACGGCATACTGGCAGGCTGCGGCGGATTCCTGTTCTGTTTGAATAGCTGTGCAGGATTCGTAGAGCAGGCGAAGGGACTTGAGATGGACGCCATATCCTCGGCGGTTATCGGCGGCACACTCCTTAGCGGCGGTGTCGGAACTCCCTTTGGAACTATCTTCGGTGTGTTGATCAAAGGAACGATCTCCAGTCTGATTACGACTCAGGGAACGCTGTCAAGCTGGTGGGTACGTATCGTATTGTCCGCGCTCTTGTGCTTCTTCATTGTATTGCAGTCAGTGCTTGGAAATCTCAAAAAGAAAAGATAAAAACGAAAACCCCGGAGCGTCACCTCCGGGGTTTTCTATTATTTTGATAAAGTTTCATTACTGCACAGCAGGTAACATCCCTAACATTAAATTTGCGATATACATATTAAATTCCTGATATATATTAGGGGAATGATATGCTAAACAATTAAATGAAGGGGAGGATTTTGAATGGAAAAATCAATATTGGAATTACACTATGTCTGTAATCATATCTTGCGGACGACACATGCACAAGTCAGGCAGTATCAGATTGGTGAAAAGAACCGTCTGGAGCTGCTCAATTATTATGGGGAAGAGATAAAGGAGGATGCGGTCAATGCCGATGAAAAATTTGCGCAGGAAATCCTGCATGCCGGCAGGAAGGACTATCCGGTTATCTATGTTGAAGAGTATCCAGTGCATTATGCGGTAATCTATCATTTGTCTACCTGTCTGATCATAGGACCGATCAATGTTGAGCATCAACAGATATACCGGGAAGGGCTGACGGTACAGAATTATTATGCGCGGCAGCATAAGATCGAAGGTCTCAAAATTCCTTATTGCAGTTATGAGACATTTTGTCAGGAAATATTGCTGTTGTTTTATATGCTAACCGGGAGAGAAATGTCATACCAGGAGCTTAATGAAAAAAACTTTATTACAGACGATCTGCTTGCTTCAATGAAAAAGAAAAAAAGCAAGCTTTTCTTTAATTACCACGAATATTCGCGGGTGCATAATCCTTATAGTCAGGAGGCAAGGACAATGGAGGGAATCCGTAAAGGCGATGTGGAAAGGGTGAAGAAATGTATTAGTGAGACCTTTGTGGGGGAGTATGGCGTTTTGTCTAAGAATGCATTGCAGAATGTCAGGAATCTGGGAATTGTAGGTATGGCGTTAGCCTCAAGAGCTGCGATTGAAGGCGGAATGCCGTATGAAGAGGCATTTTCTCTTAATGACAGCCAGATTCTCAAGCTTGAAGAAATCAATAATATCGGCGAGGTAGTAGTGATGATCCGCCGGGGGATCATTCAGTATGCGGAGATCGTGCGTGATCTGAGAAATGACAGCAATAAGAAGAAAAATCCGCTCATAGAAGAATGCAAAAATCTGATTTTCAGAAAAATGCATTCAAAGATAGCCGTCCGGGAGCTTGCAGATGAATTAGATGTGTCGATTGAATACTTGTCCGCGTTGTTTCGGAAGACGGAAGGCATATGTATCAAAGATTATATTATGAATCAAAAGATGCAGCTTGCAGAAAATCTGTTAATCTACTCGGAATATTCTATTGAGCAGATTGGATTGTATCTGGGATTCAGTTCCCAGAGTCACTTTGGGGCGATGTTTAAAAAATATGAAAATATGACGCCGAAACAATACAGAAATATCTATGCCAAAAAAGAATTTCAAGAAACAACTAAAAATCTGACAAACACCATAAAAAGCTGATATAAAAGTGCGTAAAAAACAATTATTATAAAAAATATGGCAGACAATTTAGTGCAACAATACAAAATTGTCAAAAATACACAAAATAATAAAAAGGAGGACACGTATGAAAAAGAGAATTTTAAGCGGTATTTTGTGTGCGATGATGGCGGCATCATTGTTGGTTGGATGCGGCGGCTCTTCTGACGGCGGCAGCGGAGATGCTGCTAAAACTGAAGAAAGCAGCGGCGGCGGTGAAGAGGGGATGACAGAAGGTAAGAATACTTTTGTTGACGGAGGTACAGATCTTTCCCTCTGGACATTTCAGGAGCTGCATGTAGGTTTCTATACTACAATGGCAGATCTTTGGAATGAGGAACATCCGGACAACCCGATCAACCTTACTGTAACTACTGGTGAATCACACTCCTTGCAGAGCAAGCTTCTTGTAGCATGTCAGGCAGGAGAGGGCACGCCGGATATCGCTGATATCGAGGTTGGTTACTATGGTTCATTCTTAAAGGATGGCTATCTGCTTCCTCTGAATGATGTTGTTGAGCCATATCAGGATGAGATCGTTATGTCTCGTGTTAAGATGTACGGCGATGAGAAGAACTGGTACGGCGTTGACTTCCATCTTGGAGCGTCTGTATGCTACTACAATATGGACATCATGAATGAAGCTGGCGTTGATCCGGCTACGATCGTTACATGGGACGACTATATGGAAGCAGGAAAGACAGTTCTTGAGAAGACCGGCAAGCCGATGTGTGCGGTTGAGACTTCTGACCTTTTCCTTCCTCAGTTGATGATGCTTGAAAAAGGAAAACAGTATGTTGATGATTCCGGTAAACCGGATATCAATACGAAGGAACACGCAGAAACTATCGAGTTTATCAGAGAGATGATCAAAGAGGGTGTCTGCGAGGTTGCTCCTGGCGGCGGCTTCCACACAGAAGAGTGGTATGGTCACTTAAACAGCGGCGGAGTTGCTTCTCTTGCAATGCCTCTGTGGTATATGGGACGTTTCACAGATTATTGTCCGGATCTGAATGGTAAGATGGCTATCTATGAGATTCCGGTATGGAAAGAAGGAGATACCCGTGAAGTTCTTCAGGGCGGTACAGGTACATCTGTACTGAAGTTCACCGAGAAGGAACAGCTTGCAAAAGACTTCTTAGCATTTGCAAAACTGTCAGAAGAAGGAAATAAATATGAGTGGAATGAGCTTGGATTTGATCCGATCAGAACCTCTCTGTGGGATGATCCAGAGATTACTGAGAATAAGGATAACAAATTCCTTCAGTATTTCGCAACAAATCCGTTTGATATTATCAAAAAGAATGGCACAGATTTAACTGCTCCGAATATTGCAGGCGGATATTCTGCAACATACAGTGTTCTTGTATCCACAACATATGCGAACGCATTTGAAGGAGACTTAGAAACTCCGGCAGCTGATATGCTTGAGACAGAACAGGCTACAATCATTTACGATGAATAAGCTGAATATAGAATGATGATATTGTAGGGTAGAGATGGAAGGCGTATTGAAGAATGCGCCTTCCATTTTAAAATTGGTTATCGTAAAAGAAGAAATGGAGATAGAACTATGGAAAAAAAGAGCGTTTTTAAGCGCTTTCTGTATTCTCAGAAAGCGGCGCCATATGTGTTCATCCTCCCGTTTATTTTAACGTTTTTTATTTTCTTTGCTTATCCGATCGTTAGCACGATCATGATGAGTTTTCAGAGAGTTGCGGGAGATAATACTACTTTTGTCGGACTGAAGAATTATAAAACATTGATGAATCCCGTGTTTTACAAAAGTTTGAAGAACAGTATTTTTTATATGATCGTAAGCTGTGCGCTGATGATCCCGATTCCTATGATTCTGGCTACTATGCTGAACAGCAAGCATATGCGCGCAAAAGGATTTTTCCGAAGCATGATGTTTGTTCCGGCGCTTACATCAGTCGTAGTAGCGGGCGTTATGTTTCGGCTGATGTTCGGCGAGCTGGAAGGTTCGTTCATGAATCAGGTTGTCAGCTATTTTGGGGCGGATCCGATCGTGTGGCTGAGAAAGCCGGCGACAGTCTGGATTGCGCTGTTCGTACTCTGTTTGTGGCGCTGGACCGGAGTTAATATGATGTATTATCTGTCTGGGCTGCAGCAGATATCAGGGGATCTGTACGAGTCTGCGAGTATTGACGGAGCCACATCTATTCAGCAGTTCCGTTTTATTACGCTTCCGCTTTTGAAACCGACGACGATCTATGTATTGACGATTTCCATATTTGCCGGCCTGGCAATGTTTACGGAATCGTACCTGTTGTTTAATGGAAATAAATCGCCGAATAACGTAGGTACGACAATCGTAGGATATCTGTACCGTATGGGTATGGAGCAGAATAATATCGGGATCGGTTCCGCCATCGGCGTATTGCTTCTTGTTATTGTTATGGTTATCAATGTAATTCAGCTTGCGCTGAACGGCACATTTAAGAAAGGAGAATAGACATGCAAAGTAAAAATAAAGTATTATCGGTTCTCCTGTTTATATTTTTCGCTATTGTTATAGTGGTTACGATGCTTCCGCTGATTCTTCTTCTGGCATCATCTTTTCGGCCGGGCTCCGATCTTATGCGTTACGGACTTAACTTTGATATTGACTGGGCAACGGCCAATATGAACAATTATAAGCTTCTGTTCAGCGGCCAGAATAATTATTTTAACTGGTATAAAAACAGTCTGCTTATTACAGTAATTCAGGTTGTACTTGCATTGTTCTTAAGCGCCTGTGTAGGATACGGCTTCGCAATGTATGACTTTAAACTTAAAAACGCGGCGTTTGCCTGTGTACTTCTTGTTATGATGATCCCTACGGAAGTTATTATTCTTCCGTTATACCGTCTGATCATAGGTATGGGAATCATGGATAGTATGTGGGGTATCATGCTGCCGTACATAGTGGCGCCCATGCTGATCTTCTTCTTTCGGCAATATCTGTCAGGTATATCGAAAGAATTTTTGGATGCGGCGCGTGTAGACGGCTGTACAGAGTATGGAATATTTTTCCGCATCATGGTGCCTCTAATGAAACCATCCTTTGCAGCGATGGGTATCTATCAGGGTATGTCAAGCTGGAATAACTTCCTGTGGCCGATGATCGTTATGCGTTCGCAGTCTAAGATCACATTGCCGGTAGGCTTGCAGAGCTTGATGTCACTTTATGGCAATAATTATGATATACTGATTGCAGGTTCTTGCTTTGCGATCATACCTATTTTGATTTTATTTGTATGTTTCCAGTCTTACTTCATTGAAGGTATGACTGCGGGCGGCGTTAAAGGATAGGATTTTAGTATGAGTAAAAATTACGAGTTACAGTTTAACAGCATATGGATTCCGCAGAGAGCGGATCCATATGTATACAGACATACAGACGGGACTTACTATTTTACTGCGTCTGTTCCGGAATATGACCGGATTGTCCTGAGGCGGGCTAAGAGTCTTGGGGCTCTTTCAAAGGCCGAAGAACATACAGTATGGGTGAAGCATGAGGAAGGACCTATGAGTATACATATCTGGGCGCCGGAGCTTCATTATCTTGACGGCGGGTGGTATATCTACTACGCCGGCGGGGATAAGGACAACGTATGGGAGATACGTCCGTATGTGCTGGAATGTATCGGCGATGATCCGATTACGGGAAAATGGGTTGAGAGAGGCAAGCTGCAGAGAGCGGATACGGATCCTTTCTCCTTTGAAGATTTTTCGCTGGACGGAACAGTTTTTGAGAATCATGGAAAGCATTACTACGTGTGGTCGGAGAAGGTAAGCGTCGGAAGGAAGATCGCGAATCTGTACATTGCGCAGATGGAATCTCCATGCAGGCTTAAGACGGCTCAGGTTCTTCTTACGACGCCGGATTACGACTGGGAGAGAGTGGGATTCTGGGTAAATGAGGGGCCGTTTGTCATTAAGAACGATGAGGGACAATTGTTCCTTACTTATTCAGCCAGTGAAACAGGTATTTTTTATTGTATGGGAATGCTGACGGCAGATGCGGACAGTGATCTTTTGGATCCATTGTCATGGAAGAAGTCCAGATATCCAGTTCTCTGCACAGATGAGGCAAAGGGAATCTACGGGCCGGGACACAATTGCTTTACAAAGCTTTCCGACGGGACAGATATCATGGTCTATCATGCCCGGACAGAGAAGGAGATTATAGGAAATCCGCTGTATAATCCCAACAGACACGCGATGCTGATGAAGGTCGGCTGGGAGAGAAAAGACGGAGTAAAGACGCCGGTATTCAGATATGAATAGGAAAGGGTATTGAAGTGAAATTATATATCAACGGACAGCGAAAGATCGGGACAAGAGATAGTATGATTTACGGACACTTTATCGAGCATTTCCACCGTCAGATCTACGGCGGAGTGTATGATCCGGATAATCCTCTGTCGGATGAGGACGGGCTTCGTATGGATGTACTGGAAGCCATGAGAAAGATAAAGGTTCCCATACTGAGATGGCCTGGGGGATGTTTTGTGTCCTCTTACCACTGGAAAGATGCGGTAGGCGATAACAGGAGGCCCTTTTTTGATAAGGCTTGGAGAGTAGAAGAACCGAATTCCTTTGGGACAGATGAATATATTCGGCTGTGCAGGAAGATTGGCTGTGAGCCCTATATCTGTGCAAATGCAGGAACGGGCACGGCGGAAGAGATGAGCGACTGGGTAGAATACTGTAATCTGGAGTACGAAGGGCGATATGCAAAATGGCGGATTGCTAACGGCTGTCCAAAACCCTATAAGGTAAAGTATTGGAGCGTTGGAAATGAGAACTACGGCTTCTGGGAGATCGGCGCCAAATCAGCGGAAGAGTGGAGTCGGCTTGTGGCAGAATCTTCCAAAATGATTAAGCATGTAGATCCGGACACAGAGCTTACTGCGGCAGCGTTAACAGATCTGGACTGGAATATAAAGCTTTTAAAAAGCAGCGCGCAGTTTCTGGATTGGATATCCATTCATGAATATTGGGACGGAATTCACCAGACGAATGATTATGCCGATTATGAGGCGGTTATGGCCTACACGAACCAGACAGAGCATTCTATAGCGGAAGTCCGGGGACTTCTGACGGCCATGAAGTTGGATAAAAAGATTAAGATTGCCTTCGATGAATGGAACTTAAGAGGCTGGTATCATCCAAATGTCCATACGGTTGAACAGGGTCGGACGAAAAAAGACTATCTGTATCCACGCGATAAAAATGATGATAATAGTAAATATACCATGGCGGATGCAGTGTTCACCGCATGTTTTCTTAATGTGCTGAACCGTAACTGTGATATTGTGGGCATGGCGAACTTTGCGCCGATCGTCAATACAAGAGGATGTATCTATACATATAAGGAAGGAATCGTACTGCGTAGTACATATCATGTGTTCGACTTATATGTTAATTATATGGGGGATGTAGTTCTTGACTCATGGTGCGGAGATATGGAAATGATGTGCGTACGGAACAAAGTGGGAGAGCCGGAAGAGACGGCTGTTTTGGACATCGTTGCCACAGCATTCAGCGGCCAAGCCGGTTATGCGGTTGCGGTAGTGAATAAAAGTGAGGCAGAAGCGAAAAAACTGGAGATAAATCTGGAAACTTCCGGTGATGTGCGCATGTATTACATTTCCGGAGAAAGTACGGAGAGCTATAATGATATTGACCGGGAAGAAATCGCGATAGAATGCGAAGAGCTGGGGACATACATACCCGGAATGGAGATAACGCTTAAACCCCACATGGTGGGAGTTATTCAGATTGGCGTATAGAGACAGGGAGGAGACCAGATGAATACTGACGGCAGAATTATGAATTTCCTGAGTAGATTAGGAGACATGTTTCTATTAAATATATTATATCTTATCAGTTGTATTCCTGTGGTGACGATAGGCGCCGCGACGACAGCGCTTTACTATAACATGCTTAAGATGGCGGAAAACAGGGAGTCTTATGTGTGGCGGGATTACTGGAAATCCTTCCGGCAGAATTTCAGGCAGGCGACGATCGTGTGGATGATCCTGCTGGCGTGTATTCTCGTGCTGGGAGCAGACTTGCTGCTGCTTGGCGGAATGAGTGAGGCGCTTGGAGCCGTGACAGCACTTATTGTGATCGTTCTTAGTATTTTTTTGATCATGATGGGTGTCTATATATTCCCGGTGCTTGCAAGGTTTGATAATACGGTCAAGAATACGTTTAAGAATGCACTGATCATGGCGGTAAGACATCTGCCCTCCACGATTGTGATCGTGATCTTGCATGGTCTGCCGCTTCTTCTTGCAATGGTTTCTATACAGGTGTTTATACGGGGAATATTAGTGGTACTGCTTTTTACAGTATCGATACTGGCTTATTTTCAGTCGAAGCTTTTTATAAGAATATTCAGTAATTATTATCCAAAAAACAAAGAGTACGATTTTGTACATAATTCTAAAGGAGGAGTGATATCATGCTTAAGGAAGCGAAGATGATCATCGACAAAGATTTTAAGGTGGATAAGGTGGATGAAAGGATCTATGGTTCTTTTATCGAGCACCTTGGCAGGGCGGTATATGACGGGCTGTATCAGCCGGGTAACCCACAGTCCGATGAAGAAGGGTTCCGAAAGGATGTTATAGAGATGGTAAAGGAGCTTGGGGTGCCGATTGTGCGCTATCCGGGCGGCAACTTCGTATCCAGCTTTGTGTGGGAGGACAGCGTAGGGCCTGTGGAGCAGAGGCCAAGGCGGCTGGAGCTTGCATGGCAGAGCCTTGAGACTAATGAGGTTGGTGTCAATGAGTTTGCAAAGTGGGCAAAGAAGGTAAATTCTGACCTCATGATGGCAGTGAACCTGGGCACAAGAGGTATCGCGGATGCCTGCAATCTGTTGGAATACTGTAATCATCCGGGCGGAACAAAATACAGTGATATGCGCATCAGCCATGGAGTAAAAGAACCGCATAATATCAAGGTATGGTGTCTTGGAAACGAGATGGACGGTCCGTGGCAGCAGGGACATAAGACGATGCATGAGTACGGACGGCTCGCGGAGGAGACCGGAAAGGTAATGAAGATCATTGATCCGACGATCGAGCTGGTTTCCTGCGGCAGCTCCAATCTTGAAATGCCTACTTTCCCGAAATGGGAGTCTACGACATTGGAGTATACATACGATGTGGCTGATTATGTGTCCCTTCATCAATATTATGGAAATGAAGCAGATGATACAGCAGATTTCCTTGCCAAATCAGATGATATGGACGAGTTTATCAAGACGGTCATTGCAACCTGCGATTATGTAAAAGCGAAAAAACGGGGAAAGAAGAATATCAACTTAAGCTTTGATGAGTGGAATGTCTGGTTCCATTCCAAAGAAAAGGAGGCGGATATCCGAAAAAATGATCCATGGCAGATTGCGCCTCCGATGCTGGAGGATATCTACACATTTGAGGATGCACTTTTAGTAGGTCTTATGTTGATTACACTTTTAAAGCATGCTGATCGTGTAAAGATGGCATGTCTGGCACAGCTTGTCAATGTTATCGCTCCGATCATGACGCAGCAGGGAGGAGGAACAGCATGGAAGCAGACGATCTTCTATCCGTTCATGCATGCATCAAAGTACGGGCGCGGAGTAGTCTTAAGACCAGTTATCCATACTCCGGTTCACGATACCGCACAGCATGAGAATGTAACGGATATCGAGAGTGTAGCTGTATACAATGAAGAGAAGGAAGAACTGACTATATTCGCTGTAAATCGTAATATCAATGAGGATATTCAGGTGACGGCAGATGTGCGGGGATTGGAAGGATATCAGCTCAAAGAACATATTGTTCTGGAAAACAGTGATATGAAACTCTGCAACGGCGCAGGGCAAGAACTGGTATTTCCGAAGACGGTGGAGCAGTCATCCCTTGAGGGCGGAATGATGACCAGTATGCTTCATAAGGCATCGTGGAATGTGATCCGTCTTGGCAAATAACGGATTAAGATCAATGACACAGACAAGGAGACAAGAGAATGGAAAAAACAATGAAAGCATTAAGAATGTATGCGCCCGGCGATTTTCGTTATGAGGATGTGCCGGTGCCGGAGATAGATGATGATGAAATACTTGTAAAGATTGAAGGCTGCGGAATCTGTGCCGGAGATGTAAAGACCCTGCACGGCGGCGTGCGCATATGGGGTACGACGCCTGAGAAGCGCTATATAGAAGCGCCGGTTATCGGCGGACATGAGTTTGTAGGACGCGTGGTCAGATACGGAAAGAATGTTACAGGTGTCAGGGAAGGAGACCGTATGGTTTCCGAGCAGATCGTACCATGCGGCGAGTGCCGTTTCTGCAAAGCGGGTTATTATTCCATGTGTCAGAGACATTATATCTACGGTTTCAAAGGAGACATGCAGGGCGGCTTTGCCGAGTATATGAAGTTCAATAAGCAGGGAATCCACCATCATGTGCCGGATGAGCTGTCTTTGGAGCAGGCGGTTTTGATTGAGCCGTTGGCATGTGCGATGCATGCAGTAGAGCGGGCAAAGGTACAGCACAATGATGTAGTCGTTATCAGCGGTCTTGGAGCAATCGGCCTTGGAATGGTCAGCGTGGCGAGAAAATTGCAGCCGAAAATGATCATTGGTCTGGATCTTCGGCAAAAGCGATTGGATATGGCGATGAAGTGCGGAGCCGATATGGTTCTTAATCCGCTGGAGGTAAATGTAGGCGATAAGATCCGCGAGCTGACAGACGGTTATGGGTGTGATGTATATATCGAAGCGTCCGGCAGTGAAAAGAGCGTGCTTCAGGGCATGGATGCCATCCGTTTCTGCGGAAGATATGTACAGTTCGGAGTATTTCCGAAAGCGATTACCGTAGACTGGAATGATATTGGAGACGGGAAAGAGATCGAGATCTATGGAGCACATCTGGCGCCGTATTGTTACGGGCCGGTGATGAAGGGTATGGTTGACGGCTCGATCTATACGGATGGGTTAATTTCCCATTCCTTTAAGATGGAAGACTGGGAGAAGGCGTTTGAGGTTGCGGAGAAAGATCCGGAAGCATTCAAAGTTATGCTGATTCCTTAAACTGAGTTGTTATCGGGGGAGCTTTATGCTCCCCCGATTGTGTTCGCTGCTATTTCAAGGGTATCTTCAAAGGCTCATCGAGTACTATGCGTCTGGCAGTATCTGAGCTGTCGTCATAATGATACATTGTAATGGAATATTCTAAAAGTTTCATAGCATCTATCTGTGAGTAGAGAGACGTGATATAATCCGGGCTGAATAAGAGTCGGTTGTTATTAAGCTTATGCTCGCGGAGAATCTGGAAATTGTCATTTTCATCTGTATTTTGCAGATATGAAGATCCATATTTTTCTCCGTCAGAAGCTGTGCCTTCATATTCTGCCTCTACCCATATCCCCAGTGTATTGTAAACAAATCTTTTAAAAGTCAGGGTGCGCCCGTCAGGCAGTACGGCTGTGTGGTGCAGCTCTATGTTTTTTTTGTCCGGCACGATATTTTCCTTTTTCAGCATGAAGTCAAATGTCGTTTCAGGCGCTTTCTGGGAAGGGTCTTTCCAGATTTCTACAGTGATGCGGGCTGGAAATTCTATGTCTTTTGCGGAGAAAAAGTAGGCAGCCGTATCCTGCAGAACTCCGTTTGCGCTTGCATACAGGTCGCTTTCTGTCTCACATATCATCTCCTTACCGTTGACGAACAATCTCTGGATATATGGAATCTGCCTTGAAACCACGTATTCCGCATTGTTGGGGGAGGAGGATGAATTTCGGTATTCGGGCTTATAAAGTATGGCTTCGGTGTCTGAGAATGTACTTCCGTAAGCTCTCCCCCACCCGCCGTTTGTAAGTCTTGGGATCTCCTGCATTTCATCATAATAATAGGTGCTGTAGATGCTGAATCGTCCAGAATCCAGCGCCGCAGAATTGAGGGTTACGCTGCCCCCGCTTATGGAATGGTTTTCATTAATGTGCTGCGCATAGTCCTCAAGCTCACTGCTGACACCGAGCATGGAGCTTAAGCTGTAGTGGTTGGTGCCGGATGAGGCGCGGATTTGTTCGCTGCGGGGCTGCAGGTCAAAAAGGGTAAGAGTTATAAGGAGACATGCCGCCGCGCCCATGGAGATGTAGCGCCAGAGAACTGTCCTTTTTTTACGGGACGATTTTGTCTTTTTGATATTTTGCCGTAAGCTCTCACGGTATTTGAACATTTCCTCATTCGTAAGAGGTGTTGTTTGATAGTCTGAAAGCTTTTCAGGTATGTCGTTAAGAAGGGAGAAGATATAGTTTTGGTCATCTTTTTTACTCATATCAAAGAACCTCCTTTTTGTCTCCAGGCCAGAAGCTTTTTTCTTCCCCGGGAGACCTTCTGATAAATTGCTGATTTTTTGATTCCCATTTCCCGGCTCACATCTTCAACATCCATATCTTCGTAAAACAGTTTTAGAAATATAGAACGGTCTTTTGGTTTAAGACAGGAGAGCATTTCTTCGATCTCTGCTGAGAGTTCACTTTCTATAAGCTTTAAGAGGGCGGTATCTTCGCGTCCCTCACAGATATCGGAGAGGGAGATTTCTTCCAGATGCTTTTTGTATTTTCTGAGGTAGTCGATGGACTGGTATCTGGCTATCCCTGCCATCCAGTTTTTAAAGGTGTTCCGTGTCTCGTCAAATTGATCTATATGCTCCCAGATACGGAGCAGCACATCGTTCATGCATTCCTCCTGCATGGAAGGAAAAAGGAACAGATGCTTTCGGATCACGGACATGAGAAAGCCGCCGTATTCTCTCAGCACGAATTCCAGCGCCTGTTCTTCATGCGCTTTTAGAAGGTTTAAAAAGTTTTCACTGTTGATTGTCAAGGCGGTCTCTCCTTTCTTTCTGCATGCGGCTACTCTTTTTTTATCTCAGATAAGAGCTTCAAAGGCTCTTTTTTCAGGTTCTTTTCTGTCATAAGAAGGGCTGATACAAAGGAGGCGGCAAATACAGCGGCTCCGGTCAGCAGTGGGATGATCAGGTCTATATGGCTTTTATCCAAAAGATCATCCGGCAGGACATTCTCTGCCGCAGCCGATTGATTCGCGCTGTATGCGCCGGAGTATTTTGTGCCATTATTCAACTGCGCCGCTACCCTGTCTGTAAACAGGGCGCCAATGACAGTCCCTATTATAACACCGATCATCACGATGAGTAAAATACCGCTGATCAGAGATATCCGGCATTTGTGCCGGGATACGCCGAGAGAGCGCTCAAGGGCAGTACGTATCTTTTGCTTTGTCACAAACATATGACAGAAAAATAAAAGGATCAGGAGTACTGCGCCGATGCCTGCCCCTAAAAGGATGACGGACATTTTGCGGGTGTTTTGGAAGCTCTGCATAAGTTCAGAGTATCCATTGTCCTGAAGGGTGATCTCCAGACCGTCAACGCCTTTTTCGTCCCAGATCTCCCAGAACTTGTCCATGGTTCCATTTTCAATCTGGAAAACGGTATTGCTGTTTTTCATCGGCATATAACCGCGGATGTTATTTTCATCACTGGATCTTACGGAGGCGGCGGGGATGATGATGCCGTTCTTGGGCGCTTCAAATCCTGTGTAGTCCTGGACGCCTCCGGTCACCTGATAGATACCTGCGATCGTATATTCTGAATCGTCAAATACTTCATATCTGTTCCCAATGGCATCGATCAGCTTTTCGGTCAGAGTCTGTTCTGCCCAGAATGGGTAAAATCGACAGGCAGGAGCAGAATAATCGGCGTAGAACAATGGAAGCCGCAGGGTGTCGCCGGGATTAAGCTGGTTATTGGCGGCGAATTTGCTGTCGACAAGACAGACCTTTGCGCCGTCGGCGTATTCGGATGTGGTGATGTCACGTCCCTGAGAGATCCCTGCGTTTCCATTATAAAAATACATTAAAAGCTTTGTAGCGTCTGTGGGCGTTACGGGAATACTGTAGTCCGTAATCTTAAAACCGTCTATGATGTTAAGCCAGCGTTTTCCTTCCGGCGTTGCGTAAAAGCCGTCGGTGACCTCGCTAAAGAAAACTCCCTCATATTTTTCATCGGTGACAGGTGAGCCGTCTGCTTTATACTGGGAGCCCTGAATGTCTATCCAGGGAGTCCATACGGCCGAGACATCTTCGAATCCCCTCTTTTCAAGGAGTCCGTTATATTCGAGGGATGAATTCATGTAAAGAGCCATGATATAGGTTTTCCCCGCCTTTAAAGGCTCAGGTGAGGGATTTTCGTAGTCCCAGAACCAGATCTGGTTTAACATCCGTTCTGTGATGTTGCCGTAAAGGGATTTTTTAAAATGCAGTTTTACCGGGTGATCTGGCACACAGTCCTCGAAAGGCTCCATTTCAGCAATGATGCTGTCTGAGCCGATGCCCCACCAGGATTCGTCTACCTCGCTGTGGGTGTTTCGGACGATATAATCCTTTGCATACGCGGCGTAAAAAGGCTGGTGTTTTGGCTTATGTATATAGGGCATCCCTTCTATGTCCAGAACAGAGTCCGGGATGGGAGTATCGTACTGCTCTCTGGAATAGGCCGCGTAACCTTGCGTTTCGGGATCCCAGTATTTTTCCATAGAGACACCGGATGGACTCTGGTTGACCATGCCGATGGTCGTAAAGGAATTTTTAGTTGCGTCTTCTGTTTTTTTACTGATGTAGAACAGATTGGCTCCCAGAGATAATATAAGGGCGGAGATTCCTGTAAGGGTCAGAAAGGCGGCCGTTCTTACAGGAGTCCGCAGCATTTGCCGGATACTGTTTCTTAACATGCGTCCACCAGCCTTCCATCTCTCATCTTTAAGATAATGTCTGCCTGCCTTGCCACTTCTGGGTTGTGAGTGATGACGATAACCGCATAATTTCTTTCGCGGGACTGTTGGCAGAGCAGTTTGACGATGTGCTGTTCGTTTTCTGTGTCGAGATTTCCCGTCGGTTCATCCGCGAGAAGAAGGTTCCCGCCGCAGGCCAGCGCCCGTGCGATAGCTACACGCTGCTGTTCTCCGCCGCTCATCATCTGGGGAAACTGGCGGAAGGTCTTTTCGGAAAGCCCGACCTGTCTGATCAGTTCCTTTGCCTGCTCAGCCGCCGCCTTCTTTTTCACTTTCTTAAGTTCCAGAGGAAACATTACATTTTCCAGCGCAGTAAGCAGGGGGAACAGATGGAACGCCTGATATACAACAGAGGCCTGCTCTCTTCTGTAGCGATCCCGGTCCATGGCGGCTAGGTCTTTTCCCTGAACATAGATACGGCCGGACTGAGGCAGATCAAGTCCTGCCAGCATGGACAGCAAGGTGGATTTTCCGCTGCCGGATTCCCCGGTGACGGCATACATCTTACCAGCATCAAATTTACAGCTTACGTCTCTGACAGCTTCGATCGTCTGATATTTTGTACGATAAGAATAGCTGATATGTTCTGCTTTTAATATTGTCATATGATCGCCTCCTTAAAAAGCATTGTTTTTTTAAATATCTTTAATGTAAATATACTTCCAGCAAAGAAGAAGAAAAAGAAAATGCCAAAGCAGACGGCAGCCAAACGGATTGAAGTGCCTGTGGCAAGGACTGACAGGATGCCTCCGGTCATGCCGCCGATCAGCTCCGTGACACCCTGTTCTGCGAGGTACACGGCAAGACAGTCTGTGTGGGGCATGCCTAAGAGCCGCCGCAGTCTATACTCCTCCTGCCTGCCCGCGCCCAGCAGATAGGCGGTGACGATCCCGGCTCCGGCAAGACCTGCGCATATAGCGGGAAAGAATAACCGCATAGTCCGATAGCCTTTGCTGATACTTTTTGAAGCCCGGATAAAGGTTTCGTCCTTTACGGTCAGAGAGTAACCCTCCAGTGCGGATTGCGCCTGAGGAATGACCTCGAGAAAACCGATGGCATCCATCTCCCGTTTAAAGGCATTGAGCTTTAAGGGATCTTTTACGCGAAAAGAGCCTGAGCTTACAAAAAAACGGACGCCCTGATTCAGATAGCTGTCTCTCGCTGTTTCCATGGGGATCATGATCTCTGCCGGGGCGGTATCTGTATCTGTTATACCGGCTATTTTATAACTGACTCTTTCCAGAGGCAGTATCTGCCATGAAAGATGCGTATCCGTGTCAAGCTTATAATACCGCAGATCAAGAGTCAGAGTATCCCCTTCTTTAAGCTTCAGGCTTTCTGAAAGCTCAGAGGTGATAACGCAGGCTTTTTCGCTGGTGCAAAAAAGCTTTTCGTATCCGTTTAATGAGGTCATAGCCAATATGGTAAAATCCTGCTCCTTATCTGCGGCTGTCAACTGGAGAGTGAACAGGGGATCTTGTACATGTTTTGAGTTCATTACGCCGTCAAAAAGACTTTCTTTTATGAAAAGTCCGGATTCTCTTCCGCCCGACAGGTTGATGACCGTAGCTTCCACGGGGACTTTTTCTGCCAGATGCTGTAGCTGGCTGCGGTTTCCCTCAAGATTTCCCGTGTATATCCCTAAAAATATCACTGTTGCGGTGCAGATCATAAGATGGAGAAGGGTTCTGGCCCTTTGGCGCCAAAAACTTACAGATACTATCCGAATATAAAACATCGCTCTTCCTCCTGATTTGTAATATGTTATCTGTTATTACGTAATTTGAAGGGAGGTTTCTGACGATTTTTGGAAAAAATTATATTTGGTCTCCGAAAGACGGTGCAGGACGGAAGAGGATCCAGCAGCTTGCCGGCCGCAGCCATACAGATGAAAAATTGTACGTATTTGCAGAATACAAAAAATAGGTGGATTGTAAAATCGGACGCATAATGAATACTATATCGAAATATATAGTGCGAATTGCATAAAATAATAAAAGTTGTATACATACAAGTTTTCAAAAAATAGAGGGAAGACATACATTTGCACAAAAAGTTGTATATAAATTTGTAAACTATTAAGGGTTGAAAAATATGTAGGGGGGGGGTATAATCAGATATATAATAAACAAGCAGCAGAAAGCTGCAGGAAAAGGAGGAAAGAGTATGAAAAAGAGACTCTTAAGTGTGCTTTTAATTGGCGCAATGGCACTGTCACTTGTAGCATGTGGCGGAAACAACAGCAGTAGCAGCAGCTCCAGCGATGGCAACGAAGCGGCGGCAGGTGATGAGAAAAAGGTAGAAAGCAACGGCAAAAAAGTAGGAGTTGCGATGCCGACACAGAGTTCTGAAAGATGGATCAAAGACGGAGATAATATGAAGAAACAGCTTGAGGCGCTCGGATATGAGGTTGACCTTCAGTATGCTGAAGATGACATTCCGACACAGCAGAGCCAGCTTGAGACTATGATTGCTCAGGGCGTGAACTGTCTTGTAGTAGCAGCTATTGACTCTGGCGCTCTTGTAAACGTTCTTGATCAGGCTAAGCAGGCGAATATCCCGGTTATCGCTTACGACCGTCTTCTGATGGATACAGACGCGGTAAGCTACTATGCATCATTCGATAACGAAGGTGTTGGAAGAAAGATTGGTGAATATATCGAGACAAAGGCTGACCTTGCTAACGCGTCAGAGCCTCAGACAATTGAGTTCTTCATGGGATCTCCTGATGATAATAACGCAGTTCTTCTTCATAAGGGTGTTATGAGTGTTCTTCAGAAATATCTTGATGACGGCAAGCTTGTATGTAAGTCCGGAAGAACATCCTTTGAGGATACATGTATCTTGAGATGGTCTCAGGAGACAGCTCAGCAGAACTGTGAGAACTACCTGACAGGCTTCTACGCTGATGAGGATCTTGATATTGCTTGTTCCGCATTTGACGGATTTGCTTATGGTATCAAAGCTGCTTTAGAGGGCGCTGGATACACAGCAGACAACTGGCCGCTGATCACAGGACAGGATGCAGAGGTTATGGCAGTTAAGAACATCGTCGAAGGCAAACAGACACAGACAATCTTTAAGGATACAGGTCTTCTTGCTGAGAAGTGCGTAACGATGGTACAGGCTGTGTTAGAGGGAAGCGAGCCGGAGATCAATGATACAGAGACATATGACAACAACAAGTTAGTTGTTCCGTCATACCTTTGCGAGCCAGTATCTCTTGACAAGGATAACTACAAAGAGCTTGTAATCGACAGCGGATACTACACAGAGGATGATATTAACAGCGCAAATTAATTGCTGGATGATAAAGCGGAGCGGTGGCGGGATGCCGCCGCTCTCGTTCATTAGCAATATGATAAAAATAAAAAGGAGTTGAGAAAATGTCTGATTACATTCTGGAAATGAACCATATCACAAAAGAGTTCTCTGGCGTGAAGGCACTGGATGATGTAAATCTGAAGGTTAAGCGCGGTGAGATCCATGCTCTTTGCGGTGAAAATGGCGCCGGAAAATCTACATTGATGAATGTATTGTCTGGAATTTATCCTTTTGGTACATACACAGGCGACATTATGTACAACGGCGACCTGGTAAAGAACCATAATATTAAGGATAGTGAGAAAAAGGGAATCGTTATCATTCATCAGGAGCTTGCACTTAGTCCGTATCTCTCAGTTGCAGAGAATGTATTCATGGGAAACGAACAGACTTCCATGAGGGGTGTGATTAACTGGACAGAGACCAGAAGCCGTGCAAAGGAGATGCTTGAGAAGGTAGGTCTTGGAGATGAGAACTTAGAAGCGCCGATCAATTCTCTGGGAGTAGGCAAGCAGCAGCTTATCGAGATCGCGAAGGCTCTTGCCAAGAAGGTAGACCTGCTGATCCTTGATGAGCCTACGGCGGCGCTTAATGATGAAGAAAGCGCGCAGCTTCTTGAGATCATGCTGAAGCTTAAAAAACAGGGGATCACCTGTATCATCATTTCTCATAAGTTGAATGAGATCAGCTATGTAGCGGATTCTATCACAGTTATCCGCGACGGTCATACGATCGAGACGCTGATAAAGGGTGTGGATGAATTTACCGAGGACCGTATTATTAAAGGTATGGTTGGACGTGAGCTGACGAACCGTTATCCGGAGCGTACAGACTGCCCTGTCGGAGACGTGGTTCTGGAGGTTAAAAATTGGAACGTGTTTAATCCGGAGGATGCGAGCCGACAGATGTTAAAGAATATCAACATCAAGGTGCGTGCAGGAGAGGTTGTAGGGCTTGCAGGACTAATGGGAGCCGGTAGAACGGAATTTGCCATGAGTCTTTTCGGTCATGAGTACGGACAGAAGATCACCGGTGAGGTTCTTATGCACGGAAAACCGGTGAAGATCACGAATGTAAAGGAAGCGATTGAGAACAAGATCGCATATACCTCGGAAGACAGAAAGACTTACGGGCTTGTTCTTATAAACGATATTAAATGGAATATGACGCTGGCAGCGCTCCGCGGATTTTTCTCTAAAAACGGCGTGGTCAACAGCAATGACGAGATTGTGGCTGCGGAAAAATATAAAAAACTGATCAATATCAAATCAAATTCTATTAACCAGACGGTAGGTTCCTTGTCCGGAGGTAATCAGCAGAAGGTTGTATTGGCGAAATGGATGCTGACAGAGCCGGACGTACTGATTCTTGATGAGCCTACCCGCGGTATCGACGTAGGCGCCAAGTATGAAATCTACTGTGCGATCAATGATCTGGCAAAAGCCGGAAAAGCAGTTATCGTTATCTCTTCAGAGATGCCGGAGATCATCGGAACATGCGACAGGACCTATGTACTGAATGAAGGTCAGATTGCCGGAGAATTGTCAAAAGAAGAATTATCACAGGAAAAGATTATGAAATGCATTATGCAGCATAATAATCAGAAAGGAGCTTAATGATGGAAAAGAAAAATACAGTTAATCTGAATTTAAAGCAGTACGGTATGGTATTGGCCCTGCTGGCGATCTATATTATCTTTTATATTTTGACAGGAGGATCCAACGCGACTCCTATGAATATGAATAACCTTTTGATGCAGAACGGTTATATCGTTATTCTTGCAACAGGTATGCTGCTGTGCGTACTGACAGGTAACATCGACCTTGGCGTTGGTTCTTACGTAGCGCTCTGCGGCGCTGTTGCGGCGAAGCTGGTATGTGAAGGCGGCATGAGTATCCCGGTAGGATTCCTTGCGGCGATCGGCGTCGGTCTTGCATTTGGAGTGTTCAACGGATTCTTTATCGCTTACATGAGTGTTCCGCCTTTCGTAGCAACGCTGGCATCCATGCTCATCGGCCGTGGACTTACATATACATTCCTTGCGTCGCAGACGGTAGGACCGGTTCCGGATGCGTTTAAATTCGTAGGAGCAGGATTCTTTATTACAAATAAAGTGCCGTTCGGGGACGGGACTATCGATATTGTTACGATCATCGTGGCAGTGATCGCTACCGTGTTGATTGTTTTATCTGAATTAAAGTCAATTGCCGCAAAAAAGAAATATGGTTTTGCATTAGTTCCGGTATGGCAGATCATCATCAAGGATGGGATCATCCTTGGAATCGTATGGTTTTACGCATATAAGCTGGCACGCTGCAACGGTCTTCCGATCGTACTTCTTATCATGGGAGTTATCGTTGCGATCTACCACTTTGTTACGAGCAAGACAGTGGCAGGACGTCAGATCTATGCGCTGGGCGGTAATATGAAGGCGGCAAGGCTTTCCGGTATCAATACGAAGCAGGTATTCTTCTGGGTATATACTAACATGGGATTCTTAGGCGCGGTTGCCGGTATCATCCTTGCGGCGCGTGCAGGCTCTGCAACGCCGAAAGCCGGCGACGGTATTGAGCTTGATGCGATCGGAGCATGTTATATCGGCGGAGCGGCAGCGGCCGGCGGTGTCGGTACGATTCTTGGAGCAGTTGTAGGAGCGTTCGTTATGGGTATTCTGAATAACGGAATGGTTTTATGCGGACTTTCTACGGATCTTCAGAAGGTTGTAAAGGGGCTCGTGCTTCTTGGGGCGGTTACGTTCGACGTTATCTCTTCAAAGAAGAAAAACTAATAAACAGCAATATGCTGGAATAATATAAGGGCTGGGAAATAGCATGGCAGGACAAAAGGCAAAATACGAAGAAATTGTAGACTGGATTACAGAAAAGATTGAAAGCGGCGAGCTGTCTGAGGGAGATAGGATCTATTCAGAGCAGAAGCTGGTGTCTGTATTTCGTGTGAGCCGGCAGACAGTCCGCYATGCTATTTCTGTTCTTGGAGACAGAGGGCTGGTTGTCAGCGTGCAGGGAAGCGGTACATATGTCAAAGACAGCAGGTGCGGCGTAGGCAGGAAGCAGAAGACGATGCGCATTGCGATCATGGTGACATATGTTGATGAATATATTTTTACAGGTATTATTAATGAGATAGAAAATATACTTTCAAGAGCGGAATATACGCTGGAGATAGCCTTTACGCACAATATGGTCGAGCGGGAGCGGAGGATTCTTCAAAAGTTTCTTAGAGAAGATGCCATAGACGGTGTGATCGCGGAGACAACAAAAAGCGGGCTGCCTAATCCGAACCTCGATTTTTACCGAGAACTCAAGCGAAAAGGAATTCCGGTAGTATTTATAAACAGCAGTTATCCGGAGCTGTCGGCGATCCATGTCAGTATGGATGATTTCTGGGCGGGAAAGACAGCGACCGAGCATCTCCTTGAGTGTGGGCATCAGAAGATCGGCGGAATCTTCAAGCTTGACGACGGGCAGGGGCATAAAAGATATGCAGGTTATATGTCAGCTCTGATGGAGCATGATATCCGGGTGAAAGACGAGCATATAAGCTGGATAGATACGATAGACCTGTATAGGATGGAGCAGGAGGGCGAATCCTTCCTGGAACGTCTTAAAGATTGTACGGCATGTGTGTGTTACAATGATGAGGTAGCGGTCAAGCTTATAAATATCTGCAGGATGAATAGGATCGCAGTTCCCGGAAAATTGTCTGTTGTCGGAATTGATAACTCAAATCTGGCAGTATATTGTGACGTGCCGCTTACATCTGTGGATAATCCGATCATTGGTCTGGCAAGAAATGCTGCGGGGATCATGCTTTCGCTGCTGAACAGCGAAAAGGTGACAGAAAGCGTGGAGCTTACTTCTGAGCTTGTCATAAGGAACTCTACACGGATCATTGATAATGAGGGAATGCACAGGGGCGGTCAGATGCTGCCCTGACCTAAGTTCTTTGTCGGTATTTTGACGGTGTGGTGCCGCATTTTTGCTGAAAGATTTTGTAAAAATAGCCTTTGTTGCGGTAACCGACGATTCCGGCAATCTCTTCTATACTCTTATCAGAGGTAAGTAATAGATGTTCTGCCCGTTCCAGCCGGATCTGCTGAACATAGGCAGAATATGTGAGACCGGTCTTATGCTTGATAAGCCGGTTGAAATAATCTTCCTGAAAATGGAAGGTATCTGTCAGCGCCTGTATGGTGACGTCGGCGTAATGCGCCCGTATATAAGCGGACACTTCTTCGAATATGATCCAGTTCATCGTTTTGCGCTGCTCTTTAGAGAGTGAAAAATCATATTTTGTGCTGATGATCGCGAAGATGCGAAAAAGCAGCCCCTTGCAGATATGGCGTGAGCCGATATCATGGTAATACAGTTCTTTTAAGAGCAGGAGCAGGCAGTCTTCTAACTCCTGTTCGCCGCAGGAACCGGGAGTAAAGAGCAGGTATTGCTGGAGATCCTTTTGCTTTAGGAGGGCAGACTGCAAAAATGATGTGATCTTTTGTGTCGTAACATTTTCCTCCATAATCTCGGAAAACATATCATTGGAGATCCCTAAAAAAAGAATAGTGGCGGAATGTCCGGGCAGATAATCCTGATGAAAGCAGTTTTTATCGATCAGGCACAGATCGCCTTTGGAAAAGGTGATGTCTTTACCAAGAATCCGCTGTCGGAATTTTCCGTTCGCGATATATGCAAGCTCAATATAATCATGGGTGTGCAATTGGGTTTTCTCATTTTCTGAATGCTGATACCGGCAGCAAAAAGGATGCGGAGCCGGACACATGGATGCATGAAGTACATTTGACCCGCTCATATTCCAGCAGAGCGCAAAGATCTTTTCCTCCTGCAGAAGGGGGTAAGTCTTTACTTCCTGTATGGATTTGGAATACTCTGGACAGACGAGCCGTGTATTCAGCTTGTGTTCAGGGGGTAAAAAAGATGTCTGGTTGTCTGTGATCTGGCGGCATAGCTCTAAAAGTGTCATAGCGGGTCCTTCCTAATAGATATTTACGCAGTGGATATCATGGCTGTTGTGTCTAATTGTAACTCTTTATAAAGAAAAACACAATGGAATGTGAAGTCGGATTAGGTAACTTTTCATGGCAGAAGGCAGAGTTAGGGAATTGAAATAAACACAAAATTTTTTATAATGAAATAAAAGAAACTAAAAAACGGAAAAAGTAAGACTTAAAAAAGGAGAATAAAAATTATGATGGAAATGAAAAAGTATCAGTTTTGGTTTTGTACCGGATCACAGGATTTATATGGGGACGAGTGTCTGGCACATGTAGCAGAACATTCTAAGATTATTGTTGAGGCGCTCAACAAATCGGGGAATCTTCCTTTTGAAGTAATCTGGAAACCAACACTGATCACCAATGAACTGATCAGAAAGACATTCAATGAAGCGAACACAGACGAGAACTGTGCCGGAGTCATTACCTGGATGCATACATTTTCACCGGCAAAGTCCTGGATCTTAGGACTGCAGGAGTTTAGAAAACCATTGCTTCATCTGCACACACAGTTCAACAGGGAGATCCCATATGACACCATCGACATGGATTTTATGAATGAGAATCAGGCAGCTCACGGCGACAGAGAGTACGGTCACATCTTCAGCCGCCTTGGCATGGAGCGCAAGGTGATCATGGGTTACTGGGAAGATGAAGACGTACAGAAGAGGATCGGTTCCTGGATGCGCACTGCTATCGGTGTGATCGAGAGCAGTCACGTCCGCGTGATGAGAATTGCTGATAATATGAGAAATGTTGCTGTTACCGAGGGTGATAAGGTAGAAGCACAGATTAAATTTGGATGGGAAATTGACGCTTATCCGGTAAATGAGATCGCAGAAGCGGTAGGAGCTGTATCTCAGGGTGATATCAATGCATTGGTGGAAGAGTACTATGATAAGTATGAGATTCTCTTAGAAGGCAGAGATGAGAAGGAGTTCCGTGAGCATGTAGCGGTGCAGGCAGGAATCGAGATCGGCTTTGAGAGATTTCTTGAGGAAAAGAATTATCATGCGATCGTAACCCATTTTGGAGATCTTGGAGCACTTAAGCAGCTCCCGGGACTTGCTATCCAGAGGTTGATGGAAAAAGGTTATGGATTCGGCGGCGAAGGCGACTGGAAAACAGCAGCTATGGTCCGCGTTATGAAGATCATGACACAGGGAATGAAGGATGCGAAGGGAACTTCCTTTATGGAAGATTACACATATAATCTTGTTCCGGGCAAAGAAGGAATCCTGCAGGCGCATATGCTTGAGGTATGCCCGTCGATCGCAGAGGGTAAGATCAGCATTAAAGAGCAGCCGCTCTCCATGGGCGATAGGGAGGATCCGGCAAGACTTGTATTTACATCAAAGACAGGCCCGGCAGTGGCAACGTCTCTGATCGACCTTGGCGACAGATTCCGCCTGATCATCAATGACGTCGACTGCAAGAAGGTAGAGAAGCCGATGCCAAAACTCCCGGTTGCAACCGCATTCTGGACACCGCAGCCGAACATTAAGACAGGCGCGGAAGCATGGATCTTGGCTGGCGGCGCTCACCATACGGCATTCTCCTATGATCTGACATCAGAGCAGATGGGTGATTGGGCAGCAGCGATGGGTATCGAAGCAGTTTATATTGATAAAGATACAACGATCCGTCAGTTTAAGAATGAGCTTCTTTGGAACAGTGTTGCGTTTCGGAAATAAACAGGTTGAAATAAGCAAGCGGAGGTAGATTGCATGGGGAATAAGGATGATATGAAATTGATGATCGAGAGCGGGAAGACGGCTCTGGGACTTGAGTTTGGTTCTACGAGGATCAAGGCTGTGCTTGTAGATGAGGAGCATAATCCCATCGCATCCGGGGATCATGAGTGGGAGAACCGGTTGGAGAATGGATTCTGGACCTATTCTCTGGATGATATCTGGACGGGGCTTAAGGATAGCTATAAGAAGCTGGCCATGGATGTTAAGGAAAGATATGGTGCAGAGCTTACGACCATCGGGGCGATTGGATTCAGCGCAATGATGCACGGATATATGGCATTTGATAAGGAAGGAAAACTTCTTGTGCCTTTCAGGACATGGAGAAATTCTACTACAGGGCAGGCAGCGGAGGCTTTGACGGAGCTTTTTAAGTACAATATTCCGCAGAGATGGAGTATTTCTCATCTGTATCAGGCGATCTTGAATGGTGAAGAGCATGTGAAGGACGTAGCGTTTTTTACGACGCTGGCAGGATATATTCACTGGCAGCTTACAGGGGAGAAGGTTCTTGGCGTAGGGGATGCTTCTGGTATGTTCCCGATCGATCCAGAGACAAAGGATTTTGATGCGGCAATGGTTGAAAAGTTCGATGCACTTGTTGCTGACAAGAATTATCCGTGGAAGCTGAAAGAGATTCTTCCGAAGGTACTGGTGGCAGGAGAAAATGCAGGCGTTCTGACAGAAGAAGGAGCGAAGCTGCTTGACGAGAGAGGTACATTGAAGGCAGGAATACCGCTGTGCGCGCCAGAGGGTGACGCGGGAACCGGGATGGCGGCGACCAACAGCGTCGCAAAGCGCACCGGCAATGTATCGGCAGGAACATCTGTATTTGCAATGGTGGTACTGGAAAAAGAGCTTAAAAAGGTTTATCCGGAGATTGACCTTGTGACGACACCGGACGGAAGTCTTGTAGGTATGGTTCACGCCAATAACTGTACCTCCGACCTGAACGCATGGGTTGGGCTTTTCAGGGAATTTTTAGAGAGCTTCGGCATTGATGTAGATATGAATAAGCTGTTTGGAACTTTATATAACAAGGCTCTTGAAGGTGATGCAGACTGCGGCGGACTTCTGTCCTACGGATATCTTTCGGGAGAAAATATTACGAATGTGACGGAAGGAAGACCGGTGTTTGTGAGGTCGCCTAAGAGTAACTTTAACCTTGCAAACTTTATGAGGGTTCATCTGTTCACCGCTCTCGGCGCGCTGAAGGTAGGTATGGATATTCTTCTTAAGGAAGAGCATGTAGAGATTGACGCTATCCTTGGACACGGCGGTCTGTTCAAGACGAAAGGTGTAGGGCAGAGTATTCTTGCGGCGGCAATCGACGCGCCGGTATCCGTTATGGAGACGGCGGGAGAAGGCGGTCCGTGGGGAATGGCGCTTCTTGCCTCCTATATGATTCGCAAAGAGGAAGGTGAAACACTTCAGGATTATCTGGCAGATAAAGTATTTGCGGGAAATGCTGGAACAAGCATGAATCCGGATCCAAAAGATGTGGAAGGATTTGAGGTCTTTACCCGGAGATACAAAAAAGGTGTGGCGATCGAGCAGGCAGCAGCAGAGTATCTGATATAGTATCAGGTATTGTCCGGCGGCAGGAAAAAGATATTATTTGAGGAGATGTAAAAAATGCTTGAAGAATTAAAAAAAGAAGTATATGAGGCAAACATGCTGCTTCCGAAGCATGATCTTGTGACCTTCACATGGGGAAATGTAAGCGGGATCGACCGTGAAAAAGGGCTTTTTGTGATCAAGCCCAGCGGTATTGATTATGATAAGCTAAAACCGGAGGATATGGTTGTTGTAGATCTTAAGGGGAATAAGGTGGAAGGCGATTATAATCCATCATCCGATACCGCAACTCATGTAGTGCTTTACAATCGTTTCCCGAATATCGGCGGCGTCGTGCATACTCATTCACCATGGGCGACAAGCTGGGCGCAGGCGGGCAGAGGGATTCCGTGCTATGGAACAACACATGCGGATTATCTCTATGGTGAGGTGCCGTGTGTACGTAATCTTACAAAGGAAGAAATAGATGAAGCATATGAGGAAAACACAGGGGTGCTGATTGCGGATGATTTTGAGGCAAAAAGTATCGATTATGAGGCAATGCCGGCGGTACTCTGCAAAAACCACGGTCCGTTCACATGGGGAAAAGATGCCAATGAAGCAGTCCATAATGCAGTAGTCCTTGAGGAAGTAGCTAAGATGGCAGCGAGGTGCGAAATGATCAATCCGCAGAATAACCCGGCTCCGCAGGAGCTTCAGGATAAGCATTATTATAGAAAGCATGGAGAGAATGCTTATTACGGACAACCGGGACAAATATAAATAGGATTGACAAATATATAACATAGAGTTATAATTTTCTTAAATAGAGACTGCGGTCTCTGCATTTAAGAAGTCGGGCGAAAGGCAAAACGGTCATTTATCTGGCTGTTTTGCCTTTTCCTATCGAAAAGGAGGGATTTTATGCAACAACTAATTGCAAAACCGAGTCTGTTAATCTTCGTCGTCATCTATGTTATTATGCTGGTGGCAGTAGGAGCCTATTATTCACGGAAAGCAAAGACAAGCGATGAATTTGTGCGGGCGGGAGGAGGCCTTGGATCGATTGTGCTGATGGGTACATTTCTGGCGACCTTTACAGGGAATGGAACGATTTCAGGGGGAGGAAATTCGCTGGCTTTCACCTATGGACTGTGGCCTGGAATTTTCTTTGCGATTCCATCCTTGGCCGGTGTTATTGTGCTCTTTCTTCTGGCGGGGAAGATCCGGCAGTCAGATTCCTTTACGGTAGCGGGACTTTTAGAGAATAAGTATGGTCATACGGCAAGGACATTGTCGGGTATCATCATTGCTCTGTCCATGATTTCTATCTGTGCATATCAGTACAAGGGTCTGGCGTACGTGCTTAACGTGACTACAGGCATGGATGTAAATATTGCAACGGCGCTTTCGGCAGTGCTTATTATTTTTCTTGCTATGTCTGGCGGATTGAAATCAGTAGCGGTAACAGATGCGCTCAGTGCTTTTATTATGCTTGTGGGAATTATCGTAGCAACTCCGATGGTTATTAAGAGTGCAGGCGGATGGGACAATGTGATCTCAACGGCGGCGGCAACGAATCCGGACAGTCTGACATTCAGCGGCGGGCAGACAGTAGCGGGATTCTTATCGGGATATCTTCCGCTGTTTTTCCTGTCTATCGGCGACCAGAATCTCTATCAGAGAATTGCGGCAGGTGACGGGGATAAAACTGTTAAAAAAGGTTTTGTGGGCTGGTTTGTCGGATTGGTAGTTGTCGTACCGCTGGTAGCAGTAATTGCATTTTCTGCAAAGACTATTTTTGGGGATAATATCGATGCAGCTATGGCATTTATGTCTACTACAACGGTAATTCCGACTTTCGCGGGCGGACTTTTGCTTGCGGCGGCGACGGCATTTATCATCACTACGGGGGACTCCTATCTGTTATCAGGCGCTACGAATATTACGTATGATGTTTACGCAGACAGGATCAATCCAAAAGCGACCGATCACCAGAAGTTTGTATTTACGAGAGGTACGATTCTTGTAACGGGTGTTCTTGCGTATATCCTGCTTCAGTTCTTCCCGACAGTGCTGGCGATCCAGTATTGGTCATATACCATATACGGCGCAGGTATTTCGCCGGCTTTGATCGGCGCGCTCTGCTGGAAGAAGGTAACAAAGATAGGCGGTATCGCTTCGATGGTAGTCGGAACTGCTGTGACCATTATATATGAAGCGATGGGACAGCCTTTGGGTATCGCTACGGTGTTGATCGCAGTTCCGGTTGCAACGATTGTATTGATCGTGGCATCCCTTGTCACACAGGGACATAAATAAGAATTAAGAAAGAAATGGAGAATAGTATAATGAAGGATGATAAACTGATATTTATTATCTGCGGAAAGCTTTATAACGGAATTGATGCGGAATTTAAAGAGAACCATAAGATCTTAGTGAAAAATGATAAGATTGAAGCGATCGGAGCCGATATAGTACAGCCGGAATCAGCAGAGGTTATTGATTTGTCAGATGCGACGGTAACGCCGGGCATGATCGATGCCCATATGCATATGGATTACTACGACTGGCGGCATATACGGGAAGAGGTTTATTCTACATCGGAAGAGGCGAAGACGATCGCTGTCATCCGTACAGCTAAGAAATCCTTGTCTCGCGGTTTTACGACAGTTCGCCATACAGGAGGGATCAATTCTAATGGATTTGGAGTTCTGGATGTGAAGCGTGCCATTGAAAAGGGATATCTTACGGGCAGCAGGATTGTGGCGGCGCCGCGTTTCCTGTGCGCCGCGGGAAGTCATGGGGATCTGTCTCAGGGGTTTTCAAGAAATCCGGAATTGTCCCAGATTACGCAGAATATGCGTTTGACGCTTGGTTCCGGTAAAGATTTCTTTGTAAATGCAGTGCGCGAAGAAATTAAGTATGGTGCAGATTTTATTAAGATCATGGCAACAGGTGGATTTTTCACACCGAATGACAATCCGGCGCAGCAGCAGCTTAATGATGAAGAGATGGAGGCGATCATGATGACTGCCCATGAATGGGGCAAGACAGTTACTGCCCATGTATACAGCCCAAATCATATGCAGAAGCTGGTAAAATACGGTATTGACGGTATGGAGCACTGTTCTCTGATGGATGAAGAGACCGCACAAATGATCGCTGACCACAATGTTTATGTGGTTCCAACCTTCTGTCCGTATGAAGAAGCCGTTCATTATGATCCAGTGGGAATTCAAGATAAACAGCCGGAATTCCGGGCGAAGCTTGAGTATTATAAAGATGCTCTTCAGGCGGGACGGGAAGTGATAAAGAACTGTAAATGTAAGCTTGGGTATGGAACAGATTTTGTTGCAAACCATCAGAATTATGAGAGCGGTTATGAATTTAAGGCATGGATGGAGAGCGATATGGGGACGTTCAGGACATTACAGGCTGCAACAAAGACCAACTCGGAGATCCTTCAGTTAGATGACAAGATCGGAACGCTTGAGGTTGGGAAATTGGCAGATATCTCCGCATGGAAGAGAGATTTGATGACAGATCCATATGCACTTCTTGATTGTGCATTCGTCATGAAAGAAGGAGTTGTATATCCGACAGAAAAATGTGAAGATCTGCCGGAAGGCGTATAAAGAGGATGTTTGTAATGGAAAGCGTTTCAAACGGGAGGGGCATTCGCTCCTCCTTATTTATTGCGTATGTGACAGCATTGTCTCTAACTTGATTTTTGCAATTTAAAAGGACTGCATATGGGAGGTGTGCAGTCCTGAGGAAAAAGTTATGAAAAAGAATTATTTGTGTTCGAATCATCTCTTCGAACAATTACAGTATACGCAAAAACTGTGATAAAAATGTGTTGAAAATAAGAAATAATTGTTAACAAAATCTTTTGACCTTAACGCATTATTGTGCTATGCTGATATCGTATCAGAACAATCTAAGATTCTGAGTTCCCAATCTGGGATTTTTGTCATGGCATTTCGCCGTAGCAACCCACAAAAAGTAATGGAACAGATTTATTGTTATAGTAAAGGGGTGATGTGTTTGGATGAAGAAAAAATCAACAAAATTTCTCGGTAAAGTTTGTTGATATATACATAAAAACTGTACTTGCGTACAGGGGGCAAAACAGATATAATAGGAAAACACACAAGGAGATGATTGTATGACAGAAGAGAGATTCCGTGAAATATTAGAAGAAGTATTAGAAGTAAAATTAGAAACTAAGTTAGAAGAGAAACTGGAAGAAAAGCTGGATGCCAAGTTAGAAGAAAAGCTGGAAGTCAAGCTGGAAGAAAAGCTGGATGCCAAGTTAGAAGAAAAGCTGGAAGTCAAGCTGGAAGAAAAGCTGGATGCCAAGTTAGAAGAAAAGCTGGAAGTCAAGCTGGAAGAGAAGTTAGATACTAAGCTGGACATCAGACTGAAGAAGATTCATGCACGTTTGGATAGCCTGGAAGAGCGGATGGATCATGCGGAAAGCAAGATACACAGGCTTGGTCTTGTTTTAGAGAACGATGTAGTGCGCCCAATCCGTTTGCTGTGTGAGAATCTTTATCCAACTTCAAAGGGGTGGCTTGAGAATGAGCATCGTCTGAGCACATTAGAAGAGGATGTTGCTGTTATTAAGACGGTTGTGAAAAAGCACAGTGAAAGTATACACATATTACAGCAGGCATAGAAGTGGAGGAGCGAAATGCTCCTCCATTTATAACTGGGTTATAATTCAAAGGTTTCCAGATCGTCAGGAACGTAAAGGTTACCGTGAAAATATTTCTTGCCTTCTTCGGTGTACAGATGTTTGCGTTCCCTGAGGTGTGTCTCTTCTGTGTGGTATAAAAGAAGGTTCGGGATAGAAAGACTTTCTGCAAGCTGGCATGCTTCTTTTACGGTGCTGTGGTGTTTTTCGTAGGGCTTGAATTTATCAGCCTCCCCGAACAGACAGAAAGCCTCATGAAGCAGCCAGTCGCTGCCCTTTACATATTCATGATTCATTTCATTATAAGGCTCATCTCCTACGCAGGTGAATTTCTTGCCGTTGTTTAGCTGCATGGTAAACCCGAACTGCTTCGCTTTTGTGGAGGCAATATCGAAAAATGTGACCGGACAGCCTAAGATATGGCGGGAATCACCGCTTTTTACAATATTAAAACGGATGCGTCCTCCCATATGCCTGCAGACTTTCTGCTGAATGGTCATATTCGCGATTGCCTGAATCTTTTCGGAAAGCTCCTCATGGCAGTAGATGCGAAGCTCACCGTCATATGTTTCCTGATTCATCCGCTGACCGATCAGACGGATCAGCCAGATGATTCCGAGTACATGGTCCACATGCTCGTGGGTTACAAAGATATCATGGATGTCACAGATATCAATGCCGGTATCTTTCAGCACTTTTAGAATTCTGTTTCCGCCGCCGGCATCTATAAGAAAATGTCTGCTGCCCTCAGAGATGGCAAAGCAGGTATTATAGCATTCGGATACGGCAGCGTTTCCGGTTCCTAATATTGTTAATTTCATAGAAAGCACTCCTTTATACTATATTTTCATATCATATCATAAACTAATAGCAAGGTCAAAAATAAACAGTTACAATTGTTATGCCCGATTGTTATGCCAATCGTTATGCGCCGCTTTCAAAATGAAATCTGCCTTCCGATGGGGAAAACACGGAAGGCAGATTCTTCTTTTGGCATTAAGAAGATTGTATGAGGGGAAACTAAACAGTCTCTGCGATATCTTTTGTGGCTTTAAGGAACTTATCAATATCATCTGTTCCGTGGCAGTGGAGCGGAGATACGCGGATTGCGCCTTCAAGTCCGAGGGATTCTACGATTCTCTTGGAATAAGGGCTTGTATTCAGACGCTCAAATACGGTAATGCCATGCTCTAAGTATTTCTGTGAGAGGTCAGCGAATTCAATGCCTTTGATTCCCATAGCGACGATTAAGTCTTTGTATGTAAGGTCTTCCATGTCTACATATACTTCTGCTTTCTCAATGTGGCGAAGTCCCGGAACCTCATCTGTGCCTTCAAGCATCCGGTATAAAAGCGCGCGTTCTTGAAGGTGGATGCGGTGCATGCCTTCTAAATACAGCGTGCGTCTGTCAGTGCTGTTGATAAAATGTGCGCCGATTTTACATACATAGTCGATGACCGCCATCATAGCTGCAAAGTTCGCAGGCGTTGGAGTGCCGAGCGCCCATACATGGTCGTCTTTGTGGATCAGCTTGTGGTGCGGCAGCGCGCATACCCGATCAGATACATAGCAGAAGCCGCAGCCGCGGACGCCGAAGAATTTGTAAGGCGCAAAATTGGATACATCTACCCCCCAGTCTTCTACATCAATAGCTGCATGAGGCGCATGCTGCACCGCATCGCTTACAACATAGATTTCCGGATTGATCTCCTTTGCGCGTCGTGCGATTTCCTTGATGTCCATGATATTTCCAGAGATATTGGATGCCGCCATGATGCTTAAGAGAACGGTATCTTTGTCCACATATTTCATAATTTCGTCTACGTCAAGTCCGCCGGTAGTCTTATTGGCCGGAACTACGCGGAATTCACGTCCGGTCTGGGTGCAGTAGAACTCAACTGCATCGTGGGCTGAAGGGTGCTCAAGGGAAGAGGTGACTGCGTTGGTTCCCCATTTTACATTGGTCATGATCGTACCTACAGCCTGGAACATGCTCTGGGAAGCGGTAAGTTCTGTGAGCAGACCGCCGCTCTTTGCGCCAAATACGGTCTCTAAGATATCTTTCGTTCCGTCAGCTACATAATGGGAAAGTTCATATCCTCTTCCTCTTACCCGCTCCGGGCAGTCCGGGAATTCTTCAATCTGAGCTTTTACTTCTACCGCTTTTCTAAGCCTTAATGAACCGCCGGAATTTTCAAAAAAGAGCCGCTCCCCATGTTCCGGATCTGCATCAGCATAACAGAACTGCGCCTTTAAGCTTTTCTGGTATTCGTCAGAAAATAAAATTCCTTTTTCTTCATTATTCATTTTGTTATATCCTCCTTTTCCGTGCAGGTTTGTTTAACTTAGTATTATCATAGCACGGAAAGTAGAAATTGAAAAATGAATAATTACGCTGTATAATATTAATAGAATTTATATTTAAAAATAAGATTGTAAGAGCACAGAGCACAGAGTACGAAATGATCTGTAGACAGTCAGATTGAATAACGAAAGGAGCGTTTATGAATTTAGCAGATATTGAGACGTTTTTGATGATTGTTAAGACAAAGAATATAACAAAGACGGCGGAAAATCTCTTTTTGTCCCAGCCTACTGTGAGCCACCGGCTGAAGCTTTTGGAAGAGGAGCTTCAGGTGAAGCTGATTACAAGGAAAAAGGGTTACAAGCAGATAGAGCTGACATCACAGGGCGAAGAGTTTATTCCTATTGCGGAACGCTGGCTTTCTATCTGGCAGGAGATGCAGCTTTTAAAAAACAGCAGAGAAAAGCTTTACCTGACCATCGGATGTACGGATACGATGAACAGTGCGATTTTGTTTGATCTGTACAGTGAAATGCTGGGAGCCAGAGAGCAGATTATGAATCTGTATATTAAGACCCACTATTCCTATGAACTTTATGGACTTTTAGAGAACCATGAGATTGATCTGGGGTTTGTGTATCATCATTTGCAGTTTAAAAATATCATTGCGCGGCCCATACTGAGGGAGAAGATGTATATCGTGCAGTCGGCGGCTACAGAGCTTAAGAAGTCCGTTATTCATACCGATGAGCTTGATAAGGAATGGGAGATCTACCTGAGCTGGGAGGCGAATTACCAGATCTGGCATGATCAGTGGGTGAGCAAAGGCGAACGTCCCCGGGTGTGGGTGGACACCTTTGAATTACTTCTGCATCTGATGTCGGATGAGAGGATGTGGGTGATCGCGCCGATCTCGGTTGTGGACAGACTGAGGACACTCAGGCAGGTATATGTAAGCGAGATTGCCAATCCGGTACAGCCGCCGGAGCGGATCACGTATGAGATCAAGCATAAGTATCCCAATGAGGCAACGCTTAAGGCGGTTCAGATCTTCGAGGAAAGAATGACACCCTATCTTTGTAAAAAGGGATGGGGATTAGTAAAAGCATATCCTGCATCCTTACTATATAAACGAATTTGACTTTCCATTTGTGACAATTTTTTTAAATTTTTATATTTCTTCTCCTCCCACTAATGATGGCTATAGATACTCCAGAGGAAAAGTCAAAGTTTGAAAAGATATATAGCAAATATAAAGATGTCATGTACTATGCGGCATATGGAATTCTCGGCGAACAGTACGAGACGGTTTATTTTTCATAACTTACCTCATTTCTTTTTTTCCAAAACGTATTACTGCCATTATAAGTACCAATACAAAAATCAGAATTGCACATGGTAAAAACGGGAACAGGTTAAAACCAGTGCTAGCGCCCTTTGTCGTGAAATCATGTAGGGAGCAGGAAACCAAATAACCGCTATAACAATAAGGATAAATGATCCAAAGTGGTGTATTTGCTACTAATACGCTGGGGATAACAAGAAGCAGATTTAAGCCGACGGACAGCAATGGTTTTTCAAATAGTACCGTAATCGCCCATATTGTTGCTACACTGGGGAGCATGGTAAGGAATAAACCAACGCACCACTTCAACAAATACATGATCGGCAGCGCTTCTGTAATTCCTGTATTGTTTGCTGCAATCAATCCTGTTATCACAAAGACAACAAGAAAAACAACCATTTCCATAAGCAAATAAAAAAGAAGTACACAAAATTTTGCTGCTGAAAGGACATAGCGGCTAACAGGCAGGGCTAACATTTTCAAAATTCCGTTATTCCCCGTTTCCCGTCCCGCAATCATCACACATACAACAATCATGCTGAACGGAAGCAAATAATAGGCATAAACTAATGCGCTCTGAATGAACATAGCCGCCCATGCGTTTGTATATTCCGGCGAAAAATAATTTTGCAGGTTTGCCACGCCGGAAGCCACAACTAACAGCGGAGCTATGAAAATCAGAGGTATCATTTTACCTCGTTTTACTTTTATAAACTCGATTTTAAGTAGTTCTAAAAAGCTCATATCGTATACCTCCCTATTCGTAGTGCAGATTTTTAGCGGACCATAATCCGGCAAAAAGGAAAATAGCCGTTTCAACCAGTGAGAAAATTACAACAATAATATCCGGCTGTGCGCTCATTGCAACAGCGGGTTTTAGCATAACCACAAAGGGGTGTATGCAAAGAAAAGTGTTATTCGACGCAGCCAAAGCCATACCACTTAAAAATCCTGCAACACCGATACCAAGAGGCACCCACATATTTTCAAAGCGGGAAGATACGAAAATCATAAAAGATAATACAGGCATTGACGTTATAAAAGAATATCCGGCAAAACATAGCAGCGTTCCAAACTCGAATGCACCTTGTGGTAAATCTGTCAGACCAATTTTTGTAAGTGCTAAATTCTGAAAAGCTATTACAACCAAGAGCATTATAGTTAAAATCAAAAATTTGCAAAAGTACATAACTGGAACGCTCATAGGGAGCATATACATTTTTTTAATTGCACTTCCCTTAAACTCTATATTGTAAATAATACAGGCGGCGACTATGATACCGAACATATTCAGAACCATAACCATACCATACAACTGCGTGAGCAGCACGTCCATAGGAGCTAATGGCAGATTTAAAAGTGTGTCTTTCCGCACAATGAAATTAACAAAGGCGTATGCTGCCCCCAAAATGCCAATTGCAAGCATTAACGGAATAACACTTGTACGTTTCTCCTTTCTAAGCTCGATTGCAAATATCTTCATAGTTTTACCCTCTGCTTTCTGCTTGCATTGTCTTTATCAACCATGGACAGGAACATATCTTCCAAATTATCCGCAGCAAATCCAGACTGTAATGCGTTCTGCCGTAATTCGTCCAAGCTGCCCTCAAACAGCAGGCGACCATGATTGAGTATTCCTATGTCGTCTACCATTAGCTCGATTTCAGACAGCATATGCGAAGAAATAAGAACCGTGCAATCGTAAAGATCGGGCAGCGATTTAATCAAATTTCGGATTTCATGTATGCCGGATGGGTCAAGTCCATTTGTAGGCTCGTCTAAAATCAAAATAGGCGGTCTGCCCAACAAGGCTCCGGCAAGTCCTAACCGTTGCTTCATTCCCAATGAGTATTTTTTTGCAAGCCGCCCGCCAAATTCAGAAAGTCCGACAATCTCCAATGCGTCCGCAACGGAACTTTTGGGAAGTCCCAAAATGCGGCGGATAATGTCAAGGTTTTCTTTGCCTGTCAGATTTGCATAAAAAGAGGGCGATTCGATAAAGGAACCTACTTCTTTTAAAATGGAAAGGCGGTCATTTGGAAATTGCTTTCCGTCGATTGTGAAACTGCCTTTTGTGGGTGCAGTCAATCCCAAGAGCATTTTCATAGTAGTGGATTTTCCCGCACCATTTGGACCAAGAAAGCCGTAAATGCTGCCTTTCCGAATATTCAGTGAAACGTTATTAACAGCGACAAAAGATTTGTATTTTTTTGTCAACTGTTCTGTTGTGATAATATAATCCATATAAACATCTCCTTTCATTGCTTACATGATACCAGTGCAACCTTGTGATAACATTCTCTTTACCTTACATCTACCTTACATTTTCAGAAATCCAAAAAAAAATCACAATTATATGGTATGATATAGCGGTGAAAGGAGATTGCACTATGAACGAAGATTATCTGCTGAATAAACGTATACTGCTCGTTGATGATGAGCAGGAGCTTTTAGATATGGTTCTGTCTATTTTTATTGAATACGGATTCCAAAATGTCAAAACTGCCAAAAGTGTGAAAGAAGCTATGGAAGAAGCTGAAAAGTCCCGCCCGGAATTAGCAATACTCGACGTAATGCTTCCAGACGGGAGTGGGTTTGATTTAATGGAACAGTTAAAGAAAGGCGGCGAATACCCTATTCTTTTTCTTACTGCTTGTGGTGAAGATAATGATAAATTCAAAGGCTTTGGTTTAGGGGCTGATGATTATATCATAAAACCTTTTTTGCCAAAAGAGCTTTTGTTTCGTGTCATGGCAATTTTGCGCAGAAGCTACAAAGACGATAATCCCCGTGTATACTTACATGATAGTCAGATTGATTTTTCGCGTGCTGAGGTCATAAAAAATGAAGAACATATCCCATTGACGGCAAAAGAACACGATTTGCTGTCTGCCTTATACCGCAATGCGGGGCGTATTGTGACGATTGACGCATTGTGTGAAGCAGCATGGGGCAACAATCCTTTTGGATATGAAAATTCCTTAATGGCGCATATACGCCGTATCAGAGAAAAAATAGAAAAAAATCCCTCGCATCCCGTTTCATTAGTTACAGTCAAGGGATTAGGTTATAAGTTAATTGTAGAGGGGAAATAGCATGAAAAGTATTCCAAAACTAATACGCCGCTTTGTTGGAATATTGACGTTGAGTATAATACTCTTTGTTATTCTGAATGTTGCTTTTTTTGCGATAGTCTTTGTAAGAAATACGTCAACATTTTCTCCGTGGGATATGGCGGATAATGCAGCCGCCGCATTGCAATTAACCGATGACGGCTATTCCATATCTGATGATGTAATGGTTGAACTAAAAGAACAAAATGCTTGGGCTATCCTTATTAACAATGATACACGGCAGGTTGTATGGCAGACAGATAATCTGCCTAACAATGTCCCTATGCAATACACATTATCAGATATAGCAGAGCTAACGCGCGGCTATGTAGACGGATACCCCACGTTTACGGGGAAAGCCGAAAATGGATTATTGGTATTAGGCTATCCAAAAGATAGATTTTGGAAGCATACAAGGGCAAGCTGGGACTATAACTTTATTGAAAATTTACCCAAGAACACAATAATTATTTTAGTTATCAATACTGTCTTAATTTTTCTCATATACGTTGCTGCCAATTCAAAATTGTTACGTTCCATTAGACCAATAACGAATGGAATACAGGATTTGTCAAGCGGTAGCCCTGTTTGCATTAAAGAGAATGGCATGCTTTTTGAATTAGCGGAAAAAATCAATAAAACATCTGAAATATTACAAAAGCAGGCTGAACAGTTACGAAAAAAAGAAACCGCAAGGGCAAATTGGATAGCGGGTGTTTCCCATGATGTCAGAACGCCGTTGTCAATGATTATGGGCTATGCCGGACAGTTGGAAAATTCAAAAAATCTGTCAGAGGTTGAGCGTAAAAAAGCCGCTGTCATTGTTAAGCAAAGTAATCGAATGAAAGACTTGATTAATGACCTCAACCTTGCTTCTAAACTTGAATATGATATGCAACCGCTAACAATGAAACAAGAAAATGCAATATCTATTATTCGGCAGGTTATTGTGGATTTTATGAACATGAATATTGACGATAAATTTCCAATCGAATGGAAAACCGCTGATATTCTGTCTGCTTGTTATATTAACGCCGATAAGGATTTGCTGAAACGTGCAATATCAAACCTTATCCAGAACAGCATAAATCACAATGAAAACGGGTGTGTGATCTATGCGTCCGTTGATGATGATAACAATGCTTGTAAGATTTGCATTGAAGATAGCGGCATAGGAGCTTCCGACGAACAGATTGACAGGCTAAACAATACGCCACATTATATGATCTGTGACACGAATACTACCGAACAGCGACACGGTTTAGGATTGCTTATTGTGAAACAGATTATAAAAGGGCATAATGGAGAAATCATAATAGACCATAGCGAATACGGTGGATTTAAAGTCGTACTAACCATACCGAAATAAACTTATCTTGAAAAAGTGGGGAAACCTGCTTTTTCTTTTTGTCTATGATTGGCATTTTCCAATCTTTTCCGTAGTAGTACATAAGGAAAATTTTCTGAAAAACATCTCTCACATACGGTGAACTTTAAAAGCTACTCCAAATCCCACAAGCTGAAAAAGCGGATTCCTACCACAAAGGAACAGCAGGCTATCTTCTTCAATACCCATGAAGCGATTGTGAAGGATGCAGTTTTTGAACGGGTGCAGGAATTTTGAAGCTGTCTGGAATTACTTCCCTCTAACCGTAAACATTTTAATATGCGGGCTTATTTAATCCTGAAGAATAATGTGTGGATGCATGAATTCTTCGGGGTTTTTCTTTTGTTCATTGATTTGAGTCCGCGTTCTGCGGCGTATTCTAATCCAACAGTTATAGATATAACAAATAACAAATTCGATCGTTACCTATTTATATTTTTAAATATAAAAAATATTAATATATTATAGACAAATAATTCATTTTTTAAAAGTTATGAGGTGTGATATAGTCTAGTTAATAAATAAAGTGAAAGAAAAAATATAGTAAAAAGGTCACAAAATAGTCAATATGCACAATTGAGAAAGGAGAAGCCAGATGGATGCAAAATTCTTGATTTCAGGCGATACTGCAGTGTCGGTTCAACTGGGAGATGAGATCAGCCTGGAAGTTAATCAGAAGGTGCGGGGGCTGATGGTGAATCTGACGAAAGATCCGATCAATGGGATTACGGAGATGGTTCCTACCTATGCTTCGCTCATGGTTCATTACAGACCACAGGTGATCCGGTTCGGGGAGCTAAAGCAAGAGATTGAAAAACGGCTTGGCAGTATGGAAAAAATAACGGACTGCGGCGGAATCGTAAAGGAAATTCCGATCTGCTACGGCGGAGAGTTAGGACCGGACTTGGAGGACTGTGCCAGATTTGAAAATGTCTCGGTTCAGGAGTTCATACGGATGCATTCGGCGCACGAATATTATACATATATGCTGGGATTTGCGCCGGGTCACGCATATGCGGCAAGGTTTGAAGAGCCGTTCCATTTTAAGAGAAGAGAGTCGCCGAGAGTGAAGATTGCGGGGCAGTCAATCGTGGTACAGCTCAACCTCTCCAATCTGATTCCGTTCCCGCAGCCATGTGGATGGAATATTGTGGGAGGAACACCGCTTACCATCTGTGATTACTCGAAAGAAGATCCGTTTTTAGTACACGCAGGAGAATGGATCAAGTATGTTCCGATCAATCAGAGAGAGTACGACAAGATCAAGGAAGATGTAAGAAAAGGAACTTATCGCGTGAAGACCTACGAGAAAGGGGTGAAGTAGATGGGAATCGTTATTGAAAATCCCGGCATCCTCACAACGGTTCAGGACGAAGGACGGTTCGGATATCAGCAGTTTGGCGTGTCTCCTGCAGGCCCCATGGACACGAAATCATTTTACATAGCAAATATACTGGCAGGAAATGACCGCAGTGAAGGCGCTCTGGAGATGACTTTTCAGGGAGCAATGATCCGGTTTGAGAAGGACAACATCATCGCCATTACAGGAGCAGATATGTCCCCGAATATTGACGGTACCCCCGTTCCTATGTATCAGGCGGTTTTAATTCACGCAGGCTCTGTTCTTACTTTAGGAATGACGAACGGAAACGGATGCCGCGCTTACGTCGCATTTGCAGGAGGGCTTGCTATCGCAAAGGTGATGGGAAGCAAAGCGACCCTTATGAGAAATGAGCTTGGCGGAATGGACGGAAGAAAGCTCGAGAAAGGGGATAAGATTGGCTTTGCGGCGCCAAAGACGAACTTGCCCAATATGGAGACTCGAAAGCTTGTGCCGGAGACGTTTCCGAAGAAGGAGCTGACGCTCCGCGTGGTAAGAGGACCGCAGGATTATGAGTTTACAGAGGAAGAATGCAGGAAATTCTTCTGGTACGGAGCAAAGATCAGCAACGAATTTGACCGGATGGGCTGCAGACTGGAGCGTGAGGAGCCTCTTCACCACATTGGAGACGGTAATATCATCACAGACGGTATCTCTTTTGGGTCCATTCAGGTACCGCCGAACGGGCAGCCCATCATTATGCTGGCAGACAGGCAGAGTACCGGGGGATATACGAAGATCGGAAGTGTCATATCGGTAGATCTTCCGCTGTTGACACAGAGTATGGCAGGATACAAGGTGCGGTTTGTTGAGGTCAGTATCAAGCTGGCGCAGGATCTTTATATCCGCCGTCTGAATGAACTGGATAATCTAGAGCGGAAGCTAAATCAGTAAAAGATGTAAGGATGTTATAAATATAAAAAATAAAAATACATGGAGGTAAAGAAAGTATGAAAATCGTAGTATTGGATGGTTACACATTAAACCCGGGGGACATTAGCTGGGGAGGTATGGAAGCGTTTGGGGAGGTTACTGTTTATGACCGTACAAAAGAAGATGAGATCGTATCAAGGATCGGTGATGCAGAGGTTGTTTATACCAATAAGACGCCTCTTACGAAAGAAACCTTTGAAGCCTGCCCGAACATTAAGTTTGTAGGTGTACTGGCTACAGGATACAACATCGTAGACATTGAAGCGGCTAAGGAAAGAAATATTCCGGTATCTAATATCCCTACATACGGAACAGCAGCAGTATCCCAGTATGCGATTGCTCTTCTTCTTGAGCTGTGCCACCACATCGGAGAGCATTCAGAGTGTGTAAAGAAAGGTGACTGGACAAATAATGCGGACTGGTGCTTCTGGAACCATCCATTGGTAGAGCTTGCAGGAAAGACGATGGGTATTATAGGATTCGGACGGATCGGACAGGATACAGGAAAGATCGCGCAGGCGCTTGGAATGAAGGTTCTTGCTTACGATGCATTCAAGCGTCCGGAGTTTGAGAGCGAGACCTGCCGCTATGCAGACCTTGATACGCTGCTTGCCGAGTCAGATGTGATCTCGCTGCACTGTCCGCTCTTCCCGGAAACGGAAGGAATCATCAATAAAGATACCATTGCTAAGATGAAGACTGGCGTTATGATCATCAATGATTCCCGCGGACCATTGATCGTGGAAGAGGATTTGAGAGACGCGCTTAACAGCGGCAAGGTAGCAGGCGCAGCAGTAGACGTTGTATCTACAGAGCCGATCCAGATGGATAATCCGCTTCTTCAGGCAAAGAACATGATCATCACGCCTCATATCGCATGGGCGCCGAAGGAGTCGCGCCAGAGACTGATGGATATCGCGGTAGAGAACCTTAGATGCTTTGCGGGCGGCGAGCCGCAGAACGTTGTAAATAAGTAACAGTTCAGCTTGTCTAAGCTGTTAGATAAAAAGCGAAAGGAGAAAAGTAATGTATAGTGTTGACTTGAATAGTGACATGGGTGAAAGCTTCGGCGCTTACAAGCTTGGAGGAGACGCAGACATTATCCAGTATGTAACAACGGCAAACGTTGCCTGTGGATGGCATGCAGGCGATCCGATGGTTATGGATAAGGTTGTCGGTATGGCAAAGGAGCGGGGTGTGATGGTAGGCGCGCACCCGGGGTATCCGGATCTTATGGGATTCGGACGCAGGAAAATGGTGCTTTCCTATCAGGAGGTTAAGAATTATGTAAAGTACCAGATCGGCGCGCTGGCGGCATTTACCAAGAGCTATGGTATGAAGCTGCAGCACGTGGCGCCCCATGGAGCGATGGGAAACCAGTGCCAGTATGACGAAGAGATTTCTTCAGCGATCGTAGAAGCGATTACAGATTTTGATAAAGATCTGATTGTTTACTACTGCGCCGGAGCGGTTCTGGGGAAGATTGCCGAGAGTAAGGGGCTTCGTACTGCTTCTGAGATTTTTGCGGACCGTGCGTATATGGATGATCTGTCTTTGGTTCCGAGAAAGATGGAAGGCTCCATGATCACGGACGAGGAAGTTGCTATCGCAAGATGTGTACGGATGATCAAAGAGGGGAAAGTAACTTCTATAAGCGGCAAGGAGCTTGACATCAAGGGAGATACGCTCTGCGTGCACGGAGACGGACCGAAGGCGCTGGCGTTCGTGCAGAGAATCCGGAAAGCATTCGCGGAGGAAGGAATTGAGATTAAACATCTGTAGAGAATCTGGATGTTTGGAAAATTAAATACAAAGGAGTGAAGTAAAATGAGTAATGAGACAAAGAAAGAACCTATGTCGGTAGTAAAAAAAATGATGATCGCGCTTGTCGGCGGTCTTGCGGTAGGCCTGCTCTTTCTGTTTTTAAGAGAGAATGTAATCTCTGAGGACGGATGGGTGATGGTCAACAAGCTGCTTTTCCAGGATATCACAGTACCGGAGGGCGTCGGGGCAATCGGTATCTTTTATATCATCGGGCAGATCTTTATGAAGGGGCTGCAGATGGCGATCGTACCGTTGGTATTGGTATCCTTAAGTCTTGCAATGTGCAGTATTTCTAATTCGACAAAGCTTGGCCGTATCGCGGGACGTACCCTTGCAGGTTTCTTTGGATTCTATGTATGTGGGGCTGCGCTTGGATGTGTGGTTGCGTATATTGTAAAATCCCTTGGAGCATTCAATGTAACTCTTCCAAGCGACGGTGTTGCAGAGGCGGCGACCATTGATGCATTCAACCCGCTGGCAGTTGTTGTAAATGCAGTGCCGTCTAACATTACCGACGCTGCAAGTACCAATAACAGTATTCTGGCAATCGTTGTTGTGGCAATTATCCTTGGCCTGTGCCTGAACCAGATGGGGGAAAGAGGAGAACCTCTTAAGAAGGTTCTTGAGAACTTAAGCGAAGTTATCAATATGTGGCTGACCTTCCTGATCAATAAAGTGGGTCCGGTTGCGATTTTCTGCCTGATTTCCAGAACATTCGCAATCTATGGCGTAGAGTATCTGGCTCCGGTTGCAGCTTACGTTGTATCTGCAATGCTCACACTGTTCGCATTAGTTGTAACCCTGTATCCTCTTGGAATCTGGATTACGACAAAGGAGAACCCGGTAAAATTCTTAAAGAAGATTGCAAAGGTCGGTGTGTTTGGTTTTTCTACCAATTCATCCGCGGCATGTCTCCCGCTGAATACACGGACGTGTATCGATGAGCTTGGATGCAGTAAGGAAGTTACGAGCTTTGTGCTTCCTACAGGTATGACAATCAATATGAACGGAACTACTGTTATGCATATGTTCGCAGTTACATTTATTGCGACAAGCGCGGGGATTGATGTAACACCCGCCAATATGATTGTTATGGCATTCCTTTCCATCTGCGCGGCGGCAGGAACACCGGCAATCCCGATTGCAGGAACGACCATGATCTTTACGGTGCTTTCCGGTATGGGATGGACAACCGATGCGTGTCTGATTGGTTATGCGCTGATCGTAGCGGTTAACCGCCCGGTAGAGATGGCTCTGCTTCCTCTTAATGTTATCGGTGATGCGGCAGTTAACGTAATCGTAAATGCAAAAGAGAAAGAGCTTGACAGACAGAAATATAACAGTTAAAATTCAGCCATACAGGATATTTCGCGGCATCAGCTACGAAGTGATTAAGGATTGAGGAAAAATGACGCTTTTTACCCAGATGGTTCATCTGCAGCTTACGCTGTTTTTGCTGATCATAATCGGGCTTATGCTGAAAAAAACAGGGATTATCACGAAAGAAGGGCAGAAGTGCCTGTCGGATATTACGGTGAATTTGATACTTCCCTGTAATATTATCAGCTCATTTATGGGTGAGATGAATGTTTCGGAACAATTTATCAAAAATTGTTCCGGAGCATTTTTGATTTCGCTCGGAATACAGATGTTCAGCATACTTTTTGGAAAATATTGCTTTCTCCGGTGCCCGAAAGAGAAGAGCAGGATATTTACATATGGAATTATCGTCTCGAATTCCAGCTTTATCGGGATCCCTGTCATCCACTCACTTTATGGTGCGGCGGGTGTGCTTTATACATCCTTTTTTCAGATACCCGTGCGTCTTACTATGTGGTCGTCAGGGCTTGCGCTCTTTACCCATGTGGACCGTAAGGAGGCTTATAAAAAGCTGGTGAAGCATCCGTGCATTATCGCGGTTTTCCTGGGGGTGCTTTTGATGATGTTTCAGGTAAAGTTCCCGGCATTTCTTGAGAATACTGTTGAGGGAATCAGCAAATGCATGGTTCCTGTCTCCATGCTTGCTATCGGAGCGATGCTGGCAGAGTCGGATATTAGGCAGATGTTCGATTGGGACGTGCTGTATTACTGCGCGCTCAGGCTTGCAGCGTATCCATTGCTGATCCTTGGGGTGTTAAGGATTCTTGGTATTGACAGCGTGTTGTGCAGTACAATGGTGCTTTTAAGCGCCATGCCCATGGCGAGCACAACTGCGATATTGGCGGATAAGTATGACTGCAATCCGGAGATAGCATCGCAGGCGATTTTTGTGTCTACATTGCTGTCCATTGTTACACTGCCGGTGTTTATGATGATTCTATAGTCCGTATAACTAAAGATGACCATCTGGTAATAATGTAATGATTAATATTGATGCATTCGTTGCGGAGGCACGCGGTAAAAGCGCAGAACTCTTAAAGATAGAGGGTTTTGCGCTTTTTGTATTGATCATATTTTCTGCCTCCGTATAGATTAAAACTGCCCTTCTGCCATTGCTTTGATTGAGGAGGCATATTCAGACGGCGTCATTCCGGTCTCTTTTTTAAACCGGCGGGAAAAGTAATGGATCGAAGTATAGCCGAGTTGTTCGGATATCTGAGTAAAATTCATTTGCTTTGTACGGATCATCTCTTTGGCAGCATTGATCTTGAGACCTGAAAAGTATTCGATAATTCCCGTGCCGCACCGTTTTTTGAATAGTTTTTGGAGCTGTGAACGGCCGATCAGGTTATCGTGACAGATCTGCTCGATCGTAAGCTGCCCATATATGTGACTTTCCAGATAATCGTTAATCCGGCTGAACGTTTCGTCGTCACTTTTGAGCTTGCCTGCTTTGACTGGACTGTTAAAAACAGGGGTAACAGGAGCCGAATATCTTCGGATTATATGGATAAGAAAATGCTCCAGATAATTAAGTAATACTTTCCCAATCTGCCGGACTATAGAGCATCGGCAGATTGGGATGAATTCTTTCTAGGGCGACCACGTGGGCGCTTTGGCTTCTGCTCGGACGGATCTTTGGGCTTGGGTTTACGGCCACGTTTTTGGGGTGCTGGCTTTGGTATCGGTTTTGACAGACCTAAGGTCTCAAGTTCCTCAAATACAATCCGCAGTGTGTGGACCCAGTATCCATCATCTGTTGCCGGTTCTTCCGGGGCATCTGTTCTACGCCAGGCTGATGATAGGTCATCCATCAGTTCTCCATAGGACATATGNTAATACTTTCCCAATCTGCCGGACTATAGAGCATCGGCAGATTGGGATGAATTCTTTCTAGGGCGACCACGTGGGCGCTTTGGCTTCTGCTCGGACGGATCTTTGGGCTTGGGTTTACGGCCACGTTTTTGGGGTGCTGGCTTTGGTATCGGTTTTGACAGACCTAAGGTCTCAAGTTCCTCAAATACAATCCGCAGTGTGTGGACCCAGTATCCATCATCTGTTGCCGGTTCTTCCGGGGCATCTGTTCTACGCCAGGCTGATGATAGGTCATCCATCAGTTCTCCATAGGACATATGGTCAAATAATCCTGCAGTCCGCGCCTTTCGTATGATCCGGCAGGTGGCAACTGTAGACAGGAAGTTGACAAACTCACCGCCGATGACGGAATAATCATTCTGTACATCGGTATGATCCAGACATTCATCGCTTTTATACCGATTAAATACCAGTTCCAGAAGCCAGCGGTCCTCATAACAAAGGTATGCCGTTTTCGAATCTAAGTCCTGATCGGATTCAAGAACGATTACACCAAAAACAGCTTGTTTCTTTGCATATTTCTCTGGGAGAAAGGTATTTTTCTTCTGAGCGTTCGCAAGATAGGCTGCTTCTTCAGCTGATGCTTTTTTCGTATCCTTGAATGCATATAGGTATCGGCCTCCCTTGATCTGTTTCTTCTTATAAACTATATGAGCGGCAATGCCAGTCAGTACTCCTTCAAAGGAAAGCATATCATTATCCGATATGCGGGCATCATTACGTTTGATCGGCGTAAGGAAATGAAGATCCGGACGCTCCTGCAATTCTGCTTTGATCTTGCTTGGAGGGAATCCCTTGTCAGCAACAATGATCCCTTTGCGAATGTCATTATCACGGATAAACGCCGGATATGAACTGGCATCAATACTGTTTCCCGGAAATACTTCGGCACAAACCGGTTCCATCCGCTCGATGTCATAAGCATATAGGACAGACACTTCACTGCAGCCTCTTACTCTTGCTTTATGGGAATATGCAGAAAGATCATTGACTCTGCTGTTATCCTGTTTCAGCGTGCCATCGATTGCCACATGATGTTCGGCGGCAGTCGATTGAATACGCAGCTGGTAGAACTGTTTGCGTCTGGAACCGTCCATCCCAATCCTTTGCAGAAGGTTTCCAATAGAATTCGGGGACATTGCTGCTCCGGGATAATCTTTGCAGACGAATGTCCTRTGGTAATGTGTTGCCATCCGGTTTGCRGTAACAGCCGGCTTGATCACTTTAAGGGTCGCAATAGACATCATTGCATAAACATCTGATGGATCGTATACCGCAAGGAGATCTGATACAAGGTCTTTCGTGACAGATTTAACAAGTGCGGAAGCTCCATAGGACAGCATATCCGGTACTGCAGAAGTTCCTGCCTTCGCCTCGTGGATTGGAACATATTTATGATCAATGATGTGACCGACCACCTTGCCGTTTCGCGGCTGGGGATTGCCACCGGGAACATATTTAGAAGAAGAACGTTGCCTGACGGCATAACGTTTGGGGCCATCTCGGCCGTTGTCATCCACTATGGTATTAACTGGTCTTGGAACTGCTCTGATATCAGCAGGTACGGGCATAAAAATCACCTCTTTATATAGTCCTATTATATCATATTAGGACTATATATAATAGTGTTTTATACACAATTTTACAAAAATCTGAATGGATTAACAGGTGTGGCACGGTTAAAAATGGCCATTTTTTTAAGATTATTACTTTTGCTTAGCTAGTTTTGAATGTATTATATAGTTTTTTACGAGTTTACAGGTCTATTCTATAGTCCGGTAAATTGGGAAAGTTTTA
>VIQU02000069.1 GCA_010206225.2 Lachnospiraceae bacterium MD308 | reverse complement strand
GTTGATGAAGAGAGAGAAGTCGGAGCATTAGGATAATATTTATGAAGTTGAGTCAGAACATGGTTCTGATAGGCGGAATGACCGCCAACATTAATAGGTTTCAATGAAACACACCTCCAAATCAAAAAGTCTGACCGGCGCTGCCGGAATAATATACCTTGTTAATCAAGAGGCGCGAAGCGCCGCATTTTTAGGGGCATATGTCAAGTATTTTTTTGAAAAAAGGTGGAGAAAAAATAAAAAAGGAATCTCAAAAGCCAGATAAATAAAGGCTTAAAGATTCCGAGAGTCTATTTGTTAGAAAGGGAGAAATTGAAAATTATATTTATCTGATTCGTAAAGACAATAAAGTTATATTGATCAATAAAAATGTTCTATCTGAAAATGAATTAATGATGCTCAGAAGTTTTATTCAAGATATAGAAACAGAACCTATAGAACCGGAAAATAAAATGTCTTTTAAAATGAAGACATTGGTGGCGGCTACGATGATTACCGTTATTGTGTCATTGATATATATTGGCGTTAAAATTGGATATCCTTTATCAGATGGAGAGATTTTTCGTTTATGGTTCATAAGAACAGTTCCTATTATACTGCTTTTAATTCTACAATGTTTGAATATTATATGGACTTGTCTTTTATCTAGAATAATAAAAATGAATAAAAAGAAATCTTTATTGAAAAGAACTCTTTTATGGGTAGTCGGAATAATCGAAGTGCTTGCAATGGCATTGGGGATATTTGTGAACATGTTAAATGACGATTCAGAACATTATAATAGTAATGGAACAGTAATAGTTAAAACTCCTGTGTGGTTAGATAAACCATCGTATAGGCTGTACAAAGAAGAAAATATTTTGGTTCTTCAGTTCTTAAGAAATGCAGACGGAATAGAAGACATAGATGATCCAATTATACAACAGGAATATTTAGATAAAAAGTATGGGGATTTGGAGAAAGAATCAGAACATCAAGGTGAAAATAATAATGAATCAAGCCTGAACGATATGACAACCGAAAGTCAACAAGATTTAGAAAAAATCAAGAAAATAGATGAAGGTTGTCTGAAAATATATCAAACCTATATAAAGGATACTGATGCAGAATATAGAAAAGATTATAATGCAAAAGGTTATAGCTATATCGTTACCTTTGAGGATGAAACGCAGATCAGATATCTAATGTATGATCGTGATGATCAAGAAGGAACAAAGGCACAATATGTGTATTATAAGAATATAAAAAGTACAGGCGGATCATGGAGCACGATGGATGCTGAAATTTTAGATATGTACCAGTATGATTACGAATCAAAAGAGGTAAAGGACTTAGAGCAGACCTCATGGTAAATTATATAGGTTTCAAAAGAGTTACATTGATTTCAGATTTCTCTGACCTGTGGAGAGGTTAAACAAATTCTTTAGATTGTAGGATTGAGCAAACGATTCTTTGCCTGGAGCAACAAAAGGGGGAACCCTAGCACTTTGGCTAAGGTTCTCTGTTTTGATTATTGCCATATGTTCAGATCAGACAAGATAGATAAAGTGATATCTGATGCTTTACTACCAGCCGCACATTGTTCGTTTTGAATGTTGGTAGCAAAAAAATAGGTATTATCTGCGTTTTTTATGAAGCCTATAAACCAGCCGTTGATATCCTGTCCGTTGACTCGCCCGGTTCCGGTTTTTCCATAGAAGTCCCCATAAGAAGAGTTGGAGATGTGAATGGAGTCTTTTACCGCTTTCACATTTTCCGATGTAAATCCTAAATTATGATTCTGCAATCGGGTTAAAAGTTCCACCTGTTCTATCGGAGAAATTTTTAGGGAGGACTCCATCCAGTAGGAAGAAAAATCACCGTTTAAATCTTCATTTCCGTATCCGATTTTGTGAAGATACTCTTGAATGGAAGTCTCTCCAAGTTGTTCGTCAATGTACCCAAAATACCAGTTGACGGAAGCACTCATGGCTGACGGTAACGTCTGGTCTGTGTTCCATGCTTCAAAGGGATAAGGGGTTCCATTCCAATTGATGAAAGAATTTTCAGGGGTGATGATGCCCTTTTCCAATCCAAACAAAGCGTTGTATATTTTGTAGGTAGAGTTTGGTGCAACCCGTAAGGTGGCACGTTCCATATCGTGTATTTTCCAGGTATCTTCTTCCAAATCATATAACACAAAACTGCCTTCATATTCTCCAAAATAATTCGTAAGGTCTATTTCAGTACAATTCTTTGCGGAAGTGTTCCAATGATAGTGATTTTCATCTGCAGCATAAGTAGAAACAAACGGTGTAAGACCTAAAAGCAGAACGGATATCAGCAGAAAAGCAGTAATACTTTTTAGGTTTTTCGGTAAGTTCGGTCTTTCGTAAGATACAATATTTAGAATTCTTCGTTTCATCTGTTTCATATTTCCGCTGATTCCTGATGCAAAAGGAAATGGCGTCAGAGAAATCTTTTCGGCAAAGTTTATCAGCGTGTTTCCATAAGCTACATAATCTTCAGATTCCAACAGCTTTAAAACGGAAGTATCACAGGCAATTTCTTGGTCACTACGCATTTCTTTCAACGTATACCAGACAAGTGGATTGAACCAGTAAACAATTCCGGCAAGGTTCATCAGATGGTTTGTAATCCCATCTTTATGTTTATAGTGCTGCAGTTCATGTAACAACATATATCGGATATCTGTTTCGTTATCATCAGATATAAGATGAATGGGAAGATAGATACACGGTTTCCAAAATCCAACGATGACGGGGGATTTTAGATAAGCGGTGCTGTATATTGGAATATTTTTTGTAATACTGGTGTCACTTAGGCAACGATCATATAATCTTTGCACCTTTTGACTTTGAAGAGGCAGCGCAGATTTCTTTAAAATGCGCAGACGTAGAGCGGATCGAATTACTAATATCAGCATGGCAATGATACCCGATATCCAAAGTGCAAGTAACAGATAGCCGATGATAGACGGCGTTTCTCTGTTTACGGAAAGGGTAAAATCTTCCATCCAGTTTTGAGTGTCAGCAATATTGGTTTGTAATGTCTGACCTACAGTATCTTTAGTTTTGGCAGTAGGAATAAGGCTCAGGTTTTTTAACCATGCGAATAGTTCGGATAACTTGAAAAAGCGGAACGGTAAAAATGGAACCGCTAAAAGTCCAAGCAACAGAAACCATAGGTTGTATTGCATCCGGCTGGATAAACTATTTTTCAGAATCCGTTTCATAAGCAGAAAAATGCCAATGATGCCGCAGAGTAGTATGTTGCAGAGCAGAAAGCGGATCATAAAATCAGCCATAGTATTTCCCCCTTTTTCTATTTCTGTGAAAGAAGAGCACGGAGTGTATCCAGTTCCGATTCCGATAATTTGTCATTTTCTAAATAGGCAGATACCATAGCGGTGATATCTCCATCGTAATAGCGGTTTAGAAAGGAATTACTTTCCTGGCGGATGTACTCATTTTCTTTTACTGTCGGAGTATAAACAAACATGCGACTCTGTTTTTCGTATGTCAGAGCACCTTTCGTTACAAGGCGTTTGATCAGAGTCTGGATTGTCTTGGGACTCCAGCTTGTAGTCTGCAAAAGTTTTTCTGTGATTTCATTTGTGCTGATAGGTGCGTGTTTCCACACAATTTTCATGACCTCAAACTCAGCTTCAGAAATTTGTGGAAGTGTATTCATAATGGTTCTCCTTTAAATTCTTACGATTGTAATATAAATATTATAAATAGGTATGGAAGGATTGTCAATTTCCGTTCTGAAACTTTTTCAGGAAGGTTTAATCGTAACTTTAGATTTTATCCGATCAAAATTACAATGTTAAACCATTCCTTATCATAAGAAATATCCAGTGTTTCAGCATATTTGTCTACGATCTGATAGTCTATGAAACTATAATTCCATATCACGGGATTTTTTCTTGGAGCGAACAGGTTCGTTTCTTCGCATTTCCTGCTTTTTCTGATACTCAAGTTCCCATGAGTGGCGGGAAAATTAGTCATCTGATGGTATCTGTCGGAGAGTTCTGAGCTGCGGATGGAGTAAGATAGATTTTTTTCGTTCCTGCTTTATAGCGGTATTGTTTTTCCCAGCCTTCTTTCTGTGCTTCTCTATATTCAAAAGCAGTAAATCCGTTTTCTTCTCCGTCTTTTACACAAAGATATTCTTTTTCAGTTTTATACTGCCAAGTTCCGTTTTCATTTAATGGACGGACAGTAAGAAGAATATGAGCATGTGGGTTGTGTCCGTCGGTATCATGAATGGCGAAAGCGGCACACATTCCCATATCTACAAAGTTTTTTTGAATAAAGTTCTGGAGAAGAGAAATATGACTGTTCTTGTCTAATTCGACAGGAAGTGCTACAACAAATTCTCTTGCCAGTCGGCTGTCTTTTGTTTTTTCAGCAACTTCTACAGCATTCCAGAGCTGTTCCCGATCTTTCCATTCAGCCAGAGCCATGGAGGCAGCATTACTTCCTGATAGATTAGTTCATGTTTATTTTTAAACAATAAGAGTTGGTACTGTATACTTTTGTACAATCCTGCCGGCATAGGATGTAGAGAGAACTGTATGCTGAAGGAGGCATATAGCATGAATACATTATTCGATTCTGCAGAAGTTCTGGATACAAAAAAAGAAATTCAGAAAGAGGATGTAAGCTATGAACATGCAGGATATCAGATTCGAGTGCATTTTACTGGGGAAAAGACATTAACTCAGTGTATTCAGAATCTAACGGAACGAAAAATTGCAGGTTGATTTTCTAGAAGTCTTGTTGTAAGATAAAGACAATTAAAGACAATGACTATGCAAGACCAATGAAAAGAGGGGTAGAATGTATAAGGCAGGAATTTATTGCCGAATTTCCATTGAGGAGCAAAACAAAGAGGGGGAATACAGCAATAGTATTCACTCTCAAATTCAAATGGCGAGAGATTATATGGCAGAGCAGAATGACATTATGGAGAAAAAAGTTTATGTAGATGACGGGGCTTCCGGAAGTAATTTTGAAAGAACTGAATTTCGGCAGATGCTGGCAGATATTGAATTTGGTGTTATCAATATGGTGATTTTTAAGGATGTATCACGACTTGGAAGAGAACATATTGATACCAACTATTATCTGGGCAAACATTTCCCGGAGAAACAGATTCGGGTTATTTCGATTTTGGATAATTATGATTCGGCACTTGGAACTTATGATGAGATGATAGAAATCAAAACTTTACTGAATGATATGTATCTGAGAGACACGTCCAAAAAGATTAAGACGACCATTCAGACAAAAAGAAGAATGGGCGAATATACACCAAAGCAGCCTCCGTATGGTTATGTGAAAAGTAAAACCATTCATAATCATCTGGAAGTTGATCCTTATGCGGCTGAGATTGTTCGAAGAATTTACAGAATGTATCAGAATGGGTTTGGATGTACGGTTATTTGCAGGACTTTGAATGAAGATGAAATCCCTTGTCCTGCAAAATACAAAAAGGACGTTTTAAAAAACAATTATGTATGGGATACGGGAACAGGCGTATGGACATCATCTGCTGTGAGAGGAATTTTAAAGAATCTGGTTTATACAGGGGCTGTTGTAATTCGGAAGTATGAAAAGCCATCCTATAAGCTGAGTTATAGAAGGTCAATTCCTTTGGAAGAAATGGAACTGGTGCCGGATGCACATGAAGCAATTATTTCTAAAGAAGAATTTGATTTGGTTCAGCAAATAAGAAAAGGTCGCCGAGTTCCTTGTTTTGATAAAAACAAGGAACCGCATAAGTATGTGGGACTGCTCTTTTGCGGGAAATGTAAAACTGCCATGCGAAAACGTTATCTATCCTCTCATAATGGCTATGATGGATATATGTGCGGTTTTCACCAGAAGCAGGGGCAGAATTATTGTGAACTAAATCATATTACATTTGAAAAGCTGGATGAACTGGTTGTATTTGTAATCAATCTGCAACTGAAACAGATGAAGATGGATGTGAAGAATCTGGAAACTCAAATCAGACAAATGCAACCAGAACTGGATAGTAAAATTGCAAAATTGCAGGCAAAAATAGAAAGAAATCTGGAATACCGAAAACGAGCATATGAACAGTTTATGGATGAAGTGCTTTCCAAAGAAGAATATCTGGAATTAAAACAGATGTATGAAACAGAGAATCAGAAATATCAAAGAGAATTATCAGAACTGAACCATAAGGCGCAAAGTCAACAATCGGCTGTCAATGAAACAAAGATATGCCAGGAGCATTTTAATCGCAGGAAAATAACGGTAGAGCAGCTTAACAGAGAAGTGCTTGTAGAGTTGATTGATAAAATTTATGTTTATCCCGATCAGAAACTAGATATATATTTTAAGTTTTCTTCAATGGAGAATTCAGCAGATAAAATACTTGAGAAAGATGGGGTGATATGATGTATCAGATGGGTGTATATTGTCGTTTGTCGAAGGATGATGGAGAGAATAAAGTCAGTGAAAGTATTGAAAATCAGATGAAACTGATTCGTGAGTATGTGAGTAAATCAGACGATTTGGAAATCGCAGATATTTATATTGATGATGGTTATTCCGGGCTTTATTTTGCGAATAGACCGGAATTTCAAAGGATGATGGAAGATATTTACAAAGGAAAAATGCAGGGCGTTATTACAAAAGATATTTCCCGGCTTGGACGTGAACATATTGAAACCAGTAATTATATAGAACGTGTTTTTCCAGCTCTGGGTGTGCGGTATATCGCAATTTTGGATGGCGTGGATTCTGTTCATCACAGCAATGAAGAATTGGCACAGTTCAAGACTCTGTTTAATGATATGTACAGTCGTGATATTTCTAAGAAAATCAGAGGCGCATTGACTGCACAGAAGAAACGGGGGCAGTTTATGTCTGGGTTTGCACCGTATGGCTATATGAAAGATCCGGCAGATAAGCACCATTTTCTTGTAGATGAAGAGGCGGCTAAGGTGGTACGGAGAATCTTTTATATGAGTCTGGAAGGATATTCCAGAGATGGTATTGCAAGAAAGCTGAATCAGGAAGGGATTTTGACACCTTCAGAATATAAGAGAAAGGTGCAGGGGCTAAAATATACCAATGCATTAGAAAAGGCTGGTGCAAAGGGGTGGGCATATCCTACGATCAATGTGATTTTGCGAAACAGGGTTTATACAGGCGCTATGGTACAGCATAAATCAGAAAAGATATCCTATAAAGTGGAAAAGTATCAATATATTCCAGAGGAACAGCAGTATATCGTAGAAGGAATGCACGAAGCAATTATCAGCAAGGATACGTTTGAACAGGTGCAGGAACTTATGAAGAAAAGAACACGTACACCGGGCTTTCTTAGTGAAGTGAGAAAGGTAAATCCATATGCAGGAATTATTGTCTGCGGAGATTGCGGATATAATTTTCAGCGGGTTATCTGTCGGGATGGTTATGAGTGCGGTACCTATCACAAAAAAGGAAATACAGTTTGTTATTCTCATTTCATAAAAAAAGAAGTATTGGATTCTATTGTAAAAAATGAAATCCAAAGACAAGCGGAACTGGCGCTGAAAGAAAGTGATAAGGATGAAATATTAAAAGCAGCAGATCGGAGAAAGGAGGTGCAGAGGCGATGTGCAGAAGCAGACCAACGGATTGAACAGTTGCAAAAAGAGCTTGCAGCCATTCAGAAGTATAAAAAGAAAACTTATGAAAATTATGTGGATGGTGTTCTGGATAAAGAAGAATATCTTTCTTATAAGACAGACTATGAAAAGCAGGACAAAGAGATCAGAGAGAAGATTCGGTTGGCAGAGCAGAAGAAAGACCGCTTTGGAGAGGCAGAGGAATCTTATGAAAACTGGATAGAGAAATTTATCAAGTATGGAACATTATCCGAAGTGACAAGAGAAATTGTGACAGAGTTGATTGAAAAGATTGTTGTGAATGGAGATAAGAGCATTGATATCGTATTTAAGTATCAGTCGCCTTATCCGATAGAGAAACTGGCAGTGTAAAGGCTGCAAATTTTTTTACAGTAACTTTCCCCTAGTTATAATGAACACATGACGGAACATCGCTTTTGGAGAGATTTATCGACGATATCTCTAATGTCTGGAAGAGTTGTATCTGTGTCGGAGCGGGCAATGAGGCGGCGAGCGCCGGACATGTATCTGGGAGGATTACGGACGAGAGTGAGGCAGTGATCGAGCTTGCCGTTCAGGATAACCAGCCGTCATTGAATGTACAGATTTGGAAGGAATATGTGGATGTGATGGACATATCCATTATATCGCCGTCAGGAATCCGGATTGGGCCGGTGCAGGAGATACTGGGCCCTCAGAGATATGTGGCAGGGCAGACAGAAATCCTCCTGTATTATGGGGAGCCAAGTCCCTACAGTACGGCGCAGGAGATCTATATTGATATGATCCCACGGGAGAGCTATATAAACAGCGGCGTCTGGCGGATCGTGCTGGTTCCGGTAGATATCGTGTCGGGGGAATTCCAGATGTGGCTGCCAAGTGAAGGAGTACTGAATAAAGGAACCGCCTTTTTGTATCCGACAGATAATATGACATTGACCATTCCCTCAACAGCTAGACGGGTGATATCAGTAGGGGCATATAATGGCCTGACATTTGCCTATGCGGATTTTTCGGGGCGCGGTTCGCTCTCAAGATGGGGGGAGAATATCGTAAAGCCGGATATCGCAGCTCCGGGCATTGACATTATGACAACGGCAGCCGGCGGAGGCTATGCTGCGGTGAGCGGGACCTCGTTTGCCACGCCGTTTGCAACAGGCGGAGCGGCGCTGATGATGGAATGGGGGATTGTGAGGGGGAATGATCCTTATTTGTACGGGGAGAAGGTGAAGGCGTATTTACGGCGTGGGGCGAGGCCGTTGCCGGGATTTACGGAGTATCCCAATCCGCAGGTGGGGTATGGGGCGCTTTGTGTGAGGGATAGTTTGCCAATATAAAGAAGAGGAGGTACTGCGTACCCATTGGATGACAATTGGCAACTCTTCCAAGAAAAGTTCTTATGTTACAAAGAATGGAAGGATACAAACAGGAGCAAAAGGAATTGGTCGGTTTGCTTTGGATCGTATGTCCGATGAATGTGATATGCTTACGATTTCAGAAGAAGGAGGTCTGGAGTGGATTGTAGATTGGCGGGACTTTGATGGAAGTAAAAGGATATCGGAAGTAAAAGCAAAAGTTTATGATACAGATGTGTCTCTGCTAGAGCATGTTGGAATTGGAAGCTGGAGAAACCGGGTGGTGGTGTCAGAGATAGAGAAATATAATTTTTCAGGAACCGGGACGGCATTTCGATTGGATCATCTTCATGATGTTTGGGATGAAAGGACAATGAAACGTCTTAGAAATCATTTGGAGAATCTGTTGCCTCCGGATGTGATACAGAATTTTTGTATTTGGTTTTTTGATGATGCGACTAGTGTGGAAGAGGCATTGATAACCAGTGCAAATGTGGAATCTTATGATTATCGGATTGATTTTCAGGTTACTGGTAACCTGGTGGATATTCAGATTATAAGAAATGAATTTGATTTTCGTGGGGAAGAGCAGGAGGTATATACAGAGGCGGGATTCGATGAGCAGGAGCAGGCGTATCTGCAAGGGGAAAAGAAAAAAGAGTCTTTTAACATGGAAGAAATAGGGGAGAAAGAGAATTATATCGGGGATTTTGAAGGCGTACTGTATTTCTATAAAATAATCGCAAACAAAAAGGAACGGGAGCGATTTTATTCTAAGGATATCACGGGCAGGGCAAATCTAGCCAAAAAGTTTGGCGGAATTAAGCTATATCGTGATCAATTCCGTGTGCGCCCATACGGCGAGTATGGGGATAATGATTTTGATTGGTTAGAGCTTTCGGCTAGGCGGAACCGTTCTCCGGCTGGTCTTGGAAAGGAGAATGGGAATTGGCGTGTTGGTTCGGAACAGATGTTAGGGACCGTGTCAATATCCAGAGAGAATACAAACCTAGAGGATGCATCTAACCGGAATGGCATTCAGGAGGGGAAGGGGCTCTCGCAACTGAAACGGATTTTGTTATTTGTGATCTCGGAGTTTGAACGGGATCGGCAGTCTGTAGGACGTAAATTGGCAAGGTATGCGGATAAAAAGGATCAATTGGCGGCTGACTTGGAAAGAATGCGTCAACTTGCAGAAGAACGGAAAAGATGGGAAGAGGAAGAAGCTGTCAGGAAACGGCAGGAAAAACCAAAGGAGGCAAAGGAACAGCCTTCAAAACAGAATTTGCCTCCCTCTGCAAATCCAAAAGATGTTGTGAAACTAGTGACGAACATGGAGCAGAAGCAGGAGGAAGAACTGGAAGAACTGCGGAATGAGAATAAAATGCTTCAGACGTTAGCTACGACAGGGATTATTACCAATATGTTTATGCATGAGATTCGAACATCTACCAATAATATCGGCCTTGAGTTAAATGCAGCTTATGAAGCTATAGAATATGATAATGATGTGGCATATGCCCTGCAAAATATCCTGCGTGCAATCAGAGTGAGGAAAAATTTTGCATCATGGTTTGGTATCACAATTGAATCTATCAAAAAAGACAAACGAAAGAGAAGAAAGCATAATATTCGAACCATATTGGAACAATATATGAATACGTGGAACGATATTTTGAATAAAAGTGGAACGGATTTAATTTATGAATGCGATTCAGATATTGAACTTTGGTGTTTTGAATTTGATATTGAGAATATTATTAGTAATTTGATTGCTAACAGTCTGGCGTCTTTTGATCAGGAAATGGATAGGAAATTGGAGAAACGTGAGATTAATCTGAATATATACGGATTTAAAACTGGATTATCCATGGATTATAAGGATAGTGGATGGGGACTGATACCCAAATATAAAAAGCGGCCGAAGTTGATCTTAGAACCGTTTGAGAGCGGGCATCATTTTGACGGTGAGGATGAAGACGATGGAACTGGAATGGGAATGTGGATTGTAAATCGCACCATATCCGAGTATAATGGAGTCATTGATTTGAGTGAGAACCAGAGAACAGAGACAGGGTTTTATGCAAAGATTATATTAGGAGGCCGGAATGTATAGAGTTGGATATATTGATGATGAACCAACAGAATTTGAAATTTATAGGAGATCACTAAAGCGGCGGTGTAAAGAGCTTGAACTGGTGCTGATAGATGATTGTAAGAGTAAACAGGATATTCTGGATAAGATTTATGAGAAACAGATTGATGTGTTATTAATTGATTATAAAATGGTAAGGAGTTATGGTTTTAACGGAACTACATTGATTAATTATATCAATGATTCTATGCGTGATATCCAAGATGTAAGGGTCAAAAGAGTTGACAAACAACGCCATAACCCTCCATATAGTACCTTGAAAATTTCACACAACCGTTTTAAAGCCGCTTGCTTTGTATACTTAGGCAACAGTCAGGCTGTCTGTTCCTTAACCATTACGTTAATATCGGATTTTGCGCATAGTGTCCCCTGCCCTTTCTGTAAGAGAAGAGCTTCCTGAAGTTCAATGCTCCGATTTTACAGCCAAAGAAGAACCTGCCCCGCAATAATCCTCTGACCGGCATCCTGTCTGCACGGTACAGCCGTCTGAGGATGGATGATG
>VIQU02000068.1 GCA_010206225.2 Lachnospiraceae bacterium MD308 | reverse complement strand
CATCCCGCCTCCGGTTCTCCTCCAGGCAGATATTCATGATTTCCCGTTTAACCTCTGGCTCTCTTCCTTCCTCTACATCAAGCTCCATGCAAAAAGTCTTTTTCTCAGTCGGCAGCTTTTCAAATCCCTTCTCACTAATCAAAAAATACGTCATTCCCTCTGCGCCGTGCCAGGTCCGATGGATTTCCGGAAAGTCCTCYTCCTGACTGTCAAAGTAGCCGCTCAGCGAAAAGACCTCCGACTGTTTCTCCTTCGGGTAGAGCTCCTCATCGACACTCTCCCACCATTCTAGGCGACTGTTCGCCAGACTCTTCTCCCGCGTCATAATAGTTGTAAAGTACACCGGTTTCCCCACAGCCTTTGCCGCCCCTTCCTTTTCCTTCGGCGACAGCCCAAAGTCATGGAGAATCGCCACGCCGGTACCATCCTCCAGGCGGTCCATATCCACCGCCAGGCCACGCTCCTTTACATACTGTCTGAGCGCATCCATCTCCTCATCGGTCAATATCTGGACAACATCCACCTCAAAACTTTCGCACATGGGAAAACCGTCTACCTCACCGACAGCATATTCCGTCCATTCCTGCGCCCCATCAAATGGCCATATCGCCTGTACGGCAATCGTCTGGACCATATATGCCCCTTCCACGACCCGCGATGTCTCCCGCCGTACCCCCTCAAGTCCCAGAATCCTCTCCTTCACCTCCGGGGAAATGGGTGAAAATTCATCATAAAAATTATCATTCAGCAATTCTATATCCCCGGCTTTCGTCTCTAACGGATCTTCCTTCGCATCCCGGAACGTATACTCCTTCCAGTACCCTTCCGCCTTCCCGAACCGGCTCATTTCCCCAGCGATCAGGAAATCCGGATGTCTTTCGATCACATGGGTATAATCCGTCTTCTCCGCGATGACCACCGCTCCCAAAAATACCATGACACCAAGGAACAGGGAAAGTACCGTCAGCACAAATCTCCCCTTATACCGCAGCACATTCTGCCGCGCCAGATAAAGGATCTCCCTTTTCGCACTCCGCTTTTTCTGCCGCGCCAGATAAAGCATCCGCTCTTTCGCACTCCGCTTTCTATGCCGCATCTGGCGTCTCTCTTCCCGCGTCCTGCCCAGCGCATCTTCTCCCTTCCTTTTCTTTCCGGGTTTTAGTCCCGTATAGCCGATGCTTTCCACGCAGGACATATTTACCGCGCGATAGATCACCCGGGCGGACACCGCCGCCGTAAGAAGTACTGCAGAGGCTGCCGCCACGGCAAGGATCCTCCCGTAAAATACCTTGATCTCCCCAGTGCCTTCAAAGCAGTCCGCATACTGTTTCCCTAAAATTCCTGGAATCACCACGCCCAAGACCACCGAAGATACCGCCGTCCCTGCTGCCGCTCCAAATCCTGCCGCACTTAGAATCTGCCGCAGATAAACCTTCCTGAGCTGCTTTCCCGTAGCGCCAATGGTGTTCAAAAGCCCCAGTTGCCGGATATCGCTCGCCAGAGAAATCCCCAGCACATTATAGATCAGGAAGAACATGCCGCCGAGAACCACGACCGCGCCTAACGCCGCCGTATCGTATCCGCCCGCCGTCAAGCGCACCGCATCGTAGGCAGCCGTATTTTGCACGGAAAGCCTGATCTCCCCCGGCACGTCCGCATAAAGCCGCTGTTGTACCTCCCGCCAGTCCATGCCGTCCGACGGACAGATCAGCATATCCGGTTCCTCCAGATCAAAGCCCCAGCTCCTTAATTTTTTCTCCGAAATGTAGCCGAAAGCAAGTCCCGGGCGTTCCTCCATATAGTCCGTATACCAGCCGCACAGGGAAAACTCCTCCTTAACGGTACGGAAAAGCCCCACATTCACCTTAAGGGAGATCTTCATTCCAATCTCCGGCTCCGAAATCCCAAGGGTCTCCAATGCTTTCACCGGCAACATCAACTCCTGCCCCTTCGCCGGATAATGCCCGGTGATATTTGTATAAGCCGGTTTTACGATCTCTTCCCATGCCTGCTCGTCAAGCCACTGGATCATACAGACGCGCTGTTCACTGTCCGCCGCGGCTGTGCCGTCTTCCTGACCTGCCTGAGTCGCTGCGGCTGCGCTATCTTCTTGCTCCGTCTGGGTCACCCCGCCTGCCACAAACCCTTCTCCGGCCAACATACTCCTCCCCACATGCTTTACATACCCAAGGGCGCGCACCTTCTCATACTGCTTACGGTCCGCGCGCTCTATGCGGGCAGATGCCCTCGTCCCGACCGCCCGCACCGCCTGCGTATACTCTGCCCTCATCTTCCCCAGAGAAATGCCGAATACCACCGTCAGCGTGACAATGCACGCGCAGACCGCCCCCGCCAGTATCCGGTTCCTCCCCTGGTTGCTCCGTCCAATCTCTAACGCCAACATCCGGATCACCGCCCGATTGTCATTCGGGGTACCTCTTTTTCTCTCCATTACCTCTCCCCCCTTTCACATATCCTGCCATCCTCAAGCCGCACGATGAGGTCCGCCATCTGCGCCACTTCCTCCTGATGGGTCACCACCACCATCGTCTGGTGAAAACGCTCTGCACACGACCTAAGAAGTCCTGTCACCTCCATGCTGGTCGCAGAGTCAAGGTTCCCGGTCGGCTCGTCCGCTAAGATAAGCGCCGGCTTTGCCATAAGCGCCCGGGCAATCGCCGCCCTCTGCTGCTGCCCGCCGGACAGCGTCTGGGGCAGCCGTTCAAGCTTTTCTATGATTCCCAGGCTTTCCGCCACCTCTCCAAGCAGCTCCTCATCGATCCTGGTGCCGTCAAGCCTTAAGGGCAGCACGATATTTTCATAGACACTCAACACCGGAACCAGATTGTACTGCTGGAACACGAACCCGATATTCCTGCGCCGAAAGATTGTCCGCTCCTCCGGTTCCATGTCCTTAAGGCTACTGCCCCGGATCCACACGCCGCCCTCCGTCGGCACGTCAAGTCCCCCGAGCATGTTAAGGAGCGTCGTCTTGCCGCTCCCGGAAGTACCCACGACTGCCAAAAATTCCCCGTCCGCAATGGACAGGGATACATCGTCAAGGGCACGGACTTCGTAGGTTTCCGTAATATAATATTTTTTTAATCCAACCGCTTTTACTATCTCCATAACATCTCCTCCTAACATATTAATGGTGTAGTATACAGTAATCTGCAATACATCGGAAACTGATTTACGTAAATACCTCTTTTCTAGAAAGCAAATAAGTAATAACAGCATACATTATAAATGACATTATAATCAACAGCACGGATACTCCCAAAATATTTAATGTAATTCCCAACGTTTCTGTAAACACAGGTATTATAAAAAAATCTTTTGTAACCTGAGCAACAGTTACATAGGCCATCCCTACTCCTAATATAAGTGCCGGCACAATCGGCAATAAATAGTATGCAAATATATACTTTTCAAATAACTTTAAAAGCATTTTCTTATCATAACCCAGAATATTCAAAACAGCATAACGCTGCCTGGCAATAAGATTGTCACTTAGAAAATGTATAGCCAAAACAAAACAAGCTATCATACTCATAATCGTTCCTAAAAAACATAATGATGCTGCCAGCACTATTTGCACTTTCGTTGCTAAAAGAACATATCTGCCATTTAAGTAATCTACTCCCTTCTTTGCAGACAGTTTTGTCATAGAGTCTTCTGTCCCTTCAATTATGTTTGTTTCCATCACCTCTAATGAATCAAACTTTAAAACAAATTTCTCCAAATCAGAAATTTTAACAGATGCTGTTAAGTCAGCTGCCAGCATACTATATGCAAGTTGTAATTTATCCACATATTCGTCTGGAACTACAATTAAAACTTCTTGCCCATTTCCATACCCATCATACTGTTGAAACTCCTCATCTCTAATCCCAATAAATTTCAACGAACTCACGTCCACCTTCTTTTGTGATACCTGCTCTTGAATGCCTTTACTAAGATATGGCATACAATGTATCATAAATTCATCATCTGACATTTTAACAGGCTTATACCCCAGCATATCTCTTAACGAATTATAATCACTATATTTAATATACATATCCCACTTGTTTTCATCATACAAATATTCTTTAGCTTCAATATTAATACCTTCCCGCTTAAAGTATTCATCTAACTCTTCATTTCTAATCGACATAATAGCTGTTCTATTAGTGGTGTATAAATTATATAGACAACTATCATCAATTAATTTTTCTTTTTCTAAATACTCATAATAAGGTCTAAGCGAGGTCTTTTCCCCTTTATGTAAAATCACTACATCAAATGGATTAAGCTGCAGCAATTCCATGACGTTATTTCCATATGAAATTCCTGTACTCAGGAAAAGTAATGAAAATACCAATGCACTGGACGCTAACCCCAGTTGAATTGTAATTTTATTAATTCTGTTAGCAAAATTACGAAACAAAAAAATATTCCCGCTCTTATACTTCCAACTTTTACTCCTTTTGACACACAAAAAAATAAACGGACATATCCCATAATAAAGTAAAAATAAACATATAATAACAAAACTACATCCTAGAATTAAATTATTATTGGATTCCTCCAAAGGTTGTTTATACAAAACAAATATACTTGATATCCCACCTAATAATGATAAAACAAATAATACTACTCCTTTCTTTAAATCTTTCATACCAGGAGCTTCATTAAATCTTTCATAGTTTATTAATGTTATGAGCTTTAATTTTCTTATTTTTATACCTACAGAAATAGTTAATACTCCAAAAAGCACAACAAAATATAACAAAGTTAAAAAAAAGGCATTATACGAAAAACCGTTTAATACAATGACAATTCCTTCAGATATCTTTTTCGCAAAAAAATTAAATATATTAGTAATTCCAATACCTAATATCAATCCTCCAAATAAGGATATTACACCAAGAATACTATTTTCCAAAATATACAATTCTACAATCTGTCGTTTTTCCATCCCCAACAATAAATATGTTCCGAATTCAGCGCTTCTTTTTCGCAACATAAAATTCAACATATAACTGATCAACCATCCAATAATAAAGACCATAATTGTTGAATAAAAAACGACAATTATCTTCATCCCACTACTGCCTGATATAGAAAAAAGCGCAACAACTTTTTGAAACATTTCTGAAAACACAAAAGAATTAAAGCAATACAATAAACAAACTGAAATTATCATAGTTATGATATAAATGCCATATTCTTTTAGCTGATGTCTGCTATTTCGCAATGACAATTTTATTAACACTAGTTTCCCCTCCCTCCTAAAAAAGACAAAACATTAACTATATCATTATAAAAATCAATATTATTTTTTTCCCCTTTCATAATTTCATGAAATATTTTTCCATCTTTTAAAAACAATACTCTGTTTGTAAAACTAGCAGATATAGGATCATGTGTTACAAGTAAAATTGTCGATAAATTCGTTTTATTTAACTTTTCTAACGTAAGCATCAAAGAATTTGCTGCTGCTGAATCTAACGCTCCTGTCGGTTCATCTGCTAAAATCAATTTGGGATTGGCAATGATTGCCCTGGCTGCTGCACACCTCTGTTTTTGACCTCCAGATATTTCATAAGGAAACTTCATCAATATATCATCAATCCCTAATTGTTCAACAATTTTTTTTACCTTATTATGAATATCATACTGTTTCCTTTGTATAGTTAATGGCAGGAAGATATTTTCTTCTACCGTCAAGGTATCCAGTAACTTAGATTCCTGAAATATAAAGCCCAAATTGTTACGTCTAAACGCTGCTGTTTCTGAATCTTTTAATTTTGATACATCCTTTCCATCCAATACAATTTTCCCCTCAGAAGGCATGTCTATTGTTGATATGCAATTTAATAAAGTTGATTTCCCGGATCCGGATGCACCCATGATTCCTACAAATTCACCTTCATCAACAAAAAAATCAATACCATCCAATGCTACCGTCGGATTATATTTCGTACCATAAATTTTCCTTAAATTTTCTACATGTAATAACATACTTAATTTCCTTTCTTTAACCACATCACCACATCATTTTGTATCAGTAATTTTTCATAAAAAACAAAGATTTTAAGCAAACATATTTTTTATTTGTTCAACTAATTCTTTTCCTTTCCCAATTTTTAACTTAGGAACAGTTGTTTCATAATCTGTATCTGTTAATAGTAAGTCAATTTGAACAGAATTATCGCATATTTCATTAATATTCATTTGAACAAAAATTATATTCGCTTGTGTATAGCTGTATATAAAGCGAATCATTTCTGATAAATCCTTGATTCCAAAAATGTATAATTGATTTCTAGAAAATATGTAATAGTCTTCTTTCTCATCAAAACAAATTAAATATGTATTGTATTTTTGGCATATAAACTCACGACACAATTCACATATCTCCGTAATTATTGATCCATCACCACTAGAAATAACTCCTACTATCGGAATATCAATAACATTTGGGATATTTATTGCATTATACAAAAATTTCCACATGCTAAAATTATTATATTCTTTTCTCCTTTTAATCAAATAAGCTATTATTTCAGGAATAGTATGATTGCCCTCATTCATTGCATGATGGACAAGCCCTGCTATAAAAGGAGCTGCATAACTGTTATAATTGGCAATTTTATCTCCATCCAATAATTGTTCTACTTCAGGGTATTCGCAACAACTAATAATATCAATTTTAGATAAGCCATTTTCTTGTAACAAAAATTCACCCTGGTTTAGTATGTTTCCTGTATAATCACATCTAACTCCCAACACGTTTTTGCATGAAGCTGGATATGAAATCTGGTTATCATTACTATGTGCACAAATAATTATTGTCCCCTGATTTACTAATGCATCAATCAACATTTGTAAATGGTAAAAATCCTGATAATGTTTTGTACCAAGACTGATAGAAATAATGTCTATTTTATTTGCAAGACACCATTCCAATGCACTTTCCAAAGATTCAATGGATGCTAATCTTGTATTTAGATCAATAATCTTAATTGAAAACACATGATATTGAGATAGAGCTTTTACTGTTTCAGCATATATTGCAAAACAATTTGTTCCATGTGACGAAAGATACATTTCTTCAACATTTTCTTCCCTTAGTACTTTCTTGTTTTTTACTTCAAAAAATTGACTGATAGCATTTCCATATTTATTAGCCACATGCCAATCAAATCCATCATCGATAATTACGGTTCTAATTACCTTTTTCTTTTTATTCTTCATGGACGAGAATGCCCTCGATTTTACTTGACAAAGCCTTAATAGTCATATCTGTGTAACACAAATCCTCAAAAAGATTTTTTGCTGTGATGCCGTATATATTTTCGATAAAATCAATAACATATAAAAGCTCATATGCCCCCATAGGCCCCAATAAATTTTTCATAACATCGTAATTTTCAACGCTTAATATGTCACATACGATTTGTTTCAATTGATTTTCTATATTTTTTATTTCCATAGCTTCTCTCCTACTAAAAAACATCTATAGCATCTGTAAAATTTTTGTATATCATTTCCATTAGTTTATTCCTGCTATCTAAATCAGAAATAGAGAATAGTTTAGTTTCATCAAATTGTTCATTAATCTTCTCTAAACTACATAACGGCTTACCAACATGCCAAAAATTTAAAGAATATGGATCATCTTGCTGCATGGCAACAGTACCTGATACATTTATAAACGAAACCGGCGTATTAAAACGGTACTTACTGCACGCCTTTAGGTGTTCTATATATCTAGAATCAATCCTATTCTGATTATAGATGCATATAATTGATGCATCTATATTTAGCGCAGCAGTAATTATAAGCGAGGTCTCACCCAAACCATTTATTATATTATTGTTATATGGCAATATAGAATCTGGAATCCCAACCACAATTAAATCCACTGGATTTCTTTTAATCTCAGCTACAATATAACGGTTAAATTTTATCACTCTTTCTATAAACGGTAATGATTTATCCATTACAAACGAAGGGATTTCTTTAAACCCTAAAATTGGTGCAATCGCCTTTGATCCCAATTGTAATATTTGGTATCCCTTTTCCACAAAAAATTTACGCAACTCTAATTCACATTGAAATTTATTGCAATAATCTCCCATCCCCATAACTGTAATTATTGGAATATCTATTTTTAATAAAGTATTCATATTTTTTGATTTATCACAACTAGTATCTACGATATTTTCTAATATTGTAAACCTATCCTCCGGCAATCCTCTAATCTTTTCAAATGAATTTAGCCCTTCCCACAGTTTTCGTGTAAACATTATCTTTGTACTATTTTCCTGAGCACATTCTATCATTCTCAAATAATGTTTCCCGAAATCTTGCGTCAAATCATCTACAAGTAAAAGAACATCTGCATTGATAATTGCTTCCTTATAATCATATGTCAAAAGACTTTCATCAACATTTATAATTGAAGGCGTATTAAATTTATCTTTTATTATTAAAGCAGAAATTTGATAATTAGTTATAAGTTCAGAATAACAAGCCAACTCTCTTGAATGATAATCAAATGGATAAACAGCCAATTTATTCATAATTAATCCCCCTATTCATAGTTTCTTTCTCTTACATCAAATTTACAATTAAATTCTTTTAATACACACATTTCAAGCAGTTCATCTTCAGCTTCATACCTCGAATTACTACAATGTTTCAATTTCTCTGTTCGTGAAATATGATCTACTCCATCAGCATCCTTTGCACACTGAACACAATATAACAATGCCCAACAATGCAAACACTTATCTTCTGTTACTTTTCCTATATTTAATATCGATTTAACTTTATCTGTATCATATCCTTTATCCAAACTGCCAATCTTCATTATCCCAGATAATTCTGATACTCGTTCACAAGGATATATATTTCCCTGGCAGTTAAAAAATGGACGTCTCATCCCTGGAATACATGGTCCTGAATGATGATATTTCCCTATTAACTCACTGTGCATATTTAGCTTATCATATGTTTTCATTAAATTCTCCACACTGGACCACATGTAAGGCGCAACACTTTCTGACGGTAATTTTTCTATCATATATAATAACATTTTTAAATATTCAAATGCTTGTATTTGATAGTAACTATCTGCCAAATTCACTTTCTCATTATCTGGCAAATCAACAGCCTGATACATCACATTTGACCGTCCTATAATACTGTAATTATCAAAGTATCTTTTGATATGTTCAAAATTATGATTAGGATTCACCACACAATTATAAGTAATTTTTTCAAAATAATCGGGAAACATAGATTTTATTTTTGTAAGATTATCCATAATAATATCAAATGATCCCATTCCATTTTGAAACACACGATTAAGATTATGTTCTTCCTTTGATCCATCCAGGCTGACTAAAATATCAAAGTTTTTTTCATATAAATATTCCACTTTATCTAACGTCAGCAATGTTCCATTCGTTGTCATAGAAAATTGGATTTTACGATCTCTGGCTACATTTTCCACATAATAAACACATTGCTTTATCAAATCAAAGTTTAAAAGTGGTTCTCCTCCATAGAACCCGATTAAAAAAACTTTTGATTCATTAGATCTTTTTAATCCAAAATCAATAATGTTTTTCGCTTGTTCAAATGACATATCCAGCGTGCTGTGAGTTCTATTCTCATGTTTTCCTGAGTATATACAATATGAACACCTTAAATTACATCGTTGTGTTACTTGCAATGTTACTTGCTCTACATTATGTGAAATCAAATAATCCACATAACATGTACTTGGATGTTCAATTTCTGTGACTTGATTATTTTTCAAATATCCTTTTTTTTGATAATATTTTATTGTCTGTGAATCCTCAGGTTCAAGAATCCCTTTTTCAACCTTTTGTAATTCCTCGTACTCCGGCTTTTTAACACTTATAATAGCATTACAGTTTCGATCATAAACGTAATATTTATTATATGTTTTTAATGTTTTAAAAATTGGTAACATAAATGTATCCTCCCAAATTATTTTTAATTATAAACACATTCAGAAAAGTAATCTGCTGTTTTATTGTAAATTTTAATCCCTTGATCCTTAATACAAATTACCCGATCCATTTTCTCTATTATTTCAGGATTGTGTGTTATTACTATTGAAATCGCAGAATTATTTTTATCCAATAATATTGAATTAAATATTTCTTCAGAATTTTTATCATAATTTGAAGTAGGTTCATCTAAAATCAATATTTTTTTCTTGGCAAAAATAGTACGCATAAATGCTATTTTCTGCTTTTCTCCTCCCGATAAATACCCCGACTTATTACCTACTCTGCTCTGCGATTTTTCTTGCAATTTATTAATGAAATCAAGTAATGGTAATCCGGTTATATTTTGTGGAAGCACATTCTTTCCAAACAATGATAAATTATCTAAAATAGATGCATCAAATAATGTCGGGTTTTGCATGACAACACCGAATACTTCTCTGTAACTATCAATGTCTATTGAAAAAACATCTTTCCCATTCAATTTAATCGTTCCGGTATCAGGTTTCAAAAATGCCAATAACAAATTAATAAACGTAGTCTTTCCAGAACCATTTTCTCCAACTATTGCAATATTCTCTCCTTCATTAAATGACAGATTTACATTTTCAAATATCATTCTTTTTCCATATGAATAGGAAATATTCTCAAATTCTATACATAATGGTCTTTCAAGATTATCAATTATAGCTCCTTTAGAAGCAGACCCTTCTTCTTCCAATTCCATAAAATCTGTCCAATTTTCTATTGATGGCTTCACATCAGCTAACATTATACTCAAAGTTGAGAACAAATTTATAGGTTCTAATAAGTAATTGAAATAAGTAGTAAATACTAATAATCCTCCCAACGTAATATTTTCTTTCCAAATCAGTAATGCTGCTACGAAATATATAAAGTTATACGATATATTATTCAATGCCATTCCTAATAGTTGGTCTAAAGAGTTTAACCTTTCCATTTTCTCAACATTCTTATTTCTATTTCGTAGCAATTTTTTGTATTCACAAGTTTTTTTTGAATAAATATTCCATAATTTTATATCATAAACTGAAGTAAAAGCATCATCTTCCCATTTATGAAGTTTTTGATGATTTCTAATATTTTCATCTGAATATTGACCCATTTTTTTACTTATAAAGGTTGAAATCATTGCCCTACATGGCAATATCAAAAATCCCAATAGTGTTAATTTCCAATTAATTATTAGCAATGACACAATGATTCCAACAAATTGAAAAATCTGTAATATCAAAGAAAATATTGTTCCATCTGTTAATTGGCAAATATTTTCGATACATATATCTGCATCTTTACATATTTTAAAAATTCCTTGGTCTTGTATATATTTATATTTTAATCTAAACGCATGCTCAATTGCTTGAAGTTGTAATCTTTCGTTTAAATTAAAATTAATATGTAATTGTATTATTGAGCAAATATAAGATACTAAGGCAATAAGTATACACAAAAAGCAAGTAAGAAATATCAAATACATGAGCAATCGTATATTTCTTTTCATAATTGCATCGTCTATTATTTTTTTTTGTACAATAGGAAGAAAAAGATTTAAAACCATAGTAACAAACAGTAATAATGACACTGAGACTATATGTTTCATATAGGGTTTTATTAATTTAACAATGTTCGTAAAGTATATCTTATTATCCATATTTTAACTCCTATACAACAATATTCAATATGATAGTGGATTGAAAAACTCAACCCACTATCAATACTATCTTATTATGATTTTTTCCCTTTGCTTGATGCACTATCTTTCATCCCAGCTCTTGCAGCAAAATACAGCGGATTTAACGTTCCACACTTACAACTACATCCACAACTACAACTTGCATAGGCCTGAACAGTATTACACATTGTCTTTTCTGTCTTTACTAATTTTTTCATTTTTATACCTCCTAGTACATGGCGGTATTGTAAAGTATTACAATCCTATTTTTCTTAAAAACCTCATGTTTTCAGGGAATTTTTAGCTTTTTACAACTAAAAAAGCAATGATCCCCTATTTTCGTGTATAATGTAAGCACCACACTCAACAAAATACGAAAGGTAAATCATTGCTTTATGGATAACATTATACTATATTTACTTAAAATCATTCAAGAACAATATCAGCAAATTTGCTGGCTCATTCTTTTTATTTGCAGATACATTCCTCTTAAGCAGTGGGCTCACGATGAACTCCACAGCCCTAAATACCAAAAGTTC
>VIQU02000067.1 GCA_010206225.2 Lachnospiraceae bacterium MD308 | reverse complement strand
GCTGCACTGATCCAGTATCCGGATCAAGATGTCCAATACACTTACGTTTTGATTTCGGTTTTTTTGACTTTTTATCCCAGTATGAGACGTTTTCATAAACGTATGTGGTGCCATTTTTGTGTTTTAGATAGACCAGAGATGCCATGTTGATTCCCTCCAACATATGTATAATTTTCTGCTTTTATTATACCATTTATACATATGTTTGTAAAGGCAAAACACGGGTTAAACACCGATTTTATAAGGAATCTGGGGAATAAGCTTAAAACCTATGTATAACAATTTCGGGAGATTAGGTTGTCATAGTTGCCATGATCATTTTAACCATTCTGTTTTTCATCTTTCAATCTCCTTTACTGTTAATATATTGTGAGGGTGCAACCTATTAGCCACACCCTTTATAAGTTCTATGCCCCAATTCGTTTCCGCGCGTCTGTTTCTACTTCTGTACTGCCATAATAATTCCTGATATCGTCCATACTTAATTTCTTGCGGCTTCTTTTCTTGAATGCGTCTGAATGCCAGTACCATGATTTTTTCTGACCTGCAAACTTGAAACCAAGGTCTTTCAGTTCTTTTCTATACGGGTATGTGTTACCGCTAATCCATAACCAGTTTCCTATAATTTCAATTGTGATGTCTGATAGGTGAATGACCTTTTGCAGCATTTCCCTTAATAGCTCATCCTCTTCAAAGTTGTACCGCATATTGTCATATGATGTCTTGCTGTCTGTCTTATTGCCCGCTGTGTTGTCCTGCTGTCTTGTATGCTTATCCTTTAATGCCTTGAATAATCTTTCATACTCGACATTGATTGCTTTCGTTTCTTCTTCTGAGCCGCCGTTATCAGGGTGATACTTCTTTAGCAAGTCCCTGTATTGTTTCCTGAGTTCGTCTAATGTCTGTACATTACTGAAATATGTTTTCATTACTCAACCTCCATAAATAAAAAAGATGTAAAGCCCTTGATAATTCAATAGACTTTACATCCTTTAGTGATATGAGTATGCAGTTGTTATGAAATCTTTTGTAGCTTTTCGCTGTGGTCTGTCACAACCTTTTTAAGAATTTCAATGTCGGCTTGCATTGCCTGTATTTCAGGAACGGCTTTTTCGTAGCGTTTTGCAGCCGGTACATAATTTTCAGCTAATAGCTGGATATTCTTGTCGGTGACATTTTCAAGATGTAATTTAATATCTCTGATGTCATCTTTTAAAGGTTGTAACTCTGATTTTAATTCAGCTTTTAATTTAACATCCAATAGCTGAGAGATTGCTAATAAATCTTCATTAGTCAATGCCATTCGATCACTCCCTTTTCCGTGATTCCGTTATCTTTGTAGTAGTAAGTATATCACATGGGGGATGTAAAGTCTATGAAATTATCAAGGTGCTTTGTTTGTTGATTTGTTTTGGTGTTGAGTATAATTATAACATCTTGTACAAGAATATCAATATACATCTTGTACAAGATTTACAACTAAGAATTATACATCTTGTACATAATTATTGAGAATGTGAATATTTTGTGATATTATAAGAATAAACAGAGAAAAGAATAATTGTTGAATAATAATAGATTATGTTGGAGGTGTAACAATGGATAATGAAAAAAATAAATTTGATGCTACGAAATATAAAAACGATTTTCAAAAAGAAAAATATGATAGGATTATAGTTAATGTTCCCAAGGGACAAAAACATTTTATTGACGAACAAGCAAAGAAAAGAGGATATAAAAGCTTGAACTCGTTTGTTGTTGACGCTATAAATGAGAAATTAGATAGATAAATATAAGAATTTAAAGCCGTTGAAATATGGCTTTATTTTTTTGTATTTATAAATCTTGTACAAGATAAACAAAAAGAAAATCATATTCTTGTACAAGATTACATATTTACATCTTGTACAAGATGAATTATAATACACTTACAAGGTCAAACAAAACAGACCAAACAGCCCGGTTATCGGGGGCTTAAGTTCCGAAAACAGCGATTGCAAGCGGCTGAATACTTGCAAGGTGAAAATCCGATATAGGCTAATCACTTGAAATAAGAGTGTAGCTTCAAAGCAAATTAGCCATTGTGGTAAATAATTCCACAGACCTACAGCAACCGAGCCGACGATTACGAAGGCAATAGACACGCAAGTGATACAGAGGTTGCCACTAAATAAGATTTAAGAATCAACGCAACGACCAAATAAAAGGAGGTATCACACATGACACATACAACTATAAAAATGCTCAACGACAAGATTACATACACAAATGAAATACTTAATACCAACATTACAAATCAGTCTTGCAACGGATATGAGTATTTAAGACTAAACGGCGAAAATATTTTTAACGGCACAAAGAGAGAATGTATCGCATTCCTCAATGGATTAGTACAGTATCAGTTATTAAACGCATAAAACAAACAATTACACGAAAGGCAGGTAAACAATATGTTATTTGAAAAAGAAATAAAAGAAGCAGAAGAAAAGCTATACAAAAAAGAATATTACGTTTCCAACATGACAGCACCAAACAATGATCTGTATGAAATCTACGACAGAGACGGCAATGTAGCAATTAATTATTTATCAGTCGCACAGCTTATACAATTGTCAAATATGATTTAGTTAAAATCCCCTGATGAGTACCGGAGAAAGCCGACGAAATCCCCAAGATGGGGATCGGGATAATAGAACATCCTACAACATAATGCAACCGAGTAAGCCGAAAGCACTCACAAACTTGAAGCAATATACTGGTGAATCGCCCGAGAGTAGATAATAGTCCAGAAGATTCTTCAAGGGTTGCCAATAAAAAAGAAAAGGAGATAAGAGGATATGTGTACAAATATGAAAGAACTTCAAACAATATCAGAAAAAATCTTTGAATTAGAACAAAAGAAAGCCAAAAAGAAAAAAGAGATGGACGCTTTAGACAAAGAGATTAAGCAACTAAAAAGCGAAACATCTTCATACATGAAGAAACGGCAAAAGAACGAACTTACAGTTGCAGGTTTAACAGTTCTCTTTACTCCATATTTAAGACCATTGTTTGATAAGGATGCATTTATCGCCGGTGAAGAGGATGGTGAAGAAATCTATAACAAATATTTAAAACAGGTTCCTATAGAGCGAGTGACTGTAAAACTTGCACAATCAGTTAAATAGCACAGTTGTCACGGCAACTATAAAAAGGGCTTTAAGCCGTGAGCGTTCCCATCGGCAACGGTGGGAGGTAGTCAAAAGAAAGGAGGTATGCACCATGAAGAAACAGACCGTAAATTTCGCCATTAAAACAGAAAAGGGAGTTGTCAGGGAGATAGGACGATCAGCAGTATTACAGCCCAATCCCAAATTTAAAGGCGGTTCGGTCAAATGGGTTGATGATCGTAAGCTGGTAAAAGCAAGCAAAGCATAAGCAACGGTACATAAAAACAAGGTGAATGGTTTTTGTAGGGTTCGACTCCCTACACACCTATTTTTCAATAGCGCATTGAAAGTAATTATCAATATTTCTATGGATTCACTAAGAGGAAAGGGGTAAAAAAATGAATAGCAAAGACTTGGCATTATTACAGCCATATTGTGAAAACGATATGAAACTGTTAAAGAAGGTATCACGGTCAATCTTCATGAAGTTCAATGAACCATTGTCAAATGCTGACTATGACGATTTTTATTCACTTGCAAACTTGACGTTGTGGAAAGCTTATAATTCTTATGATCCTGATATGGGCGTTTGCTTTGATGGATTCCTGCATACTTGTTTGCAAAAGAAATTTAAGACGGAAATAGCACATAGGCATAGACATAAAAGGGTATTAAATCAGCTTGCAACTTCATTAGATGCGGTAAATGAGGATGAAGACACGGGCAGTTTAATGGAAGTTGTACCATCTGACTTTGATACATTCGAGGAAGTTCTAAAGCGACAGGAAAGAGAACAGTATCAGGATAAAATACAGCGGTATATCTCAAAATTATCAAGTCAGCAGATAAATATTCTTAATCTTTTAATGGATGGATATGAAGCCTATGAGATACGGCAGATATTGGACATATCGGAACGGCAATACACGAATAACATGCAGATCATAAGAAGCTATGAAAACGTAAAAATATTATTTTAGGAGGAAAATATTATGAAGATCAGAAAACAGACTTACAGCCTTGACCAGTACCTTAAGTTGATGAAAGCCGAAACAATCCGCACGGATCAGGAGTGTCAGAGATTGTCTGGTCAGTGGAATCATAATATGGTAAATGAATTGATAGCAACAGTCCTGACAGACAACTATATACCGCCGATTATTTTAGGTGAGGAAACAACTATAAACGGAATTACAAGACAGTGGATCATTGACGGCCTTCAGCGTTCAAGTTCGCTTTCCTTATTCAAATATGGGGCGACAAGAATAACGCAAAACATTGATGAGCCTATGATCACGTATCAGCGGAAAATATTAGACGAGAATGGAAACGCTAAAAGGGATGCCGACAACGAAATTATGTGGGAATCTGTACAGTGCGACATCCGCAACAAGACATATGACCAGTTGCCAGAAGAATTACGGGACAGATTTGACCAATATCAGATTGAGGTTGTCATACATCAGGATTGCGATACAATGGAAATCTCTAAGTTGGTGCGGAAATTTAACAACCATAAACCCATGAACTCCTATCAGAGAGCATTCACATTTCTTGAAAATTTTGCTTCAGATGTAAGGCGGATAACAGAAAACAAGTTTTTCCTAGATGTATATTCAGGCAGTAAAAAAGATAAGGTAAATGGAAAATTTGAGCGGATCGCGGGAAATATGGTTTTACTCTGTAATTATCCTGATAAATACAAGAAAGACTTAAAACAGGGGTTTAAATGGTTAAACGAAAACGCTACTCTTTACGATTTCGAGAGCGTTAACGACCTGCTGACAAGGTTGACCGCTTCATTGGAAAATTCAACGGAAATCAAAGCATTATTCGATTCTAAAAATGCACACATTTTTATACCAGCATTTAAGGCTTTTGTAGAATCAGGGCGGAAAGATGAAGATTTCAGCGGATTTCTTAAATGGTTCGTGAATGGCGGAAATAAGACAGAGGTTGACGGTAAAATTTGGGATGATTGGAATCTTAACAAATCATCAACCGATGTAAATGTTATACACGGAAAAATTGACCATTTGACAGCATTAATAGGGCGGTATGCGGAAGAAATCAAGAAAGTTGCATAGGGATAGGGGGATGGAAAAATCCCCCAACCTGCCAATTAATTGAGAAAGTGAGGGAAAGAACATGTACACGATATCGGACATTCTTAGAGATATTGACCGTGGCTGTACGGCTCATAATATGATTGAAGACCGTTTTTCATACAGGATCATATTTTTTGTGAACGATGGAAATAAAGGCACAAAGCATTACGTTAATACTACGTATGGAAATTTACGCAATGCATTGGAAAATATCATCAGGAACAATCTTACATTGACAAATACCATTGTAGTAGCGGAAACAACAGTGCTAAAAGACGGAAAATGTATTCGTTTATTGAGTAGATCATACTTATTCAGTTTGGACGAATATTTTAAGCGGATAAATGGAGAGCGTTCAGATAACAGGTGTGGTTATGCTACATACGGAAAATATGCGATGAGACAAATCAGTTATTGATCAGAAAGGGGAGAACTAAAATGACAGAACGGTATACAGGACAAACAGTTCTTGCATTTCTTGAATATGCAAATGAAGCAACGGCAAAAATCAGTGAAATAAACAAGCTGATCTGTGGAACGGAAATGCCGGAAGATGGAAGCTTATTAGGTGCTGTTTATAATAACATATATTTTATGGTGGAAATTCTTCTTGCATCCATTGTTAAGATGGATATAGGGAATGATAAGCTTAATAATATGGCCGTAGAGCTAATGCACGCAAAAAAGGACGAAATAGGCGAGATCATTAAAGGATACGGTGATACTCCTATTTGAACTGAATAAAAATATTACATGGGGACGGAATAATCTGTTCCCATTATTTTTATTTGGATTGTTTAAAATGCGGAGAACTGTTATACTATTAATATACAGCGGAAAGGGTGTGATAAATAGTGAATACTCATGATATATTATTAAACTTTTCAACGCAGGTAAAAGATATTCTTGGCGATAAGCTTACTAAGATTATTTTGTATGGTTCCTATGCCAGAGGTGATTATAAGGAAAATTCAGATATTGATATTATGATATTGACTACCCTTACAGATGAAGAGATTCGTAGGATTAAAACAGATATATATGATCTTGCGTTTGATTTCCAGATGGAATATGACGCAGATATAAACGTGATCGTGAAAAATGAGGAACATTTTAATTATTGGCTTGGGGCATTACCCTTTTATGATAATGTACAAAGAGAGGGGATTGTTCTGAATGGATAATAGACAAAGAGAATTAAGTGATTACCGATTAAATCAGGCAGAAGAAAGCTTAAAAGTATCTAGATATTGCTTTGATAATGAATTTTATAAGGATTCTATAAATCGTTCTTATTATTCAGTATTTTACTCTATTAAAGCAGTGCTTTCGCTTGATTCTGTTGATTTTAAGCGTCATAAGGATGTAATAGGATATTTTAATAAGGAATATGTTGCAACAGGAGTTTTTCCTAGAATGATAGGAAGAAATATAGGCATCCTTAAACAGATTAAGGAAGACAGCGATTATGATGATTTCTATATTGCTTCCAAAGAAGAAGCATATAAGCAAGTAGAAACAGCAAATTTAGTTTTAGATAAAGTGAAGGAACATTTACAGACTGATTAAAGAAGAAGCCCTCCACTGTATAATCTACTTAGAAAGTGATCGGAATTGAATTTCCGATTGCCCTCAGTTGAATTATTTATTAAGAAATAGCATTCACTTTAGGCATGGGATGCTATTTCTTTTTATTAAAACCATTGACGTACGCATAAACGTACGTTATAATATGGGAAAAGGAGATGATATCATGACGGCAATTAGTGTGACAAAGGCAAGGGAAAATATATATCAAATATTATCCGAAGTTAATAGCAGTAGTCAACCAATTACAATTACAAATAATCGTGGAAAAAACGCCGTTCTCATTTCGGAGGATGATTGGAACACTATCCAAGAGACACTATACTTGAACTCTATACCAGGTATGACGGAAAGTATTATTGAAGCAGGAAAAGAACCGCTTGAAGAATGTTCTATCTATGATCCGGATGAGGAATGGTAAATGTATATAATAAGATTTAGTAAACAGGCTGATAAAGATAAAAAATTGTTAAAAGGGGCTGGGCTTGTTTTAAAAGCAAAGAAATTGTTAGATATTATAGCGGAAAATCCTTTTCAGAATCCACCGCCATATGAGGGATTGGTTGGGAATTTAAGCGGTTATTATTCCAGAAGAATTAATATTCAACATAGATTGGTTTATCAGATATATAATGATCCGGTTATCATTGATGGCGTTGAATATCAAGGGACGATAAAGATTATTCGTATGTGGACACATTACGATAAAATTTAATATGTAATCAGTAAAGCACCAACGGAAAGAATAAAACTCTTTCTAAGGTGCTTTCTTTTTGTCCTGTTCTGCATGGATTTCTTCAATAGCTTTTTCGAGGTGGCAGCAGTCCCATTTCTGACGGGTAATTTTTTGTTGTAGTTCCTGAATGCGTTTGGTGATATATCTATCTAGCCAATTCATAAGAGGAGCCGGTATAAATGCTTCTGGAAGTTTCTGAACGATGGAAAATAGTATATCCTCTAATGAATCATGCAGTCTGTTGGAAAATTCTTTTATTTTGCTTCTTTGTTTGATTTCGATATTAATAATGATTGCCTCCTTTACACTGATAGTATATATGATGGCATAGAAAAACTCAAGAAATATATTATCGGTGTCATTTCTTTGAAGTTATGACACTGATTTTGGAGAATAGTAAAACAAGGGGTTAGAGCGGTGTCATATATTAGTGTCAAAAGTAGGGAGGTTTTTCTATGATTTATGGGTATGCAAGAGTCAGTACAAGGGGACAGGCGAAAGATGGAAATAGCTTGGAAGCACAGGAAAAGCAATTAAAAGAAAATGGAGCAGAGAAGATATATGTAGAAAGCTTTACGGGAACCAAATTGGAACGCCCTGAACTGGATAAGCTGTTAAATCAAATACAGGATGGAGATACTTTAATAGTAACCAAGTTGGATCGTTTTGCCCGTAGTGTGTCGCAAGCCAGTAATCTTATTGCAACGCTCGTAGATAAAAATGTGAAGGTTAATGTGCTTAATCTTGGCATACTGGATAATTCTTCAGTCAGTATATTAATGCGTAATATATTATTAAGCTTTGCACAATTTGAGAGAGATATGATTGTCGAACGGACACAGGAAGGAAAAGCGATAGCAAGACAAAGAGAAGACTTCAGAGAGGGAAGACCGCCTAAGTATGGGAAAAAACAAGTTGCACATGCGTTAGAATTGTTGGAAACACATTCATATAAACAAGTGGAAGAAGTAACGGGAATCAGCAAAAGTACATTGATTAGAGCTAAGAGGAAACTGGAAATATAAGTGTAATTTGTTTGACAAGGATGTTTAAGAGAAAATGGAGAATATAAACTTAAGAAGTGTGTATGATTGGAGGGTTGAATCATGGAAAATAGAACAAAGGAAAAAATATATAATTTTATTCTTAGATACATAGAAGAATATGGGTATGCGCCGACAATGCGCGATATTTGTGTGGGAGTCGGTTTGAAATCTACATCAAGCGTATATTGTCAGTTACGTAAGCTGGAAGAAGAAAGAAGGATTGAAATGCGTAGAAATTCTCCAAGAGCAATAAAAGTAATTGGTTATGGATATGTGAAATTAGATGAAATAGCTTGTGATGAAGATGAACAGACAGAAATAGACGAGGAAGAAGGTGGTGAAGAATAGGAAAATAGTAAATGAGAATTATTATCAATTATAAAAAATTATGGGAGGTAATGAACATGAATGAGTTGCTAGAAAATGAAGCGTTTTGTGTTGGTGTCGCTGTCGGACTTGATTTGTATCGGAGAAAAGTTATTGCAGCGCATGAAAAAAGAGAGCCATTAATGATTAATGGTGAGCTGTATTATTTGCAGGATGGGAGAGAACGGTTACTACAAGAAATAATTAATGAAATTTGCAAATGATGGAAAGGAGATTGGAGAAAATGAATATACATAATTTTAAACTTAATACGGTATTTACAGAAAATTCAAAAAAATATCAAAGCAAACCTGTAAGAGCAGCCAAATATAGTTCTGGAATGGAAAATGGATTTATGCTTTATTTTACTAATAAAAAAACAAAGGAAACTGATTATATATATGAGGGGATTAAATTCTTTTCAACGACAAAAGAAGCAAGGGATTATATTAATGCTGAAAATAAGCAATACATAAGGAGAGATGGAAAACTGGTGGAAATTTTGGTTCAATATGATACGCCCAAACCAGTATTATGTCGCAAAGATGATAACGCAATTGATAAAGATGGTATGCATTTTTACTTTAAAGAATATACCTTTATTTCTGATGAATCTTGTGATTATGAATTTTTTGTTTTAGAGGATGATTGTTGGATCATTGAAGCGGACGGAAATATACGTGTGTGGTATCCTGATTCTGAAGAGACATTTTTTGGAAAGGAAAAGGATATTATATATGAGGTTTCGGGAAATGAATATATAAAGATTGCGGTTTGAGATTTTGTTATTACATAGGTGAAATAATAAGACTGTCCCAAATATGGGACGGCTTTTTTTAATTGTAATAGTATTGTGTTCGATAGAAATGTATGGGAATGTGCCGGAAAGCTTGTAAATATGGTGTTTGTGGCGATTTCCCTTTGAAGGGAAAGGATGATTTTGGAGTTTAGATTGTGGTTTTTAAGGTCAGTTCGATAGATGGAGTATGGAAATTGCGGAAAGTATTGATTTTCTTGGATATTTTGTGATTTATGGGGAGTAATAATTTATTAAAAAGATAGGTTTTAGTTAGTTCGGTATGAGGTTCGACACGAGAAACTATTTTGTTTCTTTTTTGGTTAGTTTGGAATAGGCTTATTTGGAAGTGGTTTAATTGGTAGTAAATGGAAAATGAATTTTTGATTTTAAAGGTTTTTAGTTTAGTTTAGATTAAATGTAAATGATAATAATTATCAATTAATAAAAATATTGTTCGATAATCTGTAGAAAATTGAGAGTGTGTGAGGATCAATATATAGAGAATATGAAAAGATAAACACAATATATAGTTGAAAATAGAACAAACATATGATAATTTATATTTGGATTGAAATATAATATTTTGGGAGGTTATATGTACGAGGATATAATGCGAATTCAAAGAACTATAAATCAATTAAATGAAAATAGTATTGATTAAAAAAAACTACGATCAAAAATTGACGAATTAAATGATTCTATTAGACCACTTTATATTAGGGAAACGGGTATTAGTAAAGAAATCCTCTATACAGCACAAGCAATCAGTGAACGTTTATCAAAGGTTATGGACAATTCTTGGATATTCCGTGCAGATGAAACTCAAAAATTACTAAAAAGTTTGACAGAACCGATAGAGCAATTAAATGTTGATATGAAATTGATACGCGAGTCTGCACAGGTTGTTTCAAAAGTATTTAAAAATTATGATCTTTTATATTTCCCTCAGAATGAGATAGAGGAAGATGATATAGAAGAAAAAGAAGCAAACACTAAAATTGTTAATGAAATTTTCAATCCAGATTCAGAAGAATTCACAAATAACAAAGAGTCTACAATTATTACATTATCGCCAGTTAATGAACAAGTTTTAAAGTACCTTTCAGAAAATCCACAGGCACTTTATCAATTAACTGGTACTGATTTTGAAATGGTTATGTTAGAAATTTATAGTAAATTGGGATATAATGTGGAACATACACAAAAAACTAGAGATGGGGGAAAAGATATAATTCTAAGAAAACCCGAGATACTTGGAGATTTTATTTATTATGTTGAATGTAAAAAATATGCTGCTAAAAGGCATGTTGGAGTTGGAATAGTAAGAAATCTTGTCGGAACAATCAACACAGATAGAGTTAATGGGGGTATTTTAGCTACTACGTCTTATTTTACTCGGGATGCTAGGAAATTTATTCTTGAAAACAATTATGGTTATCAAATACAAATGCATGATTATGATATAATACGTAGACTACTTGATAATGCTATAAAATAGTGATAAATTTTATGTGACCAGCCCAAACGAAAACACGCTATCTTCCACACCCAAAAATATGAAAAACCCTTGAAATTGAGCATTTTCTGATAGGAACCATATGAAAAGAATGATCCAGCTAAAGATAGGAAAGCACTTGCTACTTATGTTGAGTTGAAAGGATATAAACATGGTGGTAATAGAAATTCAAGTGTCCAATCTGGACACTTGAATCTTGATGAGATTGCAAAAGAACTTAATATGTCTACCACAAATTTAAAACATGCATTGCGCATAGAACGTAATCTTACAGATTCAATGAAGGAATTATTAGATACAGGTGAAATTGCTAAAACCTTTGCGTCGGATACTATTGCTATTTTCTCAGTAAAACCACAATAACCAGTTGTACTCAGACAAATTATACCCTATAATATCCCTAAAGACAGGAGGTGCAGCCAATGAACGTAGTAAGAAAAGAAGAGGCTTATAAAGAAACCTATACAATAGAAGATATTTATGCGCTGCCAGAAGGTGAGAGGGCAGAATTGATTGATGGTCAGATTTTTTATCTTGTGGCACCAAGTACAAGACATCAGAGGATTGTAAGTAAATTAAATCAAAAGATTGCAAACTATATTGATGTCCATGGTGGAGATTGTGAAGTATTTCCTTCTCCATTTGCCGTATTCTTAAATAATGATGATATCAATTATGTTGAACCCTAATCTCCCGAAATTGTTATACATAGGTTTTAAGCTTATTCCCCAGATTCCTTATAAAATCGGTGTTTAACCCGTGTTTTGCCTTTACAAACATATGTATAAATGGTATAATAAAAGCAGAAAATTATACATATGTTGGAGGGAATCAACATGGCATCTCTGGTCTATCTAAAACACAAAAATGGCACCACATACGTTTATGAAAACGTCTCATACTGGGATAAAAAGTCAAAAAAACCGAAATCAAAACGTAAGTGTATTGGACATCTTGATCCGGATACTGGATCAGTGCAGCCA